>NZ_JBFUDE010000002.1:0-994854 GCF_056404875.1 Hylemonella sp. P2_B10
GGCACCCAGCCTGGCCGTCGTCGCGCGCCTTGAKTGGCGCTGTTTTAACCCCATTCCCTCCGGGTCGCGGCCAAAAATGCGGCCAAAAAGGCCATGGGCCGCGTTGCGAAGCCTTGCCGGGGAAATACCCCGGCGGCGTTTCGCGCCTTGCCCATAGCCTTTTTGATCCGCAACGCATCTTGCAAAAATAGTGTGTACAGGCCCTGTACTTTACCCGAGTTGACTTAAGTTGTATAGACAACTATGATGCGCCGGAATCGACCAGCACCCGTCGATGCCCGACTGCCATTTGCGATGAAGGAGCGCGCCATGTCCGACCTTTCCCAGACCCCCTTCCTGGACAGCCAGCCGCGCACCGTGCGCGCCCCGCGCGGTAGCGAACTGCACTGCGCCAACTGGCAGATCGAGGCGGCCTACCGCATGGTCCAGAACAACCTGGACCCGGAGGTGGCCGAGAACCCGCTGGCGCTGGTGGTCTATGGCGGCATCGGCAAGGCGGCTCGCAACTGGCCGTGCTTTGACGCCATCCTGGACAGCCTGCGCAAGCTGCAAGCCGACGAGACGCTGCTGGTGCAGTCCGGCAAGCCGGTGGGCGTGTTCCGCACGCACGAAGGCGCGCCGCGCGTGCTGATCGCGAACTCGAATCTTGTTCCTAAATGGGCCACCTGGGAACACTTCAACGAACTGGACCGCGCGGGCCTGATGATGTACGGCCAAATGACTGCTGGCAGCTGGATCTATATCGGCACGCAGGGCATCGTGCAGGGCACCTACGAGACGTTTGTGGAAGCCGGCCGTCAGCACTACGGCGGTGACCTGTCGGGCCGCTGGGTGTTGACCGCCGGGCTGGGTGGCATGGGCGGCGCCCAGCCGCTGGCTGCCAGCTTTGCCGGCGCCTGCTCGCTGAACATCGAGTGCCAGCAGTCGCGCATCGATTTCCGCCTGCGCACCCGCTATGTGGACAAGCAGGCCGCCACGCTGGATGAGGCGCTGGCCATGATCCAACATCACACATCGCGCAAGGAAGCCGTCTCCATCGCGCTGTGCGCCAACGCCGCCGACGTGCTGCCCGAGTTGGCCCGGCGCGCCCAGGCCGGCGGTCCGCGGCCGGACATCGTCACCGACCAGACTTCGGCACACGACATCATCAACGGCTACCTGCCCGCCGGCTGGAGCGTGGAACGCTGGCAGGCTGCGCAGAGCGATGCCGCGCAGCACGCGGAACTGACGCAGGCCGCAGGCGAGTCTTGCGCCGCCCATGTGCGCGCCATGCTGGCCTTCCACCAGATGGGCGTGCCCACTGTGGACTACGGCAACAACCTGCGCCAGGTGGCCAAGGACTTTGGCGTGGCCAACGCCTTCGATTACCCCGGTTTCGTGCCGGCCTACATCCGCCCGCTGTTCTGTCGCGGCGTAGGCCCGTTCCGCTGGGTGGCGCTGAGCGGCGACCCGGAAGACATTCGCAAGACCGACGCCAAGATGAAGGAGCTGTTCCCCGACAACACGCACCTGCACCGCTGGCTGGACATGGCGCAAGAGCGCATCAGCTTCCAGGGCCTGCCAGCGCGCATTTGCTGGATCGGCCTGGGCGAGCGCCATCTTGCCGGCCTGGCCTTCAACGCCATGGTGAAAAGCGGTGAGCTGAAAGGCCCCATCGTCATCGGCCGCGACCACCTGGACAGCGGCTCGGTGGCCTCGCCCAACCGCGAGACCGAGGCCATGCGCGACGGCAGCGACGCCGTCAGCGACTGGCCGCTGCTCAACGCGCTGCTGAACACCGCCAGCGGCGCCACCTGGGTCAGCCTGCACCATGGCGGCGGCGTAGGCATGGGTTATTCGCAGCATGCCGGCGTGGTGATCGTGGCCGACGGCACCGCCGACGCAGCACAGAAACTGGAGCGCGTGCTTTTCAACGACCCCGCCACCGGTGTGATGCGCCATGCCGATGCCGGCTACGACATCGCCAAGCAAAGCGCCAAGGACAACCACCTGAAGCTGCCCATGCTGGGCTGAGCGCCTCGCACTCCCCCCGCCTTCCTTTTTTCATTGTCTGCACAGCCCGTTCCCCCGTTCATGAGCCAGAGCCCCGCCGCATCCACCGAAACCCTGATCCCCGGCCAATTGACGCTGTCGCAGCTTCGGCAGGTGTTCAAAGGGCCTGTCGCCGTTCGGCTGGACCCTGCCTGCCAGGCCGCGGTGCGCGCCAGCGCCGAACTGGTGCAGCGCGTGGCCAGCGGCGAGGCAGCGGTCTACGGCGTCAACACCGGCTTTGGCAAGCTGGCCAGCCAGCGCATTGCCGCCGATGACCTGGCCACGCTGCAACTGAACCTGCTGCGCTCGCACGCGGTGGGCGTGGGCGAGCCGCTGCCGGCGTCCGTCGTGCGGCTGATCCTGGTGCTGAAGGCAGCCAGCCTGGCGCGCGGTTTTTCCGGCATACGCGCAGAAGTCATTGACCTGCTGCTGGCGCTGTGCAACGCGCAACTGCTGCCGGTCATCCCAGCCCAAGGCTCGGTGGGCGCCTCGGGCGACCTGGCGCCGCTGGCCCACCTGTGCCTGCCGCTGGTGGGCGAAGGCGAGGTGCTCTGGCAAGGCCGGCGCCTGCCCGCCGCAGAGGGCCTGGCGCTGGCCGGGCTGAAGCCGGTGCAACTGTCGGCCAAGGAAGGGCTGGCGCTGATCAACGGCACGCAGGTCTCGACCGCGCTGGCGCTGGACGCGCTGTTCAGCACCGAGCGGGTGTTCGAAGCGGCGGTGATCGCCGGCGCCTTGACGCTGGACGCCGCGCGCGGCAGCGATGGCCCCTTCGACCCGCGCATCCACGCCGTGCGTGGCCAGCCCGGCCAGATGGAATGCGCCGCCGCCTACCGCGCGCTGCTGGCCGGCAGCGCCATACGCCAGTCGCACCTGGAGGGTGACGACCGCGTGCAGGACCCGTATTGCCTGCGCTGCCAGCCGCAGGTGATGGGCGCCTGCCTGGACCAGATGCGCTACGCCACCCAGGTGCTGCTGCGCGAGGCCAATGCCGTCACCGACAACCCGCTGGTGTTCGCCGGCCTACCGCAGGGGCCTTCAAATGCTGAAGGCAACCTGCTCTCCGGCGGCAACTTCCACGCCGAGCCCGTGGCGCTGGCCGCCGACGCGCTGGCGGTGGTGATCGCCGAGGTCGGCGCCATTGCCGAGCGCCGCATCGCCATGCTGGTGGACACCTCGGTGTCGCGGCTACCGCCTTTCCTGACGCCCGAGCCGGGGCTCAATTCGGGTTTCATGATCGTGCACGTGACGGCCGCCGCGCTGGCCTCCGAGAACAAATCGCTGGCCCACCCGGCCAGCGTGGACAGCCTGCCCACCTCGGCCAATCAGGAAGACCATGTGTCCATGGCCACCTTTGCCGCGCGCCGGCTGCGCCCCATGCTGGGCAACACCGCCCACATCATCGCCATCGAGCTGCTGGCCGCCGCCCAGGGCATAGAGTTTTTGCGCCCGCTGACCAGCTCGGCGCCGATGGAGGCGGTGATGCAACTGGTGCGCGGCCAGTCCGCCGCGATGATGCACGACCGCAGCCTGGCACGCGATATGCAAGCCATGCAAACCTGTGTGCTGGACGGCACGGTGGGCGACGCGATTGAGACGCGCACCACCGAGTTGCTGGCCCTGCACCTGGGGTAAGCCGTATTGGCAAGTCACCATGATTTGTTAGTGTTGTTGTTCCTCGCCTTCACATTCACCACCAGGAGAAAAAAGCATGACGTTCACCCAGAAATCCCTTGTCGCATCGCTGCTGGCGCTGGCCTTTGCCGGCGCTGCCCAGGCCCAGGAGGTCAAGGTCGCCATCGGCATTTCCGGCTGGACCGGCTTCGCGCCACTGACGCTGGCCAAGGAAGCCGGCATCTTCAAGAAGCAGGGCCTGGACGTGACGATCAAGAAGATTCCGCAGAAAGACCGCCACCTGGTGCTGGCCTCGGGTGACATCCAGTGCGCCGCCACCACGGTGGAGACCTGGATCGTCTGGAACGCCAACGGCGTGCCGGCGACACAGATCTTCCAGCTGGACAAGAGCTACGGCGCCGACGGCATGGTGGTCAAGGCCGGCATCAACAAGATCAGCGACCTGAAGGGCAAGACCGTGGCCGCCAGCGCCCCCGGCACCGCGCCCTACTTCACGCTGGCCTGGATGCTGAAGAAGAACGGCCTGTCCATCAAGGACGTGAAGGTGGTCAACCTGGAGCCGCAGGCCGCCGCCAACGCCTTTGTGGCCGGCACCACCGACCTGGACGCCGGCATGACGTACGAGCCCTACCTGTCTGCCGTGCGCGCCAAGCCCGAGGCCGGCAAGATCATCGCCACCACGCTGGACTACCCGATGGTGATGGACACCTTCGGCTGCAGCCCGAAGTTCCTGACCGACAACCCCAAGGCCGCCAAGGCGCTGGCCGACGCCTACTTCGACGCGCTGGAGATGATCAAGGCGGACCCGAAGAAGAGCTTCGAGATCATGGGCGCGGACGTCAAATCCACCGGCGAGCAGTTCGAGAAGAGCCAGGCCTACCTGCGCTGGCAGGACCGCGCAGCCAACCTGAAGTTCTTCGCCGGTGAGCACGCCGCCTTCAGCAAGGAAGCCGCCGACCTGTTGCTGGAAGCCGGCATCATCAAGCAGGCCCCCGACCTGACCAAGCTGGCCGACACCCGCTTCCTGAAGTAAACCGCCCGGCACACCACGCATGACACCCTTGCAACCGGTGGGTGCCCAGGCCCGGGTGGGGCTGGGCATTGCCTTCTTCGTCGTCTTCGTGCTGGTCTGGGGTGCGGCCACACTGGGTGGCTTTGTCTCCAAGACCTTCCTGGCCGACCCCATCACCATGGTCAAGTCCGGCTGGGTGCTGCTGACCCAGATGGGTTTTGGCTGGGACATCGGCTGGACGGTGTGGCGCGTGGTGGGCGGCTTTGCCATCGCCGCCATCGTGGCCCTGCCGCTGGGCGTGGCCATGGGCGCCTACAAACCGGTGGAGGCGTTCTTCGAGCCCTTCGTCAGCTTCGCGCGCTACCTGCCGGCCAGCGCCTTCATCCCGCTGCTGATCCTGTGGGCCGGCATTGGCGAGGCGCAGAAACTGGCGGTGATCTTCATTGGCAGCTTCTTCCAGCTGGTGCTGATGATCGCGGTGGCGGTGGGCAACACCCGGCGCGACCTGGTGGAAGCCGCCTACACGCTGGGCTGCGGCAACGCCGGCATCGTGCGCCGGGTGCTGATACGCAGCGCCGCGCCGGAGATCTGTGAGATCCTGCGCACCGTGCTGGGCTGGGCCTGGACCTATGTGATCGTGGCCGAGCTGATAGGCGCCTCCAGCGGCATAGGCCACATGATCACCGACAGCCAGGCGCTGCTGGCCACCGACCAGATCATTTTTGGCATCATCGTCATCGGCCTGATAGGGCTGGCCAGCGATCTCGGCTTCAAATGGCTCAATCGACGGATGTTCCCGTGGGCTCTGCTGGGGCGCTGACACCAATGACCCAACCGATATTGCGCATAGAGCAAGTCTCCCGCAGCTTCGCCAGTGCCGGCAACAGCACCACGCCCACCGTGGCCTTGCAGCAGACCGACATGCAGGTGGCAGAGAACGACTTCGTCACCATCCTGGGCCCCTCGGGCTGCGGCAAGAGCACGCTGCTGCGCATTGTGGCCGGGCTGGACCAGCCCAGCTCCGGGCAGGTGATGCTGGACGGCAAACGCATCCAGGGCCCCGGCGCAGACCGGGGCATGGTGTTCCAGAGCTACACGCTGTTTCCGTGGCTGACCGTGCGCGACAACGTCTGCTTCGGCCTGCGCGAGCGCGGCCTGCCGCGCGCCCAGCAACTGGAGATCGCGCAGGACTTCCTGCACAAGGTGGGCCTGAACGGCTTTGAGCACCACTACCCCAAGCAGTTGTCCGGCGGCATGCAGCAGCGCACGGCCATCGCCCGCGCGCTGGCCAATGACCCGCGCATTTTGCTGATGGACGAGCCCTTCGGCGCGCTGGACCACCAGACCCGCGAGCTGATGCAGGAGCTGCTGCTGGGCGTGTGGGAGGGGCAGCGCAAGACCGTGCTGTTCGTCACCCACGACATCGACGAGGCCGTGTTCATGGGCAGCCGCGTGGTGGTGATGAGCGCCCGGCCCGGCCGCATCAAATGCGACATCATGGTGCCGCTGGAGCACCCGCGCCACTATGCGGTGAAGACCACGCCGCCCTTCGTGGAGCTGAAAGCGCGGCTGACCGAGGAAATCCGTATCGAAGTGCGCCGCGCGGCGGCCCAGCAGGCCTGAAACCGGCCTGCACAGGCCTCATTGGGGGCCTGTTGCGCCATTTCTTGCGCCCATTCGTCCGGTTTTTCCGGCGTTTGCGCGGACATTTCCGCAGTTCGTCACATCCCGCGTGCAAGGTGGCAAGGGCCTCACTACAGTCTCTCCTAACGCAGCCCGAAACGGCTTTTCCACTCAAGGTCAATCAGGAGAGATCATCATGTTCAACGCCAACAACCAAGCTTCCAAGTTCGCCGGTTTCGCCGCCGCCCTGCTGATGGCCGCTGGCATCAACGGTGCCGTGATGGTGGGCTTCAGCCAGGTCGCCACCGAAGGCGCCAAGAGCTCGGCCCAGTACAGCGCCTCGCAGCACGTTGCCCGCGTGACGCTGCCTACCGTCACCATCACGGCCTCCCGCGCCTAACCCTGAAGCCAGCAGCCGGGCTCTGGCCAGCGCCATCGGGCGCGGGCCGAGAACCTGGTTAACGCAGCTTCAGCGGATCGCGGTTGGCGCCATCGCCAATCAATGGCCCCATCTTGAAGATGCCGCTGAAGCGCAAGGCCACCTCGCCATCGGCGGTGACCAGCCCCTGGCCAAACAGCATGTTGCGTGTGGTCCGCAGCACCTGGGCCTCCCCTTGCACCCAAGCCCCCAAGGGCGCAGCACCCACATAGTCGATGTTCAGGCTGATGGTGGGCAAAAAGCGGCGCAGCATGTCCGACTGGTACATGCTGGCACAGGGAATCAGCATGTCGGCAAACGACGCCATCATGCCGCCGTGGCAGATCTGCAGCGGGTTGGTGTGCCGCATCTCCACCCGAAAGCCCATCAGCAGCCGGCCCCCTTCCAGCTTCGCGTACAGCGGCCCGTTGAAGCTCATGTAAGGCCCGCCCACCTCGATGGGGCGAAAACCGGCGGGAATGTCTGGTTGCGTGGTGTCAGCAGAAGTCGTCACGAGGATGGGCAGGAAATGCGAGGACTGCATCCTACCCCGGCGTGGCCACTGCAGCGGTCGAATCCGCGACAGTACAACGCCCGATAGCCGGAGACGCTGGGGCGACGATCTTGTAGCTGCCGACGCCACTGGTGCGCGTGGCTACGCGAATGTCCCCCGGGCCTGCGGCCCTCCTCCTTGATTTCGCTCCGCCACACGCCCCAGCGACATCGGACACGTTGGCATGCGCGGCGCTGGAACGCCCACCACGTAGGCAAGATCAGGTCGATGCGGCATTCGGCGCAGCGGCATCAAGGAGGAGGCCGCAGGCCGGGGGACAGCCGCGGAGCCGAGTGCCGTGTCGGCCTGATCCCGCGAGGACTCAACGCTCCGAGGACCAAACACTCGTGAGGACTCAACGCCCGCGAGAACTCAGTGCACCACCCGCTCAAAGCTGAACTGACCCGGCGCGTGGATGGTGTCCACCTCCACCGGGATCACGTCCTTGGGCGCGAACTTGCCTTCCAGCAGCAGCTTCGAGAGCGGGTTCTCGATGCGCTGCTGGATCGCGCGCTTCAACGGCCGGGCGCCGAACACCGGGTCGAAGCCCACCTTGGCCAGCTCGGCCAGTGCGGCTTTGGACACCTCCAGCGTCAGGTCCATCTTGGCCAGCCGGTCCGTCAGCGCCTTCAGCTGGATGGCGGCGATGGCTTCGATGTTGCGGGCATCCAGCGAATGGAACACCACGGTCTCGTCGATGCGGTTCAGGAACTCCGGGCGGAAGTAGTTCTTCAACTCGGCCATCACCGCGTCCTTGATGTCGTCGCTGTCCTGGCCCACCATGCTCTGGATGATGGGTGAGCCAATGTTGCTGGTCATCACGATCACGGTGTTCTTGAAATCCACGGTGCGACCCTGGCCATCCGTCAGCCGGCCGTCGTCCAGCACCTGCAGCAGCACGTTGAAGACATCCGGGTGGGCTTTTTCCACCTCGTCCAGCAGCAGCACGCTGTAGGGCTTGCGACGCACCGCTTCGGTCAGGTAGCCGCCCTCCTCGTAGCCCACGTAGCCAGGGGGCGCGCCGATCAGCCGCGCCACCGAGTGCTTCTCCATGAATTCACTCATGTCCACGCGTATCAGGTGGTCTTCAGAGTCGAACAAGAAGCCTGCCAGCGCCTTGCACAGCTCGGTCTTGCCCACGCCGGTGGGGCCCAGGAACAGGAAGGAGCCGGTGGGCCGGTTCGGGTCCGACAGGCCAGAGCGTGAACGGCGGATGGCGTTGGCCACGGCGGTGATGGCCTCGTCCTGGCCCACCACGCGCTGGTGCAGCTTGTCTTCCATCACCAGCAGCTTGTCGCGCTCGCCCTGCATCAGCTTGGACACCGGGATGCCGGTGGCCCGCGCCACCACCTCGGCAATTTCCTCGGCACCCACCTGGGTGCGCAGCAGCCTGGGCGCGGTGCCAGCGGCACCCTTCTTGGCTTCCTTGGTCTGGGCTTCCTTCAGCTGTTTTTCCAGTTCGGGCAACTTGCCATATTGCAACTCGGCCAGTTTGTTGAAATCGCCCTTGCGCGTCAGGTCTTCGATCTGCGCCTTGTACTTCTCGATTTCCTCCATGATGACCTTGGAGCCCTGGGCCTGCGCCTTTTCGGCTTTCCAGACCTCATCCAGGTCGGCAATTTCCTTCTGCAGCTTGGCGATCTCTTCCTCGATCAGGCCAAACCGCTTGCGCGAGGCCTCATCCTTCTCGCGGCGAACGGCTTCGCGCTCGATCTGCAGCTGGATCAGCCGGCGGTCCAGCTTGTCCATCACCTCGGGCTTGGAATCCAGCTCGATCTTGATCTTGGAGGCCGCCTCGTCGATCAGGTCGATCGCCTTGTCCGGCAGGAAGCGGTCGGTGATGTAGCGGTGGCTCAGTTCGGCCGCGGCCACGATGGCCGGGTCGGTGATCTGCACGCCGTGGTGCGTCTCGTAGCGCGCCTGCAGGCCGCGCAGGATGGCGATGGTGGCCTCCACCGTGGGCTCGCCGACCAGGATTTTCTGGAAGCGGCGCTCCAGCGCGGCGTCTTTCTCGATGTATTTACGGTACTCGTCCAGCGTGGTGGCGCCCACGCAGTGCAGCTCGCCACGCGCCAGAGCGGGCTTGAGCATGTTGCCGGCGTCCATCGCGCCCTCGGCCTTGCCGGCACCCACCATGGTGTGCAGCTCGTCGATGAAGACGATGGTCTGCCCTTCGTCCTTGGCCAGTTCGGACAGCACGGTTTTCAGCCGCTCTTCAAACTCGCCGCGGAACTTGGCACCGGCCAAGAGCGAGGCCATGTCCAGTGACAGCACCCGCTTGCCCTTCAGGGAATCGGGCACTTCGCCGTCCACAATGCGCTGGGCCAGGCCTTCAACGATGGCGGTCTTGCCCACGCCAGGTTCGCCAATCAGCACCGGGTTGTTCTTGGTGCGCCGCTGCAGCACCTGGATGGCGCGGCGGATTTCATCGTCACGGCCAATCACCGGGTCCAGCTTGCCCTGGCGGGCGCGCTCGGTCAGGTCCAGGCAGTATTTCTTCAGTGCCTCGCGCTGGCCTTCGGAATCGGCACTGTTGACGTTTTGACCGCCACGCACCGCTTCGATAGCGGTTTCCAATGACTTGCGCGTCAGCCCGTGCTCTTTCACCAGCTTGCCGATGTCGCCCTTGCTGTCGGCGGCGGCCAGCAGGAACAGTTCGCTGGCGACGAACTGGTCGCCGCGCTTGATGGCGTCCTTCTCGGCCGCCTGCAGCAGCGTGACGGCGTCGCGCCCCACTTGCACCTGCTCCTGGCCCTGCACCTGCGGCAGGCGCTTCATCGCCGCCTCGGCGGCGGTGGCCAGCGCGCTGACATTGACGCCGGCGCGCGCCAGCAAGGCCTTGGGGCCGTCGTCCTGCCGCAGCATGGCCAGCAGGATGTGCACCGGCTCGATGTAGGCGTGGTCATTGCCCAGGGCCAGCGATTGGGCGTCGCCCAGGGCTTCCTGGAATTTGGTGGTGAGTTTGTCTATGCGCATGGCGGCTATCCTTTGAACTGTCACGAAACTGAGGCCAGTGGCCCGGTTTTCAAGGCATTTTGGACCTGGACATGGCCAAACGGTGCGCTCTGACCCGGTTGGCAGTGACCATGCTTGATTAAAATCAAGGCATGCAGGTCAAGCAGCTTTCCCTACGCCACATTGCCGAACAGGACCGCCTGCTGGTGCGCATGAACAATGCCGAAGGCGAGGAATACCGCCTGTGGCTGACGCGGCGCATGCTGGCCATCGTGCTGCCGCATCTGGACCGGGTGCTGTCCCAGACCACAGCGGGCGCCAGCGAATTGCCTCAGGACGAAGCCGGCAAGAAGATGCTGAACGACTTCCGCCAGGAAGCGGTGCTGCAGCAGGCCGACTTTGCCACCCCCTTCAATGCCCAGCCGGTCGCCCTGCCGCTGGGCCAGGAGCCGTTGCTGGTCACCCACACCCAGTTCGCCGCTGCGGCAGGTGGCGCGCTGGACATCATGTTCGAGGAAATCCTGCCCGGCCAGGCCACGCCGCGCGGCTTCACCGTGCGTCTGGAATACCAGCTGCTGGTGGGCATGATGCGCTTGCTGGACAAGGCGCTGGACGCCGCCGACTGGGCTGTCGATGGCCACGGCAAGGCGTCACAGCCAACCCCCGCCGATGCGGCCGAGGCGCTGGCCCAGCCGCCCAAATACCTGAACTGAGACCGGCTGGCAGCCGCCTCAGGCGTTGCTGGCGGTAATGCCCCACCGAGCCAGCGCCTGGTCGTCGCTGACGCGGGCATCCACCCAGTGCGCGCCCTGCGGCGTCTGCTCCTTTTTCCAGAACGGCGCCTGGGTTTTCAGGTAGTCCATCAGGAATTCGCAGGCCTGAAAGCTCTCGCCCCGGTGCGCGGAGCTGACCGCCACCAGCACGATCTGGTCCATGGGCAGCAGCGGCCCCACCCGGTGCACCACGCGGGCGGCGTAGATGTCGAAGCGGCGCAGCGCCTCGTCCACCATGGCCTCGATGGCGCGTTCCGTCATGCCGGGGTAGTGCTCCAGCTCCAGCGCCTGCACGGACGCGGCGCCGTCGCCCTGGTTGGGGTGGCGGTCGCGCACCGTGCCCACAAAGCTGCACACCGCGCCCACCCGGGCGTCACCCGCGCGCAGTGCCGCCACCTCGTCCGCCAGGTTGAAGTCTTCGGTGCAGATGCGTACGCGTGGACCGGTCATGTAGCGATTTTGCCACTGGGCCCCAGCCGGGCGGGCCGGGTAGCCCCACTGGGCGCATCGGCATGGGCTAAGATGCTGTCATGACTGCCCGCCACACGCTCCCCCACCCACAGGCCCTGCGGCCCGGTGTGGCTGCCGTGCTGCGTGCCGTCAAGTGCAAAAAACCCAAGCTCATTTGACCGGGGCTGCGGTTCCGTCGTCGAATGAGCGATGGAGCCGTGCAAGTGACCGTGATCCGGTCCCCTCCCCTTGACGAACCCCATCTGCTGAAACGGCGACGGCTTGTTAGCCGGTCTTGTCGTTTTCATACAGATTGGATTTGTCACCATGGCTTTTGCGCAACCCAATTTTTCGGGCCTGTGGATTCCGCTGATCACCCCGTTTACCGCTGACGAGGGCATTGACTTTGCCGCGCTGAAACGCCTGGTGAAGCACTACCAGGGCAGCGGCATTGCCGGCCTGGTGGTCTGCGGCTCCACCGGCGAAGCCGCCGCCCTGGATGATGACGAGCAGCAAGCCGTGCTGGGCGCCGTGCGTGAGGCCGCACCCGGCCTGCCCTTGGTGATGGGCGTCAGCGGCTACCACCTGGGCAAGACGGCCCAGCGCATGCGGGCCTGGAGCAGCCAGGGCGTGCAAGGCATTCTGCTGCCTGCCCCCAGCTACATACGGCCGGCCCAGGCCGGGCTGCTGCAATGGTTCACCCGGCTGGCCGATGCCAGCACGGTGCCGGTCATCGTCTACGACATTCCCTACCGCACCGGCGCCAGGCTGGAGTTGGAGACGCTGCTGACGCTGGCCGCCCACCCCAACATTCGCGCCATCAAGGACTGTGGCGGCGACGCCGCCAAGACCCAGGCGCTGATTGCCGATGGTCGGCTGCAGGTGCTGTGCGGTGAGGACGCGTTGATCTACAGCACGCTGGCCCAGGGCGGGCACGGCGCCATCGCAGCGGCGGCGCACCTGCACACCGGGCGCTTCGTCAAGGTGCTGCGCCACTTGCGCGCCGGTGAGCTGACACAGGCCCATGCGCTGTGGCAGCCGCTGTTGCCGTTGGTGCAAGGCCTGTTCGCCGAACCCAACCCGGCGCCGCTGAAGGCGCTGATGGCGCGGCTGGGCCTGCTGGGCAACACCCTGCGCAGCCCGATGACGCCGGCCTCGGCAGCCTTGGAAGAAGAGGTGTACAGGCTCCACCAGGCTCTGCTGCCCGCGCCGGTGCAGGTGCCTGAACCAGCCTGAACTGGGCCCGGCAGACCCTCAACCACCGGTGACCGGCGGGAAGAAGGCCACCTCGCAGCCGTCGCTGAGGGGCGCGGCCTCGTCGCTCATCACCTGGTTCAGCGCCATGCGCACCGCCTTGCCGCGCGCCAGTGCGGCAGCGTGGGCCGGGCTGGCCTGCAGCAATTCGTCGCGCAACGCGCCCAACGTGGTGGCAGCGGTGTCGCGCTGCTCGCTGGCCTGGCCCACGGCCTCGCGCAGCGAGGCAAAGTACTTGATGGTGATTTTCATGGCCTCAGCCCTTCACGCCAGCAGGATGGCGAACGGGATGTAACGCACCGTGTCGCCATTGGCAATGGTCTGGCCCGCCGGGTTGTCCACCACGCCGTCGCCCCAGGTGGCGGAGGTCAGCACGCCGGAACTTTGGTTGGGGAACAGGTCCAGGCCGCCTCGCGCGTTGCGCCGCACGCGCAGGAACTCACGCCGCTTGTCGGCGCGCGGCCAGTCAAAATGCGCCGGCATGGCCAGCGCGGGGGCCTGCACATCCACCGCACCCTGCAAGGCCAGCAGGAAGGGCCGCACCAGCAGCAGGAAGGTGACGAAGCTGGACACCGGGTTGCCGGGCAGACCGATGAAATGGCAGCGGCGGGCGCTGTCCGCACCGCCCAGCCAGCCATAGGCGAACGGCTTGCCGGGCTTGATGGCGATCTGCCACAGGTCCAGCTGGCCCAGCGCCTGCACGGCGGGCTTGATGTGGTCCTCTTCCCCCACCGACACGCCACCGCTGGTCAGCACCAGGTCGTGCGACTGGCTGGCGGCTTTCAGTGCGGCGATGGTGGCGTCGCGCTGATCCGGCACGATGCCCAGGTCCGTCACCTGGCAACCCAGGCGCTGCAGCAGCGCGCGCAGGAAGAAGCGGTTGGAGTTGTAGATGGCGCCCGGTGCCATCGCCTGCGGCGCCACGTCGCCGGGCATCACCAACTCGTCGCCGGTGGAAAACAGCGCCACGCGCGGGCGCTGGGCCACGCTCAATGTGGCCAACCCTATGCTGGCAGCCAAACCCAGTTCGGCCGGCGTCAGCCGCATGCCGGCGGCCAGCACCACGGCGCCGCGTGTCACGTCCTCGCCCGCGCGGCGTATCCATTGGCCCGGCTTGGGCAGCGAGTTGACGCGCACCTGCCCGTCAGCCACTGGCTCACACTGCTCCTGCATCACCACCGTGTCCGCCCCTTGGGGAATGGGAGCGCCGGTGAAAATGCGCACCACCGTGCCAGCCGCCAGCGGCTGGCCGCTGCTGCCTGCGGGGATGCGCTGGCTGACGGGCAGCACCGCTCCGGGCGCCGGCACATCGGCGCAGCGCATGGCATAGCCGTCCATGGCGCTGTTGTCCTGCGGCGGCACCTGCAATTCGGACGTCAGCGCCTGCCGCAGCACCCGGCCATCGGCGTCAAAGGTGGAGACAGACTCCACCGCCGTCTGTGGCCGGGCATGGGCCAGCAACTCGGCCAGGGCGTCGTCCAGGGGTTTCAGCGCGGGTCGGTCGGTGCTCACGCGGGTTTCTCCATCGTGTCTTGTCTGTAGGCAAAGCGCCCGGCCTGGTCCAGTAGCCAATTCGCCACCTGCGCGGGCTGGTTCAGGTCCAGCAAGGGTAGCGCGGTGGGCGCCGGCAGGCTGGCCGGCGCGTCGGTGGCCACGGCGACGATGCGGTTGTCTTGTGGGTAGCGCGGCGGGTGCCCAGCCACGGCGCGCCAGACTTCGATCTTGGGCAGGTCGCTGCTTTTGAAGCCTTCCACCAGCACCCAGTCCACCCCTGGGCTGAGTTGGGCCAGCAGTGCATGCACGTCAGGCCGCGCCTCTTCGGGGTATTCGCGCATCAGCGCCAGCCGGCGGCTGGAGGCGATCAACACCTCGTAGGCGCCGGCCTCGCGGTGGCGGTGACTGTCCTTGCCGGGGTGGTCGATGTCAAAGCTGTGGTGAGCGTGCTTGAGCACCGACACGCGTTGCCCGCGATCCCGCAGCAGCGGGATCAAGCGCTCCACCAGCGTTGTCTTGCCGGACTCGGAATAGCCGGCGAAACCCACCACGTTCATGGGCACACCCGCCTAGTCGCAGTTTTTGGCAATGAAAGCCTTGATCTGCTCGACATCGGCTTTGACCCGGGTCACGCGCTTGGGCAAATCCTCGATGCCCTCGAACCGCGCTGGCCGCTGGGGCGGCTGGCCCAGCGCTTCCACGATGGTTTCGGCAAACTTGATGGGCAAGGCCGTCTCCAGCACCACCATGGGCACACCGGCCTGCAGGTTCTCGCGCGCCACCTTCACGCCGTCGGCGGTGTGGGTGTCCACCATGGTGTTGAACTGTGTATGACAGTCGCGTATCGTGGCCAGGCGGTCGGCATGCAGGCTCTTGCCACTGCGAAAACCAAACTTGCGCGAAGCGTCGGCGAACAACGGGTCCACCCCCAGATCGAACTGGCTTTGCACGTACAGCTGGCCGGCAAACAGCGCCTTGGTCTTGGCAGCGTCGCGTCCCAACAGATCGAACACGAAGCGCTCGAAGTTGGAGGCCTTGGAAATGTCCATGGACGGGCTGGAGGTCTCGTGCGTGTCGGCGGCAGCGCGCACCCGGTACAGGCCGGTGCGGAAGAACTCGTCCAGCACGTCGTTTTCGTTGGTGGCCACCACCAGCGTGGCAATGGGCAGGCCCATCATGCGCGCCACATGGCCGGCGCACACGTTGCCGAAGTTGCCCGAGGGCACGGTGAAACTGACCTGGGGCATTTTGTCCAACGCCGGCTCGGTGAGGCTTTCCACGGGCGCGTCCTTCGTGGCCTGGAAATAGCCGGCAAAGTAATACACCACCTGGGCCATCATGCGCGCCCAGTTGATGGAGTTCACGGTGCCTATCTTGTACTTGCGCTTGAACTCCAGGTCGTTGGAGACCGCCTTGACGATGTCCTGGCAATCGTCAAACACGCCGGCCACCGCCAGGTTGAAGATGTTGTCGTCCATCAGGCTGAACATCTGCGCCTGCTGGAACGGGCTCATGCGGCCATCCGGGCTGGTCATGAACACGCGCACGCCCTGCTTGCCGCGCATCGCGTACTCGGCGGCGCTGCCGGTGTCGCCACTGGTGGCACCCAGGATGTTGAGCTGCTCGCCCCGGCGCGCCAGCTCGTACTCGAACAGGTTGCCCAGCAACTGCATGGCCATGTCCTTGAAGGCCAGTGTGGGGCCGTTGGACAGCGCCTGCAGATAGATCGGCGCCTCGCCGCCACCGCTGACCGGTGCCATCTGCAGCAGCCGCAGCGGTGTGATCTCGGGCGTACCGAACACTTCTTCGGTGTAGGTCTTGTGGCAGATGGCGCGCAGGTCGAGCGCGGGAATGTCGTCCACGTACAGCGACAGCACCTCAAAGGCCAGGTCGGCGTACGGCAGGTAGCGCCACTTCTGCAGCGTGGCGGCATCCACCTGGGGGTAGTGCTCGGGCAGGTACAGGCCGCCGTCGGGCGCCAGGCCTTCGAGCAGGATGTCGCAGAACTGTTTGCGGTCGGGGTGGCCGCGGGTGGAGAGGTAAAGCATCGTCAGGCCAGCTCTTCCTTGCGCAGGCGGATGATGGGCTCCAGCACCGTGGACAGGGCTTGCAGCCTGGCCATGGCGGCGTTCATCACGCCCTCGCGGGTGTCATGGGTGAGGATGATCAGGTCGGTCTGCGTAGAGCCCTCGCCGCCCACCTCGTCGGCCTCGCGCTGCAGCACCGCGTCGATGCTGATGCCGGCTTCGGCCACGATGCCGGTCACCTGGGCCAGCACGCCGGGCTGGTCCGCCACGCGCAGGCGCAGGTAGTAGCTGGTCACCACGTCGTCCATGGCCAGCACCGGCAGGTCGCTCATCTGGTCGGGCTGGAAGGCCAGGTGCGGCACGCGCTGGGCGGTGTCGGCCGTGTGCAAGCGGGTGATGTCCACCAGGTCGGCGATCACCGCGCTGGCGGTGGGTTCGCTGCCGGCGCCCTTGCCGTAATACAGCGTGGTGCCGACGGCGTCGCCATGCACCATCACCGCGTTCATCGCGCCTTCCACGTTGGCGATCAGGCGCTTGGCCGGCACCAGGCTGGGGTGCACGCGCAACTCCACGCCCTTGGGCGTTCTTTTCGTGATGCCCAGCAGCTTGATGCGGTAGCCCAGTTGCTCGGCGTACTTGATGTCCTGCGCCGCCAGCTTGGTGATGCCCTCCACATGCGCCTTGTCGAACTGCACCGGGATGCCGAAGGCAATGGCCGACATGATGGTGGCCTTGTGCGCCGCGTCCACGCCCTCGATGTCGAAGGTCGGGTCGGCTTCGGCATAGCCCAGGCGCTGTGCCTCCTTCAGCACGACGGCGAAGTCCAGCCCCTTGTCGCGCATCTCGGACAGGATGAAGTTGGTGGTGCCGTTGATGATGCCGGCAATCCACTGGATGCTGTTGGCCGTCAGGCCCTCGCGCAGCGCCTTGATGATGGGGATGCCACCGGCCACCGCCGCCTCGAAAGCCACCATCACGCCTTTTTTATGCGCGGCGGCAAAGATCTCGGTGCCGTGCACGGCCAGCAGCGCCTTGTTGGCGGTGACCACGTGCTTGCCGGCGGCAATCGCCTCCAGCATCAACTGCTTGGCGATGCCGTAGCCGCCGATCAACTCCACCACGATGTCAATGTCCGGGTTGGCGATGATGGCGCGGGCGTCGTCGACCACCTGGACGCCCTCGCCCACGATGGATTGGGCACGCGCCACGTCCAGATCGGCCACCATGGTGATCGCTATGCCGCGCCCGGCGCGGCGCTGGATTTCCGACTGGTTGCGGCGCAGCACGTTGAACACGCCGCTGCCCACGGTGCCTATGCCCATCAGGCCAACTTGTATCGCTTTCATTCTGTCGTTTGCTTCTGTCTGTCTGTCGATGAGGGGGCGAAGCCGGCGGCCGGCCCCGAGGGAGCGCACAGGCCGCCTTCAGCGGCCCGTCACGTTATGCCGCCTTGAGCGGCGCGTGGCGCTTGCGGTAGCTCTCCAGGAACTTGGCGATGCGGCTGATGGCCTCACGCAAGTCGTCCTCGTGCGGCAGGAACACGATGCGGAAGTGGTCCGGCTGCTTCCAGTTGAAGCCGGTGCCCTGCACCAGCATCACACGGGTTTCTTCCAGCATTTCGAGGAAGAACTGCTGGTCGTCCGCTATCGGGTAGACATTGGGGTCCAGCTTGGGGAACATGTACAGCGCCGCCTGCGGCTTCACGCAGCTGACGCCGGGTATGGCGGTGATCAACTCATAGGCCAGGTCGCGCTGGCGGCGCAGGCGCCCGCCCTCGCACACCAGGTCGTTGATGCTCTGGTGGCCGCCCAGTGCGGTCTGTATCGCCCACTGGCCCGGCACATTGGCGCACAGGCGCATGTTCGAGAGCATGTTCAGGCCTTCGATGTAGTCCCGGGCAGCCTTCTTGTCGCCCGAGACCACCATCCAGCCGGCGCGGTAGCCGCAGGAGCGGTGGCTCTTGCTCAGAGAGTTGAAGGTCAGCGTCAGCACATCGGTGCTGAGCGACGCGATGGCGGTGTGCTTGACGTCGTCGTACAGCACCTTGTCGTACACCTCGTCGGCCAGGATCACCAGGCCGTGCTCGCGTGCCAGCTTGACGATGGCTTTGAGCAAGTCGTCCGGGTACAGCGCGCCGGTGGGGTTGTTGGGGTTGATGACCACAATGCCCTTGGTGCGCGGCGTGATCTTGGCCTTGATGTCTTCCAGGTCGGGCATCCAGCCCTTGGATTCGTCACACAGGTAATGCACCGGCGTGCCGCCCGACAGGCTGACCGCTGCCGTCCACAGCGGGTAGTCGGGCGCGGGCAGCAGCATTTCGTCGCCGTCGTCCAGCAGCGCGTTGGTGGCCATCACGATCAACTCGCTGGCGCCGTTGCCCAGGTAGATGTCGTCCAGCGTCACGCCGGCGATGTTCTGCTGCTGGGTGGCGTGCATCACCGCCTTGCGCGCCGCGAAGATGCCCTTGCTGTCCGAGTAGCCCGCCGAATTGGGCAGGTTGCGGATCATGTCCTGCTGGATTTCCTCGGGCGAGTCGAAGCCAAACACCGCCAGGTTGCCGATGTTGAGCTTGATGATCTTCTGCCCGTCCTCTTCCATCTGGCGCGCGCGGTCCATGATGGGGCCGCGGATGTCGTAGCAGACGTTGGCCAGCTTGGCGGATTTCCGAATCGTTTTCAAAGGCCCCTCCAGCGAGGTGAAGGAAGCCCTGCAGCGAGCTTCCTTGAGAGTGGAAACCTATAATTTGAACACATGAAGCTGCAACCCGACAAAATTGACGTGCAATCCATCAGCGGCTACGGCCCGGGTTGGGTGGCAGTGGCCCAGGAGAAGATCACCACCAGTGTGGTGCTGGGCGCGCGCGGCGAGCGCCTGGACTGGGATTGCAAGCGCTTTGAGGACCTGAACGCCACCCATTTCGCGCTGCTGGCGACACTGGACGCCGAACTCATCATCTTCGGCAGCGGCGAGCGCATACGCTTTCCGCAGCCGGCCTGGCTGGCCCCGCTGATGGCCAAACGGGTGGGTGTGGAAACCATGGACACCCCGGCCGCCTGCCGTACTTACAACATCCTGGCCGGCGAAGGGCGCAAGGTGGTGACCGCATTGCTGCTGGAAAGCAACTGATCCTGGGTTTTTACCGCCCGCGCAACCGGTGTGGAGCGCTCTTTTCGGGGTAAAATGACGGGTTGCGGTGCTGGGGGATTGCTAAGCGCTTTGCGTCGCAGCTCCTAGACCACTGACACATCCTGTCACACAGACTGTCACAAGAGACTAAAGGCATATGGCGATCGTTGTCAACAAACCCATCCCCGAATTCGAAGCAAATGCCACCGGAGGCATCAAGGTATCCAACAACTCACACCTCGGCAAGACCGTGGTGCTGTATTTCTACCCCAAGGACAACACCCCCGGCTGCACCACCGAGGCGATGCAGTTTCGCGACAAGTACAAGGATTTCGTCAAGGCCGGCGCCACCGTGTTCGGTGTGTCGCGCGACAACATGAAATCCCATGACGAGTTCAAGGCCAAGCTGGAATTGCCCTTCGAGCTGATCGCCGACACCGAAGAAAAAATGTGCCACATGTTCGGCGTCGTCAAGAACAAGATCATGTATGGCAAGAAGGTCAAGGGCATAGAGCGCAGCACCTTCCTGATTGGCGCCGACGGCGTGCTGAAGGAAGAATGGCGCGGCCTGAAGGTGCCGGGCCACGTGGACGACGTGCTGAAGGCCGTCAAGGCGCTGAAAAAGACCGCTTGATGACGAGGGGATGGCCGACTGATGCGCCGCAGCAACAGGCCATTTCCAAGCCACCCGGAGGGTGCATAATGGGCTCATGCCGTTGAAGCTAGCAACTGCGCAGCACACCCAGACCCAAAGCCGCCTTGGCCTCCAGGCGGCTTTTTTGCTTCTGAAACGGCATAAACCTGTTCATTTTTGCGAGCCGCCGCCACATGCCACTGCCTCCTGCCCCGACCAAGCGTGCCACCCTGCTGTCGCCCGACGCGTATGACGCGCCCGCGCGCAGCCCCCTAAGACCCTCCCGAAAATCTGAAACCCTGGACGACAGCGCACCCATCGCGGACAAACCCGCCGCGCGCGATTTCCAGGAACCCGGCGGCACCGTGGCCGAAGTGGCCGTGGTGCAAGCCCGAAAAGCAGTGGAGCAGGCCAAGAAACCTGCGCGCAAAGCAGCCAACGAGGACAAGAGCCGCCTGCATGAGGTGACGCCCGCCGGCACGCCCAGGGAGAAAAAACACAAGTCCACCGGACCCAAGAAGCTGTTCGTGCTGGACACCAACGTGCTGCTGCACGACCCGATGTGCCTGTTCCGCTTCGAAGAGCACGACATCTTCCTGCCGATGATCGTGCTGGAAGAGCTGGACGGCCATAAAAAGGGCATGACCGAAGTCGCCCGCAATGCCCGCCAGACCAGCCGCACGCTGGATGCGCTGGCCGGCGCCAACGGCGGGGACATCGCCACCGGTCTGGCGCTGGACAGCACCGGCCACAAGGGCGTGGGCGGCAAGTTGTTCTTCCAGACCCAGCCGCTGGATTTCACGCTGCCCACCAGCCTGCCCCAGGGCAAGGCCGACAACCAGATCCTGGGCGTGGTGGAGGCGCTGCGCAAGCAGTACGCGCCGCGCGAGGTGGTGCTGGTGTCCAAGGACATCAACATGCGCGTCAAATCGCGCGCGCTGGGCCTGGCCACCGACGACTACCAGAACGACAAGACGTTGGAAGACGGCGACCTGCTGTATGCCGGCTCGCTGGCCTTGCCAACCGATTTCTGGGCCACCCACGGCCAGACGGTGGAGAGCTGGCAAAGCGGCCAGCACACCTTCTACCGCATCAGCGGGCCCATCGTGCCGCAGCTGCTGATCAACCAGTTCGTCTATTTCGAGGCCCCTGGCGAGCAGAGCCTGTACGCCCGCGTGACCGAAATCCGCGGCAAGACGGCGGTGTTCAAGACGCTGAAGGACTACACCCACCTGAAAAACGCGGTGTGGGGCGTGACCACGCGCAACCGCGAGCAGAACTTCGCCATGAACCTGCTGATGGACCCGGAAGTGGACTTCGTCACGCTGACCGGCACCGCCGGCACCGGCAAGACGCTGATGGCGCTGGCCTCGGGCCTGACCCAGGTGCTGGACGACCGCCGCTACACCGAGATCATCGTCACCCGCGCCACGGTCAGCGTGGGCGAAGACATCGGCTTTCTGCCCGGCACCGAGGAAGAAAAGATGGGCCCCTGGATGGGCGCGCTGGACGACAACCTGGAAGTGCTGGCCAAGACCGAAACCAGCGCTGGCGAATGGGGCCGCGCCGCCACCGCCGAGCTGATCCGCAGCCGCATCAAGATCAAGAGCATGAACTTCATGCGCGGGCGCACCTTCCTGAACAAGTACGTGATCATCGACGAGGCGCAGAACCTGACGCCCAAGCAGATGAAGACGCTGATCACCCGCGCCGGCCCGGGCACCAAGATCATCTGCATGGGCAACCTGGCGCAGATCGACACGCCCTACCTGACCGAGGGCTCGTCCGGGTTGACCTTTGCGGTGGACAAGTTCAAGGGCTGGCCGCACGGCGGGCACATCACGCTGGCGCGCGGCGAACGCTCGCGCCTGGCTGATTTCGCCAGCGAGGTGCTGTAGCAGCGCCTCACTCACTGCATGGCGGCGGTACTCAGAACTGCCATGATTGGTTTGCGGGATCAGGCCGCGGCGGCGCTCAGCTCCGCGGCTGTCCCCCCGGCCTTCGGCCCTCCTCCTTGATGCCGCTGCGCTGAACGCCACCACGACCTGATCTGGCGACCGTTGTTGGCGTGCCAGCATCTGGCTTTCGACTGTCGGCATTTGGCATTTCGGGGGTCACGTCCGCCAACGGCCCCGATGTCGCTGGGGCGCGTGGCGGAGCGGAATCAAGGAGGAGGCCCGCAGGGCCGGGGGACATCCGCGTAGCCACGCGCACCAGTGGCGTCGGCAGCTAGCAGACCACGTAGCTTTGCGTGCGCGTCCCAACGGCGTCAGGAATCAGCGAGAAAGCGGATCGACCTCAGAAGTCGCCGCCGCCGCCGTGCGACAAGCTCTCGAAGCGCGTCAGCGGCTTGATGAAGGCCAGCTTCACCGTGCCGGTGGGGCCATTGCGCTGCTTGGCGATGATGATCTCGGACACCCCGGGCTCCTTGCTGGCTTCCTTGGTGTAGTAATCGTCGCGGTAGATGAACATGATGATGTCCGCGTCCTGCTCGATGGCGCCGGACTCACGCAAGTCGCTCATCATCGGCCGCTTGTCGGTGCGCTGCTCCACCCCCCGGCTGAGCTGCGACAGCGCGATCACCGGGCACTGCAGTTCCTTGGCCAGCATCTTCAGGCCGCGCGAGATTTCACCCACCGCGGTGGCGCGGTTTTCGTCGCTCATGGAGCCCGACACGCTCATCAGTTGCAGGTAGTCCACCACGATCAGGCCCAGTTTGCCGCACTGGCGCGCCAGCCGGCGTGCGTTGGCGCGCAATTCGCTGACCGTCAGGCCTGGCGTTTCATCGATGTGCAGCGACACGGTGCGCAGCTTCTCGATCGCCTCCGTCAGGCGCGGCCATTCATCGTCCGTCAGCTTGCCGGTACGCAAATGGGTCTGGTCGATGCGTCCGATCGAGCCGACGATACGCACCGCCAGCTGCGAAGCGCCCATTTCCATCGAGAACACCGCCACCGGCAGGCCCTCGTTCAGCGCCACGTGCTCGGCAATGTTGACGGCAAAGGCGGTCTTGCCCATGGAAGGCCGTGCCGCCAGCACCACCAGGTCGCCGGCCTGCAAGCCCGACGTCATGCGGTCCAGGTCATAGAAGCCGGTAGGCACACCGGTGATGTCGTTCGGGTTGTCCGCCATCTCCTGCACGCGGTCCAGCAACTCCACCACCAGCGTGTCCATGCTCTGGAAACCCTGCTTGTTGCGCGAGCCTTCTTCACCGATGTTGAAGATCTTTTGCTCGGCCTCGTCCAGGATCTTGTCCACCGCCTTGCCCTTGGGGTTGAAGGCGGAGGTGGCGATCTCGTCACTGGCGCTGACCAGCTTGCGCAGGATGGAGCGCTCGCGCACGATCTCGGCGTAGCGGCGTATGTTGCTGGCGCTGGGCACGTACTGCGCCAGCGAATGCAGGTAGGCCAGGCCACCCACCTCGTCCGACTTGCCCTGGTTTTGCAGGTGCTCGTTGACGGTGATGACGTCGGCCGGCCGATTGGCGTTGACCAGCGCGCTGACGGCGCCGAAGATCAACCGGTGTTCGTAGCGGTAGAAGTCGCCCTCGGCCAGCAGGTCGCCCACCCGGTCCCAGGCGCCGTTGTCCAGCAACAGCCCACCCAGCACGCTGGATTCGGCCTCGACGGAGTTGGGGGGAATGCGCAGCTGCGCAATCTGCTGGTCCTGGGCGAAATCGTCGTCAACAGCGGAAAAAACGGTGGCCATGGTGCTCCTGCGGGGCCTCAGATGCTAAACCCGAGGGCATTGCGCGTCCATGCACAACGCTGGGGAAATGCCACCTGAAAAGCTGTGAATAAATTGTGCACGCTTGTGTACAAAATGTCCGTAACAAAAAAACAAAAGCCGTCCGGGGCAACCCGGACGGCCTTGTGCAAACTGTGTTCCTGTGTTCTAGGCAGGCAGTCGGATCAGGCGGTTTCGCCGTAAACCGACACGGTGATGTCCACCACCACGTCGGTATGCAGGGCCACGCTGACGCTGCTGTCGCCCACGACCTTGATCGGGCCGTTGGGCATGCGCACCTGCGCCTTGGCGACCTTGTAGCCGTTCTTGGTCAGCTCTTCGGCGATGTCATAGTTGGTGACGGAGCCGAACAGGCGGCCATCCACACCCGCTTTTTGCGTCAGCTTGATGGTGGTGCCGGCCAGCTTCTCGCCCAGGCCCTGGCTTTCGGCCAGCTTGGCGGCGGCAGCCTTTTCCAGCTCAGCGCGCTTGGCTTCGAATTCCTTCTTGGCGGATTCGGTGGCGCGGCGTGCACGACCCTTGGGGATCAGGAAATTGCGGGCATAGCCGTCCTTGACCTTGACGATTTCGCCCAGGTTGCCCAGGTTCACGACCTTGTCGAGCAGAATGATTTGCATGGTCTGTTCCCTTTTAGATGCGGTGCTGGTCGCTGTACGGCAGCATCGCGAGGAAACGCGCGCGCTTGATAGCGGTGTTGAGCTGGCGCTGGTAGATGGCACGGGTGCCAGTCAGGCGAGCGGGAATGATCTTGCCGTTTTCGGCAACGAAATCACGCAGCGTGTCGATGTCCTTGTAGTCGATTTCCTCGACATTGGCCACCGTGAAGCGGCAGAAGCGCTTGCGCTTGAACAGCAGCGATTGCGTGTTGCGCTTGGGGCGCTTGTCTTTGTTGAAACGTTTCGGTCCGGGCATGGTGATGCTCCTAAGCTTGGTGTTCTTGCAAAAATTCCTGGATGTGGAAAACCATGTGTTTGCCGTTCTTGGGTGTGGCCACGAAGCCGCTGAACCGCCAGTTGCTGCCTATGGGCTGCTTGACCAGCCGCTCAGCCAACCCGCCGAAGGCTACCGCCTTCACCACTGCCTTCACCTGTCTGCTCTGCCCTGCTTCTGAAGCCTCTGATTCGTGCTCCAGCAACAGGTTCAAGGCCGGCACCCCGCTGGGGGTGTATCGCAGGGCCTGTGCCTCCGCGATATGGGCCGTCAGATCAAGGTGATTCCTGGCAACGGGGTTCACACTCCTTGTCGGACAAACAACGGGCTATCAGCCCTGTTGCTGGAATTCCGCCTGCTGCGTCTTGCGGGCGTCTTCACGCTCGACAGTCTTCATCATGGACGAAGGACCGGTGTCGGCCTTCTTCTTGGCCACGGTCAGGTGACGCAGCACGGCATCGTTGAACTTGAAGGCATGCTCCAGTTCACCCATCACAGCCTGGTCGGCTTCGATGTTGATGCACAGGTAATGGGCCTTGGCCAGCTTGTTGATCTGGTAGACCATCTGACGACGGCCCCAGTCTTCAACACGGTGCACCTTGCCACCGCCAGCGGTGATCATGCCCTTGTAACGCTCCAGCATGGCCGGAACTTGTTCGCTTTGATCCGGGTGGATCAGCAAAATGATTTCATAGTGACGCATTAGTACTCCTTGTGGGTAACCCAATATGGGTAGGGAAGCCACCCCCAGCGTCGGCAGGATGTGGCAAGGCGAAGCCCATGATTATATGCCAATGGTCTGGGACTGTCAATTTGCTCAGTCCCACCTCCGCGTGGCGTTGTTCTCGAGCTGCCGACGCCGCCGGGGCGCGTGGCTACGCGGATGTCCCCCGGGCCTGCGGCCCTCCTCCTTGATTCCGCTCCGCCACACGCCCCAGCGACATCGGGTCAATTGATAAGCAAAACGCTGGAACACCGGAATGCCGGCACGCCAACCCTGTCCGCAGGATCAGGTCGATGCGGCATTCGGCGCAGCGGCATCAAGGAGGAGGCCTGTAGGGCCGGGGGACAGCCGCGGAGCCGAGTGACGTGTCGGCATGATCTTCCAACCAAGCTCGCGTGTACGGCTGCTCAAGGCTACGCTCGCCGGCTGCCGAACAGGCTGACGCCCCAGGTCACCACCACTCCGGCGGCGACGCCGAACACGCCGGCAGAGATGGGTTGTATGCCCCACCACAGGCCCGAGCCCTGCAGGCCGAAGGCGGCGCGCACCGATGGCGTGTTGACGGCCATGTAGTACACGGTGACGGCCAGGCCACTCAACATGCCCATGGCCGCGCCGGCACTGGTGGTGCGGCGCCAGAAGATGCCCAGCAACATGGCCGGCACCAGGGCGGCGCCGGCCAGCGAGAACGAGGCGGACACCAGATTCAGGATGTCGGCGGTGCGTTGCGAGGCCACGAAGGCCGCCACCAGGGCCACCAGCAGCAGTGCGAATTTCGACATCACCACCCGGCGCATGGCGCCGGCCTTGCCGTTGTCGCCGCCGAAGTACAGGTCATGCGCCAGCGCGTTGCCTATGGTCAGCAGCAGGCCATCCGCAGTGGACAAGGCCGCCGCCAGGCCGCCGGCAGCCACCAGCGCCGACACCACATAGGGCAGCCCGCCCAGTTCCGGCGTGGCCAGCATCACGATGTCGGCGCCCAGTTTGAGCTCGGAAAACTGCAGCATGTGGTCGCCATTGACGTCGCTGGCCGTCAGCAGGCCGGGGTCCATCTTGCCCCATTGGGCCATCCAGGCTGGCAAGGCGTCGTAGTTCTGCCCCGCCAGGTGGCTCATGACCTCGAACTTCACCAGCACCGCCAGCGCCGGCGCAGCCACGTACAGCAGTGCGATGAACAGCATGGACCAGGCCACGGACGTGCGTGCCTCTGCGATCGTGGGGGTGGTGTAGAAACGCGTCAGCAAATGCGGCAAGCCGGCGGTGCCCACCATCAGGCAGAACATCAGCGCCAGGAAGTTGCGCCGGGACAGCTCAAAGGCCTGCTGCTGCTCGGGCGTGCCCTGCGGGTCACCGGCAAACGGCAGCGTGTGCACCGGCATGCCGCCCAGCGGTTTGGCGCGCTCCAGGTTTTCCTGGCGCGCGCGCGTCCAGCGCTCACGCGCCGTCTCCGCGTCTTTCGGCAGCGCAGCCTGCTCGCGCCGCGCCAGGAAGATGGCTGAGGCATCGGCGCGCTGCTCGTTGAGGCGGCGCAGCTTGTCCCTGGCCAGTTGGCGGTCTTGCGCCAGCGCGCTGTCCACATCGCGCAGCTTGGCGTCATACAGCGCGGCACGGCGGGCGTACTCGTCCACCACCTGCTGCTCAGCCGGCGCGGCCTTCAACTGCTGCTCCAGCGCGGCGATGCGCGGCAACTGCTCGCCATACACCAGCGGCGCCAGCGGGTTGCCCAGCTGCTTGTAAGCCAGCCAGGAGACCGGGATCAGGAAGGCCAGGATCAGGATCACATACTGCGTCACCTGGGTCCAGGTGACGGCGCGCATGCCCCCCAGGAACGAGCACATCAGCACCCCACCCAGCCCCAGCAAAATACCGATCTCGAACTGCACGCCGGTCAGCCGCGAGGTGATCAACCCGACACCATAGATCTGCGCCACCACATAGGTGAAAGAGCACAGCACGGCCGCCACGGCTGCCAGGATGCGCGGCCAACGGCCGGCAAAGCGGGCGCCGAAAAAATCCGGCACGGTATAAGCCCCCAGGCGGCGCAGGTAGGGGGCGACAAACAGCGCCACCAGGCAGAAGCCACCGGTCCAGCCCAGCACATAAGCCAGGCCGCCGGGCTGCGTGTCGGTGCCTGAAAAGCCCTGCAGGTAAAGGCCGCCGGCCATGCTGATGAATGAGGCCGCGCTCATCCAGTCGGCGGCGGTGGCCATGCCGTTGTACACCGCCGGCACGCGCCGCCCGGCGACGTAGTATTCGTCGGCGTCCGCCGTGCGGCCGTAGATGCCCACCACTGCATACAGCACCACCGTGGCCGACAGGAAAACCCCGCCCACCCAGGCCTTGGACAGGCCCCAGCGCTCGGCCAGCGCCAGCGCCAATATGAAGACCAGCAGGCCCAGCACATAAATGCCAAAGCGCCGGTGCAGGCCGCGCTTGTAGGCGGCATAGACCAGCGGGTCGGGGCCGGTGTCGCCGTCGCTGCCATCCAGCGCCGCACGCCGGTTCATGCGCCAGGCGAACAGCGCGATGATGACTATGAACACCAGCACGCTGCCCTGGGCGGCGAACCAGAAGTTCACCGGCCAGCCGGCCACCACCCAGGTGATGTCGCGGGCGAAAAACACCAGGCCGAACGACGCCGCGAACCACAGCAGCAACAGCCAGCCGTGCAGACCGGTCAGGCGACCGGTGGGCCTGCTTGCGGGTGGCTGCGCAGCCAGGGACATCGCGCGCTAGGGCTTGCGGGCCTGGGCTGAGCGGGCCTTACTGGCCGGCCGCCAGCTTCTGCCAGGTGGCGATCACCGAGTCCGGGTTCAGCGAGATCGATGCGATCCCCTGCTCGGCCAGCCACTGGGCGAAGTCCGGATGGTCGCTGGGCCCCTGGCCGCAAATGCCGATGTACTTGCCCTGCGCCTTGCAGGCGGCAATGGCGCGGCTGATCAGCGCCTTGACGGCCGGGTCGCGCTCGTCAAAATCGGCGGCCAGCAGTTCCAGGCCGGAGTCGCGGTCCAGCCCCAGCGTCAGCTGCGTCAGGTCGTTGGAGCCGATGGAGAAGCCATCGAAGTACTGCAGGAACTCGTCGGCCAGGATGGCGTTGCTGGGGATCTCGCACATCATGATGACCTTCAGCCCTTCGATGCCGTTGGCGGCATCCGCGCCATCGCCGCGCTTCAGGCCCTGCTTGGCCAGCAACTCCGTCACCCGCTTGGCCTGGCCCAGCGTGCGCACGAAAGGCACCATGATCTGCACGTTGGTCAGCCCCATGTCGTAGCGCACCCGCTTCAGGGCCTCGCACTCCATGGCAAAGGCCTCGCCGAAGTCGGCGCTGATGTAGCGCGCCGCGCCGCGGAAACCCAGCATGGGGTTTTCCTCGTCCGGCTCGTAGCGGCTGCCGCCCATCAGCTTGCGGTATTCGTTGCTCTTGAAATCCGACAGGCGCACGATCACCGGCTTGGGCCAGAAGGCGGCGGCAATGGTGGCCACGCCCTCGGCCACACGGTCCACATAGAAGGCACGCGGCGAAGCGTGGCCGCGCGCTACCGACTCCACCGCCTGCTTCAGGTCAGCGTCCACGTTGGGGTAGTCCAGGATGGCCTTGGGGTGCACGCCAATGTTGTTGTTGATGATGAACTCCAGCCGCGCCAGGCCCACGCCGGCATTGGGCAGCTGGCAGAAATCGAAGGCCAGCTGCGGGTTGCCCACGTTCATCATGATCTTCAGCGCGATCTCGGGCATCTCGCCGCGCTGCACCTCGGTGATCTCGGTTTCCAGCAGTCCGTCGTAGATGTAGCCGGTGTCGCCCTCGGCACAGCTCACCGTCACCAGCGTGCCGTCCTTCAGCAGCTCGGTGGCGTCACCGCAGCCCACCACCGCCGGTATGCCCAGCTCGCGGGCGATGATGGCGGCATGGCAGGTGCGCCCGCCACGGTTGGTGACGATGGCGGCGGCGCGCTTCATCACCGGTTCCCAGTTGGGGTCGGTCATGTCGGTGACCAGCACGTCGCCGGGTTGCACCTTGTCCATCTCGCTGATGTTGTGCACCAGCCGCACCGGGCCGGTGCCTATCTTCTGGCCAATGGCGCGGCCCTCGGCCAGCACGGTGCCGCGGTCCTTCAGCTTGTAGCGCTGCTCGGCGGCGTTGCCGGCCTGGCTCTTCACCGTCTCGGGGCGCGCCTGCAGGATGTAGAGCTGGCCATCCACGCCGTCCTTGCCCCATTCGATGTCCATCGGCCGGCCGTAGTGCTGCTCGATCACCACCGCGTAACGCGCCAGTTGCTCGACGTCGGCATCGCTCAGCGAGTAGCGGTTGCGCTGCTCGGTCGGCACATCGGTGGTCTTGACCAGCTTGCCGCTGGTGGCTTTTTCAGCCGCGCTGGCAAACTCCATCTGCAGCAGCTTGGAGCCCAGGCTGCGGCGGATGATGGCGCGCTTGCCCGCCGCCAGCATGGGCTTGTGGACGTAGAACTCGTCCGGGTTCACGGCGCCCTGCACCACCGTCTCGCCCAGGCCGTAGCTGGAGGTGATGAAGACCACGTCCTTGAAGCCGGATTCTGTGTCAATGGTGAACATCACACCGGCGGCACCCAGGTCGGAGCGCACCATGCGCTGCACGCCGGCGCTCAGGGCCACATCGATGTGGGCATACCCCTTGTGCACCCGGTAGCTGATGGCGCGGTCGTTGTACAGCGAGGCGAATACCTCGCGCATCTTGTGCAGCACGTCGTCAATGCCCATCACATTGAGGAAGGTCTCCTGCTGGCCGGCGAAGGAAGCGTCCGGCAAATCTTCCGCCGTGGCCGAGGAGCGCACCGCGAACGATGCCTGGGCGTTGTCGCCGGCCAGGGTGGCAAAGGCCGTGCGTATGGCCTGCTCCAGGTCGGGCGGGAAGGCCTGGCGCTCGATCATGGCGCGAATTTCGGCGCCCACCTGGGCCAGTGCGCGCACGTCTTCGGTGTCCAGCGTGGCCAGCATGCGGTTGATGGTGTCGGCCAGGCCGCCGGCCTTCAGGAACTCGCGGAAGGCATGCGCCGTGGTGGCAAAACCGGTGGGCACCCGCACGCCGGTGGGCAGGTTGGCGATCATTTCGCCGAGGCTGGCGTTCTTGCCACCAACCACCTCGACGTCGGTCATTCTCAGGTTTTCAAACGGGACGACCAGGGCGGTCTCATCGAAGAGTGCAGACATGGGAAAACTCCAGAAGTAAAAACGGGGTCTGCATGCAAGGTGGCGCGCACATGGGCGGCGGCCTTGCCCATGGCGGCAGCGCAACGGTGTATTTGTTGTTGTGCGGGGCTGTGCATGGCGAGAAATCGGATAAATTGGGGCCATTGTAGGCCGCAGTTCTCCATTTCGGCCTGTTTCCGGCAACCCCCTGTTGGCCTTCACTCCATGCAAGACGCCCCCCTGCCCAGCCGCACCGTGTACTTCATCTCGGACGGCACCGGCATCACCGCTGAGACCTTCGGCCACGCCATCCTGGCCCAGTTCGAGATGAAGGCCAAGCACATACGCCTGCCTTTCACCGACAGCGTGGACAAGGCGCACCAGGCGGTGCGCCAGATCAACCACACCGCCGAGACCGAGGGGCGCAAGCCCATTGTCTTCACCACGCTGGTGGACATGGAGGTGCTGAAAGTCATCCAGACCGAATGCAAAGGCATGTTGCTGGACATGTTCGGCACCTTCGTCAACCCGCTGGAGGCGGAGCTGAACATCAAATCCAACCACCGCATAGGCCGCTTCAGTGACGCCAGCAAGAGCCAGGAATACCAGGACCGCATCGAGGCCATCAATTTTTCGCTGGCGCACGACGATGGCCAGTCCAACCGCGATCTGGAGCAGTCCGACGTCATCCTGGTGGGCGTGAGCCGCAGCGGCAAGACGCCCACCTCGCTGTACCTGGCCATGCAGTATGGGCTGAAGGCGTCCAACTACCCGCTGATCCCCGACGATTTCGAGCGCCGGCAGTTGCCCCCCGCCCTGGTGCCACACCGCAACAAGCTGTTCGGCCTGACCATCCAGCCCGAGCGACTGGCCGAGATACGCCACGAGCGCCGCCCCAACTCGAAATACGCCGCGATCGAGAACTGCCGCCACGAGGTGGCCGAGGCCGAGGCCATGATGCGCCGATCCGGCATACGCTGGCTATCGACCACCACCAAGTCAATCGAAGAGATCGCCACCACCATCCTGCAGGAAATCCGGCCGGAGCGGTTGACGTATTGACGCCTCTTTCCGTTCGCCCTGAGCCTGTCGAAGGGCTGCATTCCTTCGTTGACGTGGCTACGCATTGCGGCAGCCAGTGATTGGCTCCTTCCCCGGCGAGCAGGTCCGCTGCGCGGACTCCCCTGCGGTGCTCGCCATGAGCGGGAAGCACGCAAACTCGCTTCGCTCAAACATGCGTGCTTCTCTTTCCGCTCATGCCTGCGCTCCTCGGCTGCTCACAGGGGGCCCTTCCGCCAATCACCGGCAGCCGCACTGCTCATCTGTCGGGGTTAGCTCCAGAGAGCGTTAAGCTGTAGCTCCATGAGCTATCGTTTTCGCACTCTGAAATGGCCGGACGTTGAACGCTTTTACGAAGGGATGGTGTACCAACACGCATGGCCCATTCAACCGATGCTGGAATTGGTTCAGTTCTTGGCCACCTCGCCTTATGCGCAAACGTTGTTCCCCTGCACTTCGCATGATCTCCTGCGAATTGGGAGGGTTGAGGACTTCGCGCCAGGTGACAACGAACTTCAGATTCAGTTCTACGGACACACGCAACGGTTCAAATTTACTTACACGCAACGGCCAGACGACTCAACCCCTTGGTCCCGGGAGTGTGATGCGATGGCGTGGCATGCAGTTTTGATGCGGCTGCTTTACGAACGCCTGCAGTGGTTTCATGAACCATGAGTGCAGGACCACGAGCAATAGGCAGGTGATCGCCCAAATAACGGCTGCGCGGTGCGGCGTCGGCGCGCCTGGATTTCTTTCGTAAACCTGGGAGCGGCGTGCCAGCCTGAAAATTGGCAAAGGGCCCCATGTGAAACCTGGGAAGGCCAATTTTCAGGCTGGCGCGCTGCGGAGCCACGTCAACGCCAAAGACCGCAAGAGGGCTTCGACAAGCTCAGTCCGAACGGGGCTGGGCGAGTCGTGTCAGGCGCCCAATGCCAGCGCTACGCGGTACGTGATGAACGACGCCAGATAAGCCAGCGCGAACAGGTAGCCCGCCATCACCAGCGGCCAGCGCCAGGTGCCGGTTTCGCGCTTCACCGTGGCCAGCGTGGACATGCACTGCGGCGCGAACACGTACCAGGCCAGCAGCGACAGCGCGGTGGGCAGGCTCCAGCTGCTGGCGATCAGCGGTGTCAGCGCCTGCGCGGTGTCGCTGCCGGTGGCCGACAACGCATACACCGTGCCCAGGGCACCCACAGCCACCTCGCGCGCCGCCAGGCCCGGCACCAGCGCGATGCTGATCTGCCAGTTGAAACCAATGGGGGCGAACACCACCGCCAGCAGCTTGCCCAGCATGCCGGCCACGCTGTACTCGATGGCCGGATGCGTGGCGCCCTCCGGCGGCGCCGGGAAGCTGGCCAGGAACCACAACGCGATCGTCAGCACCAGGATGATGCCGCCGACGCGCCGCATGAAAATCTCCACCCGTTGCCACAGGCCTATGGCCACGTTGCGCAGTGTCGGCCAGTGGTAGGTGGGCAGCTCCATCATCAGCGCGCGCACCTGGCCGCCGGCGGAAAAGCGCTTCAGCACCCAGGCCACCGCCAGGGAACCCAGGATGCCTGCCAGGTACAGCCCGAACAGCACCAGCCCCTGCAACTGCAGGCCCGGCCCCACGGTGCGCTGCGGGATGAAGGCGCCGATCAGCAGCGCGTACACGGGCAGCCGGGCCGAGCAGGTCATCATCGGGGCGATCATGATGGTGACCAGCCGGTCGCGCGGATTGGCGATGGTGCGCGTGGCCATGATGCCCGGAATGGCGCAGGCGAAGCTGGACAGCAGCGGGATGAAGGAGCGGCCGGACAAGCCCACGCCACCCATCAACCGGTCCAGCAGGAAGGCCGCGCGCGGCAGGTAGCCGGACTCTTCCAGCAGCAGGATGAAGAAGAACAGGATCAGGATCTGCGGCAGGAACACCACCACGCCGCCCACACCGGCGATCAGGCCGTCGGCCACGAAACTTTGCAACAGGCCGGCCGGCAGCCATTCTGCGGCCTTGCCACCCAGCCAGGCGGTGGCGCTTTTGATCAGATCCATGGGCAGGGTGGCCCAGTCGAACACCGCCTGGAACACCAGGAACAGCAGCACCGCCAGCAACACCGGGCCCAGCACCGGGTGCAGCACGATGCGGTCGATGCGGTCGCTGGCCAGGTGCGGCGCCACGTGGTCCAGCCGCAGGCGCTGCAGCATGGCGCGCACGGTTTCGTGGTCGGGTGTTTCGTCTTCCAGCGGCGTGGCATCTTGCGGCGCACTGCCAGCGGCCTGCCAGACCTGGGGGTCTTCCAGCAATGTCCTCAAGCCGGCCGCGCCGTCACCTTGCACCGCCACCGTGCTCACCACCGGCACGCCCAGTTCGCGCGCCAGTGCCTCGGTGTCGATGGCGATGCCACGGCTGGCGGCCAGGTCGGCCATGTTCAGGGCCACCACGCAGGGCAGGCCCATGCGCTTGACGCCCAGCACCAGGCGCAGGCCACGGCGCAGGTTGGTGGCATCCAGCACGCACACCACCAGGTCGGGCCGCTTCTCGCCCAGCGCCTGGCCGCGCAGCACGTCGCAGGTCACCCGCTCGTCGGGTGAGCGCGGGTGCAGGCTGTAGGTGCCCGGCAGGTCCAGCACGCGCACCGTCTTGCCGTTGGCCAGCGCCATGCGGCCTTCCTTGCGCTCCACCGTCACACCGGCGTAGTTGGCCACCTTCTGATGGCTGCCGGTCAGGCGGTTGAACAGTGCGGTCTTGCCCGCATTGGGATTGCCCACCAGCGCGGCCAGCCGGCCGGTGGCATGGAAATGGATGACCGCCTGATTCATGCCAGCGCCTCGCCGGCCGCCACCGGCGCCACTTCGACGCAGGCGGCCTCGGCGCCACGCAGCGCAAAAGTGGATTGGCCCACGCGCACCACCAGCGGATCGCCGCCCGGAAAGCCGCGCGCCATCACGCGCACCTGCTCACCGGTGAAAAAGCCGATCTCCTCCAGCTGGCGTGCCCATTCGGGTGAGCCGGCGGGCGCGTGCACATGGCGCACCTGGTAGGCCTGGCCCAGCGTGGCGCGGTCTAGCCGCTGCGGCAGGTGTTCAGCGCTGCTCATAGCCCATCTTTCGCTTGCGAGTCACCCAGGACGCCGTCAACATTGATTTTTGCCGCAAATAATAGTAATTCTCATTTGCATTGTAGCGCAAGCCTCAACAGGCATATTGGCACTGCAATCACAAAGGTATTGCAAATGCGACGGATTCTCATTTATACTTCGTGCACCAACTGCCTACCACCGCCAAGCCATGATCGTCTGTGTCTGCAAACGCGTCTCTGACCGGGAAATCGCCCGGCATGTGCATGCCGGCATGGGCTTTGACGACATCCAGTTCGAGTTGGGCGTGGCCACGCAGTGCGGCCAATGCGAGCAATGCGCGCGCGATGTGGTGGCGCAATGCTGCGCCACCCGCCCGGTGGCCGCCATCAGCAGCGCGCCGCAGACGGTCATCCACCTGCACCGCAATGCCCGCCCCGGCGTGGCGCGCTAGGCCTTCAGCCCCGACAGGGCCGCAAATCCCCTTGGGCGGCCCGGCGGGTATTTAGATGCCCAGCGCCGCGATGCCAGCCTTGGCAATCTGCACGTCTTCCACCGACTTGACGCCGCTGACGCCCACCGCGCCCAGGCACTGGCCGCCCTTGAGAATGGGCACGCCCCCTTCCAACAGGCCCTGCAGCCCCGGCGCGCTGAGGAAGGACACGCGGCCGGTGTTGATCATTTCCTCGTACACCTTGCTTTCACGCCGCCCCAGCGCGGCGGTGTGCGCCTTGGCCGGCGCGATCTGCGCCGAGATGGGTGCGGCGCCATCCAGGCGCTGCAGCCACAGCAGGTGGCCGCCGTCGTCGACCACGGCGATGCTGACCGCCCATTTGTTCTTCAGCGCCTCGGCCTCGGCGGCGGCGGCAATCTGTTTGACATCGGCCAGTTCAAGGGTGGGTTTGCTCTGCATGGGGTTGCCTGTGAGAAAGTGGATGGAAGGAAAAACGCGAAGCGAAAGCTTGCAAGCAGCATACCAAGGAAGCCCCGCATTGAACTTTTTTCGCCATCCGGGAACAAAATCTGTAAATGGCTTGTAAAGCGAGCCCTTGAAGCCCCTAGAATCCCCCTCATCTGATCTGTACTCCGTTACGGAGTTTGAAGGAGCCTGAAACCATGATTGACCAAGTCCAAGTTCTCGACCACAGCTACGGCGCGTCGGCCGAGCAACGCAACAAGGTGTTGCGCAACACCTACCTGCTCTTGGCCATGAGCCTGGTGCCCACCGTGGCCGGCGCCTGGCTGGGCGTGGCCACCGGCATCACCGCTGCCATGGGCGGCGGGCTGGGTCTGATCCTGTTCCTGGTGGGCGCCTTCGGCTTCATCTACGCCATCGAGAAGACCAAGAACTCGGCCGCCGGCGTGCCGGTGCTGCTGGCCTTCACCTTCTTCATGGGCCTGATGATGTCGCGCCTGATCGCCATGGTGCTGGGCTTCAAGAACGGCCCGGAGCTGATCATGACGGCCTTCGGCGGCACCGCCGGCGTGTTCTTCGCCATGGCCAGCCTGTCCAGCGTCATCAAGCGTGACCTGTCAGGCATGGGCAAGTGGCTGTTCGTGGGCGCGCTGACCATCATGGTGGGCGGCATCATCAACGTGTTCGTGGGCTCGTCGGCCGGCATGCTGGTGATCTCCACGCTGTCCATCGGCCTGTTCAGCGCCTTCATGCTGTATGACCTGAAGCGCATCGTGGACGGCGGCGAGACCAACTACATCAGCGCCACGCTGGCCCTGTACCTGGACATCATCAACGTGTTCCAGAACCTGCTGGTGCTGCTGGGCGTGTTCGGCGGCGAACGCGAGTAATTGCGCCCCCTCCCCTCAAAAAGGCTCCTGCGGGGGCCTTTTTTGTTGGCACCAGCGCCTTTGTTGGCTATTCTTGAGCCAGCGCATTCAATCTGCACGCGCGTCTGCCGATAATGGTTGAACACCCCTCGATTTGCCCATGACCGCCCGCCTGCTTTTCCCCCTGTCGCTGACGCTGCTGCTGGCGGCCTGCGACATCCCCGGTCTGGGACCCGACCCCCGCACGCTGCAAAAGGAAGCCGACGGCAAGGCCATCGGCGGCGCCTGCCGCTACTCGGTGCGTTCCATCGAAGACTGCTATGCGATGAACGAGGAGGCCTCTCGCGCCGCCGTCTTCGCCGGCTGGAAAGAGATGGACCAGTACATGCGCGACAACAAGGTTGAGGGCGTGCCGTCCAAGGCCGTGGCGGCCTCCAAACCCGAACCGGTCGAAGAAGTGGTGGACGACAAGGCCAAGAAGGGTGGCACCAAGGCCAGCGGCGGCAAGGCCAATGCCAGCAAAGCCGGCAGCGACGGCCAGGCCGTGGCTGTTGCCGTGGCCAAGGAGGCCGAGAAAGCGCCCGTCAAACCGGCCGCCGGCAAGGCCGCTGCCGGCACACACTGAATCCCGTGCGTCAAACCGCCAGGTCAAACACCGCGATGCTTTCCACATGCGCGGTGTGGGGGAACATGTTGACCACCCCTGCCGCCGTGCAGCGGTAACCCGCCTGGTGCACCAGCAAGCCTGCATCGCGCGCCAGCGTGGCCGGGTTGCAACTGACGTAGACGATGCGCCGCGGCGGCGTCCAACCCTCAGCGCCGGGCGTTGCCGGGTAGTTGTCCGGATCCACCCGCTGCTGGTACAGGTCGGCAAGCGCCTTGGCCAGCGCGAAGGCGCCTTCGCGCGGCGGGTCCACCAGCCACTTGTCGGCCACGCCGTCCTGCACCAGCAGATCGGGTGTCATGTCGAACAGGTTGCGGGCGGCAAAACGGGTGGCGCACAGCGCGCCAGCCCCCAAGGCGGCGCTGTTGGCACTGTGGTTGTCGCGCGAGCGTGCCACCAGCGTCTCGCTGCCCTCTATGCCTAGCACCTCGCCGGCCTGCGTGGCCAGCGGCAGCGTGAAATTGCCCAGGCCGCAAAACCAGTCGATCACCCGCTCCTGCTTGCGCGCGCCCAGCAGGCGCAGGGCGCGTGAGACCAGCACGCGGTTGATGTGCGGGTTCACCTGCGTGAAGTCGGTGGGCTTGAACGGCATGTGGATGCCAAATTCCGGCAGCGCATAGGCCAGTTGCGGGCCGCCCTCGTCCAGCAGGCGCACGGTTTCGGGGCCTTTGGACTGCAGCCACCACTGCACGCCCGGGTGGAGCGCGGCAAAGTCGCGCAGGCGTTGTAAATCACCGGCGCTCAGCGGCTCCAGGTGACGCAGCACCAGCGCGGTGACGTCATCGCCACAGGCCAGCTCGATCTGCGGGCAGGTGTTCACCGCCTCCATTGAACCTATCAGCGCGCGCAACGGCAGCAGCAAGGCGTCCACATGCGGCGGCAGCACCGGGCAGGTGCCCATGTCGGCCACGTAGCGGCTCTTGCGCTCGTGAAAGCCCACCAGCACGGCGCCCTTCTTCAGCACATGGCGCACTGACAGCCGGGCGCGGTAGCGGTAGCCCCAGGCCGGCCCCTCGATGGGCCGCAGCAGGTTCTCGGGCTTGACCTTGCCCAGGTGCCACAGGTTGTCCTCCAGCACGCGCTGCTTGATGGCCACCTGGGCGCCCACGTGCAGGTGCTGCATCTTGCAGCCACCGCAGGCGCCGGCATGCAGTCCGAAATGCGGACAGCCGGGCTTCACGCGCTGCGACGACTCCTTGTGGATGGCCGTGACGGTGCCCGCCTCCCAGTTGTTCTTCTTGCGGTGCACGTTGACGCTGACCAGCTCGAACGGCAGCGCGCCCTCGATGAACACCACCTTGCCGTCCGGCCGGTGGGCGACGCCCTGGGCCTCGATGTCCAACGACTCCACAGCCAGCCAGCCTTCGGGCAGCGTGGCGACCGCTACTTCTGTTTTGGTTTCCTCTTCACTCATCCCCCGATTGTCTCAGGTGCGCAGTCAGGCCTTCGTTTTCAGGTGTTTCATGGCGGCCTTGGCCAGATTCTGCTTCAGCCGCAGCGCGGTGATGCGCGTGATGAGCTCGTAGGGTATGGGCTGGTCAAAAGGAAACCGCAGGTTGCCTTTCTCGCCCGCATACGGCGCAATGGCCTGGTCGATGTCGGCATCTCCCCTGACGGGCGGGTACAGGCCGATGTGGCTCTTGAAGGCCGCGTAGTACACCAGGATGCCGTGCTGCTTGAGAGCAGGCATCCGGTAACTGATGACTTCCTGTGCCTCGGGCGCGGCCGCCAGGGCCGCCTTGCGCACGCGCTGCAGCATGCGCCGCACGTTGGGCGGCAACGCCGCCATGTAGGCGTCCACCGTGGTGGGGGCCGTGGGCGGACTGGGGATCATGACAGGCCCGGCGGTCGTCCGGCTGCGGGCAGCTGGCTTGCGCCTGCCGTGAGCGCTCTCCAGGGCCCAGTGCGGGTCACGTGTCTCATCGCCCACCTCCTTGTGCAGGACTACAACAAAGCCTCGCGCGTGATGCCCCGGCGCGCCAGGTAGCGTTTCAACTTCAGCAGCGCCTCGTTCTGCACCTGGCGCACGCGCTCGCGCGTCAGCCCCAGGCGCTGGCTGAGCACGTCCAGTGTCTCCGGGTCGCGGTCGTGCAGGCCAAAGCGGCCTTCCAGGATGTCCTTCTCGCGCTGCGACAGCGTGTCCATCCAGCCTTCCAGCAGCCGCTCCACCTCGTGGATCTGGGTGGTGCTGGTGGGGTCGAGTGCCAACTCGTCCACCAGGCCGTCGCCCAGCGTCTGCTCGTCGCCGGAGGCGTCCAACGCGGCATCCAGCGAGCGTGGCGCCTCGCCCAGTGCCAGCAGGTCGGCCACCGAACTGGCATCGCGCCCCAGCAGCATGGCGATGTCTTCCACGCGTATGCCGTCGGGTCGCTGGGCCACAAAGGTGGCGTCGTTCTCCAGCGCGCGGCGCGCCCGCAGCACCTGCTGCAGTTCGCGCACCACATTGACCGGCAGGCGCACCACGCGGGCCTGGTGCATCAGCGCGCGCTCCACCGACTGGCGTATCCACCAGGTGGCGTAGGTGGAGAAGCGAAAACCGCGCTCGGGCTCGAACTTGTCGATGGCGTGCATCAGGCCCAGGTTGCCCTCTTCGATCAGGTCGGACAAGGGCACGCCACGCCCCAGGTACGCCTTGGCGATGCTGACCACCAGCCGCAGGTTGTGCTCGATCATGCTCTGGCGGGCGGGAAAGTCGCCCGCCCGGGCCGCCGTGGCCACCGCGTACTCTTCCTCGGGCGTGAACAGTTCGGTGCGGCGCACGCTTTTGAGGTACTGGCTCAGCGCGTCACCGGATTCCCCGGCGGCGGCAAGTTGCGCGGCCTCCAGCGACGAGGCGATGCTCGGCGGCTCAGCGCCGAATTCAGGGCCCTCAGGGTCGTCCGGCCCAGCGCCACCCGCAGCTGCCTGGTCGCGCGCCACCTGGGCCTTCTTGCCACCGCCTTTTCCACTGCCGCCGTTGGGCAGATGTTTTTTGGCGGTGCTCATGGTGCGGGACGGCGGCTTACCGTGGCGGTAAGTACTTGACCGGGTCCACCGCCTTGCCCAGGCGGCGCAACTCAAAATGCAGCTTCACGCGATCAGCGTCGCTGCTGCCCATTTCGGCGATCTTCTGGCCCTTCTTCACCGCCTGGTCTTCCTTCACCAGCAGGGTCTGGTTGTGCGCGTAGGCGGTCACGTAGGAATTGTTGTGCTTCAGGATGATCAGATTGCCGTAGGCGCGCACCGCCGCGCCCACGTAGACCACGGTGCCGTCCGCCGATGCCAGCACGGCGTCGCCGGCCTTGCCGTCAATGTCAATGCCCAGGTTCTTGCTGCCGTCGAAGTTGCCGCTGACCGCACCGGTGGCGGGCCAGAGCCAGGCGATGTCGTCGTCCCCGCCGCCGCTAGCGGCAGCGGCCACTGGCTTGGCCGCCACGGGTGCCGATGCCGGTGCTGCGGCACCGGGCGCGGTGCCCGCAGACTTGGACACCGCCGTCACCACCGCGCCGCCTGCGGGTGGCGCCACGCGCAGCACCTGCCCGACTTCCAGGCGATTGGGGTTTTCAAGGTTGTTCCAGCGCGCAATGTCCTTGAAGTTCTGGTTGCTTTCCAGGCCTATGCCAATCAGGGTATCGCCGGGCTTGACGGTGTAATAGCCCGGCTTGCCGGCGTTTTCGGCACCGGGCGGCAGGCGCGCGGGAGCCGGCGCCGGGGTGTCGGTGACAACCGGGGTGGACGCTGGCGTGGCTGGTTTGGCCAGGCCCGTGGTGCGGTCTTCCACCGGGGCGGGATTCAAGGATTTGGAGCTGCAGCCCGCCAGCAATGCACCGGCCAACACCGTGCAACCCAAAAGAAACCTGCGATCACGCCAAACGAGCATACGTCTTTCCTTCAAGCTATGCCGGATTTTAAGGGCACAAAATTAACCGCCTCAAGTACCGTGTGCTGCACACCGCGCGCGGTCTTGTCCACCACCACCAAGGCCTGCGCCTGCTTGTCACGGCCCCCGGGCGCATGGATGGGCGCCACCAGCCTGCCGCCTACCGCCAATTGGTCCACCCAGGCCTGGGGCACCGCCTGGCCACCCGCAGCGGCAATGATGCCCGCATACGGCGCGCCCTGCGCGTAGCCCACCATACCATCTCCAAACAACAAGTGCAGGTTGGACAGGCGCAGCGGCCGCAAGTTCTCACGCGCCTTGTCGTGCAGGCCGCGCAGCCGCTCTATGCTGTAGACCTGCTCGGCCAGCTGGCTGAGCAAGGCGGCCTGGTAGCCGCAGCCGGTGCCGACCTCCAGCACCCGCCCTATTCTGCCCTGCATGCCCTGGCGCAGCAGCTCCAGCATGCGCGCCACCACACCCGGCTTGGAAATGGTCTGACCCAGGCCAATGGGCAGGCTGGTGTCTTCATAGGCCTGGTTGACCAGCGCGCTGTCGACGAAGCGGTGTCGCTCCACCGCGCCCAAGGCCGACAGCACCGCGTTGTCGCTGACCCCCTGCGCGGCGATCTTCTGCACCATGGCCATGCGCACCGCGCTGGAGTCCATGCCCAGCCCCTGCGCCCGTGCGATGGCGTGCTTGCCAGCCCCCGCACCAGCCTTGGCGCCACGCGCCGCCGCCGTGTTGGCGGCTTGGGTTGCAGCCGGGCGCGGTGCGCCCGCCTTTGCCGGCGACTCCATCACCTGGTCCAGCCGGGCTGGAAACGAGGGCCTGGGTTTCATGCCGGGGCAGCGGCGGACAGCTGCGACGCGGTTTGCGCCCAGTAGCGCAGGCTGTCATGGTCGGTCAGGTCCACCTTCAGCGGCGTCAGGGACACATGGCCCAGCGCGGTGGCATGGAAATCGGTGCCCTCGGCATCGTCCTTGACGGCACCGGCACCGCCTATCCAGTACATGGTGTCGCCGCGCGGGTTCACCTGCGTGATGACCGGCTCGGCCGCATGGCGGCGGCCCAGGCGGCAGACCTTCAACGCACCGAGCTTGTCGAGCGGCAGGTTGGGCACGTTGACGTTCAGAAGCCAGGGGTTGCCAGCCACCAGGCCGCGCTGAATCACCTGCTGCACGATCTCGCGCGCCTTGGCGGCGGCGGCATCCAGATGCTGCCAGCCCTTTTCCACCTGCGAGAAGGCAATGGCCGGGATGCCAAACAGGTAGCCCTCCATGGCCGCGCCCACGGTGCCCGAATAAATCGTGTCGTCGCCCATGTTGGCGCCGTTGTTGATGCCCGAGACCACCAGGTCGGGCCGGTAATCCAGCAGGCCGGACAGTGCGATGTGCACGCAGTCGGCAGGCGTGCCGTTGAGGTAGCGAAAACCATTGGCGGCCCGGGTCACGTGCAGCGGCGAGTGCAGCGTCAGCGCATTGGATTTGGCGCTGTTGTTCTGCTCGGGGGCGATCACCTCCACCTCGGCCACGTCCTTCAGCGCCTCATACAGCGCCACGATGCCGGGCGCCTGGTAACCGTCGTCGTTCGAAATCAGTATTTTCATGTTCTGTGCGAGTGAAAACCGATTGTAGGCCGCCAGCGCGGGGCGGTCGCTCCAGAGACAACGGCGGCCAGAGGCTTACTCTATGATGCCCGCAGCAACGATTTGTCACCCGACTTCAACCGACCGAGACAAGAGAGGACCGCCATGCAAGCCTGGCTCTGTGAAAACCCCACCGGCGTGGACGCGCTGACCTGGAAAGACCTGCCCACGCCCGAACCCAAGGCCGGCCAGGTGCTGCTGGAGATCAAGGCAGCGAGCCTGAACTTTCCTGACCTGCTGATCGTGCAGAACAAGTACCAGATCAAGCCGCCGCTGCCCTTCGTGCCCGGCTCCGAATACGCCGGCGTGGTGCAGGCGGTGGGCGAAGGCGTGACGCACCTGAAGGTGGGCGACGGTGTGGCCTGCCTGTCGGGCACCGGGGGCTTCGGCACCCACACGCTGGCCCCGGCCGCGCTGTGCATGCCGTTGCCACCGGGTTTCCCGTTTGTCGACGCGGCGGCCTTCATCATGATCTACGCCACCTCGCACCATGCGCTGGTGGACCGCGCGCAACTGAAGGCCGGTGAGACCGTGCTGGTGCTGGGTGCGGCCGGCGGGGTCGGCACGGCGGCGATACAGATCGCCAAGGCCAAGGGCGCCCGGGTGATCGCCGCCGCCTCCACACCCGAGAAGTGCGAGCTGTGCAAGAAGATTGGGGCCGACGCCACCATCAACTACAGCACCGAGAACCTGCGCGACGCCATCAAGGCGCTGACCGACGGCAAGGGCCCCGACGTGATCTATGACCCGGTGGGCGGCGACTTTGCCGAGCCGGCCTTCCGCTCCATCGCCTGGCGCGGCCGCTACCTGGTGGTGGGCTTTGCCTCTGGCCCCATCCCCGCCCTGCCGTTCAACCTGGCACTGCTCAAGGGTGCATCCATCGTCGGCGTGTTCTGGGGCGACTTCGCCAAGCGCGAACCGAAGAACAACGCCGCCATGATGACGGAGCTGGCCCAGTGGTACGGCCAGGGCAAGATCAAGCCGGTGATCGACCGCACCATGCCCATGGCCGACCTGAAAGCCGCCTACGCCCACATGGGTTCACGCGGGGTGATGGGCAAGCTGGTGATGGTGAACTGAGCAGTCTCGCAGCACCAACAAAAAAGCCCGCTATCGAAACGATAGCGGGCTTTTGCTTTATTTGGGGTGGCTGATGGGGCTCGAACCCACGACAACAGGAATCACAATCCTGGACTCTACCAACTGAGCTACAGCCACCGTAAACCGCCATTATAACGCCATGGCGGCCGGCTCATCATCACTGCGCGGCGTCGGCGCCCGCCACGGCCACCTTGGGCGGCTCGGCAGTTTTCATCTGCACCTTGAAGCGGTCTTTCAGCAGCGTGTAATAGGCCTCGCTCTCGGCGGCGGCCCAGGCGCGCTCGTAGCCCGTGCGCTCGCGCTTGGCGTTGGCCTCGTCACCGCTCGCGCGCGGCACCAGCTTGTTCAGCTTGACCACCACATAGCCTTGCGCGCCCATGTCCACGCCAGCGAACGCGGGCAGGCTGGCGGCATTGGCGTGCAACACCGCGTCCACCACCTCGGGCGGCAGCTTCTCGGTCTGGTCGCGCGACACCACCACGGCAGCCTCCACCACGGCGGTGTCAGGCTTGGCCTTCCAGGCCGCCAGCTTGTCCATGCCGTCTTTCTTGGCCATCTCGGCGGCCTTGGCGACAACCAGGCGGGCCTTGACCACATTCTGCACCTCGGCCAGCGGCTGCACCCGGGCCGGCGCATAACGCGTCACATGGGCGGCGGCCAACGTGTTAGGGGCGATTTCCACCGCCTCGGTGTTGCGCTTCTTCTCGATCGAATCGGGTGCGAACACAGCGGCCAGAAACTTGGCATTGGCCAGTTCGCCGGTGGCGCCGGGCAGCGGCTTGCGCTGCAACTTGGTGGCGGTCTTCAACTCCAGCTTGAGCTTGTCGACCACGGGCTTCAGGCTGTCGGCCTGCTCGTACACACCGTTGGTGAAGGCTTCGGCCACTTCAGCGAATTTCTTCTGCGCCTGCTGCGCCTTCAGCTCGGTCTCGATCTCGGCACGCATCTCGTCAAAGCTGCGCTGCTTGGGCGTCTTGACCTCGGCCAGCTTGATGATGTGGTAGCCGAAATCGGATTCCACCACGTCGCTGATGTCGCCGGGCTTCAGGGCGAAGGCCGCGTCCTCGAAAGGTTTGACCATGGCGCCGCGGGCGAAGAAGCCCAGGTCGCCGCCATTGACGGCCGAGCCCGAATCCTGCGAATTCTTCTTCGCCAGCTCGCCGAAACTGTCGGGCGCCTTGCGCGCCTGGGCCAGCAGCTCCTGGGCCTTGGCCTTGGCCTTGGCGCGCTCGGCGGCCGGCGCGTCCTTGGGCGCATTGATCAGGATGTGGCTGGCGCGGCGCTCCTCAGTGCCGCTGAGCTTGGCGGCGTTTTGCTCGTAGTAGGTCTTGACGTCGGCCTCATTGAGCGTGATGGTCTTCTTCACCGCCGCCAGGTCCAGCACCAGGTACTCGATGTCGGCCTGCTCGGCGGCCTGAAACTGGCTCTGGTTGGCCTTGTAATAGGCCTCGATGTCGGCATCGCTGGGATTGACCTTGGCCACATAGTCGTTGGTGTTGAAGCGCGCCAGCTGCACCTCGCGCTTCTCGAAGAACGCGTTCAGCGACACATTGGCCAATGCCGCGCTGGTGAAGGTGGAGCTGGCCAGCCCGCCCTGCACCTGCTGGGTGGCCATGCTGGCCTTGATGCGTGACTCCAGCATCTCGGTGCTCAGGCCCTGTGCCGCCGCCAGCATGCGGTAACGGTCCACGTCCAGCGTGCCGTCAGCGCGCCACAGCGTGGCGGTGTTGGGGTCCTCCTTGAGCGCGCGCACCAGGCGCTCGTCGCTGGTGACCAGGTGGGCCTTGTCAGCGGCGTCGTTCAGCACCATGTCGTGCACCAGGCGCTCCAGCGTGGCGTAGCGCTGCTGCGGCGTGTCCAGCAGCTTGATGTCCACCGAGGGCATCTGCGCGCGTATGCGGTCCACCTGGTTGCGGTGGGCGGCATCCCACTGGGCCTGGGTGATGTCCTGGTTGCCCACGCGCGCCACCGCGGCACCCTTGTCGCGCATGCTTTCGTAGCCGCTGACGCCGAAAAACACGAACGAGGGGATGATCAACAAGAACATCAGCACCATCATCCACTTGGTGTGCTGGCGGACAAAATCAAACATGCGTGGACTCTCTGGACTCAATAAATAAAAAGGCGAACATTCCGTTCGCCTTTGCATTGTGGTGGTGGGCGCTGACGGTCTCGAACCGCCGACCTACTCCGTGTAAGAGAGCCGCTCTACCAACTGAGCTAAGCGCCCCACCTGCAATCTGCCAATCAGTTCAACGCGTCTTTCAACGCCTTGCCCGGACGGAACTTGGGCACCTTGGCCGCCTTGATTTTAATCGCAGCGCCGGTGCGGGGGTTGCGGCCGGTGCGAGCGGCGCGTTTACCCACGGCGAACGTGCCAAAACCCACCAACGACACCGAACCGCCTTTTTTCAAGGTGGTCTTCACGGCGCCAATGGTGGACTCCAGGGCGCGCGTGGCGGCGGCCTTGGAAATGTCAGCGTGTTTTGCGATGTGCTCAATCAATTCGGTTTTATTCACAAAGAACCCCTTGTCTGGTATCAGCGTTGATCAAATGTTATTTCACGTTATCGGTTTCCCCGAACTCGCCGGTGCGTGCGTCAGCGCGGGGAACAATATTCGCGGCCTGTGCAGCCGAATCCGATTAAATCCACGGACTCTCTTCGTGTCAACACGGCATTCGGTTTTGCGGCAGCGCGGACGCGAATTCTAGACGTTTTTCACTCTGGCCACGGGTGGGCCGTCAGACATTTTTATGCTAAGCAGCAAGTAATTATTTGTATCGCCACGTCGCCTGGAATAGCGCGCTGTCAGAGGGCGGCGGCGATGGCGCGGCCAAGATCCGTGGTGCTGGCGCGCCCGCCGATGTCGGGCGTGCGCGGCGCACCGCTTTGGGGATCAAGCACCTGCTCGATGGCGGCCAGCACGGCGTCGTGCGCATCGCGGTGGCCCAGGAAATCCAGCATCATTGCGCCGCACCATATTTGGCCGATGGGGTTGGCGATGGCACGCCCGGCGATGTCCGGCGCCGAGCCATGCACCGGCTCGAACAGCGAGGGCATGTCACGCTGCGGATTCAGGTTGGCGCTCGGTGCAATGCCAATGGTGCCGGTGCAGGCCGGCCCCAGGTCGCTCAGGATGTCGCCAAACAGGTTGCTGGCCACCACGACGTCGAAGAAATCCGGTCGCTGCACGAAGTGCGCGGTGAGGATGTCGATGTGGAACTTATCGACGGTTATGTCTGGATAACCCTTGCTCATTTCAGCCACCCGCTCGTCCCAGTACGGCATGGTGATGGCAATGCCGTTGGACTTGGTGGCGCTGGTCAGGTGTTTCTTGGGGCGCGACTGCGCCAGCTCAAACGCAAACTTCAGCACGCGGTCCACGCCGACGCGCGACATCACGGTTTCCTGCATCACGATCTCGCGCGGCGTGCCGGGGTACATGCGCCCGCCTATGCTGGAGTACTCGCCCTCGGTGTTCTCGCGCACGATGTACATGTCGATCTCACCAGGTGCGCGCGGGCTGCCGTCCTTGCGCACCACCGGCGCGATGATGCCGGGCATCAAGCGCGCCGGCCGCAGGTTCACATACTGGTCGAACTCGCGGCGGAACAGCAGCAGCGAGCCCCACAGCGAGATGTGGTCCGGGATCTTCTCGGGCCAGCCGACGGCGCCGAAATAGATGGCGTCGTGGCCGCCGATCTGGTCTTTCCAGTCGTCGGGCAGCATCTTGCCGTGCTTGTCAAAATAGTCCCAGCTGGAGAAATCGAAATGGTCGAATTGCAGCGGGATGCCGAATTTGCTGGCCGCAGCCTCCATCACGCGCAGGCCCTCGGGCATCACTTCCTTGCCAATGCCGTCGCCGGCGATCACCGCGATGCGTTTCTTACCGGTGGTGGATACCGTCATGTCGCTTACTCCTTGGGCGCCGGTTGTGTGGCTGGCGCGTTGTACACCACCAAGCGTACACCCATCACCGTGATGGCGGTGCCGGCCAGCATGGTGGCGGTGATGGGCTCGCCAAACAGCGCCCAGGCAAACAGCGCCGTGGTGGGTGGCACCAGGTACAGCAGGCTGGTGACGGCGGTAGCGGCGCCGCGCTGAATCAGCAGGTACAGCAGCGAGCTGCCACCCAGCGTCAGCGCCAGCACCGACCAGGCCAGCGCGCCCACCAGTTGCGGATGCCAGCTGATGGGCTCGCTCTCCAGCAAAGCCAGCGGCAGCGTCAGCAGCAACGCGGCCGCCAGTTGCACCGCGCTGGCGCTGCGCACATCGCAGGGCGTGACGAAGCGCTTTTGGTACAGCGTGCCCACGGTGATGCTGAGCAGCGCAAACAAGGCCAGGGCAACGTTGTGCCAGTCGGCCTCGCCGCCGTGGCCGAACTTGCTGGACACCACCAGCGCCAGCCCGCCAAAACCCAGGGCCAGGCCCAGCCATTGCCGGCCACTGACACGCCCGCCATTGACGGCCAGCCAGACCCCGGTGAGCACCGGCTGCAAACCCACCATCAGAGACACCAGGCCCGAGCCCATGCCGGCCTTCACTGCCGCCCAGACACCGCCCAGGTAGCCGCCGTGCATCAGCATCCCCACAACAGCCAGGTGCCACCATTGCGCGCGCTGGCTGGGCCAGGCCACCTTCGCCACCACGATCCAGAGCAGGAAGCACAAGGCCGACAACGCGTAACGGACAGCCAGAAACTTCATCGGCGGCGCATGCGGCATGCCGTAACGGGCGACGATGAAGCCGGTGCTCCAGATCAGCACGAACACCCAGGGCATGGCCCGTATCAGCGCCTGCTGGCGCGCCGCGACACTCATGGGAAAAACTTATTTGGCTTTGGCCCGGATTTCCGGCAAGGCTTTTTGCAGGTAATAGATCATGGACCACACCGTCAGCACCGCGGCCACCCAGATCAGCAGCGTGCCCCACAGGTGGGTGTCTATCAGGCCAAACAGGCGGCCGTCGAACAGCAGGAAGGGCAGCGCCACCATCTGCATCACGGTCTTGACCTTGCCCAGCATGTGCACCGCCACGCTCTTGGAAGCGCCGATCTGAGCCATCCACTCGCGCAGCGCCGAGATGGCGATTTCGCGGCCGATGATGATCAGCGCCACGAACACGTCCACGCGCTTCAGGTGCACCAGCACCAGCAGGCAGGCGCAGACCAGGAACTTGTCGGCCACGGGGTCGAGGAAAGCGCCGAAGGACGAGGTCTGGTTCAGCTTGCGCGCCAGATAGCCGTCCAGCCAATCGGTGAGCGCGAACACCACGAACATCACGGTGGCGATCAGGTTGCGCAGGCCCAGCGGGGCGGTTTCGTCCGGCAGGTAGAACACGCCGATGATCAGCGGGATCGCGACGATCCGCGCCCAGGTCATGATGGTCGGAACGGTCAGGAACATGGTGGGGATTGTGGCATGGCAGGCTCTGGGTGCGGCCCGCTCAGCGCAAAGCGCGGTAAATCTCTTCGGCCAGCTCCTTGGAGATGCCGTCCACAGTGGCCAGGTCAGCGGCACTGGCCGACGCCACACCGCGCACGCCGCCAAAGCGTTGCAGCAGCTTGGCGCGTCGCTTGGGGCCCACGCCCGGCACCTCCTCCAGCTTGCTGCCACCCACCCGCACCTTGGCACGCTGCGCGCGCATGCCGGTGATGGCGAAGCGGTGCGCCTCGTCGCGTATCTGCGCCACCAGCATCAGCGCCGCCGAGTCGCGGCCCAGGTAGACCTTGTCGCGCCCATCGGCAAACACCAGCTCTTCCAGGCCGACCTTGCGGCCCTCGCCCTTTTCCACGCCCGCGATCAGGTTCAACGCCAGGCCCAACTCTTCGAACACCTCGCGCGCCATCGCCACCTGGCCGCGCCCGCCGTCCACCAGCACCAGGTCGGGCAGGCGGCCCTCGGCGTTGCGCGCGGCCTCGACCAGCTTGCTGTAGCGGCGCGTCAGCACCTGGCGCATGGCGGCGTAATCGTCACCGCCGGTGATGCCCTCGATGTTGTAGCGGCGGTATTCGCTGCTTTGCATCTTGTGGTGGTGGAACACCACGCAGGAGGCCTGGGTGTTCTCACCGGCGGTGTGCGAGATGTCGAAGCACTCGATGCGGAAGGTCTCCAGGTTGTCCGGCGCCAGGTCCAGCGCGTCCACCAGCGCGCGCGTGCGGGCCTGTTGCGAGCCTTCTTCGGCCAACAGGCGGGCCAGTTGGATGTCGGCATTCTTCTGCGCCATCTCCAGCCAGATGCGGCGTTGCTCGCGCGGCTGGTGCACCGCCGTCACCCGCGTGCCCGACTGCTCGCCCAAGGCCTCCAGCAAGGTCTTGCTGACCGGTTCGCTGACCACCAGAGAAGGCGGCACTGCGATGTCCATGTAATGTTGGGCAATGAAGGCCTCCAGGATCTGCGCCTCGACGCTGAGCCGGGGCACGTCACCCTCCTCTTCACCCTGATCCGCCACTGCATCTTCATGGAGGGACGTGGCCTCCTCCACATGGGCGGGGAAATACGGCCGGTCCCCCAGGTGGCGGCCACCGCGCACCATGGCCAGGTTGACGCAGGCCCTGCCGCCCTGCACCCGCACAGCCAGGATGTCAACGTCGCGGTCGCTGACCGTGTCCACCGATTGCTGGTGCAGCACATTGGACAAGGCCGACATCTGGTTGCGCAGTTCGGCGGCCTGCTCGAACTCCAGTTTGTCGGCATGCGCCATCATGCGCCCCTCCAGCGAGCGCAACACGTCCTGTGTGTCGCCGCGCAGGAAGGCGCCGGCATTGGCCACCGACTGGGCGTAGTCGTCCGCCGAGATGTGGCCCACGCAGGGCGCCGAACAGCGCTTGATCTGGTACAGCAAGCAGGGCCGGGTGCGGTTGTTGAACACCGGGTCCTCGCAGGTACGCAGGCGAAACACCTTCTGGATCAGCAAAATGCCTTCCTTCACCGCCCAGGCGCTGGGATAGGGGCCGAAGTAGTGGTGCTTCTTCTCCACCGCACCGCGGTAATAGGCCACACGCGGAAAGTCACTGGCCTTGGGCGTGGCGCCGGGCGGTGTGGCGCCGGTGATCTTCAGGTAGGGGTAGCTCTTGTCGTCCCGAAACAGGATGTTGTATTTCGGGTTCAGCGCCTTGATCAGGTTGTTTTCCAGCAGCAGCGCCTCGGCCTCGGAGCGCACCACTGTGGTCTCCATGCGCACGATGCGCCCGACCATGAAGCCTATGCGCGTGCCACCGTGGTTCTTCTGGAAGTAGCTGGAGACCCGCTTCTTCAGGTTGATGGCCTTGCCCACGTACAACACCGCGCCGTCGGCGTCGAAGTAGCGGTACACACCGGGCAAGGCGGGCAAGGCAGCCACTTCGCTGAGCAGCTGTTCGGAATGGCTGGGGCCGGTTGTCGTCATGTCTCCAGGGGCTGGCGGGTTTGTCGATAATGCCAACGCAGCGGCATCCGTCCGGCCCTTCGGCCCACACTGTACCCGACACTGCTTTTTCACACCGAGCCAGCATGCAGTGGGACATCTTTTGCAAGGTCATCGACAACTTCGGCGACATCGGCGTCTGCTGGCGCCTGTGCCGCGACCTGGCAGCGCGCGGACACCAGGCAAGACTGTGGGTGGACGACATCACAGCCCTGACCTGGATGGCGCCAGACGGCTACCCGACAGGGGTGGAGGTGCGCCATTGGACGACGCCGTTGGCCGTGCCGGATGACATGCCCATGGCTGACGTGCTGGTGGAAGCCTTCGGCTGCGAGCCCGCGCCGGAGAATGTGGCTGCTTATGCCCAGCACCTGTTGCGCACCGGCGCCAAAGCCGCTTGGGTTAACCTGGAGTACCTGTCTGCCGAAGACTATGTGGAGCGCTCGCACCGCCTGCCCTCGCCGGTGATGCGTGGCCCAGGCGCCGGGTTGACCAAGCATTTTTTCTACCCCGGCTTCACTCCGGCCACAGGTGGCCTGTTGCGCGAACAGGACCTGCAGGAGCGACAAGCCCGTTTTGACGCCCACATGTGGCTGCGTGAACACGGCATTGCCGCCAGCACGGACAGCAACCACCGCGTCCGGCGCATCTCGCTGTTCTGTTACCACCCGCCCGCCTTGACCGATCTGCTGGACCAATTGGCCCAGGGGCCAGTCGAAAGCCACCTGCTGGTGACCCATGGGCGTGCTGCGGATGCGGTACGCGCGGCGATGCACCACAAGACCACTGCCGCTGGCGACTGGAATGCCCAAGGCCGGCTGCGGGTGACTTACCTGCCCTCATTCAGCCAACCCGACTTTGACCACCTGCTGTGGGCCTGCGACCTGAACTTCGTCCGTGGTGAAGATTCGCTGGTGCGCGCGCTGTGGGCTGGCAAGCCCTTCGTCTGGCAGATATACCCGCAGGACGACGGCGCGCACTTGCTGAAGCTGCAAGCCCTGCAGCAGGTGCTTGGCATGCCCGGCTCCTTGTGTCAATTTCACGCCAGCTGGAACGCCAGCATGGGCCAGCCCCTGCCCCCGCTGCTGGCCGACGAATGGCAGGCCTGGGCCAGCCAAACCAGGGCCAGGCAACTGGCCTTGCCGGATCTGAGCAGCCAGCTGCTTGGTTTTGTCCGAGAATTGCTCAAAACTTAGCAAAAAAACGTTATAATCCAAGGCTTTACAGAAGTTGGCGGCTTGAATTTTGGCAAGGCCACATCAAGTAATCAGCCATCTTTCAATTACAGCCTGGCCACGCAGCATGGACTGCGCAAATCCTGGCACCTGAACACCAGACAACTCAAGCCAACACTATGAAAATCGCTCAAGAAATCCGCGCCGGCAACGTGATCATGCATGGCAAGGACCCGATGGTCGTGCTGAAGACCGAATACAGCCGCGGCGGCCGCAACTCCGCCACCGTGCGCATGAAGCTCAAGAGCCTGATCGCCAACTTCGGCACCGAAGTGGTGTTCAAGGCCGACGACAAGATGGACCAGATCATCCTGGACAAGAAGGACTGCACCTATTCCTACTTCGCCGACCCCATGTATGTGTGCATGGACGCCGACTACAACCAGTACGAAGTCGAAGCCGAAAACATGGGCGACGCACTGAACTACCTGGAAGACGGCATGGCGGTGGAAGTGGTGTTCTACGAAGGCAAGGCCATTTCGGTGGAACTGCCCACCAGCGTGGAACGCGAAATCACCTGGACCGAGCCGGCCGTCAAGGGCGACACCTCGGGCAAGGTGCTCAAGCCCGCCAAGATCGCCACCGGCTTTGAAGTCGGCGTGCCGATTTTCGTCGCCCAGGGCGACAAGGTCGAAATCGACACCCGCACGGGCGAGTACCGCCGCCGCGTCTGAGCGCCGTCCGCGCAGACCTCTGAAAAGGCTTCCCTCGGGAAGCCTTTTTGCTTTGTTGCTTCCCCCAGGCCAATTGATCTGGGACATGTTGTCGCGCCACCGGCCAGGGTAGGCTATACGCATGAGCACTGCAACAGACGCCCAGGCCCTGCCCGTCGCGACGGCGCGGCCCGCCCCCACCTCGCTGACCCTGCGCCGCGTGGCCATCGACACCTACCGTGAAAACGTGGCCTACCTGCACCGCGACTGCGCGCTGTACCGGGCCGAGGGTTTCCAGGCCCTGTCCAAGGTCGAGGTGCGCACCAACGGCCACAGTATCCTGGCGACGCTGAATGTGGTGGACGACGCCAGCATCGTGGGCCGTGAGGAAATTGGCCTGTCGGAAGACGCATTTTCGCAACTGGCCGTGCAGGACGCCATGCCGGCCTTCATCTCCCAAGCCGTGCCGCCCGCCTCCATCGCAGCGTTGCACCGCAAGATCGCCGGCGAGCGGCTGGACCGCGAGGACTATGCGGGCATCGTGCGCGACATCGCCCAGTTGCGCTATTCCAAGATCGAGCTGACCGCCTTCGTGGTGGCCACCAGCAGGGGTGAGCTGGACCGCGAGGAGGTGTTCTTCCTCACCGACGCCATGGTGGCCAGCGGCCACCGGATGGACTGGCACGACCCGCTGGTGGTGGACAAGCACTGCATAGGCGGCATTCCCGGCAACCGCACCTCCATGCTGGTGGTCCCCATCGTGGCGGCTTACGGCATGCTGTGCCCGAAGACCTCGTCACGCGCCATCACCTCGCCGGCCGGCACCGCCGACACGATGGAGGTGCTGGCCGAGGTGGAACTGCCGCTGGACAAACTGTCGGACATGGTGCGCCAGCACCATGGTTGCCTGGCCTGGGGTGGCACCGCCAGCCTGTCACCGGCCGATGACGTGCTGATCTCGGTGGAGCGCCCGCTGGCGCTGGATTCACCGGGGCAGATGGTGGCTTCCATCCTGTCCAAGAAAATTGCCGCCGGCTCCACCCACCTGGTGCTGGACATCCCCATTGGCCCCACCGCCAAGGTGCGCTCCATGGCCGACGCCCAGCGGCTGCGCAAGCTGTTCGAGTACGTGGCCGGCCGCATGCACCTGTCGCTGGACGTGGTCATCACCGATGGTCGCCAGCCCATTGGCAACGGCATCGGCCCCATGCTGGAAGCCCGCGACGTCATGCGCGTGCTGGAAAACGACCCGCGCGCACCCAACGACCTGCGCCAGAAGGCGCTGCGCCTGGCCGGCCGGCTGATCGAGTGCGACCCCGATGTGCGCGGCGGCGACGGCTTCTCTATCGCGCGCGACATCCTGGACTCCGGACGCGCTCTGGCCAAGATGAACGACATCGTGGCCGCGCAGGGCAGCAGGCATTTCGACCACAACAACCCTGCACTGGGCGCTTTGAGCTTCGACGTGACGGCTGAACGCGATGGCGTGGTCACCGGCATCGACAACCTGCACGTGGCGCACCTGGCGCGCGCGGCCGGCGCGCCCAAGGCCGCCGGCGCCGGGCTGGACCTGTTCAAGAAGCTGGGCGATGCCGTCGCGACCGGCGAGCCGCTGTACCGCGTGCACGCGGCATTCCCCAGCGACCTGCAATTCGCCCGCGAGGCTTGCGCCCGCGCCAGCGGTTTCAGCATTGGCAGCGCCGCCGAAGTGCCGCGTGTCTTCGTGGAGTTCTGATGACCATGCCCCCCGCCCTGTTGTATTTCGAAGACGAGCAGGCTTTCGCCGCCAACCTGGCGCAGGCCGCCGGCTTGAACGCGCTGCCGCTGGCGCGCCACCGCTTTCCCGATGGCGAAATCAGCCTGCGGTTGCCCCGGCCGCTGCCTGAACGCGTGGTGCTGCTGCGCTCACTGCACAACCCGAACGAGAAGCTGCTGGAGCTGCTGCTGGCCGGGCGCGCCGCGCGCCTGCACGGCGCGCGCCACCTGACCCTGGTCGCCCCCTACCTGGCCTACATGCGGCAGGACGCCGAGTTCACGCCCGGCGAGGTGGTCAGCCAGCGCATCGTGGGGCACTTCCTGGCCGACCTGTTCGACGCCGTGATCACCGTGGACCCGCACCTGCACCGTGTGGCCACCCTGGCCGAGGCCATTCCCTCCGTGCAGGCCATTGCCCCGAGCGCGGCCCCGGCGCTTGGGGAACTGATCGCGCGCCAGCGCCAGCGGCCACTGCTGGTGGGGCCGGATGAAGAATCCGCCCAATGGGTGGCGGCGGCAGCTGCTGCCCATGGCCTGGAACACGCGGTGTGCCGCAAGACCCGGCACAGCGACCACGTGGTGGACATCCTGCTGCCCGATGGGGTGGGTGTGGCCGGCCGCCAGGTGGTGCTGCTGGACGACGTGGCCAGCACCGGCGAGACACTGGCGGGGGCCGCACGCCTGCTGTTGCAGGCTGGCGCCACTTCGGTGGACGTGGCGGTGACGCATGCGCTGTTTGCCGGCGACGCGCTGGCGCTGATACAGCAGGCGGGGGTGGACGAGGTCTGGAGCACCGACTGCATCCGGCACGCCACCAATGCGGTGTCCGTGGCCAGCACCATCGCCCAGGCGCTGCGGCAAGTTCTGCAAGCCTGACCCGGCGGCCCGCAGGTCGGCGCTTTGCATGACAATGCTGGGATGGATGGCGCACTGAACCCCAACGACCGCACCCTGGCCGATGCCTGGGCCGAACTCAAATACCACTTCGACGCCGGCACGCCGCTGGAAGCCGACGCCTACCGCGTGGCCTTTGCCGACCCCGAATTCCTGCTGCGCCGCGAGACGCGCGGCATACGCATGCAGCTGGAAATGCTCAAGCCCGACCTGGAGCAGCGCGCCGCCGGCATAGAGAACACAATCGTGGTCTACGGCAGCGCGCGCTTTCGCTCACCCGAGCAGGCGCAGCTGGCGCTAGATGCGGCCCAAGCCAGTGGCGACCCGCAGGCGCTGGCCGCGGCCCAATTGCAGGTGAAGAATGCCCAGTGGTACGACCAGGCGCGGCTGTTTGCCCGCCTGGTGGCCGGCTACGCCACCACCCGGCCCAAGCGCGAGCGCCTGTACATCTGCACCGGCGGCGGCCCGGGCATCATGGAGGCGGCCAACCGCGGCGCCCACGAGATGGGCGCGCAAAGCGTGGGCCTGAACATCGGCCTGCCGCACGAGCAGGAGCCCAACCCCTACATCACGCCCGCGCTGTGCTTCAAGTTCCACTACTTCGCCATGCGCAAGATGCACTTCATGATGCGGGCGCAGGCGCTGGTGGCGTTTCCCGGCGGCTTTGGCACGCTGGATGAGCTGTTCGAGGTCATCACGCTGGTGCAGACGCGCAAGGCCAAGCCGGTGCCCATCGTGCTGTACGGCTCCGACTACTGGAAGCGGCTGATCAACTTCGACATGCTGGTGGAAGAAGGCGTGGTCTCCCCCGAGGACCTGGGCCTGATCGCCCATGTGGACGACCCGCAGGCGGCCTGGGACGTGGTACGCGAGCACTACCAGCTGCCACGGGAGTAGTGGCGCCCGAGGGGGGCCGCAGTCGCCTTGGGGCGGCCCGGCGGCGACTCAGGCCTCAGCCGGGCGCCGGGTGGTGCGCCTGCGGACGCAGCCGCCAGGCCTGCTGGGCCCCCAGGCCCACTGCGGTGCCCATGCACCAGAACACCAGCGATATGCCCACCACCGCGCCGGCGCTGCCAAACAGGAAAGGCATGGCCACGCTGGAAGCGTTCAGCGCCATCAGCCGCAGGCCCAGCGCCTCGCCATGGCGCGCCTCAGGTGTGATCTGGTGCAGCGTGCTCATCAGCATGGGCTGCACGCAGCCCAGGGCCAGGCCCAGCAGCACCGAAAACAGGCCCATGGACCAGGGGGTGTGCAGGAACGGGTAGACGGCAAAACACAGCGCCGTCATCAGCATGGCACCGGTCACCACCACCCACTCATGCAGGTGCGCGGCCACCACCGGGATCAGCACCCGCACCGCAGCGGCGGCCACCGCGAAGCCGCCCAGGATGGCACCAATCACCGAGGCGCTGAAGCCGCGCTCCACGCCCAGCACCGGCAGCACGAAGGTGTGGGTGTCCCAGCAGGCCGACAGTATCCAGTTGACGATCATCAGCCGGCGCATCATGGGGTCTCGCAACAGGTCCAGCGCTTGCCAGCGGCTGCGCTGCGGCTGCAATTCCACCGGTGGCAACTCGTGCGCCGTGCGCACCCAGTACCAGGTCAGCAGCGGCAGCAGCGCCATGGCCAGGAAGGCGGCGCGAAAGCCGTTGGTGTCACCCATGCTGCCGCCCAGCCAGATGCCGGCGTGGTCGATCAGCACGCCGGCCAGCAAGGGGCCGACGAAGTTGGACACCGCCGGTCCGATGGCCAGCCAGCTGAACACCCGTTTCAAATCAGTGGCGTCAGCCGCCGCCCGGCCCACATGGCGCTGCAGCGCGATCACCGTGACGCCGGCGGCGCCGCCGGTCAGCAACGCACTGGCGCACAGCACCGGCACGTAGGGAAAAATGAAAGCCAGGCCGGCACCCAGCATGGCCGCCGCCACGCTGAAGCCCACCGGCCGCACCAGGCCGTGGCGGTCGGCATAGCGGCCAGCCGGCAGCGCCAGGAACACCTGCGTCACTGAAAACAGCGCCAGCAGCAGCCCCACCGCCAGCGTACTGTAGCCGGCCTTCAGCGCCAGCAGCGGCGTGGCCATGCGCATGCCGGCCATGGTGGCGTGCAGGCAGACCTGTGCGGACACCAGGCGCGCCAACTCGGAACGCCTGGCGCTGTGCTCGGGCGCTACCGACGCCCCGCCGCCACTCACAGCATGCCCTCTTCCCCGTCCTTGTCCAGCGGCAGCAAGGCCTTGGACTGCTCCTCCGGCAGCGCCTCCACCTGACGCAGCGTGCGGCCCATCACGCGGCTGCGCTGCTCGGCGTTTTCCAACGTGTTGAGCACGGTCTGCGTCTGCGACTTGACCTTGGCCAGCACGTCGCCGAACTTGCCGAACTCGGTCTTCACCGCGCCCAGCACCTGCCACACCTCGCTGGAGCGCTTCTCCAGCGCCAGCGTGCGAAAACCCATTTGCAGCGAACTCAGCATGGCCAGCAAGGTGGTGGGGCCGGCCAGCGTGATGCGGTGGTCGCGCTGCAGCGCCTCCATCAGCCCCGGGCGGCGCAGCACCTCGGCGTACAGGCCCTCGGTGGGCAGGAACAGGATGGCGAAGTCGGTGGTGTGCGGCGGCTCGATGTATTTTTCTGCAATGGACTTGGCTTCAAGCCGTATGCGCAGTTCCAGTGCCTTGCCAGCGATCTCGGCGCCGACGGCGTCGGCCCGGCCTTGCGCGTCCAGCAGGCGCTCGTAGTCCTCATTGGGAAACTTGGCATCGATGGGCAGCCACAGCGGCGTGCCGTCGATCGACTTGCCGGGCAGCTTGATGGCGAAATCCACCGTGTTCTTGCTGCCCGGGCGCGTCGCCACCTGGGCCGCGTACTGGTCGACCACCAGCACCTGTTCCAACAGGCTGGCCAACTGGGCCTCGCCAAACATGCCACGTGTCTTCACATTGGTCAGCAAGTGCTTCAGGTCACCCACGCCTTGCGCCAGCGTCTGCATTTCGCCCAGGCCCTTGTGCACCTGGTCCAGCCGGTCGGCCACCTGTTTGAAGCTCTCGCCCAGCCGGGCCTGCAAGGTGGTCTGCAGCTTCTCGTCCACGGTGGCGCGCATCTCGTCCAGCTTGGCGGCATTGCTCTGCTGCAGTTGCGCCAGCTGCGCCTCCAGCGTGCCGCGCACCTCGGTCATGCGCCGGGCATTGGCCTCGCTGAGGTTTTGCAGCTGCGTGGTCAAGGTGTCACCCAGCGACTTCTGCAGTTGTGCCAGCTGGCCGCCAAAGGCGTCCATCTGCGTGTTCTGCGTGCGCAGCGCCTCGCCGCTTTGCTGCACCACGCTTTGTTGAAAAGCGGTGAAGCTCTGCGCCAGTTCCTGACGCGAAGCGCGGGCGCCGTCACCCAGCTCGCGGCGCAACTCGCGCTCCAGCTTGTCGACGCTGTCCAGCATGGCGGTCAGCAGCTTGGCGTTCTGCTCCTGCACGGCCTGTTCATCCCCACCCCGGCCGCGCTGTGCCAGCCACAGCAGCACGCCCAGATTCACCACGCCCAGCAGCACCGCCGCCCATGCAACCATGTCATTCAAAGCCGAAATCCCCTTTGCTCCGATTGTCGGCGCAAAATGGGTTCAGGCCTTGCTCAGCACAGCGGGGTTGATGGGTGTCAGCGCCTTGCCTTCAATGAGGAATGAAATCAGGTTGTCGGCTGCCAGGTTGGCCATGGCCAGCCGCGTGGGCAAGGTGGCGCTGGCGATGTGCGGCGTCAGCACCACATTGGGCACGGTCAACAGGTCCGGGTGCACTTTGGGCTCGCCTTCGAACACGTCCAGCCCGGCGGCGGCAATGCGGCGCTCGCGCAAGGCCACGGCCAAGGCGGCGTCATCGACGATGCCGCCGCGTGCGATGTTGACCAGCGTGGCGGTAGGCTTCATCAGCGCGATCTCGGCCGCGCCTATGGCATGGTGCGAAGCCGGCGAATACGGCAGCACCAGGATCAGGTGGTCCGCCGTCTTCAGCAGCTCTTCCTTGGACACGTAGCGCGCCTTGCAGGCAGCCTCAAGGGCCGGGTCCAGCTTGGAGCGGTTGTGGTAGATCACGTTCATGCCGAAACCGTGCGCGCCGCGCCTGGCTATGCCTTGGCCGATGCGGCCCATGCCCAGGATGCCCAGCGTGGCGCCATGCACATCGGAGCCGGCAAACATGTCGTAGCTCCAACGCCCCCACTTGCCGGCGCGCAGGAAATGCTCGCTCTCGGTCACGCGCCGCGCGGTGGCCATGATGAGCGCGAAGCCGAAGTCAGCGGTGGTCTCGGTCAGCACGTCGGGCGCGTTGGTGCCCAGCACGCCGGCGGCGGTCATGGCGTCGACGTCGAAGTTGTTGAAGCCCACGGCCATGTTGGCGCAGATCTTCAGGCCGGGGCAGGCCGCCAGCACCTCTCCGTCGATGCGCTCGCCGCCGGTGGTGAAGGCGCCCTGCTGGCCTTTGAGTTTTTCGGTCAGTTGCGCCTTGGTCCAGGCCTCGTCGGTCTGGTTGTGGCTGACGTCGAAGTGCTGCGACAGGCGCTCTATCACTTCGGGAAAGGTGGCGCGCGCCACCAGGATCTTGGGTTTGCTCATGGGTTGTCTACCTGAACCAGATGAAAGTCATGATGATGAACAAGGGCAGCAGCACCGCGCCCGACCAGGCCATATAGCCGAAGAAACCGGGCATGGCCACGCCGCGCTGCTCGGCAATGGCCTTGACCATCAGGTTGGGCGCATTGCCAATATAACTGTTTGCGCCCATGAACACCGCGCCGGCCGATATGGCCGCCAGCGTGGCAGCGTTGGCGGCCATCAGCACCACCGGGTCACCACCCGCGGTATTGAAGAACACCAGGTAGGTGGGCGCGTTGTCCAGGAAGCTGCTGAGCAGGCCGGTGGTCCAGAAGTACATGGCCGTATCGGGCTGGCCGTCGGGCCGGGTGACGGCCGCGACCACGGCCGCAAACGGCCCGTGCGCGCCAGCACGCAGCATGGCGATGACCGGCGCAATGGTGAGGAAGATGCCGGCAAACAGCTTGGCCACTTCGACCATGGGCGCCCACGCGAACTGGTTTGCCGCATGCACCTGGCGGGGGGTGATCTTCCATGACAGCAGCGCCACCGCCACCAGCCCAGTGTCGCGCACCAGGCCCGGGAGCCCCACCTCCACGCCGGCCAGACGGAACACGACACCCGGCTTCCACAAGCCGCTGAGCAGCACCAGGCCCAGGATGGCGGCCAGCAGGGCGAAATTGCGGGCGCCGTCAAAGCCGAAGCCCCGGGTGTCCGGCGTCGGGTCATGCGCCAGCACACCCTCCTTGCGGTAGTACCAAATGTCGAGCGCGAAGAAGATCGCCAACAGGCTGCCGTTGAGGAACAGCGCCTCGGGCAGCAGATGGCGCACGGTCCAGAAAAAGTCCACCCCGCGCAGGAAACCCAGGAACAGCGGCGGGTCGCCCAGCGGCGTCAGCACCCCGCCCGCGTTGGAGACGATGAAGATGAAGAACACCACCACATGGGCCTGGTGGCGCCGGTTGTCATTGGCACGCAGCAGCGGGCGCAGCAGCAGCATGGACGCACCGGTGGTGCCCATCAGGCTGGCCAGCACAGCCCCCACACCCAGCAGTCCAGTGTTCAGCCACGGGCTGCCGTGCAGGTTGCCGCGGATGTGGATGCCGCCGGCCACCACGTACAAGGCCGTCAGCAAGACGATGAAGGGGATGTATTCCTCCACCAGCGCGTGCGCGAAACTGCCGGCCGCCACGCCAGGGCCCAGCAGCAGACCGCAGGGCAGCAGAAAGGCCAGCGCCCACAACGCGGTGAGCTTGCCGTAGTGGTGGTGCCAGAAATTGGGCGCCAGCAACGGCCCCAGCGCGATGGACAGCAGCATGCCGGCAAATGGCAGGCCCCACCAGGCGGACAGGCCGGCGACGTTCATGGCGCCATTCAGCCGCGCCGCCGCTGTGCAGGCACCGTCAGTCCAGCCACTTGGTGAACGCCGTCACCGGCTCGCGTGGCGTGTGGAAGCCATTGACCACATGGCTGGGGTCGGCATAGCCCAGCGACATGCCGCACACCAGCATCTCATCCGGCCCGGCACCGATGTGCGGCAGGATGATGTTGGCAAAACCGTTCCAGGCCGCCTGCGGGCAGGTGTGCAGGCCGCGCGCGCGCGCCGCCACCATGAGGCTTTGCATGAACATGCCATAGTCCACCAGCGAGCCCCGGCCCATCACCCGCTCCAGCGTGAACATGAAACCCACCGGAGCGTCGAAGAAGCGGAAATTGCGCTGGTGCTGGGCATGCATCTTGTCCTTGTCACCCTTGGTGATGCCCAGCAGGCCATACAGGCTCCAGCCGTTTTCGCGCCGCCGGTCGATGTAGGGGCTGACCCATTTCTCCGGGTAGTAGTCGTAGGCCTCGCGGTACTCGGCGGCCAGCGCCGGGTTGGCGTAAATGGCGTCGTGTGCGGCGCACACCTTTTGCACCAGCGTGTCGCGGCTGGCACCCTGCAGCACGTAGACGCGCCAGGGCTGGGTGTTGGTGCCCGACGGCGCGCGGCTGGCCACTTGCAGCAGTTCGGCAATGGTCTCGCGCGGCACCGGCTGGCTGGTGAAGGCGCGCACCGACATGCGCGAGGTGATGGCCTCGTCCACGCTGGCGGCCCGGGTGTTGTCGCTCATGTCAAACGCTCCAGAACAATGCGCAAGGGCGCCGGCACCGTCACCGGGCGGCGGGTTTCGCGGTCCACATACACGTGAACAAAATGGCCATGCGCCGCCGTGTCGGGGGCGCCCTGCGCAAACAGGCCCACCTCGTAGCGCACGCTGGAGTTGCCCAACCTGGCCACGCGGATACCGGCCTCCACCGCCTGCGGGAAAGCCAGCGGCGCGAAGTAGTTGCACTGGGTCTCTATCACCAGGCCGATGGTGGGGCTGAGTGCCACGTCCAGCGCGCCCTGCTCTATCAGGTGGGCGTTGACGGCGGTGTCGAACCAGCTGTAGTACACCACGTTGTTCACGTGGCCATAAGCGTCGTTGTCCATCCAGCGGGTGGTGATGGGACGAAAGACCTTGTAGTCGGCGCGCGGGCGCGGCTGCGGTTTGGGTGCGGGTGTTGCAGGTGTGGGTATATCGGCCATGGCGGTTGATTCTGCCAGCACCCTGGCAAGCGCCCCCGCCGCTGCTTGTTGCACCCTGTTTCACCTCGATTTAGAAACGCCCACCTAAATTGCTGCGTCGCAGCAAAAAGTCCTTGCATTGTCATCATTCATCCTTATAATTTGTTCTATGCTGCACTGCAACATGACAAGGCTTGAAACGAGTGGGCCGGTTTCGGCGCAGATATGTGTACCCACAACCCAACCTATCTGGAGAAATGAATATGCTGACCGTTGAACAAGTGATGGCTTCGAACAAGGCCAATGTTGAAACCCTGTTTGGCTTGACCACCAAGGCCTTTGAAGGCGTGGAAAAGATTGTCGACCTGAACATCAACGCTTCCAAGGCTGCCCTGGCCGAAGCCGGCGAGCACACCAAGTCCGTGATGGGCGTGAAGGACGTGCAAGAACTGCTGGCTCTGCAATCCAGCCTGTTCCAGCCGCTGGCTGAAAAGACCGCTGCTTACAGCCGTCATCTGTACGACATCGCCTCCAGCTCTGGCGCCGAGTTCACCAAGAACTTCGAAGCCCAGGCCTCTGACGCCCAGAAGAAGTTCATGACGCTGGTGGACAACGCCGCCAAGAACGCCCCCGCCGGTTCTGAAACCGCCGTGGCCGTGATGAAGAGCGCCGTGGCCGCCGCCAACAATGCGCTGGAGTCGGTGCAAAAGGCCGTGAAGCAAGCTTCCGACGTGGCCGAAACCAACTTCAACGTGCTGGCCTCCACGGCCGTGAACGCTGCCAAGACTTCCACCAGCGCAGCCAAGAAGCGCTGAGCGGGCAACTGGCGGCAAAAATCGGTTCTTTGACCTTGTTTTGGAGCTGCAACTCTATACAACAAGGGAAAACCCTGAGATACTAGCCGCCAGTAACAGACTGCTGAAGAAGACCTGAAACCGCTTCTTCTCTACCCGTTGTCTCCTCGGGTCCTTTCGAAACCTTTACTGGTTCAGGGATCCCTTCAAGGCCTCGTTGCAAGACGGGGCCTTTTTTTGGCGCGCCAGAATCAGGGCTTGGCCGCAGGAAGCCGGACGTCGGTCAACTTCCAGTTGGCAAAGCCGCTGCGCTCGAACACGATGCCCACGCCGGTCTCATCGGCCACGCCGGCGCGACTTTGGTACGCCACCAGCTTGTTCAGGCCCATGCGCTCGTAGGCCCATTCTGGAGCCAGTGGCTGCGGCTGGGGAAGCGCGCCGGGCCGGGCTTCGGCTTGGCGCGAGGGCGGCGCGAACTTGCCGCTGCGCAGGCCCAGCATCATCACGTCCGGGCGCACGATGGCGTCCACCACCGTGTCGACCACCGCCAAACCCAACACGCCACCCAGCGCGGTCAATGGGTTACCGGGGTCGGGCCGGCCCAGCTTGTCCGCCACCAGGGACGACATCTGCATCTTCAGGCTGTCGCGCAGCCGGGGGTAGTCCACGCGGTCATTGAAGGCCTGCGCATCGCCGTTCTGTGCGGCAGCCTGGATCTGGCGAATGACCAGGTAGGGCGACCAGAACCAGTACGCCGCGACGGCCAGCGCAACCACCAGCAGTGCGGTCTGAGCGACCCGGCGCATCAGGAAGCCTTGGGCTTCATCACCCACAGCACGTTGACGATCTTCCACTGCCCGTCCACCTTGGCCAGCTGCATGTGGTCAAACCAGTCCGACATCTCGGCCTGCACCACGGCCACGTTGCCGTAGACGGTGAAGATGGTGATGTTTTTGATCTGCCGCTCCTTGGGCGTGTCCTTGCCGCCGCCGCCAGCGGCGCCGTTGATCAACGAGCTGGCCCCCATGCCGCTGATCACCTGCTTGCCGGTCTTGGGGTGGGTGGGTACGATGCGCTTGACCAGCTCGGGGTGCAACGCGCGCGCCATGCGCTCGCCGCTGCCTTCGTACCAGCCTTCCACGTAGTCCAGCGTGGCGGCGCGTATGGCGGCCTCGTCTGCGGCCGAGATGGGGGGCAGGCTGGACGATGGTGACGTCTGGGCCATGGCCGCTGGCGCCAGCATCAGCCAAGCCGTCAAAAGCAGAAAGGATGTGAGAAGGCGGGCGCCCATGAGCGTTCTCCTGAACGGTTGGTGAGAAAAGTGCAAACGCCTACTCTAGCAATGAAAACGGCGAAAAGCCACTTCTACGCAACGCCTGGCTATTTTCAAGCTGGGCAGCTTGGCCTAGAATTTTTGTCCATGCGCTTGAGTTTCGACCTTGAAGTAAAGGACGCCAAAAAGCTGCTGATCTGGCTGCTGGGATTCGAATTGCTGCTGGTCGCCATCTATGCGCTCGACAACGCATTGGGCATGCCCATCTGGACGCTGCACAGTCTGTTTGATCTGGACGCGGAGCAAACCATTCCCGACTGGTTCTCTGCCTTGCAACTGGCGCTGGTAGGCCTGGTCTTCATGCTCAAGGCCAGGCAGCCTGATGTGGCGCACGGGCTGTCACCCCGTTTCATCCTGCTGGTTGGCGCCGGCTTCCTTTTCTTGTCTGCCGATGAGGCGGCCTCCATCCACGAAAGAATCGGCGCATTGCTGAAAAAGACGCGCTCAGCCCCGGGCTTCAAGGGTGGGCATGGCTTGTGGATGCTGCCCTACGCGGTGCTGGGTTTGCTGTTGCTGTGGGCCAATTTGCGCTCCGTCGCCATCATGCTCACGCGTTACAGGCGTGCGAGCTTGCTGATGCTGGGGGGCTTCGGCGTGATACTGGTTGGCGCGGTGGGTTTGGAGGCGCTGAGCTACCAATACCTCAGGGGTGGCGACACGCCGGGGCTGTATGTCGTCGAGGTTGCCTGCGAGGAGTTTCTGGAAATGTTCGGCGCCAGCGTCATGCTGTACGGCGCCTTGCAGTTTCTGATGGACAAGCCGGCAGCAGACGCGGGCAAGCCATGAGCAGGTGAATCGCTGCCAACAGCGACCACTCGGCACTACCTGGATTTGGCCTCGACCGCCGCGCGCAATTGCGGCAGCGCCTGCAGCATGGCCTGGCGGCCAGCCTCGATGGCGCGCTTGCGCGAGCTGAAGTCGGCGCTGGCAATGCCCAGCAGCGCCGGGCGCACCACCACGTCAGCGTCGCGCAGCTCGTAGCGGTTGATGCTTTTGCTCATGATGCTGAAGGTCTGCATCAGGATGTCCAGCGTATCAACCGGCACGCTGCCTTCAGGCGGACTGGAGATGTCCACCGCCACCACCAGTTCGGCGCCCATCTGGCGCGCATACAGCACCGGCACCGGCGACACCAGGCCGCCGTCCACATACTCGCGCTCACCAATCTTGACCGGCTGAAACACTGCCGGCACGGCGCTGGAGGCACGCACCGCCAGCCCGGCATTGCCGCGCTGGAACAGCATGCCCTGGCCGCTGTGCAAGTCGGTGGCGACAATGCCCAGCGGCAATGGCATGGCCTCGATGTTGCGCCCGCCGACCTGGGTGTTGACGTAGCGCGCCAGCGCCTCGCCGCGCAGGGCACCGCGGCTGAAGATCTGCAGCGTCCAGTCGGCCAGGGCGGCTTCGTCCATGGTTTGCGCCACCTGCAGCAGTTGCGCGCCACTCTTGCCGCTGGCATACAGCGCCGCCACCAGGCTGCCGGCGGACGTGCCCACCACCAGGTTGGGATGGATGCCAGCCTCTTCCAGCACTTGGATGACGCCGATGTGGGCAAAGCCGCGCGCCGCACCGCCGCCAAGCGCCAGGCCCACCAAAGGCGGTCGCTTGACCGCCGGGGGCGCCACCACCGGCGGCAGCGGCTGCACCGGCGCCAGTTGGACCGGGGGCGCGGTCTTGCAGCCGGTCAGCGCCAGCGCCAGCAGCAAGCCGGACAACCAGCGGGCACGGGAGCACGTCAACACAGAGGGGAGGAGACCTGGCATGGCAAAAAAGCTGCTGCCCTAGCATAAGCGACAAAACCGGGCACACAACAAAACGGGATGCCCGTGGGCATCCCGTTGATCTGGCGCAGGCGCTGTGTCAGGCGAATCAGCCGCCAGTGGCCGTGGCTTCCTCCGGCTTGGCCTTGCCCTCTTTCTTGGGCAGGGGCTGGATGTCCAGCGTCACCTCGTCCTTGTCGTCCAGGTCCACCGTCAGGCGGCCACCTTCCGTCAGACGGCCAAACAGCAGCTCGTCGGCCAGCGCGCGGCGTATGGTGTCCTGGATCAGGCGCTGCATGGGGCGCGCGCCCATCAGCGGGTCGAAACCCTTCTTCGCCAGATGCTTGCGCAGCTTGTCGGTGAAGGTCACGTCCACCTTCTTGTCGGCCAACTGCGTTTCCAGTTGCAGCAGGAACTTGTCGACCACGCGCAGGATGACCTGCTCGTCCAGCGCCTTGAAGCTGACGGTGGCATCCAGCCGGTTGCGGAACTCGGGCGTGAACAGGCGCTTGATGTCAGCCGCCTCGTCGCCCGCTTCCTTCACCGTGGTGAAGCCCATCACGGCCTTGTTCATGGCCTCGGCACCAGCGTTGGTGGTCATGACGATGATCACATTGCGGAAGTCCGCCTTGCGGCCATTGTTGTCGGTCAGCGTGCCGTGGTCCATCACCTGCAGCAGCACGTTGAAGATGGCCGGGTGGGCCTTCTCGATCTCGTCCAGCAACAGCACGCAATGGGGCTTCTTGGTGATGGCCTCGGTCAACAAGCCGCCCTGGTCGAACCCCACGTAGCCGGGGGGCGCGCCGATCAGGCGGCTCACCGCGTGCTGCTCCATGTACTCGCTCATGTCGAAGCGGATCAGGTCTATGCCCATGATGTAGGCCAGTTGCTTGGCCGCTTCGGTCTTGCCCACGCCGGTGGGGCCGCTGAACAGGAAGGAGCCGATCGGCTTGTCGCCCTTGCCCAGACCAGAACGTGCCATCTTGACGGCGGAGGACAGCACATCCAGCGCCTTGTCCTGCCCGAACACCACGTTCTTCAGGTCGCGCTCCAGCGTCTTGAGCTTGCCACGGTCGTCATTGGACACGTTGGCCGGGGGAATGCGGGCGATCTTGGCCACGATCTCTTCCACCTCAGCCTTGCTGATGGTCTTCTTGCGCTTGGACGGCGGCAGGATGCGTTGGGCGGCGCCAGCCTCGTCAATGACGTCGATCGCCTTGTCGGGCAGGTGGCGGTCATTGATGTACTTGGCGCTCAGCTCGGCGGCGGCCTGCAACGCGGCGACGGCGAACTTGACGCTGTGATGCTCCTCGAAGCGGGATTTGAGGCCCTTCAAGATTTCCACCGTCTGCTCGATGGTGGGTTCCACCACGTCGACCTTCTGGAAGCGGCGCGACAACGCAGCGTCTTTTTCGAAGATGCCCCGGTATTCGGTGAAGGTGGTGGCGCCAATGCACTTCAGCGCGCCAGAGCTCAGGCCCGGCTTGAGCAGGTTGGACGCGTCCAGCGTGCCGCCCGAGGCCGCACCGGCGCCGATCAGCGTGTGGATCTCGTCGATGAACAAGACGGCATTGGGCTTGTCCTTCAGGGATTTGAGCACGCCCTTCAGGCGCTGCTCGAAATCGCCACGGTACTTGGTGCCGGCCAGCAGCGCGCCCATGTCCAGTGAGTACACCACGGAGTCGCCCAGGATCTCGGGCACGTCCTTTTGCGTGATGCGCCAGGCCAGGCCCTCGGCAATGGCGGTCTTGCCCACGCCGGCCTCACCCACCAGCAGCGGGTTGTTCTTGCGGCGGCGGCACAGGATCTGGATGACGCGCTCGACCTCGTACTCGCGGCCGATCAGCGGGTCGATCTTGCCGTCCTTGGCCAGCTGGTTCAGGTTTTGCGTGTACTGCTCCAGCGGCGAGGCTTTCTCGTTCTTCTCGCCGCCCTGCTCCTCGCTCTCAGGCTGGCTCTCGTTGGCCTTGGCCGGATCGGGGGCGTCGTTCTTCTTGATGCCGTGGGCGATGAAGTTGACCACGTCCAGGCGCGTCACGCCCTGCTGGTGCAGGTAATAGACGGCGTGCGAGTCTTTCTCGCCAAAGATGGCCACCAGCACATTGGCGCCGGTGACTTCCTTCTTGCCGCTGCCGGTGGACTGCACGTGCATGATGGCGCGCTGGATCACGCGCTGGAAGCCCAGCGTGGGTTGCGTGTCCACGTCGTCGGTGCCTGCCACCTGCGGTGTGTTGTCCTTGATGAAGTTCGACAGCGACTTGCGCAGATCGTCGATGTTGGCCGAGCAGGCCCGCAACACCTCCGCCGCGCTCGGGTTGTCCAGCAAGGCGAGCAACAAGTGCTCCACGGTGATGAACTCGTGACGCTGCTGGCGCGCTTCAACGAACGCCATGTGCAAGCTGACTTCCAATTCCTGGGCAATCATGTGATTTCCTTTGCCTTGCAATTTGCCTTGCGGCTGAGTACTACTTTAATCCGTTTTCCGGTCCGTCATCCTGCAGTCATCGAGTACTTTTGTGTCAGTCAGGTTTCCCCACCCTCCTGTTCGTTGATTCCGTTCAGATTTCCACCGGCTCGCTGACGCATTTCAGCGGATGACCCGCCTTGTGCGCTGCATCAAGCACCTGGTCGACCTTGGTCGCCGCAACGTCCTTGGAATACACGCCGCAGACCCCCCGGCCGTCCAGATGGATCTTCAGCATGATCTGGGTGGCGGTTTCCAGATCCTTGCTGAAAAACTCCTGGATGATCACCACCACGAATTCCATCGGGGTGTAGTCGTCGTTCAACATCACCACCTGGTACATCTGCGGTGGCTTGACCTTCTGCGTCTTGCGCTCCAGCACCACCGAGCCGCCGCCGTCGGAGTCCGGCGGGCTCACGGGCGGCGTGGGGGGTAGCTTTGGAGTTTTCGTTGCCATCAAATCATTTTATGCGTCGCACCATGACGCTGCTGGATGATGTGCAATTGGTGACGAATTTCTGACATTCAAGCAACGAGAATGCCAAAAAATTCCGGACAACCGTGACCACACTGTGCCAAGATATTGGCCGGCAAAGACAAAGCCGCCAGGCCTTGCGGCCGGGCGGCTTTTTTGCATGCGACATTGCTCAGCCATTGGCAGCGCCAGGCGCCGCGCGGCCGGGCGCTCACATGTTGTCGATCATCACCTGGCCGAAGCCGGAGCAGCTGACCTGGGTGGCGCCATCCATCAGGCGCGCGAAGTCATAAGTGACTTTCTTGCTCAGGATGGACTTTTCCATCGAGCTGATGATCAGGTCGGCCGCGGCCGTCCAGCCCATGTGGCGCAGCATCATCTCGGCGGACAGGATTTCGGAACCCGGGTTCACGTAGTCCTTGCCGGCGTACTTGGGCGCGGTGCCATGGGTGGCTTCGAACATGGCCACGGTGTCGCTCAGGTTGGCGCCGGGGGCGATGCCAATGCCGCCCACTTGGGCGGCCAGCGCGTCGGACACGTAGTCGCCGTTCAGGTTCAGCGTGGCGATCACGCTGTACTCGGCCGGGCGCAGCAGGATTTGCTGCAGGAAGGCGTCGGCAATGCTGTCCTTGACGACGATGTCCTTGCCGGTCTTCGGGTTCTTCATCTTGCACCACGGGCCGCCGTCGATCAGCTCGGCACCGAATTCCTTTTGCGCCAGGCCATAGGCCCAGTCACGGAAGCCACCTTCGGTGTACTTCATGATGTTGCCCTTGTGCACGATGGTCACGCTGGGCTTGTCGTTGTCGATGGCGTACTGCAAGGCCTTGCGCACCAGGCGCTCGGTGCCTTCGCGCGACACCGGCTTGATGCCGATGCCCGAGGTGTTGGGGAAGCGGATTTTCTTGACGCCGAACTCTTCCTGCAGGAACTTGATCAGCTTCTTGGCCTTGTCGCTCTCGGCTTCGAACTCGATGCCGGCATAGATGTCTTCCGAGTTTTCGCGGAAGATCACCATGTTGGTCTTTTCGGGTTCCTTGACCGGCGACGGCACGCCCTTGAAGTATTGGATGGGGCGCAGGCAGACGTACAAGTCCAGTTCCTGGCGCAGGGCCACGTTCAGCGAGCGGATGCCACCGCCCACCGGGGTGGTCAGCGGACCCTTGATGGAGACCACGTAGTCACGCACGGCGCTCAAGGTTTCTTCGGGCAGCCAAACGTCCGGGCCATACACCTTGGTGGACTTTTCACCGGCGTAGACCTCCATCCAGTGGATCTTCTTCTTGCCGCCGTAGGCCTTGGCCACGGCCGCGTCGACCACCTTCAGCATCACCGGGGTGATGTCCAGGCCGGTGCCGTCGCCTTCGATGTACGGAATGATGGGCTGGTCAGGCACATTCAGTGACATGTCCGCGTTGACGGTGATTTTCTGGCCTTCTGAGGGCACCTTGATGTGCTGATACATGTTGAAAACGTCTCCAAAGAGTGCGAAAGCTGCGGATAGCGAGCGCGGGAATCGCCCAAAACCGCCGCAAGCCATACAGTCAGCGGGCGGTTTGGGAAGTGCTTTTCGATTCTAGCTTTAAAAAACTTGTCCGCCCTGTCAACCGGCCGTAAGCCCCCGCCGTTACGGGAGAGCCTTCCAGATCATGGAAGGGAAAATTTTCGAAATAACGTTATTCTTCAAGGAAATTCAAAATGAACAAGCTCATCGCTGCCCTGGTTGCTGGTCTGTTTGCCGCTGGCGCTTTCGCGCAAGCCGCTGCCCCGGCTGCTGCTGCCGCTCCCGCCGCCAAGCCGGCCATGGAAGCCAAGAAGGAAGAAGCCAAGCCTGCTGCTGAAGCCAAGCCCGCCAAGAAGGCCAAGAAGGCCAAGGCTGAGAAGCCCGCTGCTGACGCTTCGGCCCCCAAGGCTGAAAAGAAGGCCAAGAAGGCCAAGGCTGAGAAGCCCGCTGCTGCCGCTTCCAAGTAAGCAACGACCCCCGCGTCACGAAAAGCCCGCTTCGGCGGGCTTTTTTGTTGTCTTTTTGCGGTCTAAATGCACTTTAGGCCGGTTTCCGGGGGTCGCTTGGATCACTTCGAATATACTCTGCGCACTCTAGGGATTGCCCTAACTGGATTGGGTCAACCGACCCGCCATTGGGTGCGTTGTCTGGGTGCCCTTCCGGTATTTCCGGACGGGATTTTCGAAAATCACGTTTATCAAGTTTAAGGAAATCTACAAATGAACAAGCTCATCGCTGCTCTGATCGCTGGTCTGTTTGCCGCTGGCACCGCCTTCGCCGCTGACGCTCCTGCCAAGAAGGAAGAAGCCAAGGCTGCCAAGCCCGCCGCTTCCGCTGCTTCCGCCGCCAAGAAGGAAGAAGCCAAGAAGTAATTCTTGCCTCTTCGCGAAGAAATGCCCGCTTTTGCGGGCATTTTTGTTGGTACCGAGCCCAGGCCCCTGCGCACCACCTTGTTTCTCCCGTTGCCGCCGTTTACCCGCGCGCAACACCGCAGCATCCCTGCTGACGCACAATTCAGCCATGACGAAGTTGTTCCGCTCCCTGCTCCTGTGGTTGGCCCTGTTGTCCACCCAGCTGGCCGTGCTGGCCCAGGATGCCCCCCAATTGACGCTGCCGCGCACCAAGCTGACAGCCGGCATGTTCCAGATCGACACCCAGTTGGCCACCACCCCTGAGCAGCAGGCCAGGGGCCTGATGTTCCGCAAGGAGATGCCACAGCACGAGGGCATGCTGTTCATCTTCGACCAGCCCAGCCAGCAGTGCTTCTGGATGAAGAACACGCTGCTGCCGCTGACGGCGGCCTTCGTCGCCGATGACGGCACCATCGTCAACCTGGTCGACATGAAGCCACAGACGCTGGACTCGCACTGCTCCACCAAGCCGGTGCGCTATGTGCTGGAAATGAACCTGGGCTGGTTCGCCAAGAAAGGCCTGAAAGCGGGCTTCAAGCTGGGCGGGGAACCATTTACGAAATAGCGGCGGCAAAACATCCCTTCGCCCACCGCGTACTTAGCTCGCCAACAAAAAAGCCGGCTCGCAGCCGGCTTTTTCGTTATGGGAGAGTTCGCTCAGGCGAAATTGCTCTCGGCAAAACCCCAGTTGGCCAGCTTGTCCAGGAAGGTCTCGACGAACTTGGGGCGCAGGTTGCGGTAGTCGATGTAGTAGGCATGCTCCCACACGTCGACGGTGAACAGCGCCTTGTCGGCGGTGGTCAGCGGCGTGCCGGCCGGGCCCATGTTGACGATGTCCACCGAGCCGTCGGCCTTCTTCACCAGCCAGGTCCAGCCGGAACCAAAGTTGCCCACGGCGGACTTGACGAAGGCTTCACGGAAGGCGGCGTAGCTGCCCCACTTGGCGTTGATGGCCGCGGCCAGCGCACCGGTGGGCTCGCCGCCGCCGTTGGGCTTCATGCAGTTCCAGAAGAAGGTGTGGTTCCAGATCTGGGCGGAGTTGTTGTAGATGCCGCCGCTGGACTTCTTGATGATGTCTTCCAGCGACATGCTCTCAAACTCGGTGCCCTTTTGCAGGTTGTTCAGGTTCACCACATAGGCGTTGTGGTGCTTGCCGTGGTGAAACTCCAGCGTTTCCTTGGAGTAATGCGGGGCCAGGGCATCCAGCGCGTAAGGCAGCGCGGGCAGGGTGTGTTCCATGAATTCCTCTCTTCTTGATGGGTAAAGGTTAAGCAACCGGGGTGATTGTAGGTAACTAAAGCAGGCGCGGCGGTGACACGGTCAGATCAACCGTGCCGTCAGCAAGGGTGGCCCGCACCGGCTGGCCCACGCGCGTGCCGGCCGCGCGGGTGATGGCCTGGCCTTGCTCGTCGGTGAGCCAGGCATAGCCGCGCTGCAGCACCAGGCTGGGATCCAGCAGGCCCAGGCGCAAAGCGGCGCGCGCCAGCCGCTCCTGGCGGCGCTCGCCGTCGCGCTGCTGGCGCGCAGGAAGCTGCTCACGCACACGCGCCCACTGGGCGGCTTTCAATGCAAAGCCAGCCTTCAGCGCAAACTGCAGGCGCTGCCCCTGCGCGGCCAGCCGCAGCCGGTGGCGCCCCACCAGGCCGGAGGGCCGGCCCAGCCGGTTGGCCACCAGATCGAGCCGCTGGGCCTGCACGTCCAGCCGGCGGGCCAGTGCATCCTGCAGTCGCTCGCCGGCCAGCGCCAGCGCGCCCAGCCAAACCTCGCGCGGCTGCGCCACCAGTTCGGCAGCGGCGGTGGGGGTGGGCGCACGCACGTCGGCCACGAAGTCGGCAATGGTGAAATCGGTTTCGTGGCCCACACCGCTGACCACCGGCACCGGACACTGGACGATGGCCCGGGCCAGTTGCTCGTCATTGAAGGCCCACAGGTCTTCGATGGCACCGCCACCGCGCACCAGCAGGATCACCTCCACCTGCGGCTGGCGCGCCAGACTGGCCAGCGCCTGTGCCAGCTCCTTGGGCGCCCCCGTGCCCTGCACGGAAGCCGGCGCCACGATCACCGGCAGGTGCGGCACCCGGCGCTGCAAGGCGCTGACCACATCATGCAACGCCGCCGCGCCCAGTGACGTCACCACGCCGATGGCGCGCGGCATCAACGGTAGCGCGCGCTTGCGCGCGGCATCAAACAGCCCCTCGGCCTCCAGCTTGGCCTTCAGGCGCAGGAATTCCTCAAACAGGGTGCCCTGCCCGGCCCGGCTCATGGACTCGACCACCAGTTGCAAGTCGCCGCGCGGCTCGTACACACCCAGGCGGCCGCGCACCTCCACCAGTTCGCCGTCACGCGGTGCAAAGGCCAGCATGCCGGCGGCGCGGCGGAACATGGCGCAGCGCAACTGGCCCTGCTCGTCCTTCAGCGAAAAGTAACAGTGGCCGCTGGTGGCGCGGGAAAAGCTGGAAATCTCGCCGCGCACGGTGACCGGGTTGAAGCGTGCCTCCAGTGCATCGGCCACCGCCCGGCACAACGCGCCAACCGGCCACACGCGCGCCGCCACGGCCTGCGCAACAGCCGGTGCCGAGCCCTCAGCCATGTGCCAAAACCCGCGCCAGCCGGGCCTGGCGGGCGCATTTACTCCACAGACCGCATGAATGCTGGCTGCCCATGTGCAATAGGTCACAAACCCACGGGTTTTCGTGAAAGAGCATTGATTTCATTGGATTTTTAATTGCCTTATTTGTCATCGATCTGTCACGACCCCGCGTGGATGCGGCTTGCGCGGGCTTGTGAGCATAGTTCTTCACAAAGTTATCCACACATTCTGTGGGTGACGGTCCTGATCTGTACCAGCATGGGAACCCGGGCCGACGCKCGACCAGTAGCGGCCACGCCACTGCCGCAAAACAGGGGCATAACTTGTGCGCGGGCCTGCAGGTTCCCTAGGCCATAATCGCGTGGCATTTCCATCTGCGCGGAGAGACTACTTGTTTTCAATCATACAAGCTGCGGGCTGGCCGATCTGGCCCTTGATTGCCTGTTCGGTACTGGCATTGGCGCTGATCATCGAGCGCTTCATCAGCCTGAAGACCGCCAAGGTGGCGCCACCCAAACTGCTGGACGAGGCGCTTGGCGTGTCGCGCCTGGCGGTGCCGGCACCGGACGTGGTGACCCTGCTGGAGAAGAATTCCGCGCTGGGCGAGGTGCTGGCCAGCGGCTTTCGCGCCGTCAATGCCAACGCCCGCTGCAGCGAGGAGGACCTGCGCGCCACCATGGAAGCCAGCGGCCGCGTGGTGGCGCACCGGCTGGAGCGTTACCTGGCGGCCCTGGCCACCATCGCCTCGGTGGCGCCACTGATGGGCCTGTTCGGCACGGTGGTGGGCATGATCGAGATCTTCGGTTCGCAGTCGCCCGCCGGTGGCGCCACCGGTGGCAACCCGGCACTGCTGGCGCACGGCATCTCGGTGGCCTTGTACAACACCGCCTTCGGCCTGATCGTGGCCATCCCCTCGCTGATCTTCTGGCGCTACTTCCGCGCCAGGGTGGACGCCTACCTGCTGGCACTGGAACTGGCCTCCGACCGGCTGGCCCGCCACCTGATCGCGCTGCGCAAGACGACGCCATGAACTTCCGCCAACGCCGGCGTGGCGACGAGCCCGAGATCAACCTGATCCCCTTCATCGACGTGCTGCTGGTGGTGCTGATCTTCCTGATGCTGTCCACCACCTACAGCAAGTTCACCGAGATGCAACTGAAGCTGCCGGTGGCCGACGTGGACGCGCAGCGCGACTACCCGAAGGAAGTCATCGTCACGGTCAGCGCCGACGGCGGCTACACCGTGGCTGGCATCCCCGTGATAGGCCGTGGGCTGGAGGCGCTGTCAGACGCGCTGACCCAGGGCGCCAAGGCCGGCAAGGACACCGTGGTCATCATCAGCGCCGACGCCAGCGCGCGCCACCAGGCGGTGATCTCGGTGATGGAGGCGGCACGGCGCAGCGGCCTGGTGCAAATCACCTTCGCCACACAGTCGTCGGCACAGGCGCGCACCAGGTAGCTGCTGCCTGGCGGCCTTCCTTCCCCCTTCCTCGCTCTTCTCGGCATGTCTTCCAGCGTGCAACAGGCCCTGCAACAGGCCTGGCAATCGGGCGGCCCGCTGGCCCGGCTGCTGTGGCCCCTGTCCCTGCTGTACCGTGCCCTGGTGGCCTTGCGCCGCGGCCTGTACCGGCTGGGGCTGCTGCGCGCCACCCGCGTGCGGGTGCCGGTGGTGGTGGTGGGCAACGTGGTGGCCGGTGGCTCGGGCAAGACCCCCCTGGTCATCGCCCTGGTGCAGCACCTGCTGGCGCAGGGCCGACACCCCGGCGTGGTGTCGCGCGGCTACGGCCGCCATACCAGCGACTGCCGCGAGGTGCTGGCGAACTCGGATGTGCAACAGGTCGGCGATGAGCCGGCGCTGATCCAGCGCGCCACGGGTGCACCGGTGTTTGTGGCGCCCTACCGGGCCGATGCCGCACTGGCGCTGCTGGCACGCCATCCGCGGGTGAACGTGCTGGTCTGCGACGACGGCCTGCAGCACATGGCGCTGCAGCGCGACATCGAAATTTGCGCGTTCGACAATCGGGGGGTCGGCAACGGCTGGCTGCTGCCGGCAGGCCCGCTACGTGAACCTTGGCCACGCCCCGTGGACCTGGTGCTGCATACCGGCAGTCAACCCGCCTTTACCGGCTACACCGCGCAGCGCCGCTTGGCCGGCCATGCGGTGCAGGCCGATGGCAACCGCTTGCCGCTGGCCGCCCTGGCCGCGCAGGGCCCGCTGCTGGCCGTGGCCGCGATCGCCCAGCCCCAGGCGTTCTTCGCCATGCTGCGTGCCCAAGGCCTGGTGCTGGCGCACACACAAGCCCTGCCCGACCACTTCGACTTCGCCGAATGGCAGCCGCCGCAAGACCAGCCCTACACGCTGCTGTGCACCGAGAAGGACGCGGTCAAACTGTGGACCAACCAGCCGCGTGCCTGGGCGGTGCCGCTGGCCTTCGCGCCGGAGCCCGCTTTCTGGCAAGCGCTGGATGCGCGGTTGAGCCCGCTGTTGGGCACAAAGTTATCATCCCCGCATGGACACACGACTTCTTGAACTGCTGGTCTGCCCGGTGACCAAAGGGCCACTGGAATACGACCGCGAAAAGCAGGAGCTGGTCTCGCGCAGCGCGCGGCTGGCTTACCCGGTGCTCGACGGCATCCCCGTCATGCTGGAGAGCGAGGCGCGCACGCTGACCGACGAAGAACTGGGTCTCTGAGGCAGTGGCATGGCGTTCACAGTCCTGATCCCGGCGCGGCTGGCCTCCACCCGCCTGCCCCACAAACCGCTGGCCGACATTGCAGGCAGGCCCATGGTGGTGCGGGTGGCGCAACGCGTGATGGGCCTGGTGCACAGCGGCCAGGCCAGCCGCGTGGTGGTGGCGGCCGACAGCCCGCTGATCGTGCAGGCCTGCGCCGAGCACGGCGTGCAGGCGCTGCTGACGCGCGACGACCACCCCAGTGGCAGCGACCGCCTGGCCGAAGCCTGCGCGCTGCTGAAGCTGGCCGACAACGACACCGTAGTCAATGTGCAGGGTGACGAGCCGCTGATGGACCCGGCCCTGGTCAGCGCTGTGGCGCAACTGCTGCAGGACCGCCCCCAGGCCAGCATGAGCACCGCCGCCCACGCCATCAACAGCCTGGCCGATTTCACCAACCCGAATGTAGTGAAAGTGGTGCTGGATGCCCAACAGCTGGCGCTGTATTTCAGCCGTGCGCCCATTGCCTGGTGGCGCGATGGCTTTGCGCAAGGCATCAGCGCCCTGCCCGAGCCGGCGCCGCTGCGTCACATCGGCATCTATGGCTACCGGGTCGGCTTCCTGCGCCAGTTCCCGCGACTGGCGCCGGCGCCGGTGGAGCAACTGGAAGCACTGGAGCAATTGCGTGCGCTGTGGCATGGCCACCGCATCGCGGTGCACATCGCGGCCCAGGCGCCCGGGCCGGGCGTGGACACGCCAGAAGATTTGGAACGGGTACGTAACTTGTTCCTGTCATGAGCGCGCCAACCCCGTAAGCGAAGCGGGGCTTTCGCATGCTATTCTCCAGGGGAATTCTCCACATTCACCGACGTGGTGCGCACCGCACAGGGCAGCGCCACGCGGCAGAGACCGATAGAAAACGAGGGCACCCATGAGACTGATTCTGTTAGGCGCGCCGGGCGCGGGCAAAGGCACGCAGGCCACCTTCATCTGCCAGAAATTCGGGATTCCCCAGATCTCCACCGGCGACATGCTGCGCGCCGCCGTCAAGGCCGGCACGCCGCTTGGCCTGCAGGCCAAGGCGGTGATGGATGCCGGCGCCCTGGTCAGCGACGACCTGATCATCAACCTGGTGAAGGAGCGCATCGCCCAACCGGATTGCGCCAAGGGTTTCCTGTTCGACGGATTTCCGCGCACCATCCCGCAAGCCGACGCCATGAAGTCGGCCGGCGTCAAGATCGACCACGTGCTGGAGATCGACGTGCCGTTTGAGGCCATCATCGAACGCATGAGCGGGCGCCGCTCACACCCGGCCTCGGGCCGCACCTACCACGTCAAGTTCAACCCGCCCAAGGTGGAAGGCAAGGACGATGTCACCGGTGAGCCGCTGATACAGCGCGACGACGACAAGGAAGAAACCGTGAAGAAGCGCCTGGACGTCTACAGCGCCCAGACCCGCCCGCTGGTGGACTACTACGCCAACTGGGCCAAGAACGACGCCACCAACGCGCCTCAATACCGCGCCATCAGCGGCATGGGCAGCGTGGACGAGATCACCAGCAGGGTGTTTGCCGCTCTGGCCTCCTGAGGCCGCGCGGTAGCCGTTGAAACGCCGCTGAACGCCGGCCGGCGGCCGCTCAGCGCGCCAAATCAAGCATCAAGGCGATGCGCGCCTTGACGCTCGACAAACCCTCGGAGTCGGCAAACACATCCTGCGGCGTGGCCAATACGCGGCCCAGCGGGCAGCGGCTGGCGCGCACCACGCGCACCCCGGCCGCCTGCGCACGCAACAGCGCCGCCTGCAGGCCAGCATGCAGAGTGCCGTTGCCCGTGCCCGCGACCACCAGACCGGCCAGCGCAGGCTCCTGCCGCAGCGGGCTCAGGTGTTGGGCCAGCAGCGCGTCCACAACGCCGCCGCTGCCACCCACGTGGTTCAGCACGATCTCCACCCGCGGCCATAGCGCAGGCACAGCGGACTGGGCTGGCAGCCAGGCCGTGGCCGGCGGCGCCGGGCGCAGCCAGCGCACCGCCCCCTCCTCCACATAACCCAGCGGCCCGGCGTCGCCGGAACTGAAGGCGTCCAGCCGGTAGGTATGGATCTTCTGCACGTCCAACGCGCTGTGCACCACGCCGGCACACACGACCGAGACGCCGCGGGCGCTGGCGTCGGCCGCCACGGTCAGCGCATCCAGCAGGTTCTGCGGGCCATCGGGCATCACGGCGGTGGCCGGGCGCATCGCGCAGGTCAGCACCACCGGTTTGGCGGGCGCCAACAAGCGGTGCAGAAAATAGGCTGTCTCTTCCAGCGTGTCGGTGCCATGGGTAATGAGCACGCCATCAACCTCGGCGCGCGCCAGGTGCAAGCGCACGCGCTCGGCCAATTGCTGCCAGATGGCAAAGCCCATGTCCTTGCTGTCCACCTGGGCCACCTGCTCGGCCTGCACCGCCACGCTTTGCGCCAGCGGCAGGCCGGCCAGCAACTGCTGCACGCCCAGTTGCGCCGCTGTGTAGCCCACGCCATCGGCGGCGCTGTCGGCACGGCCGGCAATGGTGCCGCCGGTGCCCAGCAACACCAGCTTTTTCTGGTTTTTTTGTTCCATCACTTGCAATTCGCCAAAAACTGGTTAAAAATACATCTACTGGATATTGAAACAGTTACCGCACCCTCAGTGCACCCAGTTCGCCCCAAGGAGTCGCCATGCTTGAGAGCCCCAAACTCACCGCCCGCCAGCAGCAGATTCTGGACCTGATACAGCAGGCCGTCGCGCAAACCGGCGCGCCACCCACGCGGGCCGAAATCGCCCGCGAACTGGGCTTCAAGTCGGCCAACGCGGCAGAAGAACATCTGCAGGCCTTGGCCCGCAAGGGCGTCATCGAACTGGTCAGCGGCACCTCGCGCGGCATCCGCCTGCGCAGCGAAACACTGCGCTCCATCAATGAGTCGCGCATCCAACAATTCTCGAACGGCCTGCAAAACATCGTGCAACAACTGGCCCTGCCCCTGGTGGGCCGCGTGGCTGCGGGCTCGCCCATTCTCGCGCAGGAACATGTGGACCAGACGTACTACGTGGAAAACAGCCTGTTCCAGCGCAAGCCCGACTACCTGCTGCGCGTGCGCGGCATGTCCATGCGCGACGCCGGCATCATGGACGGCGACCTGCTGGCCGTGCAGGCCACCAAAGACGCCAAGAACGGCCAGATCGTCGTCGCCCGGCTGGGCGAGGAAGTCACCGTCAAGCGTTTCCGCCGCAACAAGGACGTGATCGAGTTGCACCCGGAAAACCCGGACTACCAGACCATCGTCGTCGAGCCCGGCGAAGCCTTCGAGATCGAGGGCCTGGCCGTGGGCCTGATTCGCAACACCATGCTGATGTGAGCCCTGCCATGAACATCGCCTTCTTCGCCGTCCCCGACCTGTTGGCACCGCTGCAACTGTGGGTGCGCCGGCTGATGCACACCGGCGGCAGCAGCAGTGGCATGCGTCCGCGCCAGCCGGCCCGCGCAGCCATGCTGCCGGCCACCCAGGCCGCCGGCTTGCCACCCATGGCCCGGCGCCCGGCGCGGCTGACAGCGCTGGCCCAGCCTGCTGCCCGGGTGCAGCGGCCGCTGCACTCTGTGGACGCGCAGCGGCCGCTGCGCGTGGTGCATGTGATGGAGCGCGGTGCCAGCCGCGCCAGTGCAGGCCGCATGGTGATCTCCGGTCGCATGGCCGATGTCTGCGCCGAGCTGGACCGCCTGGCCGCCCGTGAAGCCACGCTGCACTGAAGCCACCCTGCATTGAAGTGACGCTGTCGCGCGTGGTCAGCAGCAACCTGTTGTTGCAACAAATACGCGCATAAATTGCCCGGCCACTGCGGCCACTGCAACAGCCAAGGCACAATGGCAGCATGAACATTGTGATTCTTGACGACTACCAGGATGTGGTGCGCAAGCTGGAATGCGCCACCAAGCTGGATGCCTTCCCCGCCAAGGTCTACACCAACACCGTCAAAGGCCTGGGCCAGCTGGCGGTGCGGCTGAAAGACGCTGACGTCATCGTGCTGATACGCGAGCGCACCCACCTGACCCGCCAGCTGATCGAGAAGCTGCCCAAGCTCAAGCTGGTGGTGCAGACCGGCAAGGTCGGCAGCCATATTGATGTGGCCGCCTGCACCGAGCGCGGCATCGCCGTGGCCGAAGGCGCGGGCTCGCCGGTGGCGCCGGCAGAGCTGACCTGGGCGCTGATCATGGCCGCCGTGCGTCGCCTGCCGCAGTACATCGGCAACCTGAAGCATGGCGCCTGGCAGCAGTCGGGCCTGAAATCGGCCTCCATGCCCGTGAATTTCGGTCTCGGCACCGTGCTGCGGGGTCACACGCTGGGCATCTGGGGCTACGGCAAGATAGGCCAGTTGCTGGCCGGCTACGGCAAGGCTTTCGGCATGCACATCATGGTCTGGGGGCGCGAGCCCTCGCGTGAGCGTGCCGTGCTGGACGGCCACCAGGCCGCCGCCAGCCGCGAGGAATTCTTCGCCCAATGCGACGTGCTGACGCTGCACCTGCGGCTCAACGACGAGACGCGTGGCATCGTCACGCTGGAAGACCTGGGCCGCATGAAACCCACCGCGCTGCTGGTCAACACCTCGCGCGCTGAGTTGATCGAGCCCGAGGCGCTGATCAGCGCGCTCAACCGTGGCCGTCCCGGCATGGCCGCGGTGGATGTGTTCGAGACCGAGCCCATCCTGCAAGGCCACGCGCTGTTGCGGCTGGAAAACTGCATCTGCACGCCGCACATCGGCTATGTGGAGCAAGACAGCTACGAGCTGTATTTCGGCACCGCATTTGACAGCGTGGTGGCATTCATCAAAGGCACGCCCACCAACATCGTCAACCCCGGCGCGCTGCAGGTGCGCCGCTGATACTCGTCCGATGAGCGCCTCCACCGAAGCGCGGAGCGGCCAGCCCCTGCCCGCCGCCATCTGGGCCTTTCTGTTTGGCAATTTCGTCATCGGCAGCGGGGTGATGGTGGTGCCCGGCACGCTCAACGACATCAGCACCTCGCTGGCGGTGTCGGTGCCGGTGGCCGGGCAATTGATTTCGGTCGCCGCGCTGGTGATGTGCCTGGGTGCGCCGCTGCTGGCCAGCGTGGTGGCCGGCTGGGACCGGCGCCGTCTGCTGGCGCTGACCATGGCCTGGTACGGCGTGCTGCACCTGCTCAGCGCCTTGATGCCTGCCTTCGGGCCGCTGATGGTGGTGCGCGTGTTCGCGGTGCTGGCGCCAGCCATCTTCACGCCGCAAGCGGCCTCGTGCGTCAGCCAGCTGGTGCCGCCAGAGCAGCGCGGCCGCGCCATCACACTGGTGTTTCTGGGCTGGTCGGTGGCCTCGGTGCTGGGCATGCCACTGGGCTCGTGGATAGGCGGCACCTGGGGCTGGCAAAGCGCCTTCGTCACCATCGGTGTGCTGGCATTGGTCAGCGCGATGTGGGTCTGGCGCGCGACGCCCGACGGCGTGCGCCCGCCGGCGTTTTCCGCCGCCGCCTGGGGCCAGACGCTGCGCTCGCGCGCGCTGATGCTGTGCGTGGCCGTCACGGCGCTGTATTCGGCCGGCCAGTTCGTGCTGTTTTCCTACTTCGCGCCCTACTACAAGCAGATGCTGAACATCACCCCCACCCAGCTGAGCCTGATGTTCGCCTGGTTCGGCGCTTTCGGCTTCCTGGGCAATTTCTGGGTCACGCAGCGCATCGACAAGCTGGGCGCGCCACGCACCGTGTTCATCGCCGTGTGTTCCATGGCGCTGAGCCTGGCCCTGTGGCCCCTGGGCAGCAGCCTGGTGCTGGCGGCCATCGTGGTGGTGCCCTGGGCGCTGGGTTGCTTTTCGTCCAATTCGGCGCAGCAGGCCCGGCTGTTCGCAATCTCGCCGGCGCTGGCTTCCGGCTCCATCGCGCTGAATTCTTCGGCCATGTACGCCGGCCAGGCGCTGGGCGCCGGCACCGGCGGCTGGCTGATTGCGCACGGGCAGATGGCCAACCTGCACTGGGCCGGGCTGGCCAGCCTGCTGCTGGCGCTGGGTGTCAGCATGCTGGCCACACGGGCACAGCGCGAAGAGTCCACCTGAGCACCCAGCCGGCTGATCACCGGCAGCGTGTCAGGCGTTGGGCTCAGGAACTGGACTTGGGCTTCGGCGGCGCTGGCGGGTCTTCCGGCAGCTCGAAGTCCATCAGGCTGGGGATGTCGTCATCATCCTTGCCGTCGGGTATCGCGGGCATGTCCAGCGCCGGCATGGGCTTGGACACACCGCCACTGGCCGACAGAGGTACAGGTGACGTGAAGGACGGTGCGTAGATGGTGCCCAGCTCGGTCTCCGACAGGTCCACATCCACTTTCGACTCCGACTCCGGGCCGGTGTCCAGCTTGGGCAAGTCATCGCCCTCCAGGGGCTCCAGCGTCAAATCCAGCGGCACGTCCAGGACGGCGGGCAGCGGTGCGGCCGGCGGGGACGCAGGTGGCTGAGCGGCTGGCGTGGCGCGAAAGGCAACGGTCGCATCGTACGACTTGGCTTCTTCAAAATGGCTGGGCGTGAGCTGCAGGATCTCCGAGGGCCGCAACGGGGCCGGCGCCGACACCGGCGCGTCGCCGTACTGGCCGTCGGAAATGCCCTTGGCGATGGCGAACAGCAGCAACAGGTCGCGGAAGGCGTACAGGTCAAAGGCCTGGTCGCGGTCGTCCCAGGGGTCACGGAAGATGCAGGTCTCTATCACTTCCAGCACCTTGACCGACGGCCACAACGCCACGATGTGGGCAAACACGCTGGGGTAGGACTCTATGCCCCGGCCCTCTTCCTTGAAGGCGGCGAACTCGGGCACGCGGCCGTTGAACTGCTTGTTGAACTCCTCGCGCAGCTGGCGGTAATCGGTCTTCAGGTTGCGGCTGTGGAAGATGGCAAACAGCTCCAGGTACATCAGCGGACCGCAGTCGCCCTTGGCGATGCGCTTTTCCAGCACCTGGATGGCCTGGTCGGTCTGGCCCAGCGAGATGAAGAACTCGGCCTGCTGGCGCACGTCCATCAACTCCTCGGAGTCCACCAGACGGCGCGGCGTGCCATCGGGCGCGGGCGCGCTGTGCTGTACCTCGGGCTTCTTGTAGTTGCCCGCGGCCTTCATCATCTTGTCGAACATGGAGTCGTCCATGTCCACCAGATTCACATCCACCTCATCCATGGACTCGGACTGCAGCAGCGATGGCGCCAGGCCTGGCTTGGCCGGCACCGGTGCCGGTGCTGGCTCCTGCGCAGGCACAGAGTGCTGGGCTGCCGTGTCAGGCGCCGGCGCAAGTGCCTGGCGTGCGGACTGCTCGGCGGATGGCGCAGGCGCCTGCGCGCCGCGCCACCAGTCGGAGCGCTCGGACGGGTCTTCGACCGGGGCGCGCTTGCTGCGGCTCCACATCAGGGCAATGGCGGCCAGGCAGGCCAGCACCAGAGCGGCCAACACGTAGATCCAGATCGCCGAGAAGCGCTCAGTTTCGGCCTTTTCCAACCGCGCGCGCAGCTCGGCCAGGTTGGTTTCGTTCTTGGTGGCCAGCGCCAGCAACGCCTTGACGTCGCCCTCCAGGCTCTTCACGCGGGCGGCATCTTCCGACACCGCCGCTGAAGCCGGGATGGCCGGTGCGGTGGCCTCCAGTGTGGCCACGCGCTCGGCCAGCGACTCCAGCGGATCCAGCCGCAGGCGCGCCTGACCCGGCGCGGCCGCCGGCTTGGCCTTGTCGGCCACCGGCGCTGCAGCGGGTGCGCTGGCTGCTGGTTTGGCAGCGGATGCGGCCGGCTTGGGTTCAGGCGCCTTCACCGGGGCTGGGGCGGGGGCTGGTGCCGGCGCAGCCGCCACTGCGGGAGCCGGCACCGGCTCGGTGCGCGCCACCTTGGGTGCAACCGGCTTCTTGGGCCGGGGTGCCGGTGCGGGCGCCGACGAGGGCGCAGCCCTCAGAATGGCGGTGGGCCGGGCAGCAGACTGGGCCTCCACCGGCGCGCCATTGAGCCTGTCCACAGCCACCGGGGCCGGCGCAGGGGCGGCTGTGGGCGCAGGCACCACCAGCGGCACCACAGGCGCGGCCACCTCGCTGGGCAGGTCAGCCAGCATCACGTAACGGCGGGTGACGGGCGAGGTGCAGCCGACACGCAGGTAGACAGTGACGATGGGCTCGTCCACCACCGATTGGGACAGCACCCGCACCTGGGCGGCGCCGCCTTCGCCGCCTTGCACCGTCACCTTGACGCGGCTGGCGTCCTGTTTGGTGTCGGCATGGAACACATCGGCATCGAAGCACAGGTTGGCAACCTGCTCGTCAGGGCCTTCCAGCTGCACGGCAACCGTCACATCCAGCGGCCGCCCGATCAAGGCCGCGCCGCGAACCCGCCCCAGGGTCAATGCCGAGCTGTCCAGAGCGGCACAAAGCAGGACGACCCCGACCGCTGTAGCTTTGAGTTTCAAGGATGACATTCCAAAATTTGAATTTATTCTCGCATGGGGCCTTGAGCACCCAGTGCGCATTGTGACCCATTTGCCGTACAAGTTACGTTGGCGGATACCCCAAAAGCCGCTGCCAGCCCTCAGGTGTTGTACCCATGTCAACAGTCGCGGGGGGCCGGCCGGCGACCGGTGCATGGTCATAATAACGGCCATGAAACCCAGCTTCCAACACACCGCCGTCGTGGGCACCGGCGCCATGGGCCGCGGCATCGCCCAGATCGCCGCCCAGGCCGGCAGCCAGGTGCTGCTGTTTGATACGCAGCCGCAAGCCGCCCAAAAGGCTCAACAGGCCATTTGTTCGCAATGGGACAAACTGGCCGAAAAAGGCCGCCTCAGCGCCGAGCAGGTCGGCCAGTACAAGGAGCGGCTGCAGTGCGCGGACGCGCTGGCCGCTCTGGCCGGCTGCGACCTGGTGGTGGAGGCCATCGTGGAAAACCTGGCCGTCAAGCGCGAGCTGTTCGGCCAGCTGGAAGGCATCGTGGCGGCCGACGCGGTGCTGGCCAGCAACACCTCGTCGCTGTCGGTGACGGCGATTGCGGCCGGGTTGAAGCAGCCGCAGCGCTTTGCCGGCTTCCACTTCTTCAACCCGGTGCCGCTGATGAAGGTGGTGGAAGTGATCGCCGGCCTGAAGACCGGGGCCGACGTGGCGGCGCGCCTGAGCGCCTATGCCGCCGAGATGGGCCACACGGCGGTGCGCGCACAGGACACGCCGGGCTTCATCGTCAACCACGCCGGGCGCGGCTACGGCACCGAGGCGCTGCGCATCGTCGGTGAAGGCGTGGCCGATTTCGCCACCGTGGACCGCATCCTGCGTGACCAGGCCGGCTTCAAGCTGGGCCCGTTCGAGCTGATGGATTTGACCGCGCTGGATGTTTCGCACCCGGTGATGGAATCCATCTACCACCAGTATTTCGAGGAGCCGCGTTACCGCCCCAGCGTCATCACCGCGCAGCGCCTGGCCGGCGGCGTGCTGGGCCGCAAGACGAATGAGGGCTTCTACCCCTATGTGGACAACCAGGCCCAGGTGCCGCCTGAGCCACCGGTGCCTCAAGTGGCCGACATGCCGCCGGTCTGGCTGTCGCCGCGCGCCGCGCGACGTGCCGAACTGCTGCAATTGCTGAAAAACCTGGGCGCCAAGATAGAGACCGGCCAGTCGCCATCCCCTCAGGCACTGACGCTGGTGGCCCCACTGGGCTTTGACATCACCACCGTGGCGGTGGTGGAACGGCTGGACCCGGCCCGCACCGTCGGCATCGACATGCTGGTGGACGACGCCGCCACCAAGCGCCGCGTGCTGGCCACCAACCCCGCCACCCGCACCGACATGCGCAACGCCGCCCACGCACTGTTCGCGCGCGACGGCAAGGCGGTCAGCGTGATCCGCGACAGCGGCGGCTTCGTCACCCAGCGGGTGGTGGCAGCCATCGTCAACATCGCGTCTGACATCTGCCAGCAAGGCATTTGCAGCCCCAAAGACCTGGAACTGGCCGTCACCCTTGGCCTGGGCTACCCGTTGGGCCCGCTGGCCATGGGCAACCTGTATGGCCCCACCAATGTGCTGGAAGTGCTGTTCAACATGCAGACCGTCTACGGTGACCCGCGCTACCGCCCCAGCCCCTGGCTGCGCCGGCGCGGCGCCATTGGCCTGAGCCTGCTGCACGAGGAGGAGTGATGGCCACCGCCGCGCCGCAACTGTTGAGCCGCCGCGAAGGCGCCACCCTGGTGCTGACCATCAGCAACCCGGAAATGCGCAACGCGTTGGGTCCAGAAATCTACGCCCAGGGCCAGGCCGCGCTGCGCGAGGCCAAGCTGGACCATGGCGTACGCAGCGTCGTCATCACCGGCGAAGGCGCCAGCTTCTGCGCCGGCGGCAACCTGCAACGCCTGCAGGCCAACCGCCAGTTGTCGCCCGACGTGCAGGCGCAAAGCATTGACCTGCTGCACGGCTTCATCCACACGCTGCGCGACTACCCCAAGCCGGTCATCGCCGCCGTGGAAGGCGCGGCAGCCGGTGCCGGCTTCTCGCTGGCGCTGGCCTGCGACTTCATCGTCGCCGCCGACAACGCGGTATTCGTCATGGCCTACAGCAGCGTCGCCCTGTCCCCCGACGGCGGCGGTAGCTGGAGCCTGGCCCAGGCACTGCCGCGCCAGCTGGTCAACCAGTTGCTGATGTGCGGCGAACGCATAGGCGCCGAGCGGCTGCACACGCTGGGGGTGGTCAATAAGGTCACCCCCGCCGGCCAGGCGCTGGCCCAGGCGCTGGAGCTGGCCCAGCAGCTCAATGAGCGCGCGCCCAACGCGCTGTGCAGCGTCAAGCAACTGGTCAGCCACGCGGTGGACGCGCGCATGCAGGATCACCTGGACCTGGAGCGCGGGCACTTTGTGCGCAATTTGCACCATGCCAATGGCGGCGAGGGGATTGCGGCGTTTCTGGAAAAGCGCAAGCCGAGCTACGAATAGTCCTTTTGCGCAAAAGCCATGAAGCGACTCTTCGCATCAGCCCATTTGGCAATCGCCTTGCTGTTGAGCGCTACTGTTGGCAACGCTTACGGCGACAACCAGCCAGGGAAGCCAAAGCTTGTCTATCAAAGAGCGTCCGATCAAGCCATTGCCGGTGTTTGGGAGATTATTTTCAGTGGCGGCAGCTACTATCGATACAGGTACGTGGCCGTCACTCCAGATGGCCAGATTGGGTGGTTCTCATCCAATACCGCGCCGGTCAACGCAACAGCAGCTTCAATCATGGACGCCATTACCCGAAAAGATGCGCCAGGCGGCCTCACAACGCCATGGCGGAGCTACTCTTTTTCCGCAGGTATTCTGGCAATAGCGACTGACAAGAAAAATGCGCAAGAAGAATATTCCGTGGATGTGGTCACGGTTGCAGAAAAGGGCAATCGATTTTTTTTACATGAAGCAATGGTGGGCGACTTGAAGCTTCAGAACATTTATCGCATTCCGCCAAACTGGCCTGCTTCAGCAGGGGCGCCTCATATCCAGGCTCCGCCGCCACTGCACTTGCGTTTGGTGAAAGAGTAGTCCGTCAAAAACTTTCAAGGCAAGCCCCGGATATTTGGCGGCTGGACGGCGCGGACCGTCGTCGAGCATGGATCAGGCGGCGATCCACCGGCTGTTGCGCATCGGGCAAAACAAAGACTCGCAGGCGTACCGGGTGGCTGTAGCCGGGTTGCCGCAGGCATTCGACGCATGCTACAGAGTCACGCGCCCAAGCCACGGCGGTCACGCCGGCCAGCATGGCGCACCACAAACATCATCTGCGCGAGGTCCGGAGGCAGTCCGGCTACGGACGCCCGGTGCGCTCGCCAGCCGCGTACGTTGGGCGCCAGCTTAGTCTGCCAGGGCTTCGACAGGCTTCGCCCTGCCGGAGGCGGGATGACACGCACGCGACAACCCCGGTGACAAGCCCCCGTCTCGGCGGCGACAATGGATGCATGGACGATCCCATCCTGACCATTGAAGAGCGCGAAGCCATCAACTCGGGCCGCTGGTTCTCCACGCTGTCGCCTTCGTTGCGCCACGACATCCTGCGCTGCGCCTACGTCAAGCGCTACCGCGACGGCGAACTGCTGGCCGCGCGCGGCGACCCGGCCGACGAATGGATCGCCTGCGCCAAGGGCGCGGTGCGCGTCAGCTCCACCTCCATTTCGGGCAAGCAGATCACGCTGACCTATGTGGAGCCGGGCATCTGGTTCGGCGACGTCTCCATCTTCGACGGTGACCGCCGCACCCACGACTCCTACGCCCACGGCGACACCACCGCGCTGTGCGTGGCGCGGGCCGACTTCAAGAAAATCCTGGCCAACCACGTGGAGCTGTATGACGCGCTGTTGCGCCTGCACGCGCGGCGCATCCGCCAGCTGTACGGCCTGGTGGAGGACTTGAACACCCTGCCCTTGCGCGCCCGGCTGGCCAAGCAGCTGCTGCACCTGGTGCGCAGCTACGGCGTGCCGTCGCTGAGCGATGGCGGCGAAATCCGCATCGGCCTGCACCTGGCGCAGGAGGAACTGGCCCAGTTGCTGGGCGCCTCGCGCCAGCGCGTCAACCAGGAGCTGAAGTCCATGGAGCGCGAGGACGCCATCCGCATCGAGCCCGGCGGCCTGGTGGTGCGCAGCCGCGACGCATTGATGCGCATCATCGAATCCGACAACTGACGACAACAACTACTGCGAGACACCCCACCCCATGAGCGATTTCGACCATTTCGTCGGCACCCGCGCCGTCTCCGAGCAGCATGCGATTGATGTGGGTGCCTTGAGCGCCTGGCTGGAAAAGAACCTGGAAGGCTTCCAAGGCCCGCTGACGCTGGAGATGTTCAAGGGTGGCCAGTCCAACCCCACCTACAAGCTGATCACGCCCACGCAAAGCTATGTGATGCGCGCCAAGCCCGGCCCGGTGGCCAAGCTGCTGCCCTCGGCCCACGCGGTGGAACGCGAATTCGCGGTGATGAAGGGCCTGCACGGCACCGATGTGCCGGTGCCGAAGATGCACTGCCTGTGCGAGGACGAGTCGGTGATAGGCCGTGCCTTCTACGTGATGGAATTCATGCAGGGCCGGGTGCTGTGGGACCAGTCGCTGCCCGACCTGAGCCGCGAGCAGCGCGGCGCCATTTACGATGAGATGAACCGCGTCATCGCCGCGCTGCACACGGTGAAGTTCGCCGAGCGCGGCCTGGCTGGGTACGGCAAGCCGGGCAGCTATTTCGAGCGCCAGATCGGCCGCTGGAGCAAGCAGTACGTGGCCAGCGAGACCCAGCCCATCCCCGAGATGAACAAGCTGATCGAATGGTTGCCGGCGCACATGCCGGCCAGCGCCAAGGACGAGACCAAGGTCAGCATCGTGCATGGCGACTACCGGCTGGACAACCTGATGTTTCACGCCACCGAGCCGCGCGTCATCGCCGTGCTGGACTGGGAGTTGTCCACGCTGGGCCACCCGCTGGCCGATTTCAGCTACCACTGCATGGCGTGGCACATCCCGCCTGGCTCGTTCCGCGGCATCGGTGGGCTGGACTTTGCCGCTTTGGGCATTCCGGACGAGGCCGAATACATACGCCGCTACTGCGAACGCAGCGGCCTGGCCACACCCGCGGCGCTGGCGGCCGACTGGAAGTTCTACATGGCCTACAACATGTTCCGCATCGCCGCCATCCTGCAAGGCATTGCCAAGCGGGTGGTGGATGGCACCGCCTCCAGCGCGCACGCCAAGAACTCGGCGGCGGGCGTGGTGCCGATGGCCAAGCTGGCGTGGAAGTTTGCGGAACAGGCCAACTGATACCTGCGCGACAGCGGCGGCCCGCAGTTGTCCGCTGCGGGACTGACTGCCCCGCCCTAACCCGCCACACTGCACCCCACACACAGACACACCGGAGAACCTGATGGATTTTGACTACTCCCCCAAGACCAAGGAACTGCAAGCCAAGCTGCTGAAGTTTTTTGACGACTACATCTACCCGGCCGAGAAGGACTACAAGGCCGAGATGGAAGCCAATACGGCCGCTGGCAAACGCTGGACGCCACTGCAAACCATCGAGAAGCTCAAGCCCAAGGCGCAGGCGCAAGGGCTGTGGAACCTGTTCCTGCCGGTGGACAGCGCCGCGGCTTCCGGCTACGAGGGCGCCGGTCTGACCAACCAGGAATACGCACCGCTGGCCGAGATCATGGGCCGGGTGATCTGGTCCAGCGAGGTGTTCAACTGCTCGGCACCCGACACCGGCAACATGGAGACCATCGCCCGTTACGGCTCGGAAGAGATCAAGGCGCGCTGGCTCAAGCCGCTGCTGGACGGCAAGATCCGCTCGGCCTTTGCCATGACCGAGCCGGCCGTGGCCTCCAGTGACGCCACCAACATCGCCACCCGCATCGAGCGCCAGGGCGACGACTACGTGATCAACGGCCGCAAGTGGTGGATATCCGGTGCCGGCGACCCGCGCTGCGCCGTCTACATCACCATGGGCAAGACCGACCCCGAGGCGGCGCGCCATTCGCAGCAGAGCATGGTCATCGTGCCCGCGGACACCAAGGGCATCACGGTGCTGCGCCCGCTGAACGTGCTGGGCTACGACGACGCCCCGCACGGCCACATGGAAATGACGTTTGAGAACGTGCGCGTGCCGGTGGGCAACATCCTGCTGGGCGAAGGCCGCGGTTTCGAGATCGCCCAAGGCCGCCTGGGCCCGGGACGCATCCACCACTGCATGCGCCTGGTCGGCCTGGCCGAGCGCGCACTCGAATTGATGTGCAAGCGCGCCAGCTCGCGCGTGGCCTTCGGCAAGACCATCGCCGCGCAGACGGTGACGCAGGAACGCATCGCCGAAGCGCGCTGCCGCATCGACATGGCCCGCCTACTGACGCTGAAGGCGGCCTGGATGATGGACATTGCCGGCAACAAGTTTGCCAAGAACGAGATCGCCATGATCAAGGTGGTGGCACCCACCATGGCCTGTGACGTGATCGACTGGGCCATGCAGGTGCACGGCGGCGGCGGCATGAGCGACGACTTCCCGCTGGCCCACGGCTACGCATCCGCCCGCACGCTGCGCTTCGCCGACGGCCCGGACGAGGTGCACCGCAATGCCATCGCCAAGCTGGAGCTGGGCAAGTACTCGCCCAACCCGAAGGAAGTGGAGATGCCGATCACGCGCGGGTCCTGAGTTTCCCGCTCCCCTTAGGCAAACATCCGTTCGCCCTGAGCCTGTCGAAGGGCTTGGGGCGAATTTTTTTGCGCCGCGCGTTTGGCGTGCCCGCGTTCGGTGTCCGATATTGGAACGTCACGTCCGCCAACGGCTCCGATGTCGATGGGGCGCGTGGCGGAGCGGAATCAAGGAGGAGGCCCGCAGGGCCGGGGGACATCCGCGTAGCCACGCGCACCATCGGCGTCGGCAGCTGGCAAACCATCACCCGGCAGTTGCCGGCTCCCAATGAGCCAAGCCTCAGTTCACAAACTGCACGTCATCCCGCGCCTGCGGCGGCAGCTTGATGGCGATGGCCTTCACCGGTCCGCTGGTGACGATGGTGCCGCCATGCGCCGTGCCCTTGGGGATGACGATCAGCGTGCCGGCCTTGAACTCCTTGCGCTCGCCACCCAGCCACATGGCGCCGCTGCCCTCGATGATGTACTGGATCTCATCGGTCTTCGGGTGGATGTGCTTGGCCACGTTGCCAGACTGGATGCCCACGGTGCCACTGTCAGTGACCACCAGGGCCTTGGCGTTCATCTCAGGGTTGGGCGTGGTGGGCAGCTCGGCGTGCTTCATCGCTGCCAGGTCGATCATGGCTGGCATCAGCGGTGCGGCCTGGGCGTTGGCCTGGGGCACCAGATGGTGGGCCAGTGGCGAGAAGGCGATGCCGGCGGCGAAGGCGGCGGCAATGGCGAGAGGTGTGGCAAAGCGCATGGTGAGGTCTCCTGTTGTGGTGATGGCTGGTGGGAACGCCGCGCCAGTATGCACAGATAGCCAAATGCCCGCAATTGCGCAATTCCCCTGGCCAGCAAGAAACCGGCCGCTGCGCTACATTGCCCCGGCACATCCGGCGTTCAACCACCTAGCCAAGGGCCACTCTCATGATCGACGTCTATTCCTGGGCCACGCCCAACGGCCACAAGGTCCACATCATGCTGGAGGAATGCGGCTACCAGCTGGGCCGCGACTGGCAGGCGCATGCCGTCAACATCGGCGCGGGTGATCAGTTCAAGCCGGAGTTTCTGAAGATCAGCCCCAACAACAAGATTCCCGCGCTGGTGGACCCCGATGGGCCGGACGGCAAGCCGATCTCGCTGTTCGAGTCCGGCGCCATCCTGGTCTACCTGGCGGCCAAGGCCGGCAAGTTCATGCCGGCCACGGACCGCGGCAAGTACGAGGTGCTGCAGTGGCTGATGTTCCAGATGGGCGGTGTAGGGCCCATGCTGGGCCAGAACCACCACTTCCGCCTGTATGCGCCGGAGAAGCTGCCGTACGCCATCGACCGCTACACCAACGAGGCCAAGCGCCTGTATGGTGTGATCGACAAGCAGTTGTCGCAGCACGCCTGGCTGGCCGGCGATGCGTACACCATCGCCGACATGGCCACGTTCCCATGGTTGCGCAACTGGAAGAACCAGGGGGTAGAACTGGACGACTACCCGCACCTGAAGAAGTGGTTCGACCTCATCGCCGCCCGGCCGGCGGTGCAGCGCGGCGTGCAGGTGCTGGCGGCGCAACGGCAACAGCTGACCGATGACAAGTCGCGCGACATCCTGTTTGGCAAGACGCAGTACGCGCGCCGCTGATGAATATCGCCCCCACGTCCGGCACTGGACTTCGTCAACGCAGCGGCACGCCCATCTGACGCAGGTAGTTCAGCACCTCGGGGCTGACCACGCCAGCGGCGCGTGCCTTGTCGGCCCACTCGGCAGCGGCAGTGGTCTGGCCCTGCGCTGCCAGTGACACGGCGGCGCCCAGCATCCACCGCGGCTCGCCGGGGCGCAGTTTCAGCGCGGCCAGATAGGCGGCGGCTGATTCAGGGTGCCGTCCCAGGCGCTGCGCGGCGTTGCCGCGCAAGGCCCAGATGTCGGCCTGCTCCGCCAGTACCGGCTCCAGCCTGGTGAGCAGCGCCATCACCTGCGCGGTGTGGCCTTCGGCCAGCTCCATGCGGCACAGCTCGCGCACCAGCATCACAAAGCTGGCCAGGCCGCCGGGCTGGGCGGCCAGATTGCTGCGTTCGGCAGCGGCCACCGCCTCGCGCAAGGTCTCCTGGGCCTGCTCACGTGAGCCGGCATTCCACAGGCCTTGAGCCTGCGCCAAGGTCTCCATGGCGGCGGCCTGTGCCGAGCGTGCAGCAGGTGCTGCGGCCACCAGTGCTGCGGATTCTGGCTTGGTAGGGGCGGGCCTGGCAGTGGCAGCCATTGGGGAGGCAGGTTTGGCAGGGGTTGCCGCCGAAGCGGGTTTCGCCGAAGCACTGGAGGTGGGTACTGCAGGTGCAGCCGCCACAGCGGCGCTGGCCTTGGGCGACGCCGGCACGGCCACGGGCTCAGGCATGGGCGGCACAGGTATGGCGGGCACAGCCCCAGCTGTAGGCCGGGACGCCACGGCGGCAGGCACGGCAGCCGCAACCACGGGCGCCGACGCCGTTGGCACCGGCTGCGGGGTGATTTGTGCTGCTGAGGCAGCGGGCTGCACAATCAGCGGCGCGCTGGCCGTCGCGACAGCCGACACCGCAGCGGTCGGAGCTGAAGCCGAGACCGTGGCTGCGGTGGCCGCTGATGAGGCGGCAGGCAGCGCGGGTGCCGATGCAGCAGCGGCTATGGGCAGGGCCACCGGCGCGACCCCCTGCGGGGGCAGGACTGGCACCGCACGCCACAAAAACCACCACGCCGCAGCAGCAGCGCCTATAGCCAACAACAGCGCCACGAGCAACAGCCCCACCAGGCTGCGGGGCCTGCCGCCGGCGCGACCTTGCCCGTCAGCCGGGTCCACACTGAAGGTGCCACGCGTCATGCCGGTGACCGAGCCGGGCACGGCCACCGTGCCTTGCGCCTGGCGACTGTCCAGGTCGCGCAGCATCTTGTTGATGACGCTCACGACAGGCTTTCCGTCGAGTCCCGGCGGGCGTGCATGGCCGCCTGCAAGTGCGCGTCCAGCGCCAGCGGCGCCTGGGCGGGCCGGCGCGAGAACAGGCGGCGCAGCCGCACCCAGCCGCTCTCTGGCCGCTTCACGCCCGGCGTGTCAGCTGCGGCCAGGCGCACGTGGCGCGCGCTGACGCGGTGCTCGTTCTCGCCAAAGGCCAGCATCAGGCACTTGTGCGCCAACACGTTGACCAGCCGGGGCACGCCGGCGCTGTAGCGCGCCAGCAGCACTGCGGCGGCCGGCTCAAACACTTTCACGTCGGTGGACGCGTTCAGCGCCGCCGTGGCCAGCCGGTATTCCAGGTAACTGGGCACGCGGCGCGCCGCCATCGGCCCCAGGTGCTCGCTGAAGGTGATGCGCTGCAGCAGCTGGCGTATCTCGGGGCGCGACAGCTTTTCGTCCAGCTCGGGCTGACCCAGCAACACCAGCTGCAACAGCTTGCGCTTCTCGGTCTCCAGGTTGGACAACAGGCGCAGGCTTTCCACCGTGCGCAGCGGCACCGCCTGGGCCTCGTCAATGCACACCACCACGCGGCGGCCGCTGTGGGCGTGCTTCAGCAGGCAATCACGCAGGGCATTGAGCACCTGATGGCGGCTGGCGTTTTCGGGCACTGACACGTCCAACTCGCCGGCCAGTGCCAGCAGCAGGTCGTCCGGCCCCATGTCGGGGTTGGGAATGTAGGCCGTCACGAATTCGCCATGCAGGATGCGCAGCAACTGGCGGCACAGCACGGTCTTGCCGCAACCCACTTCGCCGACGATCTTGATGAAGCCTTCGCCGCTGCGCAACGCCACCAGCAGCGTGTTCAGCGCCGCCTGGGCGCCTTCATGCGGGTAGAAGAAAGCCGTGTCCGGGGTGATGGAAAACGGCGCCTCGCGCAGGGAAAAATGCCGCAGGTACATGGACATGGCGTGCTCACTGGGCTGGGGCAGCCTTGGGCTTGGCCGGCTCTGCCGTGCCGTCCAACCGTATCACCCGGCTGCGGGCAACGTCCATGTCGTCCAGCGCGCTGCGCGCGCGCCGGGTCTGCTGCTCCCAGTCGGCGGCGTTGCGGATGATGGTGGGCTTGATCAAGACCACCAGCTCTTTTTTGCGGCCACTGTTGGCGCGGTTGCCGAACAGCGCACCCCAGGCACCGGCGTCGGTGCTGCCCGGCAGGCCCGAGCCGGCGCGGCTGGAGACGGCCTGCATCAGCCCGCCGATGGCGACGATGTTGCCGTCCTGGATGCGCACCATGGTGTCGGACTCGTTGACCGAGCTGGAGGCCAGCGGCAGCTTGTAGTTGCCCAGCGTGCCCAGGTCGATCTGCTTGGATTTCTCGGTCACCGTGGTCACCGCCGGGTGCACATGCAGCGTGATGGTGTTGCCGCTGTCGATCTGCGGTGTCACGTCCAGCGCGATGCCGGAGAAGAACGATGACAGCGTCAGCGTCGGCATCGTGGTGGTGCTGCCGCTGCTGCCGGTGGTGCCGGTGGCGGTGCTGCCGGAGCTGACGCCGGTGACGAAGTAATCGTCCGAGCCGACCTTGAACACCGCCTTCTGGTTGTTCAGCGTGGCGATGCGCGGGCTGGAGAGGATCTGCACGTCGCCGCGCGTCTCCAGGAAGCCCAGCACCGCCTGGAAACCATCGGTGGCGAAGGCCAGCCCGAACAGCCCACCGCCTGCCGCCGGCAGCGACACGCTGTCGGCCACCAGCGGCGGCGTGGTGGGGTTCAGGCCGGGCAGGCCGGCTGTCACGCCGCTGGCCAGCACATTGCTGCCGCTGCCGCCAACGATGCCGATGGCGCCGGTGGACTTGGTGGTGTTGCGCAGCGCCGACCAATCGATGCCGCTCTGGAAGCCGTCGCGCAGCTCCACCTCGACGATCTTGGCCTCCAGCATCACCTGGCGCTCCACCGACAGGCGGGCGGCGGCGAGGAATTTCTCCACCTGGCGCAACTCGTCGGGCATGGCGCGCACCTGCAGGATGCCGGCCAGCGGGCTGACCACCACGCTGCGCCCGGCACCGTTGCCCAGGGTGGCCTTGATGGCTTCGGTCAGTTCGGCCCAGAAATCGGTGCGCGCGGTGGTGGAGACACGGCTGCTCTCGGTCTGCTGGCCGGCGCCGCCGCTGGGGCCACCGCCACCCGACGGTGCCGGCGCGCTGGCACTGGTGCTGGAGCCGCCGGAACCGCCCGGATTGCCGGCGCCCAGCGTCACCCGCAGGTCGCTGCTGCCCACGCGCAGCGCGTGCAGATAGTCGACCTGGAAGATGCGCGTCTGCAGCGACGGTGCGTACACGGTGATGCGCCGGCCATCGATCTTGAAATCGTAGCCGTAGACGTCGCGTATCGCCTCCAGCGCCTCCTGCACGGTGACGCCGCGCAGCGTCACCGAGATGGTGCCGCCCACATCGGGGTGCATCAGCATGCTGTAGCGGGTGTCGGCGACGATGGCCAGGAACACCTCGCGCGCGGCGGCGTTGTTCACCAGCAGGTCCAGCCGTGGCTCGGGTGGCGGCGCCACGGCCGGCACAGCCGGTTCGGCCAGCGCATCGCTGATGCGTGCGGGCACGCTGGCGGCGGCTGTGGGCCGCGGGGTCGCGGCCAGTTCGGCGCGTATGGTGTCTTCGACCGCGGGCGTGCGCAGTGGCCGGTCGGCACAGCCGGTCAGCCCCAACAACACGGCCGTCAGGCCCATGCTTGCCGCCAGCCGCAATCTGAAGGCAGCCTGCGGCCGCGGAGGAAAGCCCGCCCCTGCTGGCACTGCCATGGCGGGGCGCGGTCGTGGGGCGGTCATGTACACGTCATTGTCAGTCATAAGCATGGGGCCATCAAGGTTTCGTGTTGCTGCAGGCAACATCGGGCCCCCCTTTGTTGGCGGCACGCGTCTTGGGTGCGCTGCTCGCGCAGGCGGGCACGGCAGGCACCGTGCGCCGCTGTATGCCTTCGAACGGACGCAGCACCGTGGTCTGCCCGTTCTCGCGCAGGGTCACCTCGGTCTCGGTGATGCGCATGATCTTGGCCTTGCCCACCATCTGGCCCTGGGCATACAGCCGGGTGTCCACCACCAGGTAGGGCTTGCCGTCGCGCACGATCAGCGTCATGCTGCGCCCGCTGGCGGCGCCGCCATTGGCGCCACCGGCCTCGGGCTGCGATGCGGCGGCCGGCGGCTGGGTGGGGTCGCGCTGCTGCGCCGCCAGCGGCCAGGCCGGCAACAGCAGGGCCAGCGCCAGGCAGGCGTGGCAGGCGTGGCGCCTCATGACTTCACCCCCACCAACGACACCTGCAAGGTCAACTGCGGCTTGCCGGCGTCGGTCTTCAGCGACATGGCGCCCCAACGCAAGCCTGGCAGCGCGCGCTCCAGCGTCTCCACATAGCGCATCAGGTCCTGGTAGGAGCCGCTCACCGTCAACTCCATGCCGGTGCGCACCAGCGTGGGCAGCGGCGCGGCGGCACCCGAAGCCGGCCTCGCAGCGGGTGCGGCGGGCGCTGCCGCCGGGGTGTCGAAATTCAGCGTGCCGGCGCGCACCAGCGTCAGGCCGTCGTAGCGCTTGAGGAACTGCACCAGCACCTTGTGCAGGCTCTCGGTGGAGTCCGACATGGGCACCTGCGCCATCTGCGCCCTCACCTGGGCCAACTGGTCTTGCACAGCGGCCAGTTCTGCGCGGGCGGTCTGGTTGGAGTCGCCCGTGGGGCTCAGCATGCTGCTGCGCAGCAGGTCGCGCAGCGTCTGCAGTTCGGCCTCCTGCTGGCGCACCGTGGCGGCCACCTGCTTTTGCCGCACCTGGGCTGGCGCCAGCCACAGGGTGTCGGCCAGGGCCAGGAAAATCAGGATGCACGAGACGAACAGGAAAGCCCGCTCGCGCAGGCTGAGTGCATCGATACGGCCGGCTTGCAGCTTCCACCATGCCTTCATGGCCGGGCTCCCGAAGCGGCCGGCGCAGGCACCGGCGCCAGTGCGCTGACCAGCGTGTATTCCCAGGCCGGGCGTTGCAACGGCGCGCTGGCGGTTGCCAGCGCGGCCGGCGCCGGCGTGGGCCCGGCGGCGCCGGCACCCATCTGCTCCAGCCGGGCACGCTCCACCTTCACCGCCGACAGCGCCTGGCCCTTGAGCAGGGGCGCGCTGGCGAGCGCGGCCACCCAGGCGTTCAGCGCATCGGGCTCCAGCGTGAAGCCACGCACCTCCAGCCTGGCGTCGTCGGCCAGCAGCGCGGTGACCCACACCTGCGCCGGTATGCTCTGCGCCACCAGCCGCAGCCGCGCGGCATGGCCGTGGCCGGCGCTGGCCAGGCCCTTGGTCAGCTCACCCAACAGGCCCTGTCGGGCCGCCAATTCGTCCCGGCGGTATTGCAGCTCCTGCTTCAGCGCGGCGGCGGCAGGAGCCGCGGCGTCCTGGCGCGCCTTGATGGCGGCTTGCAGGCTGTCGCGCTCGCGCGCGTAATTCGCCAGCGTGACCGTCATGGCATTGGCCGACGCATTGAGTGACCACACCCAGAAGGCGCACAGCGCGCCGCCCAGCAGCAGGAACACCGCCAGCGATACCGCCATGGTGTCGGCAGAGAAATATTTCTTCTGCGCCAGCAGGATGGGGGTGCGAAGGTTGATTTGCTGGGCCATGGCATCAACCGCTCAGAGCTTGCGCGTCTCGCTGCGCAGCAGGGCACCCAGCAAGGGGAAGCAGGCCGCCTGCTCCTCCTCGCTGCCCTTGTCAAAGCCGGGGAACAGCGCACTCGCGTCCAGCGCCGTCACGCCCAGGCCCAGTTCACGGCTCAGCCACTGGGCCATCTCGCCGGAACGGGCGCCGGCGCGCACGGCCAGGCCATCCAATGGCAGGTTGGGCCAGGTGCGGTCCCACACGTCCAGCGAACGCTGCAGCTCGACAATGAAGCGCTGCGTGATGTCGTCCTCGACCGGTGCCGCCGCCGGTGCCGGCGCGGCGGCGTAGCTGGGCACGTACTCGGGCACGTCGGCAAACGGGTCGTCGGACTGCCCGGGGCCAGAGTCCACCACGCCCCAGCGCGCTTCCATGAAGCCGGGGCTGAGGTCGATGCGCCGGCTGTAGAACAACTCTTCCTTGGCCGAGATGGTCAGCAGCGCCTGCTTGTCGTTGGCGACGAACAGCACGGCACCGGCGCGCTCCAGCTTGCCGGCGCGTTGCGCCAGCGCGGTCTGCAGGTTGCGCTGGGCCGTGTCCTGGATGTCGATGACCTGCAAGTCCCAGTGAAGTGCGTCGCCCATCTCCAGCACCGAGCGCACCACGGCGTTGTTGGAAGCCACCACGAACAGCTGGTTGTTGGCGCGCACCTCCTCGTCGCCGACACGCATCACGTCCAGCGTCAGGTCGTCCATGTGCACGTCCACCATGTCGCGGATCTGGAAGCGCGCGGCTGAGCGCAGTTCTTCCGGGGCGACTTGCGGCGCGGGAATCTGCAGCACCTGGTACTGCTCGGGGCGCAGCATGGCGCGCACGGCGTGCCCGCGCAAGCCCTTGGAGGCCAGCCGACGGGCGAAATCCGCATTGCTGTCATTGCCCTGCTGCTCCACGCCCATGCGCTTGACATGGAACGAGCCGTTGCCGTCAGGCGTGGCCTGCACGAAAGCAAACGTCTGCGCGGACCAAGAAACAATGAGGGGTTCTGTGGACTTCAGGCGTTGCCAAGGCCAACGCATGTCAGTTTCCGCAGGCTGCCGGGCGAACCGGAAGCAAGCACAGCCCGCCCCCCATGGCTTGCCAAAGACGGCTACCCGCTCGCGGCCGGCAACAGCCAGCCTTGCGGGCGCATGAAGAGGCGAGAGCTTTCATCAGGTGACGACACTCCCCGCTCAGGGGAGGACCGCACCGATGATCGTGAAGGTGGCGGTTCCAGCAGAAGGACATCCGGTTCCGCTGCCGTAATTCAAGGTGCAGGACTGGGTGGCACCATTGGTGGCGACCGTGGCGTCCGAGGACAAGAACGGTTGCGAGCAACTTTGTCCCGTGGTCAGCGTGATGGCGGGCTGCAACAAGGCGCCAACGTCGGAACACTTGGCGACCTTGACGCACTTGCCGGTGGTCGCAACCTGGCTGGTGACGGAGCAGCCGCCGTAGTTGATGGCCGATGCCGAAGACAAGCCCCCAGCTACGCCCTGCAACGCGGCAGCTTGCGCATCACTCTTCAGATCCACAAACTTGGGCAGCGCCACGGCAGCCAGCACGCCCAGGATCACGATCACCATCACCAACTCAATCAACGTGAAACCACTTTGCTGCTGTTTCATTTGTTCACCTTTGTGTCTTGTCATAGCCGATTGAACATTGCCCAAAAGCATGGCAGGCCGTCACCCAACGATCCAACGAAAACGCGGCCTTCTGCGCATTCTAAGCATCCCGGCCAGTTTGCACATGAGCTTTAGCGTGCAAGTACGTGATAATGTTCACAAAAAAACAACTAACTTGACTTTGGACAGGCTTTGGCAAAATCGAACCGGCCCCGCGCATTGCCCCTCGGCCGCAGCCGTCACAACATCGGCTGGCCCAGCCAAGAGCAAGGCTCGCGTGCAGCCAGACTGGGCCGGCCAGTCGGCCCGCCCAGTTGCAGCAGCACCCAGGGTGCACCACTGGCATTGCGCAGCGCCCAGTCATTGCGCGGCAGGTAGACCAGGCAGCTGCAGCCGGCATCAAAGGCCCACTGACCCTGCAGCGTCTGCGCCGCCTGTCCCAAGGGCATGGCACCGGCGTAGTTCAGCGGCTTGCGCTCCAGCAACTCAAACGGGTTGGCGGCGGGTTTGGCGCCACCCTGCAATTGCGCCAGCACCAGCGCCTGCTTGAGCGCGCGCACGGTGGCGCGAAAGCTGACCAGCTCGGCCTGCGCCTGCAGCTGGCGGCTTTGCTGCCAGGCCACACCGCCCAAGCCCAGCATCAACAGGCCAAACAGCAGCCACTCGACAAACCGCAGTTGCCGGGCGTGGTTGCCGGAGCGCAGGTCGTCCTGGGGCATGCTGCGACCAACCTGCCTTGACTACCCGCCCCCGCGCCCCATGGCCGCCTGGCCCAGGTTCCACAGCGGCAGGAACACGCCCAGCGCCAGCAACAGCACCAGCCCGGCGATCAGCACCAGCAGCACCGGCTCGATGGCGGCCGACAGGCCCTTGATGGCGTAGTCGGTCTCGCGCTCGTACATGCCGGCGATCTCGAACAGCAGGTTGTCCAGCTCGCCGGTTTCCTCGCCGACGGCGATCATCTGCAGCACCACGGGTGTGAACACGCCGGTGGCGGCGGCGCAGCGCGAGATGCTCTCGCCGCGCTCGATGCCGTCGCGCATCTGCTCCACCCGGCTGCCGATGTAGGTGTTGTCCACCGTCTGCGCCACCACGGTGAGCGCCTGCACGATGGGCACACCGCTCTGGCTGGACAGCGCGAAGCTGCGCGCAAAGCGCGACAGCGTGGCCTTGACGATGATGGGGCCGACGATGGGCAGCTCCAGCTTCTTGCGGTCCCACTTGTAGCGGCCATCGGGTGTGCGCAAGTAGGCCCGCACGGCCACCACACCCCCGACGGCCAGGGCCAGCAGCAGGGGCCACCACTGCACCGTCCAGTTCGACAAGCCGATCAAGCCGCGCGTGATGGCCGGCAGCGGCGCGTTGAAACCGGCAAACACCTTGGCGAAAGTGGGGATGACGAAAATGTTGATGATGGCCACGGCCACCACCATGGCAATCACCACGAAGCTGGGGTAGCGCATGGCCTGCTTGATGCGCTCGCGCACGTCACGCTCGAATTCCATGTGCTGCGTCAGGCGCAGGAACACCTCGGTCAGGCGCCCGGTCATCTCGCCCACGCGCATCATGGAGACATAAAAACCGTTGAAGGCGTCGGGGTGACGGGCCAGCGCGGCCGACAGCTCGCGCCCCTGGTCCAGGCTGGCACGGATGTCCTGCAGCATCTCCACCACGGCGGGCTTGTCGGTGGAGGCTTCCAGCCCTGCCAGCGCGCGCAGGATGGGGATGCCGGCCTTGTCCAGCGTGTACATCTGGCGCGAGAAGATCATCACGTCTTCGTCGTTGACCGGCTTGCGGCTCAGGCGCGCCAGCAGCGAGTCACCGGCGGCCTTCTTCTTTTCGGCGACCGACTCCTCGGGCGCGATGTGCACCGGCGTGACGCCTATGGCCAGCAATTGGTCGGCCACCGACGCCTCTGTCATGGCCTCAAGTTGCCCTTTGACCAGTTCGCCCCGGGCGTTGCGCCCGCGCCAGCCATACGTCGCCATGGCCTAGAAGATGCCCGAACTAGTCATCGGTGTCCTGGCTGACCCGCATGGCCTCGGCCATCGAGGTCTTGCCCTGGCGCACCAGCTCCAGCGCATGGAAACCCAGCGTGTGGCCCTTCATGCGCTCGCGCGCGGCGGCCATGAAGGCGGCCGGGTCGGAATGGGTGGCGGCGTGCGTCAGCGTGGTGTCCATTTCCAGCAGCTCGTACACGCCCTGCCGGCCGGTATAACCGGTGCCGTTGCAGGCCGAGCAGCCGCGTCCGCGTTTGGGGGTGATCCCTTCCGCGCCGGATTCGCCCACCATGCTCTCCAGCCAGGCCAGTTCTTGCGCGTTGGGCGCCTGCGGCTCGAAGCAGCTGTCACAATTCAGCCGCACCAGGCGCTGCGCAATCACCGCCTGCAGCGATGTGGCCACCATGAAGGGCGGCACGCCCATGTCCAGCAGGCGAAACGGCGTGCTCATGGCGTCACGGGTGTGCAGCGTGGACAGCACCAGGTGGCCGGTGATGGCGGCGCGCAGGCCAATCTCAGCCGTTTCGGCGTCGCGCATTTCGCCCACCAGGATCACGTCCGGGTCCTGGCGCAGGCAGGCGCGCAGCACGCGGGCAAAGCTCAGCTCGATTTTCTCATTGACCTGCACCTGCGTGATGGACGGCAGGCGGTACTCCACCGGGTCTTCCACGGTGATGACCTTCAGCTCGGTGGAATTCAGCTCGTTCAAGGCCGCGTACAGCGTGGTGGTCTTGCCGGAACCGGTGGGGCCGGTGACCAGCACCATGCCCGAGGTGCGGCCCAGGATTTCGCGAAAGCGCGCCAGCATGTGGGCCGGCATGCCGATGCGGTCCAGGCTGCGCACGCCACCGCCCTGCGACAGCAGGCGCATCACCACCGACTCGCCCCAGGCCGAGGGCAGCGTGGACAGGCGCACGTCCATGGTCTGGTCGCGCAGCCGCACGCTGAAGCGGCCGTCCTGCGGCAGGCGCTTTTCGGAAATGTCCAGCCCGGCCATCAGCTTGATGCGCTGGGCCAGCGCGGGGGCGATGCGTTTGTCGGCCTCGGTCTGGGTCTGCAACACGCCGTCCACCCGCACGCGGATCTGCAGACCGGCTTCTTGCGGCTCGATGTGCACGTCGGAAGCCCCGACCTGAGAGGCGTCCTCGAAGATGGTCTGCAGCAGCTTGACGATGGGCGCGCCCTCCTGCCCCACGGTGGCCGACAGTTCGCCGAAGTCCACCGCATCGCCGAGGTCTTTTTCGACCGCGCGCGCCAGGCCGCTGATTTCCTCGGTGCGGCGGTACAGGCGGTCAAAGGCCAGCGGCAGGTGGCTTTCAGGCGCCACCGCGATGGCGATGGTGCGCTTGAGCAGCCGGGTGATCTCGTCGTAGGCGAACAGGTCCAGCGGGTCGGCCAGCGCCACCAGCAGACTGTCGCCCTTGTCCTCCAGCGCCAACGCGCGGAAACGTCGGGCGGCGGATTCGGGCAGCAGCTTGACGACGTCGGCCCGGAACGGGAAGGTCTTCAGGTTGACGAAGGGGATGCGCAGCTGGCGCGCCAGCGCGTTGGCTAACGCCTCTTCGGTGATGATGCCGGTCTCGATGAGGATGCGCCCCATCTTCTTGCCGGTCTGGCGCTGCTGATCGAGGATCTGCGTCAGCTGCTCGGCGGAAATCACCCGCTGCTGCACCAGCACGTCGCCCAGGCGCAGTTTTTCAGGGCGCCCACCGGGGGCTGCAGTGCCGCGCTGGGCTTCAGCGTTGCCGAGTGCGGCGCTGGTGGTCATGTTCATGGCGGCGCGGTACTCGGGGTGGCGGTGAATGCGACGTCAGTGCCGGTGTCAGTGCAGGTGGCGTGGCTTGCGGCCTCCGGGGTGGCCCACACCGCCCTGGCCGCCGCCGCGCGGCGGCTTGCCCAGGGCCAGCGAATTGACCAGGGTGTCGAACCGCTGGCTGAACAGCTTGTCGATCTCGGTCACCACGCCGGCCAATTCGGAACCGTCGAAATGGCGCTCCATCAGGTTGACCACGTCCTGCACCAGCAGATCGCGCTGCACCTGCATGATGGCGGCCGGATCGGGGCCGACGAACAGCATCAGGAAATCGTCGCGCGACTCGGCGCCGGACTGCTCGTCTTCCTCGTCGAACTCGGCGTCATAAAAAGTGACTTCGATGGCGGCGCCAGCCTCGGCCAGGTCGTTGACGCTCATGCACATCTCGTCCAGCGATTGGCGGAAGTCTTCATCACCGGCCACCGTCCAGCAGATCTGCAACAGGTGCGCCTGGTCGTCGAACTGTATGCCCGGCTCGTCCTCGTAGGCGCTGCCGGCGCCGTCGGCCAGCGACTTGGCGCCGGCGTATTTCCACAGCGGCTTGAGGGCGTCTTGCACCTGCTCGAAGCTCACTTCGGCGCGCAGCGGCACTTCTCCGTGCACATGGATTTCAAAAGGGGCGTTGTAGCGTGGCATAGCCGTCATCCATCAGCGCGGGCCGCATGGCGCAAGCCCGCTGAACCCATTGTGCCACGGTATGCGGGCGCCGCCAGCCCCGTGAAACACCCTTCCCGGCGCCCCTACTGCGCAATGCCTTCGATGCTGAAATACAGCGTCACCTCATCGCTGACGAAGGGCGCGTAAGCGCCCATGTGGTAGTCGCTGCGCAGGATGGCAGCCTGCCCGTTGGCGCCGCAGGCGCGCTTGAGGTAGACAATCATGAAGCGGCAGGCAAAGCGCGTCACCTCCACGGTGACCGGGCGCGTCACGTCCTTGATGGTCAACTGGCCTTCGACCTGCTTGAGCTGGTCTTCCACGAAGACCAGGCGGGTGGAGTTGAAGCTGATCCTGGGGTACTGCGCGACGTCGAAAAAGCTGTCCGAACGCAACACCTTGTCGAACGCCTCGGAGCCGGCGCTGATGGAGGTGGCGTCTATCTCCAGGCTCACCGAGCCGCTGCGCTCGGCCAGGTCCAGCTCTATGCTGCCGCTGGTGCGGTCAAACCGCCCACGCTGGTAAGACAAGCCCCAGTGGCTGTACTCGAAGCTGCTGAAGCTGTGCAGGGGGTCGATCTGGTAACGCTGGCCCGCCTGCACCGTCCAGGGCGCCAGCAGGGTGGCGCACAACAACAGCGGGCTCAACAGGCGCAAGGGTGGCAACATGGTGCCACTGTGCCAGAAACGGCGCTGGTCCGCCCGGCCGGCTGACTATTTGCAGCCCAGCTTTTCCACCGCCACCACACAGGGCACATACAGTTCGCGCAAGCGCTTGTAGGTGCCATCGCGCAGCAGTGTGGCAAACGCAGCATCAAAGTCGCGCACGAACTGCGGGCTGATGGTCTTCTTGCTGAAGGCCACGCGGCTGGCGTCACTGGCCACCACCACACTGGTCTTGACGATGGCCTGGTCCAGCCCGAGCTCGCGGATCTCGTTCAATCCCACCGTTTCATCGGCAATCAGGCCATCGAGCCGGCCCAGCCGAATCATCTGCCAGGCGCTTTCGCGCGATGAAACCGGCACCAGGCGGGCGTGGAAGGCCGCTTCAGCCGCCAGCTTGTCAAACGACTGGCCGTAGGACACGCCGACCTGCGCACCCAGGCGAAAGCCGGCGGCGGTAACGTCGGCCAGCTTGTCCAGCTTGTACTTGTCGGCCGCGGCGCGGCTGGCAAACAGCACATTGGGCGAGCGCATCACGGGCACCGAGAACAGCGCATAGCGTTTGCGCTCCTCGCTCTCGAAAGCACCGGGCAGCACGTCCAGACGGCCGTTTTCCAGCTCCAGCAGCGCACGTGCCCAGGGCATGCCGACAAAGCGGGCCGTACAGCCCATGCGCCGCAGCACCTCCACCACCATGTCGTGGTTGAAGCTGGGCTCCACGCCATCGGGCAGCAGTTTGGCCGTTGTGCTCTTGTCGGGGTTCCAGCGCACGGTCTTCACGCAGTCGGCGGCTTGCGCACGGCAACAGCACAGCAGTGCCAGGGCCAAGCCCAGACTGCGCAACGCCAGGCCAACAAGAGTTCGCTGCATGCTGCAATGATGCCCCAAGGTTGGACAGGATGGAAGGCGTGCAAAACCGCGACCGACGGCGGCCGGGATCCATTGTGCCCCGCCTCATTGAGCGTGCCTGCGCCCGATTGGTTGCGCGCAACATCCACCATTTGGGGGATTGCCCATTGGCGGCTGCCCTGTAGGCTGGCGGCGACATCCACTACCGAGGGGGACGCGATGCGTGTCACCAAACAAAGCGGCAAGTTTGCGGTCCGCGCCATCTCAGGCACCCGCGTCGTGCTGATGGCCTGGGACATCGATGACGACGCCCTCCAGGGGCTGCAAGGCTTCGCCATCCAGCATGCCAGCGACGGCAAGCCCGGCAAATGGCTGCCGGGGATCAAGTACTTCACAGACCTGGTTCCCGCGCCGGTGGCTGGTGCCACCTACTCGAGCCGCGAGCACCCTTTCCAGACCTTCCTGTGGTCCGACTACACGCTGGAGCCGGGCACCACGCACCAGTTCACCATTGCCGCGCTGTACGGCACGCCTGGCGACCTGACGGAGCGCTACACGGCCAAGTTCGAGATCAAGACAGAAAAGGCCAATGACGGCAAGCATGGCATCTGGTTCAACCGGGGGGCCATCGCCAGCCATGCGCTGGCCGCCCAATTCCAGAACAAGCAGATCACCGACGACATGTTCAACGCGCTGGATGACGACGGTCACTTGCTGGACCCGGAAGTGGCCTGGCTGTCCCGCGGCTTGGCCGAGGCCTGCCTGGACCTGATCAACGGGACCCAGGCCGGCGAAGCCTTGCGGGTCTGCGCCTACGAGTTCACCTACGCGCCCGTGCTCAACGCGCTGAAGGAGGCGCTCAAGCGCGGCGTGGACGTGCGCATTGTCTACCACGACACCAAGAGCGAGAAGGACCCGAACGTCAAGGCCATCAAGCTCGCCAAGCTGACCAAGACGGCCAAGGTCAACGGCAAGTCCGTGCAGATTTTGTTCCCGCGCACACGCACCAAGATTCCGCACAACAAGTTCATCGTCAAGATCAAGGGCGGCAAGCCTCAATGCGTGTGGACGGGCTCCACCAATTTCACCAGCACCGGCTTCTTCGGGCAGACGAACGTCGGCCACCTGGTAACCAACCCGGTGGTTGCCAAGACCTACCTGGCCTGCTGGGAGGCGCTGAAGGACGACCCCACGCTGTCCAATGCCGTCAAGTCGGCGATGGCGTTGACCCCCAACCCGCCGAACGCGCCTTCGGCCACACGGCCCAGCGCCTTCTTCTCCCCGCGCCTCGCGCAAAACATGCTGGACTGGTATGCACAGCGCCTGGACGACGCCAACTCGCTCGCCGTCATGACCATCCCCTTCAATGTGGCGCCGGAAATACTCACCGGCCTGAGCGTGGCCGACAGCTGCCTGCGGCTGGTGATCCTGGAAGACCCGCCCAGCCAGGAGGTGCTGGCCGCCGAGAAAGCCAACAAGGGACGGCTGGCCTTTTCCAATGGCGCCATCCTGGGCAAGAATTTCGACAAGCTCAAGAGCTCGTTCGGTGGCGCGCACATGACCGAGATCACGAAAACGCCGCTGGAAAAGTGGTTCCTGAAAGAGGAACTGGCCCGCCCTGTCAACAGTGGCCATGTGTTCTTCGTGCACTCCAAGTTCCTGATGATCGACCCGCTGTCGGACGACCCGCTGGTGTGCTCCGGCTCGGCCAATTTCTCCAAGGGCTCGCTGATCAGCAACGACGAGAACATGCTGCTGATACGAGGAGATACGCGGGTCGCGGACATCTACCTGACGGAGTTCGACCGCATCTTCCGGCACTTCTACGCCCGCGATGCGACCAATGCCGCCGCCAACAAGGGGAACAAGAAAAACCCGCTGGAACTGGACGCCACCGGCGCCTGGATTCGCCCCTACTTCAAGGCTGGCAACTTCAAGAACACGCGCAGGCAGGTGTTTTTCCCGCCCAAGAGCGCCGCCCAGCAACCGTCATGGAGCGACGCCGCGGACAGCAACGATGACCCGTTCGCCGACGAGCTTGAGAAGAAGAAGGCCAACGCGAAGCCCAAGCCCACGTGACCCCAAGGGGCGACACCGGAGCCTCAATTGGTGCCCGAGACCGGAATCGAACCGGTACGCCCGTTTTCACGAAGCGGCGGATTTTAAGTCCGATGTGTCTACCAATTTCACCACTCGGGCACGCTGGCTTCTATTGTCCCCTGGAATTTCGGCCCGGAAAGCATTAGAGTGGACAAAAGGAGGTGATGATGATGGCCGCTGAGAGTGGTTTCGCGGTGTGGATCAGTGCCCTGAAGATTGTGCTGGGCCTGGGCGTGATGGTGGGTGCCATAGGCGGCGCCCTGTGGTATGCCAATTCGCTGCCGGCCTACTCCCCTGCGTTGGAGCAGGCCAAGCAGCAGGTGCCCGCGAATGCGCCCAACAGCACGCCCTCTGGCGACAAGTCCTGGGGGATCGCGCACGACTCACCGCTGCGCAAGAAATGACGCCCGCTGGGGCAATGATGCAAAACAAAAGCCCCGTCAACTCGCGTTGACGGGGCTCTGATTGCAGGCTCTGGAGGCGCGATCCGGAGTCGAACCGGACTAACCGGATTTGCAATCCGGGGCATAACCGCTTTGCTATCGCGCCAGATTCGGCTCTGACAAAAAAGGGAAGCCTGGGCTTCCCTTTTTGCGAAATCTGGAGCGGGAAAAGAGTCTCGAACTCTCGACCTCAACCTTGGCAAGGTTGCGCTCTACCAACTGAGCTATTCCCGCGTTTCAAGCCTTCAATTATAGCGCATTTTTTGCGCCTCTTTCAAGGCCTTGAAAAATTTCTGAAACCCAATTTATCGGATCCCAGTCACTCTTCAAACTGCTTTCACAGTGCGCCTATTGTACCTCAATGCTTGATCGCTTCCGGCACCGGCGCGACGACTGCCGAGGCAACCGCAGCGGTGGTGGCATCAGCTGCCGCAACGGCCGGTTGCTCATCTTCCGTCAGCGGCTCGGGCATGCGCTCCAGCGCGATTTCCAGCACCTTGTCTATCCAGCGCACCGGCACGATCTCCAGGCCGTTCTTCACGTTCTCGGGGATCTCCTGCAGGTCCTTGGCGTTCTCTTCCGGGATCAGCACCGTCTTGATGCCGCCGCGCAGCGCGGCCAGCAGCTTTTCCTTCAGGCCACCGATGGCGGTGACTTCGCCGCGCAGCGTGATCTCGCCCGTCATGGCCACGTCACCGCGCACCGGGATGCCGGTGAGCGCGGAGACAAAGGCCGTGGTCATGGCGGCGCCGGCGCTGGGGCCGTCCTTGGGGGTGGCGCCATCGGGCACGTGGATGTGGATGTCCCTCTTCTCGAACACCTCGTCCTTGATGCCCAGGCGGCGCGAGCGGCTGCGCACCACGGTGCGCGCGGCCTCGACCGATTCCTTCATCACATCGCCCAGCGAGCCAGTGCGGGTGATGACGCCCTTGCCGGGCATGATGGCGGCTTCGATCGTCAGCAGGTCGCCGCCCACCTCGGTCCAGGCCAGACCCACCACCTGGCCGACCTGGTTGCCCTCTTCAGCACGGCCATAGGTGTATTTGCGCACGCCCAGGTAGTCGTTCAGGTTGTCGGCGGTCACCTTCACCTGCGGCTCCAGCTTTTTCAGCTGCAGGCCCTTGACCACCTTGCGGCAGATCTTGGACAGCTCGCGCTCCAGCGAGCGCACGCCGGCTTCGCGGGTGTAGTAGCGCACGATGTCACGCACGGCGGACTCGGTCACGTCCAGTTCGGCCTCTTTCACACCGTTGTTCTTCAACTGCTTGGGCAGCAGGTACTTGATGGCGATGTTGGTTTTTTCGTCTTCGGTGTAACCGGCCAGTCGAATCACTTCCATGCGGTCCAGCAGGGCCGGGGGAATGTTCATGGAGTTGGACGTGGCGACAAACATCACGTCGCTGAGGTCAAAGTCCACCTCGACGTAGTGGTCGCCAAAGGTGTGGTTCTGCTCCGGGTCCAGCACCTCCAGCAGCGCGCTGGAGGGGTCGCCGCGGAAATCGGTGCCCAGCTTGTCGATCTCGTCCAGCAGGAACAGCGGATTGCGCGTGCCCACCTTGGACAGGCTCTGCAGCACCTTGCCGGGCATGGCGCCGATGTAGGTGCGGCGGTGGCCACGGATCTCGGCCTCGTCGCGCATGCCGCCCAGGGCCATGCGCACGTACTTGCGGCCGGTGGCCTTGGCGATGGACTGGCCCAGGGACGTCTTGCCCACGCCCGGGGGGCCCACCAGGCACAGGATGGGCGCCTTCACCTTGTCCACGCGCTGTTGCACCGCGAGGTATTCCAGGATGCGGTCCTTGACCTTGTCCAGGCCGAAGTGGTCTTCATTCAGCACGGTTTCGGCGTTTGCCAGGTTGTGCTTGATCTTGGTCTTGCTGGCCCAGGGCAGGCCCACCAGCACGTCGATGTAGTTGCGCACCACGGTGGCCTCGGCCGACATGGGTGACATCAGCTTGAGCTTTTTCAGCTCGGCCTCGGCCTTCTTCAAGGCCTCCTTGGGCATCTTGGCGGCCTTGATCTTCTTCTCGATCTCTTCGATGTCGGCGCCCTCTTCACCCTCGCCCAGCTCCTTCTGGATCGCCTTGACCTGCTCGTTGAGGTAGAAGTCGCGCTGGTTCTTCTCCATCTGGCGCTTGACGCGGCCGCGGATCTTCTTGTCGACGTTCAGGATGTCCACCTCGCGCTCGATCTGCGCGAACAGGTTTTCCAGCCGCTCCTTCACACTGGCCAGATCCAGCACGGCCTGCTTCTGGTCGAGCTTGAGCGGCAGGTGGGCGGCGATGGTGTCAGCCAGGCGGCCGGCGTCGTCGATGCTGGAGATGGAGGTCAGGATTTCGGGCGGAATCTTCTTGTTCAGCTTGACGTACTGGTCAAACTGCTGCATCACCGCACGGCGCAGCGCTTCGACTTCGCTGGGGCGCTCGCCGGTGACGCTTTCCTCGGCAGCGTCCAACGGCGTCACATTGGCGGAGAAGTGCGCCTCGCCTTCGACGATCTTGTTGACCTTGGCGCGCTGCTGGCCTTCCACCAGCACCTTGACGGTGCCGTCGGGCAGCTTGAGCATCTGCAGGATGGTGGATACGCAGCCGACGTCGAACATGTCGGAGACCAGCGGGTCATCCTTGGCGGCGGCTTTTTGCGCCACCAGCATGATGCGGCGCTCGGCCTCCATCGCCGACTCCAGCGCCTTGATGCTCTTGGGCCGGCCGACGAACAGCGGGATCACCATGTGGGGGAACACCACCACATCGCGCAGGGGCAACAGTGGCAGCTCTACAGGGGTGGCAGGCAGGGGGGTATGACCGGACATGGGAAAACCTTTGAGTTACCTGATGAATATGGACCGTGATGCAGGTTTTTCAAGCCGCAGTCATTATTGAAGGAGCTGTCGGCCTGGATTGCACGGGTAAGCCGGTGCGAACAGCCGCTTATCAGGCCTTCTTGGCCGTCTCGCGGTACACCAGCAGCGGTGGCTTGTTGTCGTCGATGGTGGACTCGTCCACCACCACCTTGTCCACGTTGCTGGCGTTGGGCAGGTCGAACATGGTGTCGATCAGCGCCACTTCCAGGATGGAGCGCAGGCCGCGCGCGCCGGTCTTGCGCGCCAGCGCCCTTCTGGCGATGGCCTTCAGCGCGGCCGGGCGGATTTCCAGATCCACCCCTTCCATCAACAGCAGCTTGGCGTATTGCTTGACCAGCGCGTTCTTCGGCTCGGTCAAAATTTCAACCAGCGCGTCCTCGCTCAGCTCGTCCAGCGTGGCGACCACCGGCATGCGGCCCACCAGCTCGGGGATCAGGCCGAACTTGATCAGGTCTTCCGGCTCCACGTCCTTGAAGACCTGGGTCAGGCTGCGCTGCTGCTTGCTGCGCACGGAGGCGCCAAAGCCGATGCCGGAGGATTCGGTGCGCGCCTCGATGACCTTTTCCAGCCCGGCGAACGCGCCGCCGCAGATGAACAGGATGTTGGTGGTGTCGATCTGCACGAAGTCCTGGTTGGGGTGCTTGCGCCCGCCCTGCGGCGGCACGCTGGCCATGGTGCCTTCGATCAGCTTCAGCAACGCCTGCTGCACGCCTTCGCCCGAGACGTCGCGGGTGATGGACGGGTTGTCGGACTTGCGCGAGATCTTGTCGATCTCGTCGATGTAGACAATGCCGCGCTGCGCCCGCTCGATGTCGTAGTTGCAGCTTTGCAGCAGTTTTTGCACGATGTTCTCGACGTCCTCGCCGACATAGCCGGCCTCGGTCAGCGTGGTGGCGTCGGCCATCACGAAGGGCACGTCCAGCATGCGTGCCAGCGTCTGCGCCAGCAGCGTCTTGCCGGAGCCGGTGGGACCGATCAGCAGGATGTTGCTCTTGGTCAGCTCGACATCGTCCTTCTTGGCCTTTTCCTTGTGGCGCAGGCGCTTGTAGTGGTTGTACACCGCCACCGCCAGCGTGCGCTTGGCCGGCTCCTGGCCGATCACGTAGTTGTCCAGGTTGACCTTGATCTCGCTGGGGGTGGGCAACTCGCTCTTGGCGTCGCGCACGTCGGCACCCGCGGGCAATTCGTCGCGGATGATCTCGTTGCACAACTCAATGCATTCGTCGCAGACGAACACTGAGGGGCCCGCAATCAGCTTTTTGACCTCGTGCTGACTCTTGCCGCAGAAAGAGCAGTACAGGGTTTTTTCGCTGGAAGAGCCTTTTTTCTCGGCCATGTGTAGAAGACGCCTTTACGGGAGTTTCACCAATGATAACCAAATAAAAACGGCACCTCTTGTTACAAGAGGCACCGCATGCAAGGCGATTTCGCCAAGTGAAAACAAGAAGTCGCCACCAAGCCACGCCACGAGTGCGGGGGTTTAAATTCCCGCCGGGCCGCCCAAGGGAATTTGCGGCCCCCTCGGGGGGCAGGGAACCACACGCAGTGGGCGACCGTGGGGCAATATTTCAGGAGCGCTTGGCGATGACCTGGTCCACCAGGCCGTAATCCTTGGACTCGTCTGCCGACATGTAATAGTCGCGCTCGGTGTCGCGGGCAATCCGCTCCAGCGGCTGGCCGGTGCGCTCGGCCAGGATCTTGTTCAGCTGCTCGCGCGTCTTCAGGATCTCGCGCGCCTGGATCTCGATTTCGGTCGCCTGGCCCTGGCTGCCGCCCGAAGGCTGGTGGATCATGATCTTGGAATTGGGCAGCGCAAAGCGCTTGCCCTTGGCGCCCGAGGCCAGCAGGAAGGCACCCATGCTGGCGGCCATGCCGGTGCACAGCGTGGAGACGTCCGGCTTGATGAAGTTCATGGTGTCGTAGATCGCCATGCCGGCCGTCACCGAGCCACCGGGGGAATTGATGTAGAAGTGGATGTCCTTGTCCGGGTTCTCGCTCTCCAGGAACAGCAACTGCGCCACCACCAGGTTGGCGGTCTGGTCGTTCACCGGACCGACCAGGAAAATCACGCGCTCTTTCAACAGGCGCGAATAAATGTCATACGACCGCTCGCCGCGGCCGGACTGCTCAATGACCATGGGGATCATGCCCAGGCCTTGCATATCAAGTGCACTCATCAAAGGGTCTCCGGTTACCCACTACTGTAACGAATAAATGGCGCCCCCAAGGGCCAGGCTGGACAAATCCACGCTGGGCTATCCACCGCGAGGCCCCTGTTGGGCGCTTGCCAAGCAAATGGGGCTTGTTGCCGGGACTGCAAGCCCCGGCACAAGCCCCATGGCCGGGCGCGGCGGCCCGTCAAGCGCTGTGGACGCTCAGGATGCTCAGTTCTGCCCCATCAACTCGTCGAAAGACACCGTCTTTTCAACGATCTTGGCTTTGGACAGCACGTAGTCGGTGACGTTGTTTTCTATCACAATCGCTTCCACCTCGGCCATGCGACGGTTGTCGCCGTAGTACCAGCGCACCACCTCGGCCGGCTTTTCGTAGCTGGCGGCCAGCTCTTCCACATGGGCGCGGATCTGCTCGGTCTTGGCACCCAGGTCCAGCGAACGCACCAGCTCGGCCACCACCAGGCCCAGACGCACGCGGCGCTCGGCCTGCGGGCGGAACAGGTCTTCGGGGATGGGCGCCTTGTCGGCATCCTTGACACCGCGCTGCTTCAGGTCGGCGCGGGCACCTTCGATCATGCGGTCCAGCTCGGCCGCCACGCTGGACTTGGGCAGGTCCAGCTCGGCCTGGGCCACCAGCGCGTCCATGGCGGCGGTCTTGTTGCGGGCCAGCAGGCGGAACTTGACTTCACGCTCCAGGTTCTTCTTGATGTCGGCGCGCAGCGCTTCCACGCTGGGGTTGTCGATACCCAGCGATTTGGCCAGTGCCTCGTTGACCTCGGGCAGATGGGCGGCCTCGATCTTCTTCACGGTGACCATGAAGTCGGCCGACTTGCCGGCCACGTCCTGGCCGTGGTAGTCCGCAGGGAAGGCCAGCGGGAAGGTCTTGCTCTCGCCGGTCTTCATGCCGCGCACGGCGGCTTCGAATTCCTTCAGCATCTGGCCGTCACCGACCAGGAACTGGAAGTCGTCGGCCTTGCCGCCGGCAAAGGGTTCGCCGTCGATCTTGCCTTCAAAGTCCACCGTCACGCGGTCGCCGTCCTGGGCGCCCTCGCTGTGGGGGCGCAACGAGAAGGTGCGGCGCTGCTTGCGCAGGATGTCCAGCGTCTTGTCGATGGCGGCGTCGGTCACCTCGGTGCCCAGGCGCTCCACTTCCGCGGTGGACAGGTCGCCCAGCTTGACGTCCGGATAAACCTCGAACACGGCGTCAAACGCCATTTCGCCGGTGGGAGCCACCTCGCGCTCGGTGATGCGCGGCTGGCCGGCCACGCGCAGCTTGGCCTCGTTGGCGGCGACGGCAAAGGCCTCGMCCACCTTGTCGTTCATCACCTCGTAGTGCACCGAATAGCCGTAGCGCTGGGCCACGACGCTGAAGGGCACCTTGCCGGGGCGGAAACCGTCCATCTTCACGGTGCGGGCGATCTTCTTCAGGCGCACGTCGACCTCGTTCTGGATGACGGCGACGGGCAGCGTCAGCGTCATCTTGCGTTCCAGCTTGTCAAGCGATACAACATTCACAGCCATGGGGATACTCCAACAAAAGGCTTCTAGCAGCTAATCAAAAACAGGTCATCGTGGTGCGCGGGGGGGGACTCGAACCCCCACACCATTGCTGGCGTCAGGACCTAAACCTGGTGCGTCTACCAATTTCGCCACCCGCGCAGCAAAAAAATAGGCGCCAATCACGCCGCACCGGCTGGGCCGGGGCGCGCTGACCACCCACTGAAATCGGTGAACCCGCCATTTTAACCTGTTGGCGGGGGTTTTCCGGCCCTACCCCCCGCCTCCGTTCGGGCTGAGCCTGTCGAAGCCGCCTGCCCGGGTCCGTAAATTCAGCTCGCGCCAGATGTGTCCGGTTGGCGAGCGCACAAATGAAGAAGCCCCGGGGCAAGACCGGGGCTTCGACAGGCTCAGCCTGGACGGGCCAGGAGGATTGGCGCTAGACAGTATCCCGCTTGACGCCAAACCAGGCCGCGTACATGGCAGGCAGGGCCAGCAGCGTCAACACCGTGGCGACAACCAAGCCGCCCATGATGGCCACCGCCATCGGGCCCCAGAACACCGAGCGCGACAGCGGGATCATCGCCAGCACGGCGGCGGCGGCCGTCAGCACGATGGGGCGCAGGCGGCGCACGGCGGACTCGACAATGGCGTCCCAGGCGCCGACGCCAGCGGCACGGTCCTGCTCGATCTGGTCGATCAGGATCACCGAGTTGCGCTGGATCATGCCCATCAACGCGATCACGCCCAGCAAGGCGACGAAGCCAAAGGGCCGGCCCAGCAGCAGCAAGGCACCTGCCACACCGGCAATGCCCAGCGGCCCGGTCAGGAACACCAGCATGGCACGGCTGAAACTGTGCAATTGCAGCATCAGCAGCGTGAAGGTGACAAACAGCATCAACGGCACACCCGCTGCGATGGAGGCCGAGCCCTTGCTGCTTTCCTCCACGGCGCCGGCCACTTCGATGCGATAGGCGGTCAGGCCCTTGGCTTTCCAGCCCGCTTCCAGCTTTTTCAGGCCGGGCAACATTTCGTTGGTGACGGTGGCGCCCTGCAGGCCTTCCACAATATCGCCCTGCACGGTGATGGCGTAGTCGCGGTTTTCTCGCCACATCACGCCCGGTTCCCAGGCGAACACCGGCTTGGCGATCTGCGTCAGCGGGATGGCGCGGCCGCTCGCGGTGGGCAGGTAGGCGTTGCCGATGTCGGTGATGGCATTGCGCTCCTCCAGCGGCTGGCGCAGCACGATGGCAATCAGCTTGTCGCCGTCGCGGTACTGGCCCACCGTGGTGCCCCCCAGGATGGTGGCCGAGGCCTGGGCGATGGACTGGCTGGTGACACCCAGCGCGCGCGCCTTGGCCTGATCCACCTCCAGCCGTATCACCTTGACGAACTCGTTCCAGTTGTCATTAACGCCGCGCATGTTGGTATTGGCGCGCAGCGCGGCCTTCACCTCATCAGCGCGTTCGCGCAGCACCGAAGGATCTGGCCCCACCACGCGGAACTGCACCGGGTAGGCCACCGGCGGCCCATTGGGCAGCAGCTTGACACGCGCGCGCACCTCGGGGAATTCCGACGCCATGATGGCCGGCAGCTTCACGCGCAGGCTTTCACGCACCTTCAGGTCCTTGGGCAAGACGATGAGTTGCGACACATTGGACTGTGGGAACACCACGTCCAGCGGCAGGTAGAAGCGTGGCACGCCCGAACCCACCCAGGTGCTGACGCTGCTGACCCCCGCCTCGGCCATCATGCGCTTTTCCACCCGCTTGGTGACCTCTTCGTTGGCGACGATGGAGGTGCCTTCGGGAAACCAGATGTCCATCATGATTTCCGGCCGGCTGGAGTCCGGGAAGAACTGCTGCTGCACCTTGCCCATGCCAAGGATGCCCAGCACGAAGATCAGGATGGTGATGCCAATGGTCAGCCAGCGAAAGTGCACGCACCAGTTCACCAGGCGGCGGAACACGTTGTAGAACGGCGAATCAAAACTCTCGTGCGGCGCCTCTGCCTTCTTGCCGTGTGACGCCACGCTGACGCGCACCGTCTTCTCGAAGTTGTCGGCCGACAACTGCTCGGCCGGCTTGGCGCCGGCCGCCACCGCCACCGCGGCGGCCTCGGCTTTCTTCTGATGTTGCGGCGTTTGCAGCAGGATGGTGCCCAGATAGGGCACGAAGTACACCGAGACGAACCAACTCAGCACCAGCGCCAGCACAGTGACGGCAAAGATGGCGAAGGTGTACTCACCCGTGACCGAGCGGGCGATGCCGATCGGCAGGAAGCCGGTGGCGGTGATCAGCGTGCCCGTCAGCATGGGCATGGCGGTGATCTCATACGCGAAGGTGGCGGCGCGCACCTTGTCGTAGCCCTCCTCCATCTTGCGCACCATCATTTCCACCGCGATGATGGCGTCGTCCACCAGCAGGCCCAGCGCAATGATCAGCGAGCCCAGCGATATCTTGTGCAGGCCTATGCCCCAGTAATACATGCCCAGGAAGGTGACAGCCAGCACCAGCGGAATGGTGATCCCCACCACCAGGCCGGGGCGGATGTCGATGTAGTAGCGCTTGTACCAGGGCAGTTTGCCCTGGCGCGCGTGGAAACCCAGCGCAATGAAGCTGACCGCCAGCACGATGACGATGGCCTCGATCAGCACGTGCACGAACTCGTTGACAGAGTTGCTCACATTGCTCGGCTGGTCCTGCAACTGCACCAGCTTGATGCCGGCGGGCAGCTTGGCCTCGATGTTGGCGGTGGCCAGCTTGAGCGCCTTGCCCAGCGCGATGATGTCACCGCCCTTGGCCATGGAGACGCCCAGGGCGATGACCTGCTTGCCCTGGTAGCGCACCTTGACCGCGGGCGGGTCCACGTAGCCGCGCACGATGTTGGCGATATCGCCCAACTTGATCTGGTTGCCGGTGCTGCCGCGTATGGGCATGGCGCGCAACTGCTCCACGGTGTCGAACTGGCCCATCACCCGCACCTGCAGCGTGTCCAGCGGCGTTTGTATGGTACCGGCGCCCTCGATGGCGTTCTGCTGGGCCAACTGGCTCAGCACCTGGCTCATGTCAAGGCCCAGCTGCGAAAGGCGCTTTTGCGAGATCTCGATGTAGAGCTTCTCGTCCTGCACGCCAAACAGGTCCACCTTGTTGACGTCCGCCACGCGCAACAACTGTTGGCGCACGTCGTCGGCAAAATCCTTGACCTCGGCATTGGTGAAGCCGTCAGCCTCCAGCGCGTAGATGGTGCCAAACACATCGCCGAAATCGTCATTGAAGAACGGCCCCAGCACGCCCGGTGGCAGCGTGTAGCGCATGTCGCCTATCTTCTTGCGCGCGGTGTACCAGATGCCGGGCACGTCGCCAGGGCGCGAGTTGTCCTTCAGCTGAAAGATCACCAGGGACTCGCCAGGCTTGGAATAGCTGCGGATCTTGTCGGCGTAGGGCACTTCCTGGAGGGTGCGCTCTATCTTGTCGGCCACCTGCTCGGCCATCTGCTGTGCCGTGGCACCGGGCCAGAAGGACTGCACCACCATCACGCGAAAGGCAAACGGCGGGTCTTCGTCCTGGCCGAGCTGGAAGTAGGCCACCATGCCCAGCACCATCAGCACCACCATCAGGTAGCGCGTCAGCGCCGAATGCTCGAGCGCCCACTTGGAGAGGTTGAAGCTCTGTTTGGGTTGGATCATCATCGCCGCCTTATTGGGCTGCCGAGGCAGGGCGGGATGGCGCGGCGGGCGCGGCCGGTTCGGCGGGCGCTGTGGGCGCAGTCGGTATCGCCACCGGTGCGGTCTGCACTGCAGCGGAAGCCTTCTCCTTGAAAATCGTCACCTTCTGGCCAGGCTGCAGCACGTGCACGCCGGCTGCCACCACCAGCATGCCGGGCGTCAGGCCACCGGAGACCACCACCTCATTGCCGTCGGCAGTGGCAATCTGCACCGGCTGCGATTTGAGCGTCAACGTGGTGGGGTCCACCACCCAGACGGCGGAGGTCTTGCCGTCCTGCTTGAAGGCGGTGGTGGGCAGCTTCATCACCTGCATGCCGCTGCGCGCGAAGGCCGCCGGGTAGATGGTGACCGTGGTGCCCAGCGCCGGCGGCTCCTTGATATCCAGCGCCACCTTGATCTGGAAGGTGCGCGTCACCGGGTCGGCACTGGCCGCCACCTCGCGCACCGTGCCTTTGATCATGTCCTTGCCGGCCCAGACGCGCACGTCCACGCTGGAGCCGGCCTTGATGGCGGCCAGCTTGTCTTCGGGCACCGAGAACACGACATCACGCGGCCCGTCCTGGGCGATGCGGAACACCGGCGTGCCGGCGGCCACCACCTGACCCGGCTCTGCCGAAACATTGGTGATGACGCCCGACACATCAGCCACCAGGTTGGTGTAGCCAGCCTGGTTGCGCTGCGAGGCCAATTGCGACTGCGCCTGCTCCAGCTGCGACTGGGCCGCGTCCAGCGCGGCCTGGCGGCGCTCCACCTCGGCACCGGCGATGAAGTTCTTCTCCAGCAGTTCCTTGTAGCGCTTCAGGTCGGCGGCGGCCAGGTTGCGGTTGGTGGCAGCGGCGGCGACAGCGGAGCGCGCTGCTTCAGCGGCCAGCCGGTAGTCCTGCGGATCCAGGCTGGCCAGCACCTGGCCGGCCTTCACGCGCTGACCCGCCTCCACATTGCGCTGGGTGATCTTGCCGGCGACGCGAAAGCCAAGCTGCGATTCGACGCGGGCACGCACCTCGCCCGCAAACTCGGCGCCGGACTGGAAATTGTCCACGCTGACGGTGATGACCTTGACAGCCCGCACCGGCTCTTCGGTGGGTGCGGGCTTGGAGCAAGCCGCCAGCAGCACGCCAGCGGCCAGGCAAACGGCCCCTGCGCGAAAGAATGTGTTGTGCATGGTAGACGTGGCCAATCTGACGTTGGTTGGAAACTGGTTAATGACCGGACGGTTAGTAATTCTGTATATTTACCGCCCGCCTGTCAAGCAGCCCAGGCGAGTCTGCGATCCTACCGCCAAGTGGTGCTTTCACGAAATGCAAAGCGGATGGGTGGTCGCGATCTGCTGCGGCGGTGCCCGCTAACATCGCCGAATGCCCGTACACGTACCGCCGGTTGAGCACTACGAAAATTTCCCCGTGGCGTCCGTGCTTTGCCCGCCGCGCCTGCGTCCACCCATTGCCGCCATTTACCACTTCGCCCGCACGGCGGACGATATCGCCGACGAAGGCGATGCCCCTGCCGAACAGCGCTTGCACGATCTGGCCACCTACCAGGCCGACCTGATGGCCACCGCCACCGGCCAGCCGCACAGTGGGCGCTGGCCACAGGTGTTCACGCCGCTGGGCGCCATGCTGCGCCAGTTTCAGCTGCCGGTGCCCCTGCTGGCCGACCTGCTCGACGCTTTCGCGCAAGACGTGCGCAAGACGCGCGACCAGGCCGGCTACGCCGACCGCGCCGAACTGCTGGACTACTGCCGCCGCTCGGCCAACCCGATAGGCCGGCTGCTGCTGCACCTGTATGGTGTGAACGATGCCACCGCGCTGCAACGCAGTGACCAGATCTGCAGCGCGCTGCAGTTGATCAACTTCTGGCAGGACCTGAGCGTGGACATCCCACGCGGGCGATATTACGTGCCACAAAGCGCCTTGCAAGCGCATGGCGTGCCGCGTGAAAACCTGCTGGCGCGTCGCATTACCCCAGCCACCACGGCGCTGGTGGCCGACCTCGTGGCCGAAGCGCGCGACATGATGCTGCAAGGCGCGCCGCTGGTGCACCAGATACCCGGCCGCATGGGGTGGGAACTGCGGCTGGTGGTGCAAGGCGGCTTGCGCATTCTGGACAAGGTGGCGGCGATGGGCTTTGCCACGCTCAATACCCGGCCCAGGCTGACGACCTGGGATGTGCCGGTCGTGCTGTGGCGCGCGCTGTGGATGTGACCGGCGACACACGCGCCGCGCCGCAGGCGCCCTAACATCCCTTCAGGCGCGCGCAACGACTGCGCGCCAGGGAGCAGACACAATGCAACAAACAGGCGCCGGCGCTCTGCTGGCTTTTCTCGCGCTGCCGGCATTCCTGTGCGCCGGTTGCGGTGGCGGCAGTCGCGCCACGGAACCTGCGTTTGCGCCGATTGAGTCTCTTCTTGCGCAGCAGGCCGCACGCACCTCCCCAGCCATGCGCGTGCAGTTGCGCAACCCGGTGCCGAGCGCGGCGGCCGTCAGCAATGAGGTGCTGCTGAACTGGGCCGAAAGCACGGTGCCAGACGTGTTCAGCGGCCATTCATCCACACTGCCAGGCACCTGGAATGGCGCCAACTTGGTCTACCGCCACTACCCGAAAACCGACAGCTATCTGTTGATCATGGACAACGGCACCACCGCCCTGCTACAGCCCAGCCAGCGCAGCCAGGCTTGGTACCTGGGCTCAGCGGGCCAGTTTTTCTGCCAATTGACCGACAAGGTGTTTTGCCGGCCCACAACGCCGTTCTTCCAGCCCAGCATGTCAGGCTATTGGCCTGCCGGCACGTATGTGGCGCGCAACCAGGCTGAATGGGAACAGGTCTGGACCGCCCTTAAACCAGCCTCTTGGAACGCGCTGGCCTCACCTACGCCGCCCACGTTCAATTTCAGCCGCTTCATGGTCTTGGGCGTCTCACTGGGCGAGGGCACGGACTGCGGGGCCTTCAACATCCTGCGCGTGATCGAAGAGGACCAGGCACTGCGGGTGGAACATGGTTTCTGGTACCAGCCCGACCGGTCCTGCGCTGCCATCATCTCGCCCATCCTCCGCTTCGTGGCGGTGCCGCGGTCCGACAAGCCGGTGTATTTCGTCGCCGTGAACATGTAGGGCCATGGCTGTGCTTGCGCATGTGACCAGCAGCACAAGCACGGCGGCCAATAGGCCGTAGCATTCAGTACAGGCGCAATGGTCGATGTCGCGCCGGGGAGAATTCACCATGAAACTGGCCCTTGCCATCCTGCCCACCATCGCGCTGTGCACCGCTTGCGGTGGCGGTGGCGATGGCGCTTCCACTGGCAATACCAACACCCCGGCTGCCGTGCAGCGGCAGGCTTTGCAAGCCACCGCCCCCCTCAGCCAGGCGGTGGCGCCTGCGCCCAGCCTGGCCACGGTCAGCGCGAACCAGGTGATGGACTGGGCCGAGGCGCACATGGCGGATCTGTTTCCAGGCCACGTCAGCACGACGCCTTCCAATGGCTTCGTTTTCCGCTACTACCCCGCCAGCGGCAATTTCATTGCCGTCTCGGATGACGGCACCGTGGGTGCGCTGCTGCCCAAGCAGAGCGCCAAGTTGGTCTCGGTGGGCACACTGGCCGGCCTGGGCTGCACCGTCAATCCGGCGCTGACCTGCACGCCCTTCACCCCCCTGGTCGATGGCATGTCGGGGGACTGGCCCATCAGCAACTACGTGGTGCGCACGGAGCAGGAATGGGCCCAGGCCTGGGCATCTCACCGCAGCCAGCAGTTGCCCGAGCCGCAGCGGCCCACCATCGACTTCACGCGCTACATGCTGCTGGGCATCTCCCAGGGTTGGGGAGGCGCCTGTGACAATTTTGGCATCAAGCGGTTGATCGATCAGAAGGATGCGCTGCGCGTGGAGTACATCGACCTGCCCCCGCCGCCCTACATGGCCTGCGTGGCCATGGCCGTGCCCAAGATCAGTTTCGTGCTGGTGGCCCGCAGCGACAAACCGGTGGTTTTTGTGTTGGTCAACGGCTGACCGCCGAACAACGGCAGAAGGAGTGCCGCCAGTGGTGTAACAATCCTGCCCATGACACCCGAGCAGTATGTACAGCAGAAAGCCGCCGCCTCGGGAAGCAGCTTTTACTACGCCTTTTTGTTCCTGCCCAAGCCCCGGCGGGCAGCCATCACCGCCTTTTATGCCTTCTGCCGCGAGGTGGACGATGTGGTGGACGAAATGGTGGACCCCAGCGTGGCGCAGACCAAGCTGGCGTGGTGGCAGGGCGAGGTGGGCAAAGCCTATGCCGGCCAGCCCAGCCACCCGGTGATGCGCGCGCTGATGCCGCTGGCCGCCGATTTCGGCATCGAACAGCGCCACCTGCTGGCGGTGATAGAAGGCTGCCAGATGGACCTGGAGCAGACCCGTTACCTGGACTTCCACGCCCTGCAGCGCTACTGCCACCTGGTGGCCGGTGTGGTGGGCGAGGTGGCGGCCAATATCTTTGGCCAGCGCAACCCGCAGACCACACAGTACGCCCACAAGCTGGGCCTGGCGCTGCAGCTGACCAACATCATCCGCGACGTCGGCGAGGACGCGCTGCGCGGGCGCATCTACCTGCCCGTCAACGAGCTGCAGCAGTTCGACGTCAAGGCCCATGAGATCCTCAAGCGCACCTACTCCGACCGCTTCACCGCGTTGATGCGCTTCCAGGCCCAGCGCGCGCAGGCGTTGTACGACGAGGCCTTCGCGCTGCTGCCCCCGGAAGACCGGCGGGCCCAAAAGCCCGGGCTGATGATGGCCAGCATCTACCGCACGCTGCTGGGCGAGATCACGCGTGACGACTTCCAGGTGCTGCACCAGCGCACCAGCCTGACGCCGCTGCGCAAGCTGTGGCTGGCCTGGCGGGTGCAGGCGCTGGGCAAAGTTTGACGTGACTGCTGCCGGCCCGAAGCGCATCGCAGTCATAGGCGCCGGCTGGGGCGGCCTGGCTGCTGCCGTGCGGCTGCAGGAACAAGGCCATGCCGTCACGCTGTGGGAAGGCGCGCGCCAGTTGGGCGGCCGCGCCCGCGCACTCACGGTAGACCTGCCCGACGGCACGCCGGTGACGCTGGACAATGGCCAGCACATCCTGATAGGGGCCTACACCGAGACGCTGGCGCTGATGCACCGGCTGGGCCTGGTGCCGCAAGACCTGCTGTTGCGCCTGCCGTTGCGCCTGCAGTTCCCGGACGGCCAGGGTCTGGCGCTGCCGCGCTGGCCCACGCCGCTGGATGCACTGGCCGGCATTGCCCGTGCGCGCGGCTGGCGGCTGGGCGACAAGCTGGCGCTGGTGCGCGCCGCGCTGGGCTGGCAGCTGGCCGGCTTTCGTTGCGACAGCACCACCTCGGTGGCCCAGCTGTGCCAGCGCCTGACACCCCGGGTGATGCAAGAGCTGATAGAGCCGTTGTGCGTGTCGGCGCTGAACACGCCGGCGCCTCAGGCCAGCGGCCAGGTGTTCCTGCGGGTACTGAAAGACGCCTTGTTCGGCATGCAAGGCGGCTCCAACCTGCTGCTGCCCAAGGTCGACCTGGGGGCCCTGATGCCCGAGGCGGCCGCACGCTGGCTGCAACAGCACGGTGGCCAGCTGCGGCTGGGGGCGCGGGTCACCCGGCTGGAGGCGGTGGCCGGTGGCTGGCAACTCAATGGTGACAGCGCGGCCGGCTTCGATGCGGTGGTGCTGGCCACCTCGAGCACCGATGCGCTGCACCTCTTGGAAGGCACCCAGGCCACGGCTCCAGAAAAACTGGGCCAGTCGATTGCCAGCTGGTGCCAGACCACCCGTGCGCTGCACTTCGAAGCCATCACCACCGTTTACGCCTACGCGGCCGGCGCGCGGCTGGCCCAGCCCATGCTGGCGCTGCGCGCCACCACATCCCTGCCTGCCCAGTTCGTGTTCGACCGTGGCCAATTGGACAGCGCCGCCGGGGTGCTGGCCTTCGTGGTCAGCGCCAGCCAGGACGAGCGCGCCGCCTTGCAGGACGCCGTGGTGGCCCAGGCCCAGGTCCAGCTGGGTCTGGCCGTGAAGCCGCTGCAAACGGTGGTGGACAAGCGCGCCACCTTCGCCTGCACGCCGGGCCTGATGCGCCCACCCACCCGCGTTGCTCCCGGCCTGCAGGCCTGTGGCGACTATGTGGACGGCCCCTACCCCGCCACGCTGGAAGGCGCGGTGCGCAGCGCAGGGCAACTGGCGCCCGCGTGACTGACGCGCCGCGCGGCGGCGGCGACACTGGGGCGGCGAACGACACACCCCTTTCACGGAGACCCTTGTGAACGACTTTCAGACCCTGCTGTATGCGGTGGAGGACGGCATTGCCACCATCACGCTGAACCGCCCTGACCAGATGAACACCTTCAACGCGCGCATGCGCGACGAGCTGATCGCCGCCTTCGACGCCAGCGACGCCGACGACGCGGTGCGCGCCGTCATCGTCACCGGTGCGGGGCGGGCTTTTTGCGCCGGCGCCGACCTGTCGTCCGGCGGCCAGACTTTCGACTACAAGGCCCAGCAGTCGGCCGCGCGCGAAGAGCACAAGGTGGGCGACGTGTACCGCGACGGCGGCGGCATGGTGACGTTGCGCATCTACCAGAGCCTGAAGCCCGTGATCGGCGCCATCAACGGCGCCGCGGTGGGCATTGGCATGACCATGCAGTTGCCGATGGACATGCGGCTGGCGTCCACGGGTGCGCGCTTTGGCTTCGTGTTCGCGCGCCGGGGCATCACGCCCGAGGCGGCGTCCACCTGGTTCCTGCCCAAGCTGGTGGGCATGCAGACGGCGCTGGAATGGTGCTTCACCGGCCGTGTGTTCAACGCCGAGGAAGCCCTGCAGCGCGGCCTGGTGCGCTCGCTGCATGCGCCTGAAGACCTGCTGCCGGCAGCGCGCGCACTGGCACGCGAGATTGCCGACAACGCCGCACCGGTGTCGGTGGCCCTGACGCGCCAGATGCTGTGGCGCATGGCTGGCCAACCCCACCCCATGGACGCACACCGTGTGGACAGCCGGGCCATCCAGTCGCGCGGCCAGTCGGCCGACGCCCGCGAGGGCATTGCGGCCTTTTTTGAAAAACGCCCGCCGCACTATCCCAACACGGTGTCCGGCGACATGCCGGATTTTTACCCCTGGTGGGACGAGCCGGCGTTCAAATAGTCGGTTTTGCTGCCGGGCCGTACCAAGGTAATTGGCCTCTGGTCATCGGCCTGTCCAGGACGGACACGCAGTGTCGGACCTGGGGGTTATAACTTGCCGGCCGAGATGCGCGACAGCTTGTTGGTCAGCGCCGGCAGGTAGGGGTCGGTGCGGTTCAACTCACTCAGCGCCGCCAACTGGCTCTGCGCCTGGGCTTGCTTGCCCACGCGCGAGTAGGCCACCGCCAAGTTGCGATGGATTTCGACAAAGCCGGTGGCCAGTTTCTGCGCCTGCTCCAGCGAGGACACCGCGCGCGCGTACTCGCCCTTTTTCAGCTGGTCGATACCCAGGCCAATCCAGTAGTACGGGTCTTTCTCCTGCCGCGCCACCAGTTGCTCGTGGTATTTCGCCGCCTCTTCCAGCCGCCCCTGCTGCACCAGCATGCGGTGCAGCGCGCGCAGCGGCGGGCTGCTGTCCGGGGCGACGCCGACGGCATGGCGCAGCAACTGCTCGGCTTCCGTGTCCAGGCCCTTGCGTTGGTACAACAGGGCCATGTTGCTGAACGCCGCCGCATAGCCGGGGTCGGTCTGGATGGCGGCCTTGAAATGGGCATAGGCCTGCGGGAACTGGCTGCGCGCCAGGTGGTCCACCGCGATGTTGTTGTAGTAGCGGGCCAGCACCTCGTCGTCCGTCAAGGCCTGGCCCAGGCGGGCGACCGCCAACTGCGGCTCGAAGTCGATGATGGTGCCCGGCCGCAGGAAGGTGGAGGTGTAGACCCCCTCTGGCGTCAGCTCGCGGATGAACACGTTGACGTGACCATTCAGGTAATCCAGCGCGCCCCGGCGGTCCACCATGACCGGCACCTGCACCTCTTGCATCTGTGCCGGCAGATCCAGTTCACGGGCGATGGCATAGGCCAGCACGGTCAGCGACAGGCAGTCGCCGCGTTTGTGCAGCCAGGTTTCGGCGGCTGTGCTGGTCTCGCCGGCGCCGTAGGAGAAGGTGCGGGTGACGGGGTCGAACAGCAAGTCCGTCAGGTGCGCCATGCGCCGGCTGGTGGTGCCCTTTTGCGTGGCCGGGTTGCGCAGATCGGCCAGCAGCGCCGGTGGCAACGCGAACAAGCGTTGCTTGTCCACCGTGACCAGCTTGGCGTCATAGTCAAACGCCTGGTCACGCCACAGGCTGACAGGCTGCGCTTTCTGCTGCGGCAAGGGCGCGCAGGCGGTCAACAAGGCCAGCATCAGGCTGGCCACCAACGAGTGTGTGATGTAACGCATAAAACAACCCCAAGCACCGTCAAGCGGGCGAACCGCTCAGGTTGCGCCCCGGCACATCACACAGTATCCGCCTGCCGCGTGGCCAGGTCAAACCCGGGGATATCCCGGGTCAAGCCATGTCCGCATTCAGGGCCGGTTTGCGTTGATGCGTGAAATCTTGCTGGCCAGTGGCAGCAGGTAAGGGTCGTTGCTGTTCAGCGCGGTCAGCAGCGCCAGCTGGCGCTGTGCCTGGGCCGGCCGGCCGTCGCGCGCGTAGGCCACCGCCAGGTAATGGTGCACTTCGGCGAAGCCCTGGGCCATGGTCTGGGCGCGTTCCAGCGCGGTGACGGCGCCGGCGTAGTCGGTGTGCTGCAGGCGGTCAAGGCCCAATCCAATCCAGTAGTACGGGTCCTTGTGCTGCCTGGCGCGCAGCGCCGGCTCCAACGCCGCCGCCTCGGCCTGCCGGCCCTGGCTCAGCAACAGGCGCTGCAAGCCGCGCACAGCGGTGCCGCCATCATCATGCAGGCTGGCCGCATGCCGCCAGGCACGCTCGGCCAGCGGGGCCAGATTCCGCTCCTGGTACAACAAAGCCAGGTTGCCGAAGGTGGCGGGGTAGGCCGGGTCGGCCAGCGCCGCGGCCTTGAAGTGGGCGTAGGCCTCTGGCCAGCGGGCGCGCGCCAGCAGGCTCACACCCAGGTTGTTGTAGAAGCGCGCCAGGATGGCCTCGTCGCTGAGCGCCCTGCCCTCGCGCGCCACACCGGCTTGCGGCTCGAAGTCGATCACCGCCCCGCGCGCCAGCAAGTCGGGGTTGATGCGGTCCGTGGCCGGTTGCCCGCGCACGAACACGTTCACGTGGCCGGCCAGGTAGTCCAGTTCGCCGCGCCGGTCGAACAGCGGCGGCACCGGCACCTCCTGCATCTGCGCCGGCAGCCGCAACTCGCGCGCCATGGCATAGGCCAGCACCGTCAGTGACAGGCAGTCGCCGCGCTTGCTGGCCCAGGTTTGCGCGGCCGGCGTGCTGGCGCCGCTGCCGTAGGCAAGCGGTTGGGCGGTGCCTTCGAACAGCAACGCCGCCAGATGGGCCATGCGCCGCTCCACGCTGCTGGCCTGCAAGGCAGGCGAGCGCAGATCGGCGAGCAAGGCGTCATCGAGCCGGAACAGGTCGGCTTTGCCCACGCTGACCGGCTGCGCGGCAAACGCCTCATCCTGCCACAGGGGCTCCGGCGGCCCCGCGCGTGGCACAGGCTGCGCGCAGGCCGCCAGCAGGCTGGCGAGGGTGATGGCGGCGGCGCCCGGCCATCGCATCGAAACCATGCTGCTCCCCTCCTTCTCGTTGGCATTGGGATTGCGCCAACCCATTGTGGCGGCAAACGCGCTCAGACGGCAAGCAGCCGGCACAAGCCGTGCAAATCGCCCACCGTGTGGTGCGGCCGCGCATCGTGCGGCCAACTGCGCGCATCGCGGTTGACCCATACCACCGGCATGGCGGCGTCGAGCGCGCCCAGCACGTCCAGCGCCGGGTCGTCGCCCACATGCAGCACCTGCTCGGGCTTCAGGCTCAACCGGTTGGCGGCAAGGTGAAAGATGCGCGGATCGGGCTTGGCAAAACCACACTCGCGCGCGCTGATGCTGTGGGCGAAGTAGGCACCCAGGCCCACCCGGTGCACGTCGGCATTGCCATTGGACAGCGCCAGGATGGGATACCGCGCGCTCAAGCGCGCCAGCGCATCCAGCACATCGGGAAACAGTTGCACGCGCATGCGGGCGGCAAAAAACACTTCGAAAGCCGCCTCGGCCAGCGCCGTGTCCTCGTCACTGCGTCGCAGCGCCTCGCGTATGGACTCGCGCCGCAGCGCGCTGAGGTCATGCCCGATGTCCGGCCGGCTGCGCACCACGTGTTCACGCAGCGCCAGGCGCTGGGCGCCATCTCTCAGCAGGGTGGCGGTGCGCGGCGCCTGGCCGGCCAGCCACTGCGCCAGCTCCTCCTCCGCCCGCAGGATGGTGGGGCCAATGGGCCACAGGGTGTCGTCCAGGTCCAGGCTGATGGCGCGTATGGCGGATACTTCAAACATACGACGAGAATACCCCATGACATTCCAAAAAGAGCCCACACTGCCACATGGCCAAGCTGGTCGAACCGCCGTGCTGTATTGCAACCTGGGCACGCCAGACGCGCCCACGCCTTCGGCCGTGCGACGCTACCTGGCCGAGTTCCTCAGCGACGCGCGGGTGGTGGAAATCCCCAAGGCGCTGTGGTGGCTGATATTGCACGGCATCATCCTGCGCGTGCGGCCCGCCAAGTCGGCCGCCAAATACGCCGCCATCTGGAGCAAGGAAGGCTCGCCGCTGAAGGTCTGGACCGAGAAACAGGCGCTGTTGCTGCACGGCTGGCTGGGCCAGCGCGGCCACCAGGTGATGGCTCGCCCCGCCATGCGCTATGGCAACCCGGCCATCGCCGCGCAGCTGTCCGAATTGAAAGCCCAGGGCGTGACCCGTGTGCTGGTGCTGCCGGCCTACCCACAATACTCTGGCACCACCACCGCCAGCGTGTTCGATGCCGTGTACGCCTGGGCCGCTCGCACCCGCCACGTGCCGGAACTGCGCTTCGTCAACCACTACCACGACCACCCTGGCTACATTGCCGCGCTGGCCCGGCGCATCACCGACTACTGGCAAACCCATGGCCGGCCGGACAAGCTGGTGATGAGCTTTCACGGTGTGCCGCAGCGCACGCTGGAGCTGGGCGACCCCTACCACTGCGAGTGCCACAAGACCGGCCGGCTGCTGGCCGAGGCACTGGGGCTGAAGCCGGCGCAGTATGCGGTGACCTTCCAGTCCCGTTTCGGCAAGGCCAAGTGGCTGCAGCCCTACACCCAGCCCACGCTGGAAGCGCTGGGCCGCGCCAAGACAGCGCGGGTGGACGTGGTGTGCCCCGGCTTCACCGCCGACTGCCTGGAGACGCTGGAAGAAATTGCGCTGGAGGGCAAGGCGGCCTTCCTGGCCGCTGGTGGCCAGGAATTCCACTACATCCCCTGCCTGAACGACAGCCCGGAATGGATTGGCGCGTTGCGCGACATCGCGGAGCAACACATGGCGGGTTGGGACACGCAAACCTCGTCCGACCAGGCGGCGCTGGCGCAGTCACGCGCAGCGGCCTTGACGATGGGGGCCAAGCAATAGCTGGCCACGGTGTGCTGCCGGCGCGTTCGGCCGGCACGGCAGCACTCAGTTGCAGCGGTCGATGAAGGCCGTCACCAGGTCCAGTTGTTCCGGCACATTCAGCGCCGGCGCATGGCCGCAGCCGGCGATCTCCACCACCTGGGTCAACCCCCTGGCACCGGGGCCGCGCGTCAGCATCTCGGCCGTGGTGTCGGGCAACAGCAGGTCGGAGTCGACACCGCGCAGGCACAGCACCGGCACATCCACGGCATCGTAGTGTTCCCAGATCAGGTAGTCGTCCGTGTGGTCGGTGAACTGACGCACCATGGCGGGGTCGTAATGCGGCGTCACACGGCCGTCCGCAAGACGGCGGGTGGAGGTTTCCGTCAGGCGCCGCCATTGGGCGTCGGACAACCAGCCATAGGGCTTGTAGATCTGTCGGAAGAAAGCTTCCAGCTCCTGCACGGTGGCAAAAGCCGGTGGGTTGCCGGCATAGGCGCGTATGCGCGCCAGCGCCGCTTCGGCCAGGCGCGGGCCGTTGTCATTCAGCAGCAGGCTCTTGATGCGTGCTTTCATGGCCGGCTGCAGCAGCCCGCCAGCGCAGACGGTGCCTATGGCCCCGCCCATGGAGGTGCCCACCCAATGGGCCTGCGAAATGCCCAATTGCCGGCACAGGTCGTCAGCCTGGCGTGCGTAGAACGCCAGGCAGTACTCGCTGAGCGGCTCCGGGCTCCACTGGCTCAGGCCCCGACCCACCGTGTCCGGGCAGATCACCCGGTAACGGCTGCTCAGGTGCTGGGCCAGCTCATCCATATCCCGCCCGGTGCGCGCCAGGCCGTGCCAGGCGATCACCGTGTCGGCATGCTCGGCGCCCCACTCCACATAGTGCAGCTCGCGGCCAGCGCAAGTCAGGTAATGTGAAGTGGGCGTCATGGCAGGCTCCGTCCGCGCAGCGCGTTCAGTTGGGCACGTTGAGGGAGGTGCCGCTGAACACGATCTGGTTGCCCGCCGCCGGACTGGCCACGATGGGCGGCACATTGGCCGCCGTGATGGCCGGCGCCGCACCCGGCACGCCGCCGCGCGGCGTGGCACGCACGACCTGGCTGGGCGGCAAGGCGGTGTTGCTCTTCAGCAGCGCAAACATCGCATCCATGGCGCGGTTGAAGTACACATGCAGCGGCACATAGCGGTTGTCGAACCCCGAGAACGAGTTGAAGCTGTCGAAGTGCTGGGCGTTCGTGACCTCGATGTACCTGGTCATGCCGGCCGCACCGTCCACCGCGTTGTTGCGGGCCACGAAGGCACGGGCGTTGTTGTTCACCGGCACCAGCGCATCGCTGCGGCCAGCGACCACGATGGTGGGCCGGTTGCGCAGCGTGCCGCTGAGTTGCACCTCGGCAATGCCGGCGCGCACCGCAGCGCTCTGGGCAGCGGTAGGCACACTGGTGGCCGTCAACGCGGCACCCGTCACAGTGTCCACGCCGGTCACCAGCGCACGCTGGCACAGCGCATTGTCCAGGCCGAAGTCCTGCACGCCGGTGGACGGCGAAACCGCGAACTGCCAGGCCTTGGCACCACCCACCGAGTCGTTGTAGACCACGGTGGCCGGCGTGCCGTTGGCGGTGCCGTTGGCCAGCGCGAAGCTGGCGGCCTTGGTGGTGGCCGCCACGGCCACCGGCGCGCCGGTGGCGTCCACTTGCGCAAAGCTGGTGTTGCACAGGTTGTCGGTGGCCGAGAAGCGGCCGTAGGCCATCGGGTACATCGCCGCCAGGATGGGTGCATTGCCCAACGCGTAGTGGGCGTTGTGCATCTGGTCGTTGTCCGGCGTCCAGCCGTAGTTGCGCAGCTTGTTCAGCGCATCGGCCGAACGTGCTGCGGTATCCGCGCCGCTGACCAGGCCCTTCGCGGCCAGCACATCGCAGCGCGCCGTGGCACGCGCGGTCAGGCCGGTGAGGCCGATGTAGTTGAAGACGGACACTTCCGTCATCGCCGCGCCGGCCGCCAGCGCGGCGCAGGGCTGGTACAGGTTGGAATAGGTGACGAAATCGGCCAGGCCCTTGCCGTAACCGCCCACCGGCACGCCGCCCAGTTGCACACCGTAGCCGGCGGTGGTGGTAAGTTGGGTGACGGGCTCTGCCGCCACCACGCCCTTGATGTAGCCCAGGCCGTCTTGCTGCGCCGCATGCAGCACCGCGGCACCGCCGTTGGACACCGAACCGGCGATGGTCTGCACGTTGGACTGGTTGAAGGGCGTGGGGTTGGCCGCGGTGCCGTAGCGGTCGTTCAGCACATACGTGGCGTAGGCGGCCGAGGCGATGGTGTCGGTGCCCCAGTCCTTCTCCGGGTTTTGCTGAGACTGGGCCTGTTTCACAGCCAGCCGGTTGGGAAACAGCGCGTTGTACGCGGTGCGCGCAGCGCTGGTGATGTTGGCAGCGAAATGGCTCAACGTGCCAGCGTCAGTCTGGCTGGCGCGGGTGCCATCGATCTTGTTGACGCTGTCATCCATCATGTCGTACAGGCCCACGCCCTTGCCGGCATCGGTCAGCGCCACGGCGCAGCCGTGCTTCAGGCCCCACTCGCCGGCGGAGGCGATGGCGCCATAGACGCCGCGCGAACCGGAGGACGGGCCCAGCACCAGGCAAGGCGCCGTGGTGCTGAAGCTGTCGGGGATCATCACCGCCATGGTGACGCGCTTGCGGCCCGTGCCGTCGTCCAGCACAGCCACGTATTCGCGACCGGGAATCAGGCCTTCGTTGGTGGTGGCGTTGTAATTGTTGTCCACATTGGGGCCGTACAGCACGCCGAAGCCGCCACCGGCGGAGGCATCCACCAGGCCACGGTAGTTCGAGTACAGCGCGTTGCGGCGCAGCTCCAGCGCGGTGGGCGCCAGCGGGTTCGCGTAGGCCGGCGCGGCAGCGGCACCCAGGCCCGTCTTGCCCAGGCCACCGGTCAGCAAGTCCTGCGTGGCGGCGGTGGTGCCGGCAGCGGGTGCCGTGGCCGAGTAGATGGAGACGCCCAGTTGGGTCACGCCACTGGGGATCACGTTGGCGGGCGGGGTCGGCGGCTGGGTTGGTGGGCTCGAAGAGCTGTCACTGCCGCAGGCGCTCAGCGCCGCGGCGGCCACCAGCGTCAGGGGTAACGCCATCTGGATGGTCAATCGGTCTTTCATGCTTGTCTCCTGGTTTTTTGGGAATAGGAATAGGAATCGGCGTGTTCACCCGTTCGCGCGCGACGCGCGCAGCCTGCCCACCACGCCTGTGGGAAAGAAATAGACCGACAACACGAACAGCAGGCCCAGCCACAGCAGCCAGCGGTCCGGCGACAGCAGCGCAGCCAGCCAGGGCAAGCCGGCTGTGGCCTCGCTGGCCAGGCGCAGCAAGTCCTGCAAATAGCTCTGCGCGGCCAGGAACAAGGCCGCACCTATGGCGGCGCCATAGATGGTGCCCATGCCACCGATGACCACGATCAGCAGCACGTCCAGCATCACCTCGAAGGACAGGCTGGTGTCCGGCCCGTTGTAGCGCAGCCAGAGTGCCAGCATGGCGCCGGCCAGGCAGGCGAACAGCGCAGACAGGATGCTGGAGGTGGTGCGGTAGACCACCACCCGGTACCCAATGGCCTCGGCCCGGAACTCGTTTTCGCGGATGGCTTGCAGCACCCGGCCAAACGGCGAATTGACGATGCGCAGCAGCGCCAGCAGCAGCAGCACGGCCAGCATGAACAGCAGGTAGTAGCACAGCAGGCGGCCGTCCAGCGTGACGCCCAGGAACGGGGCCTCGGCGAACTGGGTGCCGGGCGACAGCAACTCGGGCACCTTGAAATTCAGCCCATCCTCACCGCCAGTCAGCTCAGACAGTTGTGAGGCCAACGTCTGGAAAGCCGAGGCCACGGCCAGCGTGATCATGGCGAAGAAGATGGCGCGCACCCGCAGCGAGGACAGCCCCACCGCCAGCGCCAGCAGGAAGGACAGCAGCAGTGCCCCGCCTACCCCCACGGCCAGGCTGAGCCAGCCGGCGTCCAGCCGGGTACTGGCGATGGCCACGCCATAGGCGCCCAGGCCGAAGAACATGGTGTGGGCAAAGCTGACGATGCCGGTGTAGCCCAGCAGCAGGTCGAAACTGGCCGCCAGCACCACGAACACCAGCACCTTGGCGGCCACGTTCAGCGCCTTGACGCCGGGAAAAATGAAGGGTGCGAAGGCCAGCGCCAGCAGCAGCGCCACCAGCAGCACGGCCAGCACGCGGCTGCGCGGAAAATCATTGGAGAGGAGGCGCTTGAGCATGGCCGGCCTATCGATTCGTCACAGGGTAGACGCCCTGCGGACGCCACAGCAGCACCGCCACCATCAGCGCAATGTTGGAAAAGAGCGCCACCTTCGGCACCAGAAACCCGGTGTAGTTGGCCAGCAGCCCCACCAGCAGCGCCCCCACCAGCGCGCCGGTGGTCGAGCCCAGGCCCCCAATGATGATGACGATGAAGATCAGCACATTGACCTGCGCGCCAATCTGCGGGATGACGTTTTGCTGGTACAGCCCCCACAGCACGCCGCCCAGCCCGGCCAGCGCGCTGCCGACCACGAACACACCGATGAACAGGCGGCGGATGCGGTAGCCCAAAGCTTCCACCATCTCGCGGTCCTGCACGCCGGCGCGTATCAGCAGGCCGATCTTGGTGCGGCCCAGCGTCCAGGCCAGCACGGCAAACACCACCAGCCCCACCACCACCGCCACCACGCGGTATTTCTCCACCGCCGCGTCACCCAGCAGCCAGGCGCCGCGCAGCGCCTCGGGCAGTGGCAGCGGGATCTGCTGCGGACCCCAGATGACCTTGATCAGCTCTTCGCCGATGATCATGCCGCCCATGGTGATCAGGATCTGCTTCAAATGCTGGCCATAGACCGGGCGCACGATGAAGCGCTCGAAGGCCAGGCCCAAGGCGCCGGCCACCGCCATCGCCACCAGCATGGCGGCGAACACCGCCACCAGGTTGCGCCACATCTCCGCCGAACTGGTCCAGTCGCCCATGGCGCCCAGCACCGTGGTGGCCAGGAAGGCGCCCAGCGCGATGAACACGCCATGGCCGAAGTTCAGCACATCCATCAGGCCAAAGATCAGCGTCAGGCCCGAGGCGATGACGAACACGATCATGCCCATGGCCAGGCCAGCCACCGTCAAGGTGAGCCAGGTGGAAGGCGAGCCGACAAAGGGCAGCACCAGCAGTGCCAGCGCCGGCACCAAGGCCAGTGGCTTCCAGTCAAAGTCGAGTTGCTTCAAGCTCACAGCGCCAACCCCAGCAGCGACTGCTGCAAAGCCTCGTCCTCGGCCAGTTCGCGCATGCTGCCGGCATGCACCACGCGGCCGTTGTCCATCACCGCCACCTGGTCGCCCAGGCGTTTGGCGAAATTGATGTTCTGCTCCACCAGCAAAATGGTGGTGCCAGTGGCCTTCAGTTGCGCGAAGGCGTCAATCATGTTGTTGATGATGGCCGGCGCCAGGCCCTTGCTGGGCTCGTCCACGATCAACAGTTCGCGCGGCTCCACGATGGCGCGCGCCACCGCCAGCATCTGCTTTTGCCCGCCCGACAACTTGCCTGCGGGATGGTTCCAGAACTTCTCAACCGCCGGGAACAGCGAGAAGATCCACTTCAGGCGTGCCTCGTCGATCTGCCCCAGGTTGCGCGCACTGCGCGCGGCCAGCAGCATGTTCTCCTTGACGCTAAGGTCAGAGAAGATGCCCATGTTCTCGGGCACGTAGGCGATGTTCAGCCCGGCAATGGCCGGTGTGGGCAGGCGGGTGACGTCCTGGCCGGCGAACTGGATGCGGCCCTTGGAAGCCGTCCACAAGCCCATGACGGTGCGCAGCGTGGTGGTCTTGCCGGCGCCGTTGCGCCCCAACAGCATGGTCAGCTGGCCACGGGGCACCACCAGGTCCACACCGTGCAGGATGTGGTACGCGCCGATGTGCGTGTGCACGCCCTCCAGAGTCAGCAACGCCTCGCTCATGCTGGCGCCACCCCGAGGTAAGCTTCTTGAACAATCGGCGACGCAATCACCTCGGCCGGTTCGCCATCGGCCACCAGCGAGCCGTTGTGCAGCACGATGATGCGGTCGGCCAGCTCGCGCACCACGTCCATCTTGTGCTCCACCAGCAGGATGGTCTTGCTTTTGTCCTTCTTCAGTTCGCGTATCAGGTTCAGCACCACCGGCGCCTCGTCGGCACTCATGCCGGCGGTGGGTTCATCGAACATCAGCACCTGGCTTTCCAGCGCCATCAACAACGCCACTTCCAGCTTGCGCTGGTCGCCATGCGGCAGGCTGGCCACGGGCGTATCGGCCTGCGCGGTCATGGCGACCTGCTCCAGGATGGCCTGGGCGCGCTGCGTCAGCGCCGCGTGGTCGCTCCAGATGCTCCACAGGTTCAGGCCGCGCAGGTGCGCGCCATGCTGCGCGGCCTGCACCGCCAGGCGCACGTTTTCCAGCACGCTGAGGTTGGGGAACAGGTTGGTCAGCTGGAAGGCGCGGCCCAGGCCGGCACGGGTGCGCGCCGAGGGGCTCTTGCCCGACAGGTCATGGCCGTTGAGCAGCACGCTGCCGCCGGTGGCAGCGATCTGGCCGGAAATCAGGTTGAAATAGGTGGTCTTGCCCGCGCCATTGGGGCCGACGATGGCGGTCAGTGTGCCGGGTGCAAAAATGCAGCTGACAGCATTCACCGCCACGTGTCCGCCGAAGCGGACCGTGAGTTGCCTGGTTTCCAGCATTGCCGCGGAGTTTTTAGCGCTTGTTGCGGATGGGGACTTGCATCTCCTCCGCCTTGATCTCGCGCACCAGCTCGGGCACGCCCCAGGCGAAAGCCGGGTCCACCTTGACCTTGAAGTGGTACATGCTCTGCATCGCCTGGTGGTCTTCCTTGCGGAAGGTCATCTTGCCCTTGGGCGTGTCAAAGCTCATGCCTTCCATGGTCTTGATCAGCGTGTCGCCACGCGCATCGCCCTTGCTGTTGTTCAGCGCCGTGACCACGGCCATGGCAGCGGAGAAGCCACCGGCAGTGAAAAAGTCCGGCGGCGTCTTGAACTGCGAGTAGTGGCGTGCCACCATGGCTTCGTTGGTCGGGTTCTTCGGGATGCCGAAGTAGTAGTAGGTGGCGCCTTCCATGCCCGGCAGGTTCTTGTAAGACGCCATCGCCGGCATGATGTTGCCGCCGGTGGCGATCTCGATGCCGTAGCGCTTCAGGTCCAGATCAACAATCTTGAACGGGTTGCCGGCACCGGCCCAGACGATCCAGATGATCTTGCGGCCCGGCTGGTCCTTCAGCTTGTCGATCAGGCGCTGGGCACCGGCGGTGAAGTCGGTGGTGGCGGCGGGCAGGTATTCCTCGTGCACCAGCTTGGCTTTCTTCACCGCGTCCTTGAAGGCCTTGACGCCGTCCTTGCCAAAGGCGTTGTCCTGCGCCAGCGTGGCGATGGTCACACCTGGCTTGTCGATGGCGACGGCGTTGGAGATGGCGTCCTGCGAGCTGTTGCGGCCGGTGCGGAAGATGTACTTGTTCCACTTGTCGCCGGTGATGGAGTCGGCCACAGCGGGCTCCACCAGCAGGATCTTTTTGTATTCCTCGGCCACCGGCAGCATGGCCAGCGCCACGCCGGAAGCGGTGGGACCGACAGCCAGATCGGCCTTGTCGTCAGAGTAAGCGGTGGCCAGTTGCGACTTGCCCAGGTCGGGCTTGCCCTGGTCGTCTTTCTCAATCACCACCAGCTTTTTGCCGGCCACCATCATGGTGCCGTTGGTGGCGTAGTCCAGCCCCATCATGAAACCAGTCTGCGTCTGCTTGCCATAGGCTTCCAGCGGGCCGGTCTTGCTGTAGACCAGCGCCACGCGGATTTCCTTCGATTGGGCATGGGCCAGGGGTGCCAGCAGGGAACTAGCCGCCACGGCAGCAGCGGCCAGCGCGGTGCGCGCGACCCAGGTGCGTCTTTGCATGAGAATGTCTCCAGTTTTATTTGCTTGCTGAACAGCACAAGTCGTGCCAAACACAAGAGCTTTGATTTTGCTGGATTTTTAAAACTTCAAAGGAAATGATTGTCTGAATAAAACACATAAAGTGTATTAAATTGATACATATGAATTTTTTTCAGGCACTTCGGAGAAGCTTATACAGGCCAATGCTGCCCCTTGGTGCAGCAAGGCCAACCCGCGCCGGGCGTGGGGACCTAGCTCAGGCGCGAATACAGCTTGGCGCGCGACATGCCCAGCAGCTTGGCGGCTGCCACTTTGTTGCCGCCGCAGGCAGCCAGCGCCGCCGCAATGGCTTGGTGCTCCAGCTCAGCCACCTGCTCGGCCAAGGGGCGCAACGCCTGCGCGCGCGCTGCGGCAGACGCCCCTCCCGTGGCGGATGGCGCAGGCAGGTCAGCCGCTGCAGACTCCACCCGCTCCACCCCTGAGGCAGCCAACACCGCCTCTATCTCCCCCACCCCCACCTGCGCCGAATCGCTGAGCATGGCGGCCTGCTCCAGCACGTTGCGCAGCTCGCGGATGTTGCCGCGCCAGTGCTGGGCCGACAGCAGGGCCATGGCGTCAGCGCTGATTTCGGCCTGCGGCACGCTGGCGCGCAGCGCCATGTCCTCGCCCAGCACCTCCACCAGCGCCGGGATGTCGGCGCGTCGGTCGCGCAGCGGCGGCACGCGTATGGGCAGCACATTGAGGCGGTAGAACAGGTCTTCGCGAAAGCGCCCCTGCTGCACCATGCGGGCCAGGTCACGCGAGGTGGCAGCGATCACCCGCACGTCAAAGCGCACCAGCTTGTTGGAGCCCAGCGGTTCAATCTCGCCCTCTTGCAAGGCGCGCAGCAGCTTGGCCTGCAGGCCCTGGGGCATGTCGCCAATTTCGTCCAGGAACAAGGTGCCGCCGTCTGCCAGCTTGAACTTGCCGTCGCGCCCCTTCTTGTCCGCGCCGGTGAAGGCGCCGGGCACCACGCCGAAGAACTCGGCCTCCAGCAGCGTCTCGGGCACAGCGGCGATGTTGACGCCCACGAATGGCCCGTCGGCCCGGCGCGAGGCGGCGTGGATGGCGTGCGCCAGCAGCTCCTTGCCGGTGCCGGTCTCTCCCAGCAGCAGCACCGGGCTGGGCGACTGCGCGGCCCGACGCGCCTGGCGCTTGACCTCCACCGCAGCCGGGCTGACGCCGATGAAGCTGGCAAAGGTGTACTTGGCCGCCCGCCGCGGCCCGGCGGTGCGCTGCAACGCCAGCTCGCGGCGTGCGTCCTCCAGGTCACGCTGCAACAGCGAGAACTTGCTGATCAGCGGCTGCAAGGTGGTTTCGGCGTGGTCGAACAGCACAATGCCCAGGGCGCCTATGACGTCGCCCGCGCTGTCGCGCAGCGGAATGCGGCTGACCACAAAGGTGCCAGCGCGGTTGGTCAGCAGGTCGATCAGGATGGGTTTGCCGGTCTCCAGCACCTTGTGCATCTGGGTGTTCTGCACCACGCTGGCCACCGGGTGGCCGACAAAGTCTTCCTCGCGCGGAAAGCCAAGCGCCGGCAGGAAGCGCTTGTACTGCTCATTGATCCACACCACACGCGCGTTGCGGTCCACCAGCAGCATGCCCTCGCTGGCGTTGGCGAACAACTCGAACATGGAGCGCGCGGTCAGCTCCAGAATGCTCTGCGCGTCGCGCGGCAAGGCGTCAGTGGGCCTGGATGACAGCGATGTGACCATGGTCACGCCATGTTAACGAACGCCGGCAACCAGCGTCACCGAAAACATGCAAAATGGTTGCCAATGGACAGATTGCGCATCGACAAGTGGCTGTGGGCCGCACGTTTCTACAAAACCCGCTCGCTGGCCGCGGAAGAGGTCAGCAAGGGCCGTGTGCTGGTGGACGGCCAAAGCGCCAAGCCGGCCAAGGAGCTGAAAGTGGGCGACACCGTGGCCCTGCGCCACGGCGCCATCACCCGCACGGTGCAGGTGCGCGGCATATCGGCCGTACGCGGTGGCGCGCCGGCGGCGCAACTTCTGTACGAAGAAACCGCCGAGAGCATCCAGCAACGCGAACAGGCCGCCGAGCAACGCCGCCAGGGCGTGGAGCCGGCGCTGAGCCTGGAACACGGCCGGCCCACCAAGCGCGATAGGCGCGACATGAGCAAAGAGTGGGATGACCGGTGGAGTGCTTACTGACCACGCGTGGCGCTTACATGCTCGCCCTGAACTCCAGCCCAATCCGCCGTGGCGCCGTGGTCTCGGAGTACGCCACGCCCAGCGGCCGCGTGATGGTGTTCTCCACGAACGACACATAGCGCTTGTCCAGCAGGTTGTTGACCACCAGCGCCACACCCCAGCGGCCGCCGCCAGCCAGTTTGGGGCTGTCCCAGCCGATGCGCGCATCCACCCGGGTGGTGGAGGTGCCGACGGAGAACGTGGGCGTCTTCAGGCAGTCGGTGCGGGTGACGGTGTCCGCATTGCAACGCACTTCGGACACGTAGGCGGCCTGCAACAGGCCGTTGAGCTTGCCGCCCCAGGCGTCCCAGCTGGCGTCCACGCCGGCGGCGATGTTCCACGTCGGTGTGCCCACCGGCTGGCCGTCCAGCTTCACGCCGGTGTTGGAGACGTAGCTGGCATAGCGCTGGTCGATGTACGCCACGGCGCTGTACAGCCGCAGCCCGGCGGTGGGCCGCCATTGCAGGTCCAGGTCCAGGCCGTCGGCCTTGCGGTCGCTGGTCTGCGTCACGTACTTGGGAAAGCCGTCAGCCCCTATGCCCACCAGCTCCAGCGACTGCAGGTTCTTGAAGTCGTAGTGGTACAGGGCAGCGCTGTATTGCAAGCTGCCCACCTGCCCTTTCAAGCCAACCTCCAGGTTGGTGATGAACTCGGGCTCGTAGGCACCGCCGCTGCTCAAGCCGGTGAAGCCACCGGCCTGGTAACCCTTGGTGATGGAGCCGTAGACCATGGTGTTGGCGTCCAGCTTCTGGTCCAGCACCAGGCGGGGGCTGATGTTGTTCCAGGTCTTCTTCACCTCCAGCGCGGTGGGCCGGGTGATCTCGCCCTGCACCAGCGGCGCGTTGTTGGAAACACCGTTGAAACCCAGCTGCGGGATGCCGTAGTACAAAGCTCCCAGTTGCGGGTCCTGGAACAGGCCCAGCGCGGCCAGCGCCTTCAGTTGCGCGTCCAGCGCGGGGGCCACGCGCTGCGGGTAACGCCAGCTGAAGGTCTTTTCGTCGCGCGTGAAGCGCGCGCCGAAGGTCAGGTTGGTGGCCGGCGACAGGTGCCAGATGGCGTCACCGTACAGCGCTGCAGCCTTGTTGTTGCCGGTGTTGTACATGGTCTCCTGCCAGGGCAGGCCCACCAGGTTCACGCCGGGTATGCCCAGCATGGCCGCCGCGCCGGTGATCTGGCCGAAGGGGAACAGCTCCCCACCAGACAGGTTGGTATAGAAGGTGTCCAGCGATGCGGTGTTGGTGTTGACCTCGGAGCTTTGCGTGGCGTTTTCCGAGAAGAAGCTCAGGCCCGCCACCCAGTCCACCTTGTCGTTGCTGCCATTGAGCTTGAACTCCTGCTGCCAGGAGGTGTTGCTCTCGGCATTGGTGGTGGCCAGGTAGGTGGCGATGTTGTTGGTGCCGTCGGTGTCTTGCCGGTTGACCGAGGTGAAGCGCCGCCAGGCAGTGGTGGAACTGAACTCGGCCCAGGGCAGCGTGTGCTTGATGCGCAGCGTCACGCCGTCGAAGGTGCGCGCCTCGCGGTTGTCGGCCACATCGCTGGTCACTGACGCAGTGCGCGGGTCGATGTACTTCGCCGGGTCAAACGAGCGCAGGCCGACGACGGGGCGGGCGCGCTGGTCCAGGTCCTCATGCTCCCAGGAGAGGATGGCGCTGGTGGTCTCGGCGTTGCTCCAACGCAGCGCCATGCGGGTGCCCCAGGCGTGGTCGCCGCCGTATTTCTGACCGGTGACGGCGTCGCTGAGCCAGCCGTCGCTGAACTGGCTCACCGCGCTCATGCGGAATGACCAATCGCTGCTCAGCGGCTGGTTCAGCAGCAGCTCGGTGTGGCGGGTGCCGTGGTTGCCCAGGCGCAGCAGGCCGCTGGCGGCGAAGGTGGCGCTGGGGTCGTTGGTGACCACCGAGATGGCGCCGCCCGCGCTGTTGCGGCCAAACAGCGTGCCCTGTGGTCCCTTCAGCACCTCTACCCGCTTGAGGTCGTTGAAGTTCAGCAGCGCGCCGCCGGTCTTGCCGGTGTAGACACCGTCCACATAGATACCCACCGGCGCGTCGGTGCCGATCAGGAAATCCTGGCTGCCAATGCCGCGCAGCGTGAACTTGGGCTGCGTGGGCTGGTGTGCGTCCACGTCAAGGCCGGGAATGTAGCCGTTCAGGTCGGCCACATTGCTGGCACCCAGCTTCCGGATCTGGTCCGGCGTCACCACCTGGATGACGATGGGCACGCTTTGCAGCTCCTGCGTGCGGCTTTGCCCGGTGACGACCACGGCTTCCAGCGCCGCCGGTGAAGCCGGTGCACTCTGGCCCCAGGCGACTGGGCAGGCCGAAAGCGCCGCCAATGCCGCGGCAGCGGCCAGGGCGACAGGGGTCTGGGTATGGCGGTGAGGCTTCTTCATCAGCGGGCTCCTTGGGGGTGTTGTTGTGGTTTCAGGGCTGGGGTTTTTGCGGTGTACAGGCGCCAGACATGGCGTTGATCCACTGGCTCAGCAGCGCGGCGCCTTCGGTGTGCACGCTGGTGCGACCGAGCTCGGGCATCATCACGCCGCCCTCGCTGCTGGTCACGCGGTAGATCATGATGGACGCATCCGCCTGGCCGGGCACGATGCCGAACAGGCGGTCACCGGTGCCCTTGCCGGCGGCCACCGGCGGCTTGCACAGGCCCACCGAGCGGTCGGCGGGCACGAAGGGGTTCAGCGTCAGCGCGGTGGTGTTGGCCGGGCCGGTGGGGCTGTGGCAATGCGCGCAATTGATGTCAAGGTAGGCGCGCGCGCGCTCGGCCAGTGGCGCCGCCGTGTCGCGCCAGTTGGCGGCGCGCGGCACCGCATCCGCGGGAACGCCGCCCAGGTAGCCGGCGCGCACCAGCTTGGCCAATTGGTTCTCGGTGCCGCGCGCGTAGGCGTAGTCGCGGTTCAGGTGGCGCGCCTTGGGGCCAATGGGCTGCAGGGCTTTAGTTTTCACGCTGGTCACGTGGCAGCTGGCGCACTGGTTCTCGTTGGGCACCACGTAGCTGATTTTTTGCCGCTTGCCGTCGTCCGCCACCAGCTCCAGCTCGGTGCGGTCGCCGGTGCGCGCCAACGTGGCCTCGGTCTGCTGTTCGTTCCACACATACGGCATGGCCACCCAGCCTGCTTCGCGGCGCACCAGCAGGCGGGTTTCTATCAGCCGCACCTTGTCCAGGTCCAGCCCCTCGCCGGCAAAGTTCTGCTTGTCGTCGTAGGTCTGGCGCAGCACCTGCATGTCGCCACCGGCCTTGGGGTAGTAAAAAGTCTTGCTGATGATGGTGCCGACCGGAAACTCGAAAGTCTCGGTGGCGCTGTAACTGGCCGCCTTGCCGGGGGGCATCCACACCGTGCGCAGCTTGTGCGCATAGTCAGTGAACAAGGGCGTGTTGAGGTCAAACGGCAGCACGCCGGCGTTCAACACCAGCCGCTTGTCTTGCACCTGCACCACATGCCAGTCGCTCAAATGCTCCGGCTTGCCCTCGGCGACAAAGTTCACCGCCTGCGGCTGCCGGGAGCAGCCCGCCAGCCCCACCACCATCACCAGCAGGGCGGCCGCCAGCCGCCTGCCGCTATGCCACCGCATCTGCATGTTTGTCCGCGTCTCTCTGTGTCAGGGTCAGCTTTTGGCCATGGGTTTCAGTTGCACGGGTGCCAGCCGCGGCAGGTCGCAGTGGAAGGCGGTGGTGCCCACGTTGGGGTTCTTGTACTTGTTGGGGCCGTCCACATTCAGCACCGCCACATTGGGGCCATTGCGCACGCACAGGCGCTCGTCGGCGGCATTGGCGCTCTTGGCATCCACATAGCCGTCCCAGATGACATCGGGGAAGTGGCCATTGATGCCGAACATCATGGTCTTCAGCGTCTTCAGGTCCAGGCCGTCGGGCGAGTCGCCGCCACCGGCAAAGCGGTTGTCCCAGATGTTGATGGCGCGCGGGTACGGGTCATAACCCGGCTCCACGCCCTTCTCGGTGTAGTAGCCGGTGGAGAAGTAGCTGGAGATGATGATGTTGGCAGTCTGGTTGTGGGTGATGTCGTTGTCGAAAAACTCCACCTTGGAGTTGGAATTCACCACCATGCCGGAGCCTGCAGGCACGCTGGCCACCGCCGTGCCCTTGGCGCCGAAATTGGCCAGGTTGTTCTTCTCCACCTTGTTCTTGTAGACGCGCGTGCCATAGCCCTTTTGCGACAGATTGGGCATGTTGAACACCAGGATGCCGCCGGTGTTGCCGGTGGCCACGTTGTCGTAGACGTCGGCGTTGATGGTGTTCTCGATCTCGATGCCGGCCACGTTCTGCTCGGCGCGGCAGCGCCGCACCACCACGTTGTTGGACTGGCCCACGTAGATGCCGGCATCAGACGCCCCAAACGCCTGCGAATCCTCGATCAGCACATTGCGCGTCTTCACCGGGTAGATGCCGTAGGCGCCATTGGAGGTCTTGGGGCCGCCGGTCCAGCGCACGCGCACGCCGCGCACCACGATGTTCTCGCCGTCGTTGATCTTCAGGCCATCGCCCTTGGAGTCCTCAATGGTCAGGCCCTCAATGGTGAAATCATTGGCATACACCAGCAGGCCTTCGGGCCCGGCCACCTGGCCCTTGAACGACAGGATGGTCTTGTCCATGCCGGCGCCACGCACTGTGACGCCGTTGACGCGCAGCGAAAGCCCGCGGTCCAGCCGGTAGGTGCCGGCGGGGATGTCCACCACGCTGCCGGGTTTGGCATCCAGCAACTGTTCCTGCAGCTTCTTCTGGAAGGCGGTGTCGACTGCGGCGGGGGGCTCTTCCTTCTTACCGCAACCCGCCAGCGCCAACGCCACCACCATGGCGCCCAGCGCCCAGCCACCGGAAATACCGCTTGTGCCGCCCATGTCACCCCTCCTCTGAACCACTGTTGATGTGCCCGTCTTGCTGACGGATCAAATAATAGTATTAACTACCGTAATTCCGATCTGCATCAGGGGTTTCCCCGGTTTGTTGGGAAAATCGCAACAGGAGCATGTAAAGCTTCTTGCACGACGAGGCTCCGCAGCATGCCGACCCGAACTGGCCCTTCCTCGCTGATCAGGCCGCCACGGCGCTCAGCTCCGCGGCTGTCCTCCGGCCTTCGGCCTCCCCCTTGATGCCGCTACGCTGAACGCCATGACGACCTGATCCTTCGGACCCTGGTCTGCGTGCCGGTATTCCTGCATTCAAGCGTTGCGCGAGCCGATGACCCCGATGTCGCTGGGGCGTGTGGCGGAGCGGAATCAAGGAGGAGGGCCGCAGGCCCGGGGGACATCCGCGTAGCCACGCGCACCAGCGGCGTCGGCAACCACAGACCGGCCACCCCAGTGAAGTCGTCCACCCACGACCTTCGCTCAGGACTGCCAGCGGCTCGGCATGTAGAATGAATGCCGTCAGGAGAGAGCGGCCCTCAGGGGACCCGCCGCCGAAGGCGCAGGACGGCTGATTGCAGCGGTCTGAACGCTCAGGCAAAAGGACTGACGAGCGTCCCCGCGCGAGAGCCCGGCGACGTTTCCCCACTGGAGAGAGGCCAGACCCGATCTGGTCCACCGAAGGAGCAAACCGCAGCCGGCTGAAGGCGGCGCGGCGAATCTCTCAGGTAAAGCGGACAGCGGGGGCAGCCCATGGTGCGGACACTGGCCGGCCATGGAACATGATGGTTCGCCTGCCCCTTGCCCTGGAGTCACACACCCGTGTCCGCCACCGAACAACAAACCCTCCTGAAAACCCCGTTGCACGACCTGCATGTGTCGCTGGGCGCCCGCATGGTGCCCTTTGCCGGCTACAGCATGCCGGTGCAATACCCCAGCGGCCTGATGGCCGAACACCTGCACACCCGAGCGGCCGCCGGCCTGTTTGACGTCTCGCACATGGGCCAGCTGCGGCTGGTGGGCGCGGACGCGGCGGCCGCGCTGGAATCGCTGATCCCGGTGGACGTGATCGACCTGCCGCCCGGCAAGCAGCGCTACGGCCTGCTGCTGAACGACGACGGCGGCATCATCGACGACCTGATGTTCTTCAACCGCGACTACGCCAACGGCGGTGACCTGTTCGTCATCGTCAATGGCGCCTGCAAGGTGGGGGACATCGCACACATCCAGCAGCGCATCGGCCAGCGCTGCCAGGTCATCCCCATGCCCGAGATGGCGCTGCTGGCCTTGCAGGGGCCGCAGGCGGTCACCGCGCTGCAGCGTCTGTGCCACGGGGTGGAAAAACTGGTGTTCATGACCGGTGGCGCCTTCCACGCTGCCGTGGCCGCAGCGCCACCGATTGCGTGCTTCATCACCCGCAGCGGCTACACCGGGGAAGATGGGTTCGAGATCTCGGTGCACCAGGACGATGCCGAGGCCCTGGCCAATGCCTTGCTGGCCCAGCCCGAAGTCAAGCCCATAGGCCTGGGCGCGCGCAATTCACTGCGGCTGGAAGCCGGCCTGTGCCTGTATGGCAACGACATCGACACCACCACAACCCCGGTGGAAGGCGCGCTGAACTGGGCCATGCAAAAGGTGCGCCGCACCGGTGGCGCACGTGCCGGCGGCTTCCCTGGTGCGGCCAAGGTGCTGGCCCAGCTGGACGGTGCGCCGTTGCCGCGCAAACGCGTGGGCCTGGTGGCGCTGGAGCGCATTCCGGTGCGCGACCACACCGAATTGCAGAGCCCGGACGGCCAACGCATCGGTGAAGTCACCAGCGGCCTACTGGGCCCCAGCGTGGACAAGCCGGTGGCCATGGGCTATGTGACGCCGGAATTCGCCGCGCTGGGCAGCAAGGTCATGGCCATCGTGCGCGGCAAGCCCGTGCCCATGGAAGTGACCGCCATGCCCTTCCTGCCCGCCCGCTATTACCGGGGCTGAGCCAGCCCTGCCCGCATTCATTAATCCGTCCCTTTTGTTTCACCTCTTCTAAGGAGCACACCCATCATGATCAAGTTCACCGAAGACCACGAATGGCTGAAGATTGAAGGCGACAGCGCCACCGTGGGCATCACCCAGCACGCCCAGGATGCATTGGGCGACGTGGTGTTCGTGGACCTGCCCGAAGTGGGCAAGAGCTTTGCGGCCAAGGATGTGGCCGGCGTGGTGGAATCCGTCAAGGCCGCCGCCGACGTCTACATGCCCGTCACCGGTACGGTGACCGAGGTCAACGAGGCACTGCGCAGCGACCCCAGCCTGGCCAATTCCGACCCCATGGGTGCCGGCTGGTTCTTCAAGGTCAAGCTGTCCAACCCGTCCGAGACCGAGGCGCTGATGGACGAGACGCGCTATACCGAATACGAGAAGAACTCCTGATCCCGGTCTGACACCGGCCATGGGCGCGGCTTGTGCTGCGCCGGCCTTGCAAACGCCCTCCCTCCGCCCCACCTTTTTTCGTCACAGACCATGCTGATGTCCTCCACCAAGCCGCTGGCCGAGCTTGAAAACGCCAACGAATTCGTCGCCCGCCACATCGGCCTGAGCGAGGCCGACGAGCAACTGATGCTGAAAGCCGTGGGCGCCGCCTCGCGCCAGGCGCTGATCGCCGGCATCGTGCCGCGCAGCATTGCGCGCGCCGCCAAGATGGACCTGCCGCCCGCCGTGACCGAGGCCGCCGCACTGGCCGAACTGAAGACGCTTGCAGCCAAGAACCAGGTGTTCAAGAGCTACATCGGCCAGGGCTACTACGGCACCCACACGCCTGGCGTGATCCTGCGCAACATCCTGGAAAACCCTGCCTGGTACACCGCCTACACGCCCTACCAGGCCGAAATCAGCCAGGGCCGCATGGAGGCGCTGGTGAACTTCCAGACCATGGTGTGCGATCTGACCGGCATGCCGATTGCCAATGCCTCCATGCTGGACGAGGCCACCGCCGCCGCCGAGGCCATGACGCTGGCCAAGCGCAGCGTCAAGAGCAAGAGCAATGTGTTCATCGTCGCCGGTGACTGCCACCCGCAAACCATCGAGGTGGTGCAGACGCGCGCCAAGCCGCTGGGCATCGAGGTCAAGGTGGGCTTTGCCCCCGGCCTGATGAACGAGGGCGACTACTTTGGCGTGCTGGCCCAGTACCCGTCCACCAGCGGCATGATCCATGACATGCGCGCAGTGGCCGAGCAGGCCCACAAGAACAATGCCGCCCTGTGTGTCGCCGCCGATCTGTTGGCATTGACGCTGCTGATGCCACCGGGTGAATGGGGCGCGGACATTGTGCTGGGCACCACGCAGCGCTTCGGCATGCCGCTGTGCAACGGCGGTCCGCACGCTGCCTACCTGGCCTGTCGCGATGAGTTCAAGCGCTCGCTGCCCGGTCGCCTGGTGGGGGTCAGCATCGACGAACACGGCCACCCGGCGTATCGCCTCGCCTTGCAGACGCGCGAGCAGCACATTCGCCGTGAGAAGGCCACCTCCAACATCTGCACCGCCCAGGTGCTGCCGGCCGTGGTGGCCAGCATGTACGCGGTCTACCACGGCCCGCAGGGGCTGACGCGCATTGCCCAGCGCGTGGCCAGCTTCACCGCCATCCTGGCCAAGGGCCTGCAACAGCTGGGCTATACGCTGGCCAGCCCCAGCGCCTTCGACACGCTGGCGGTGAAGACCGGTGACGGCACCGCGGCAATAGCCGACCATGCCCGCGCCGCGCATGTGAACCTGAACACCGGCTACCCCGGCCACCTGATGGTCTCGCTGGACGAGACCACCACGCGCGCCGATATCGAGCAGCTGTGGGGTTTCTTCGCCAAGTACGGCCAGGCTATCCCCAAGGTGGCCGATTTCGACAAGGGCGTGGAGCCCCTGATTCCCGAACACCTGCGTCGCACCAGCCCCTTCCTGACGCACCCGGTGTTCAACACGCACCACAGTGAAACCGGCATGCTGCGCTACATCCGCCGCCTGAGCGACAAGGACCTGGCGCTGGACCGCAGCATGATCCCGCTGGGCAGCTGCACCATGAAGCTCAACGCCACCAGCGAGATGATCCCCATCACCTGGCCCGAGTTTGCCAACATCCACCCGTTCGCCCCGCACGACCAGCTGGAAGGCTATGCACTGCTGGACGAGCAGTTGCGCGCCTGGCTGTGCCAGGCCACAGGCTACGCCGGCATCAGCCTGCAGCCCAATGCCGGCTCGCAGGGCGAGTACGCCGGCTTGTTGGTGATACAGGCCTACCACCAGTCCAAGGGCGAGGGCCACCGCAACATCTGTTTGATCCCCTCCAGCGCGCACGGCACCAACCCGGCCAGCGCGCAGATGGTGGGCATGCAGGTGGTGGTGACGGCCTGCGACGCCATGGGCAATGTGGACCTGGCCGACCTGCAAGCCAAGTGCGAACAGCACAGCGCCAACCTGGCGGCGGTGATGATCACCTACCCCAGCACCCACGGCGTGTTCGAAACCCAGGTCAAGGAACTGTGCCAGTTGGTACACAGCCACGGCGGGCGCGTTTACGTGGACGGCGCCAACATGAACGCGCTGGTGGGCGTGGCAGCTCCCGGCGAGTTCGGCGGCGACGTCAGCCACCTGAACCTGCACAAGACCTTCTGCATCCCGCACGGCGGCGGCGGCCCCGGCGTCGGCCCAGTGTGTGTGGTGGAAGACCTGGTGCCCTTCCTGCCCGGCCATGCGTCCGGCGGCATTGCGGTGCAAGGCGTCGGCGCCGACGGCAAGACCATCCAGCGCGTGGGCGCGGTGTCGGCCGCGCCGCTGGGCAACGCGGCGGTGCTGCCCATCAGCTGGATGTACTGCCGCATGATGAGCGCCGACGGCCTGCAGCGCGCCACCGAAGCCGCCATCCTGGCTGCCAACTACGTGTCCGCGCGGCTGAAAGACCACTACCCCACGCTGTACGCCAGCGCGAATGGCCACGTGGCACACGAGTGCATCCTGGACCTGCGGCCGCTGAAGAACAGCACGGGCGGCGCCAATGGCATCTCCGCCGAGGACGTGGCCAAGCGGCTGGCGGACTATGGCTTCCACGCCCCCACGCTGAGCTTCCCGGTGCCCGGCACGCTGATGGTGGAGCCCACCGAGAGCGAGACGCTGGACGAGCTGGACCGCTTCATCAACGCCATGATCGCCATCCGCGGCGAGATCGCCAAGGTGGAAAGCGGTGAATGGCCGCAGGACAACAACCCGCTGAAGCACGCGCCGCACACGGCGGCCAGCGTGCTGGGCGATGCCTGGGACCGGCCGTACACACGCGAAGTCGGCGCCTTCCCGCTGGCGACGCTGAAGCAGATGAAGTACTGGCCGCCTGTGGGGCGGGTGGACAACGTGTATGGCGACCGCAACCTGTTCTGCAGTTGCGTGCCGGTCAGCGACTACGAGTAAGCATGCCCGTGGCAACCGGACTTTGTATGATGCAAGCCGTTTGCCACCGCCAAGGAACGCATGCTCGTTGACCTGCTTAAAACACTCGTCAGCGGCAAGGCCCGGCAGGGCCAGCAAGCCCTGGCGCTCGCGGAGCAGTTGATGGCAGGCTCGCAGTATGAGCAGGCGGTGAGCATCCTGGACGCCGCCCTGGCGCGCGATGCAAACAACGCTCCCGTGCTGCGTTTGCGCGGCGCAGCGCGCCGGTTGCTGGACCACCCCCGCCTGGCCATCGCCGATCTGCAGCGGGCCAGCGCACTGCTGCCTGACGATGTGGAGTGCCAGTTTGAGCTGACCCTGTGCTGGATGGCTCTGGGCGACACCGAACGGGCGCGCCAACATGGCATCAAGGCCAGGGAGCTCGCTCCGACATCGGGGCCGGTTTTCCAGGTCCTCGCGCAGCTGGAACTGCCCGGCGACGATTACTTCACCGTGCTGTCGCGCCTGCTGGCGTACCTGAAGCCGCGCACCTATGTGGAGATCGGCATCTTTCAAGGACAATCGCTGCGCCTGGCCAACGCCGCGCAGGCCATCGTGGGCATAGACCCGGACCCCAAGGTCAGCGGCGAATTGCCCGCCCACGTGCGCGTCGTAAAAGCCACCAGCGACGACTACTTCAGCACCCATGACCTGCGGGCGGACCTGGGCGACCGGGCTCTGGATGTGGGTTTCATCGACGGCATGCACCAGTTCGAATTCGCGCTGCGCGACTTCGCCAACCTGGAGCGCTGCTGCCTCGACCAATCGGTGTTGCTGATCCACGACTGCTACCCGCTGGACGCCGAGTCCGCCGGCCGCGAACCGCGCGACGTCAACTGGAGTGGTGATGTCTGGCGGTTGATCCTGCTGCTGAAGAAGCACCGCCCGGATCTGGACATCCAGACCATCGCCACCGCCCCCACGGGCCTGGCGGTGGTGCAACATCTGAACCCTGGTTCGACGTTCCTGCTGGACAACCATGACGCCCTGGTGCGGGAATTCCTGGCGCTGGACTACAGCGTTCTGGACCAGGACAAGCCAAGCCAGCTGAACCTGCTGGCCAACGACTGGACGGCCATCCAGACCGTGCTGGACCGGCGTGGCAGTTGACCCCCTGCGGCGGATACCCTGAAGTGGATACTCAGCTGTGCTAAATTCAGCAGCCGTGAAACTGCTCACACGCCCCTTGCGCGCCCTGTTGCTGGCCTGGTCGCTGCTGCTGACCACGCAGTTGGCGCTGGTGCACGGCTATGTGCACCAGCAGCAGGCCCAGTCCGGGGCCAGCCGCCAGGCTGGCGAACCGGAAAAGGCCATGCACGAGCAGTTGTGCAAGCTGTGCGTGTCGCTGAGCCAGTTTGGCGCGGCGCCGCCCAGCCATGCCACAGCGGTGCTGCTGACACCCCTTGCCGGCGAGGTGCTGGTCGCATCCACCACTGACCTGACCGATGCATCCCTGGCCGCGCACCTCGCGCGCGGCCCTCCTGTCCGAAGCTGACCCCTTGCCAGGTCCGCACGGCGGGCCTGTTCCGCCGGCGTTCAAGCGCCGGCTTGTCAGCTTTTTCGAACAGGATACCCATGCAACGTTCCCCCTTTGCAATGTTGGCGCTGGGCCTGGCAGGCCTTGCGGCCCACAGTGCCCATGCCGCCGACGCGCCACCCGACCTGCAGCAGATCCAGCAAGAGATCCGGCAACTCAAAGCGGCCTATGAAGCCCGCATCCAGGCGCTGGAAAAGCGCCTGGCGGACATGCAGGCCGCAACGCCGGCCCCGGCCGCCGCCGCTCCAGCTTCCAGAGCGGCCACCGCAGCTGCATTTCCGACCGAACCGTCCGTCCCGCCAACTGCAAGCGCGGCAGCTTCTGGGGGCATCGCCGCCTTCAACCCGGCGATATCGCTGATCCTGAATGGCAGCTTTGCCAACTTGTCGCGCGATCCGGCGCAGTACAAACTGCAGGGTTTCATCCCCTCCGGCGGCGAGGTCGGGCCGGGCAGCCGGGGCTTCCAGTTGGGCGAGTCCGAACTCAGCCTGTCGGCCAACATCGACCCCACGTTCTCGGGGCGCCTGACGTTTTCGCTGACCGGCGACGACAAGGTCAGCGTGGAAGAAGCGGTGATCGAGCGCCAGGGCCTGGCCAATGGCCTGTCGCTGAAGGCCGGCCGCTTCCTGGCCGGCTGGGGCTACCTGAACAGCCAGCACGCCCACACCTGGGATTTCGTCGATGCGCCACTGGCCTACCAGGCCTTCTTCGGCGGCCAGAGCAAGACCGATGGCGTGCAACTGCGTTGGCTGGCGCCAAGCGACAAGTTCATCGAACTGGGGCTGGAAATGGGTTCCGGCCGCAGCTTCCCCGGCAGTGACACCGGGCGCAACAGCGCCGGCTCTACCGCGCTGTTCGCCCGCCTGGGGGACGACATTGGCGACAACGCCAGCTACCGCGTAGGCTTGTCCTATCTGCGCTTCACGGCGAACGACCGGCCCTACGACGATACAGATGCGACCGGCAAGCCGGTGACCAATGCCTTCAGCGGCGACAGCAGTATCTGGGCGGTGGACGGCGTCTACAAGTGGGCGCCGGGCGGCAACAGCACGCGCACCAACTTCAAGCTGCAGGGCGAGTACTTCCGCCGCACCGAAAACGGCCGCCTGGCTTTTGATACCGCCGGCGCCAACCTGGACAGCGGCTACAACAGCGTGCAGACCGGCTGGTACCTGCAGGCGGTGTACCAGTTCATGCCGCAGTGGCGCGTGGGCGCGCGCTACGACAGGCTCAGCAGCGGCACGCCGCTGCTGGACCGCGCGGCCGGCTTCTCGTTTGCCGACCTGCCACTGCTGCAAGCCGCCACGCCCACGCGCAGCACGCTGATGCTGGACTACTCGCCCTCCGAATTCAGCCGCTTTCGCCTGCAATGGGCCAATGACCTGAGCAACCCCGCCGGTGGCGACCGGCAGATCTACCTGCAATACATCATGAGCCTGGGCGCCCACGGCGCCCATGCGTTCTGAAACAAGGCACTGCGATGAACACCCCATCCTTCAAACTACCCATCAAACACCTGCTCCCGGTGCTGCTGTTGGCCGTGCTGGCCCCCGCGCATGCGGCGCTCAACGTGGTGGCCTGCGAACCTGAATGGGCCGCACTGGCCAAGGAACTGGGCGGCGACAAAGTCAACACCAGCTCGGCCACCACAGCTGCGCAGGACCCGCACCGCATCGAGGCCCGCCCCAGCCTGATCGCCCGCGTGCGCAATGCCGACATGCTGGTGTGCACCGGCATGGAGCTGGAAATCGGCTGGTTGCCGGTGCTGATCCAGCAATCGGGCAACACCAAGCTGGCGCCCGGTGCACCGGCCAACTTCGAGGCCGGCCGTTACGTCACCGCGCTGGAAGTGCCCACCCGGTTGGACCGCGCCGACGGCGACGTGCACGCCCAGGGCAACCCGCACATCCAGCAAGACCCGCGCAACATCGCCAAGGTGGCCACCGCCATGGCCGCGCGCCTGGCCCAGCTGGATGCGGCCAACGCCAAGACCTACCAGGATCGGCTGGCGCAGTTCTCCACCCGCTGGAGCGCCGCCCTGCAGAAGTGGGAGCAACAGGCCAAGCCCTTGCGGGGCATGCTGGTGGTGACGCACCACAAGAACATGGACTACCTGTGGTCCTGGCTGGGCGTGAAAGAGGTGGGCACGCTGGAGGCCAAGCCGGGCGTGGAGCCCACCGTGAGCCACCTGACCGAGCTGAAGGCCCAACTGGCCGCGCAGCCGGCCAAGCTGGTGGTGCGCGCCGCCTATGAAGACGCGCGCGCGTCGCAATGGCTGTCCGGCCAGGCCAAGATCACGGCGGTGGCCCTGCCCTTCACGGTCGGCGGCAGCGACAAGACGCTAGACCTGTTTGGCCTGTTCGACACCACCGTGGCCTTGCTGCTGGAGGCCGCCAAGTGAATTGGAACGCCATCGACCTGAGCATTCTCGCTCCCGCCATGCTGGCCGGCCTGCTGGTGCTGGCCACGCACGTGCCGCTGGGCGCACAGGTGCTCAGGAAGGGCATCGTCTTCATCGACCTGGCGATCGCGCAGATCGCAGCCCTGGGCGTGATCGGCGCCGGCATGATGGACGTGGACCCCACCGGCTGGCAGATACAGCTGGCTGCCGGCCTGGCAGCGCTGGCCGGCGCGCTGCTGCTGAGCTGGACCGAGAAGAAATGGCCCGAGGTGCAGGAGGCACAGATCGGCGTCGTCTTCGTGCTGGCGGCCACGCTGGGCATCTTGCTGCTGGCCAAGAACCCGCACGGCGGCGAGCACCTGCGCGAGCTGCTGGCCGGGCAGATTCTGTGGGTCAGCTATGCGCAGCTGGCGATACCGGCGGCGGTCAGCGTGGTCATCCTGGGCATCTGGTTCGCGGTGCGTGGCCAGCTGGGCACACGGCCTTTTTATCTGTTGTTCGCGCTGGCGGTCACCGTGTCGGTGCAGTTGGTGGGGGTGTACCTGGTGTTTGCCACGCTGATCGTGCCCAGCCTGGGTGCGCGCAACCACCCGACCAGCCGCCGTCTGGCGCTGGCCTATGGCGTGGGCATCAGCGGCTACGCACTGGGCCTGCTGCTGTCTTCGGCGCTGGACCTGCCCTCAGGCGCCATGATCGTCTGGAGCCTGGCCATGGTGGCCGCTCTGGTGCACGCGCTGGCGCCGCGTCGGCGCGATTGACAAAGCAGGGCTTTTGCCGTTTGATTGCCTCCCTGAATACAACTTCAAACGGAGACGAACATGGAAGCGGAAAGCTCGGCCTCAGGCCGCGGTATCAGCGCGCGTCTGGCCACCACGGTACAGGTCTCCACCGGCATCAGCATCATCATCGCCACCACAGACCTGGTGGCCAAGCAGAACCCGCCGGCCAACGCCGATACGGTGATTGCCAGCCGCTACAGCGGAGACAACCGCATCGACGCGCTGCTGGGAGGTGCTGACAACCGTTTCAATTTCAGTTCAGCGCCGGGTTCATCCGTCACCGTCACCTACAGCTTCCTGCAGACCAAGCCGGACTCGTACACCGGCGAAGATGCCAGCCAGTGGCAGCCCTTCACCGAAGAACAGAAGGCGGCGACCCGGACCATCCTGACTCAGCTGTCCCAGCAGGTCAACATCACCTTCCAGGAAGTGTCGGACGCTTCCGGCTACATGCGCTTTTCCGACAACAAGCAGGTGGACAGCGCGGGCTACGCAATCTACCCGAACGCCGCTGGCAACGACAAGGACTCGGACGTCTGGATCGCGCTGAATTACATCAACAACCAGACGCCAGGCTCCTATGCATGGAAGACCCTGGTGCATGAGCTGGGGCATGCGCTGGGTCTGCAACACCCGGGCAACTACAACGCCGGAGAGAACACGAACCCGGCGGCGGTGGGCAATTTTCTGGGGGTCAACGAAGACGGGTTCTTCAACTCCATCATGAGCTACCGCGGCTCGGTACAGGACATCAACGAGAACTGGTTCATGCCCTATGACATGCTGGCGCTGCGCTACATGTACGGCACCAAGGCCTACCAGGCCGGGGACAACACCTACAAATTCACCGACGCCACGGGCCAGGTGGTGCAAGACATCGTCGACGATGGCGGCGCCGACACGCTGGACTTTTCAGCGCTGAGCATCGCGGTGCGCGCCGACATGCGCCCCGGCGCCTACAGCCATGTGGGCCTGACCGCAGGCGGTGCCGAAGCGCTGGCCAACCTGACCATCGCCTTCGACGCCACGCTGGAAAACGCGCTGGGCACCAAGTACAACGACACCTTGATAGGCAACGCGGCGAAGAACGTGATCACCGGCGGCCAGGGCAATGACACGCTGGACGGCAGTGGCGGCGTGGACACCGCCGCCTACAGCGGCGCCAAGGCCAGCTACACCATCACCAAGACCTCTGGCGGCTTCACGGTGGCCGACGGTAAGGGCCCAGATGGCAGCGACAGCCTGTTCAGCATCGAACGCCTGCGCTTTGCCGATGAGACGCTGGCCTTTGACCTGGGCGTCAGCGACTCGGCCGGCGAGACCATCCTGATGATGGCCGCCACGCTGGGCCCGGTCTTCCCGCGCGACAAAGGCTGGGCCGGCAAGTTCCTGGGCTTCTTTGACAGCGGCGCTTCGCTGACCGATGGCGCCAACCTGCTGATCGCGGTGGGCATCATGTCCGCGTTGGCCGGCGGCGCCGACAACAAGTCGCTGGTGAACTGGGTCTACAACAACGTGTACGGCAGCCTGCCCGATGCAGCCACGCTGGCCAGCCTGCTGGCACCGCTGGATGCCCACACCGTCACGCAAGCGCAGTGGATGGCGCAGTTGGCGGCTTCGCAGCAGAACCAGACCCATGTCAACCTGACCGGGTACCTGCAAGGCGGGCTCGAATACATCTGATTGCCGCTGCGCCGAATCCCATGACGACCTGATCTTGCGAATGTAGCTGGCGTGCCTGCGCACCAGCGGCATCAGCGGCCAGCAAGCTTGCTGCGCTATCAACTGTCCAGAATGCCCATCGTTGGTGCATTGTCGTTCCCAATGATGCACCGAGTTGGCACCTCAAGCCAACGCCGCATTGGTACGCCAACTTGCATACAAGATGGCGGGTACCCGCGCGGAGGGTCCATGGAAGCGACTGGCACGCCCTTTGCATTACAGGGTGATCCCCGGTGTCCATCCGGTTATAACCCTGGAGAAAAACGCATCATGAATCGTCGCGGCACTATCAAGACGCTCACGGCCTCGCTGGCCTTGGGCTTTGGAATGGTTGGCGGGGCCTGGGCCCAAGCCAAGGACACCATCAAAGTGGGCGTGCTCCACAGCCTGTCGGGCACCATGGCCATTTCCGAGACGGTGCTGAAAGACACGGTGTTGATGGCCATTGAAGAAATCAACGCCAAGGGCGGCGTGCTGGGCAAGAAGCTGGAAGCCGTGGTGGTGGATCCGGCCTCCAACTGGCCGCTGTTCGCCGAAAAGACCAAGCAGTTGCTGACGCAGGACAAGGTGGCGGTGATCTTCGGCTGCTGGACCTCCGTCTCGCGCAAATCGGTGCTGCCGGTGGTGGAAGAGCTGAACGGCCTGCTGTTCTACCCGGTGCAGTATGAGGGCGAAGAGCTGTCCAAGAACGTGTTCTACACCGGCGCGGCGCCCAACCAGCAGGCCATCCCCGCGGTGGACTACCTGATGAGCAAGGAAGGCGGCGGCGCCAAGCGCTGGGTGCTGCTGGGCACCGACTACGTGTACCCCCGCACCACCAACAAGATCCTGCGCGCCTACCTGAAGAGCAAAGGCGTGAAGGACACCGACATCGACGAGAAGTACACCCCGTTCGGCCACAGCGATTACCAGACCATCGTGGCCGACATCAAGAAGTTCTCGGCCGGCGGCAAGACGGCGGTGGTCTCCACCATCAACGGCGACTCCAATGTGCCCTTCTACAAGGAACTGGGCAATGCCGGCCTGAAGGCCAAGGACGTGCCGGTGGTGGCCTTCTCGGTGGGTGAGGAAGAACTGCGCGGCGTGGACACCAAGCCGCTGGTGGGCCACCTGGCGGCGTGGAACTACTTCATGTCCATCAAGAGCCCGGCCAACACCGCCTTCATCAAGAAGTGGAGCGACTACGCCAAGGCCAAGAAGCTGCCCAACGCCGACAAGCCGCTGACCAACGACCCGATGGAAGCCACCTACATCGGCATCAACATGTGGAAGCAGGCGGTGGAGAAGGCCAAGTCCACCGATGTCGACAAGGTCATCGCCGCCATGGCCGGCCAGACCTACACCGCACCCTCGGGCATCACCTCCAAGATGGACGAGAAAAACCACCACCTGCACAAGTCGGTGTTCATTGGCGAAGTGAAGGCCGACGGCCAGTTCAACGTGGTGTGGAAGACGCCCGGCCCGGTCAAGGCCAAGCCGTGGAGCCCCTACATCGAAGGCAACGACAAGAAGCCTGACGAGCCGGTGAAGAAGTAACTCACCATCCACCTGCCGGTTGGGTGCGCCGGGCGGCGCGCCCGCCCGGTGGGCCGGGCTTTGCCCACCCTGTCGACGGCTTCACGCCGACCTTTCCCACCAAGGCCTCCTTGCCCCGCCCATGCTGTTACGCCGCATTGCCCTCGCACTGACCGCAGCCACGCTGTTGCTGGCCGGACCCGTGCGGGCGCTGACGCCGCAGGAGGCCCAGGCCATCGCCACCGGTGAGCCCGACGCGCGCATCGCCGCGCTGAACAAGGCCGTCACCACCGCCGACGAGCGCACCGCCGCCTTCATCCAGGCGCTGGCTGACGACGCCGTCAAGCTGGCAAACGGCAAGGTGCTGATCGTCAAGGACGACAAGGCCTATGACGCCGTCAGCGGCGCCACGGTCAATCTGCCCGCCGACGCCGAGGACGTGGTCATCAACAACCGCATGCGCGGCGAACTGGATTCGGCACTGGCCGCGCTGAAGCTGTTCTCCAAGGACAAGGCGCCGCGCCTGGAGGCCATCAAGGCGCTGCAGAGCGACACCGACGAGGCCAAGCTGCCGCTGATCGAGAAGGCCTACGCGGCCGAAAACGACGCGCTGGTGAAGGAGCAACTGGGCCTGGTGCGCGCCGTCATCCTGCTCAACAGCGCGGACAAGACGCGCCGGCTGGAAGCCGCCAAGCTGCTGGCGCAAAGCGGCAACGCCAGCACCAAGACAGCATTGCTGGAGCGGCTGAAGCAGGAGACCGAACCCGACGTGAAGTCCGCCATGGAAGCCACGCTGCGCAATGTGGAAGCCACTTTGGCCTGGGGCGACAAGCTGGGTGCGGTGTTCTCCGGCATCAGCCTGGGCTCCATCCTGCTGCTGGTGGCGCTGGGCCTGGCCATCACCTACGGGCTGATGGGCGTCATCAACATGGCCCATGGCGAGCTGATGATGATTGGCGCCTACGCCACCTACCTGGTGCAGGGCGTGTTTCAGAAATACTTTCCTCCCAGCGCTTTCGGCTGGTACCTGGTGTGCGCGGTGCCGGCCTCTTTCCTGGCAGCGGCGCTGATGGGCGCGGCGCTGGAGCGCAGCGTGATCCGTTTTCTTTATGGCCGGCCGCTGGAAACCCTGCTGGCCACCTGGGGCATCAGCCTGATGCTGCAGCAACTGGTGCGCTCCATCTTCGGCGCCCAGAACGTCAGCGTGGAAAACCCGGTGTGGATGAGCGGCGGCGTGCAGGTGCTGGGCAACCTGTCGCTGCCCTACAACCGGCTGGTCATTGTCGGCTTCGCCTTCGCGGTGCTGCTGGGCGTGGCCTGGCTGATCGCCAAGACGCGGTTGGGCCTGTTCGTGCGCGGCGTGACGCAAAACCGGCCGATTGCCGCCTGCATGGGCGTGAACACCGCGCGCATAGACACCTATGCCTTTGCGCTGGGCTCGGGCATCGCCGGCCTGGCCGGCTGCGCTTTGAGCCAGATCGGCAACGTCGGGCCGGACCTGGGCCAGGGCTACATCGTGGACTCGTTCATGGTGGTGGTGCTGGGCGGCGTGGGCCAGCTGGCCGGCACGGTGTATGCCGCCATGGGCCTGGGCATCCTGAACAAGTTCATCGAAGGCTGGGCCGGCGCCGTGCTGGCCAAGATCGCGGTGCTGGTGCTGATCATCATCTTCATCCAGAAGCGCCCGCAAGGCATCTTCGCAATGAAGGGCCGCAGCGCGGAGGCATGACCATGAATACCGCAGCGGCCACGCCTTCTCCCATCGTTCTGCCCGCCCCCAAACCGCTGATGAGCCGCAGCGGCTGGGCCGGTTTTGCCATCGCGCTGATCACCGTCTGCGGCCTGGCGCCGCTGCTGAACCTGGTGGTGCCAGCCGACAGCGTGCTGCACCTGAGCGACTACGCGGTGGCGCTGCTGGCGCGCATCATGTGCTACGCCATCTGCGCGCTGGCCATGGACCTGATCTGGGGCTACACCGGCATCCTGTCATTGGGCCATGGCGTGTTCTTCGCGCTGGGCGGCTACGCCATGGGCATGTACCTGATGCGCCAGATCGGGCGCGACGGCAACTACAAGAGCGACCTGCCCGACTTCATGGTGTTCCTGGACTGGAAGACCCTGCCCTGGCACTGGGCCTTGAGCGACAGCTTCATTGCCACGCTGCTGCTGATCGTGGTGGTGCCGGGGCTGGTGGCGCTGGTGTTTGGCTTTTTCGCCTTCCGCTCGCGCATCAAGGGCGTGTACTTTTCCATCATCACGCAGGCGCTGACCTTTGCCGCCATGCTGCTGTTCTTCCGCAACGAGACTGGCTTTGGTGGCAACAACGGCTTCACCGACTTCAAGCGGATACTCAATGTGCCGATCGCCACGCCAGCCATGCGCATGCTGCTGTTCGTGCTGACCGGGCTGGTGCTGCTGGGCCTGTTCCTGGCCGCCAAGTGGCTGGTGGCCAGCAAGTTCGGCCGCGTGCTGCAGGCCATACGCGACGCTGAAAGCCGGGTGATGTTCTGCGGCTACAACCCCATAGGCTACAAGCTGACCATCTGGACCCTGTCGGCCATGATGTGCGGCGTGGCCGGCGCGCTGTATGTACCGCAGGTGGGCATCATCAACCCGGGCGAGATGAGCCCGGCCAGCTCCATCGAGATCGCCATCTGGGCGGCCGTGGGCGGGCGCGCCACGCTGGTGGGGCCTATCGTGGGCGCCTTCATCGTCAACGGCGCCAAGAGTTGGCTGACCGTGGTGGCGCCGGAGTTCTGGTTGTATTTTCTCGGTGCGCTGTTCATCGCCGTCACGCTGTTCCTGCCGGATGGTGTGGTGGGGTTGATTCGCCGGCTGAAGGGCCTCAAGAAATGACGCCCGAGCTGATGGAGGAAGGTGCGCGCCGCGTGGCGCAGCACGAGCAAGCCGAGACGGGCAAAACCGAATCAGGCGGCCGGGCTGCTGGCTATGGCCGTGTGGCCCATGCCGGCGAGGTGGATGTGTCGCACGGGCGTATCCTGTACCTGGAAGACGTCAGCGTCAGCTTCGACGGCTTCAAGGCCATCAACAAGCTGTCGCTGGACATTGCGCCTGGCGAGTTGCGCTGCATCATCGGCCCCAACGGCGCCGGCAAGACGACGATGATGGACATCATCACCGGCAAGACGCGGCCCGACAGCGGCAGCGTGTTCTTCGGCAGCACCATCGACCTGCTGCGCTACAAGGAGGCCGACATCGCCCAGATGGGCATAGGCCGCAAGTTCCAGAAGCCCACGGTGTTCGAGCAGCTGACGGTGTTCGAAAACCTGGAGCTGGCGCTGAAGACCAACAAGGCCGTGCGGCCATCGATGTTCTTCAAGCTGGATTCTGCGCAGAGCGACCGCCTGGCCGAGATCCTGCACACCATCCACCTGAGCGACAGCGTCAACGCGCTGGCCGGCGTGTTGAGCCACGGCCAGAAACAATGGCTGGAGATCGGCATGCTGCTGATGCAGGACCCGAAGCTGCTGCTGCTGGACGAACCGGTGGCCGGCATGACGGACGAGGAGACCGCGCGCACCGCCGAGCTGTTCCTGACGCTGAAGGGCAAGCATTCGCTGATGGTGGTGGAACACGACATGAGCTTCATCAAGACCATCTCGGAAATTGTCACCGTGCTGTGCGACGGCGCGGTGCTGGCCCAGGGCACGCTGGACCAGGTGCAGGCCGACGAGCGCGTGATCGAGGTGTACCTGGGCCGCTAGGCCCCGGAGCAGACAAGCCATGTTGGACGTCAAGAACATCAACCAGTACTACGGCGGCTCGCACATCCTGCGCGACGTCAGCCTGCGCGCCGAGCCAGGCAAGGTGACCGTGGTGCTGGGCCGCAATGGCGTCGGCAAGACCACGCTGCTGAAATCCCTGATGGGCCTGGTGCCCATCAAAAGCGGCGGCATTGAATTCAATGGCGCCCCCATTCACAAGGCCACACCCTACGAGCGCGCCCGCGCCGGCATAGGCTTCGTGCCGCAGGGCCGCGAGATCTTCGCCCGCCTGACGGTGGAAGAGAACCTTCGGATGGGCCTGGCCTACAAAAGCGCGGCTACACCCATCCCCGCAGAGCTGTACGAGCTGTTCCCGGTGCTGAAGCAAATGCTGAAACGCCGCGGCGGCGACCTGTCGGGCGGCCAGCAGCAGCAACTGGCCATCGCCCGCGCGCTGGCGGCCGGCCCCAAGTTGCTGATGCTGGACGAGCCCACCGAGGGCATACAGCCCAGCATCATCAAAGACATCGGCAAGGTGATCCGCATGCTCGCCAACCGCGGCGACATGGCCATCGTGCTGGTGGAGCAGTACTACGACTTCGCCGAGGAGCTGGCCGACCAGTACGTGGTGATGGAGCGCGGCTCGGTGCTCGCGGCTGGCCAGGGCAAGAACATGCGCGTGGATGGGGTGCGTGAGTTGGTGGCAATCTAGCTCTTGTTTGCGTTTTGCGTGGCTACGCAGTGCGGCATCCGGTGATTGGCTCCTTCCCCGCTATGCAGGTCGCTTCCGCAAATCACCAACTACCGCACTGCTTCTGATTTTCGTGAAACCGAAAATACCAACTTCAGACAGCCAAGCCCTTCCGTTCGTCCTGAATTTGACGAAGGACGCTTGCACAGACTCGCAGGCAAGGTTCGCACAGACGACGGGAAGTATGCTTCCAGATAACATCGAGCCTCACACATTCGACTTTTCTAGGGAGAGAATTCAATGAAACGCTTGTTGCGCACTTTCTTTTTCTTGGTATGCGGCCTATGTACTTTCAGTGCTTTTTCGGGAGAAACAACGCCCCGCGTGGCACGGTTGGATTCACTCCTGGCCGCACATGACTATGAAAAAATAATGTATGAACTGTTTCCAGAATACAAGGGAGCACCTGCGACACTGACGAGTGCTTCATACAAGGAAGAAAACCTCAGTTGGCTCAAGGCGAATGCGCCGAAAGCCGAATTTCCTTTGCGCTACTTTTTGTCGTGGATACTGAAGGACACTGATTTGGCCGAAGCCAGAAAATGGAATGCGAGTGGCCGAATTGCGCTAATGCTTGACATTGAGGCTTGCAAGAATCGCCGCGATCGCGGAATAGTTTGGTACATGATTGTGGAGGGGCGCGACAGCACGCTCATGCGGGCTGACGACAAGAAGTGGGCGATGGCTGTGGACGAGGCTCTCCAGTGGAATTCAGAGGACCTTCTTAGCGTGGGGTTCTCCAAGGGTTGGTTTTGCGGCAATGGAAACCTCAACTCGGCTGAAGATGCAAAAAATGGTCGCATCGATCTTCGGCAGCAAATAAAGAAGAGGAACGATCTGACGCTGAATAAACCGTCATGATGCAGAGCATGGCGTGCCAACATCGCGCACGCCAGCCCAGCTCGCGGCCGACGACGCTGGGGCGTATGGCGCAGTGAAATATTAGGGGGAGGCCGCAGGCCGGAGGACATTCACGGAGCCATGCGCCCCAGTGGCGTTGGCCACCGCGAACCTGCTCCCCTTGTGTAGGGTATCAGTAGGTCTTATAGGGAAGGAACTTGCCCGACAGCACCACATTGACGCGATCCCCCTTCGGATCCGGCTGCCGCTGGATGTCCATGCTGAAGTCGATCGCGCTCATGATGCCGTCGCCGAACTCTTCGTGGATCAGTTCCTTGATCGTCGTGCCGTAGACGCTGACGATCTCGTACCAGCGGTAGATCAGCGGATCGGTGGGCACGGGGGTGGGCAGCGAGCCCTTGTAGGGCACCACCTGCAGCCACTTCTGTTCTTCGGCATTCAGGCCGAAAATCTTGCCCACCACCTTGGCTTGCGCGGCGGTGAAGGTCATCTGCCCCAGGCAGGCGGCGGTGGTCCATTCCTTGGACTGGCCCACCTTCTTGGCCACTGACTCCCAGGTGATGCCTTTGGCCACCTTGGCGGTGATGATTTTTTCGGTGACGTCGTTGCGGTTCATGTTGGCTCCTTGGCAAGGGTGGTTGGTTGAGGCGTGTTCAGGCATGCGCCTGGTTCTGTCCGGGCATCGCCCGGCTGACTAGGAAATCGACAATGTGGTTGCGCAGCGCGTAGTAACCATCCAGGTGGTGCAGCTCGGCGCGCTTGCGGCTCTTGGGCAGGGGGTTGACCACCAGCTCGGCGATACCACCGGGTACATAGCCCTCATCCGTCTCACCGCCGTTGCCCATCAACACAATGCGGTCGGCCAGCAGGATGGCCTCGTCCACGTCGTGGGTGATCATGAACACCGTTTGCTGGGTGTCGCGCACGATGGCCATCAATTCGTCCTGGATGGTGCCGCGCGTCAGCGCGTCCAGCGCGCCGAAGGGCTCGTCCAACAGCAGCATCTTGGGCTGCGTGGCGAAAGCGCGGGCAATGCCCACCCGCTGCTTCATACCGCCGGACAACTGGGCAGGTTTCTTGTCGGCCGCCGCCGTCAGCCCCACCAGCGCAATGAACTTGTCCACGTGCACATTGACCTTGGGCGCGGGCCACTCTGACCAGCGCGAAATCACCGCAAAAGCGATGTTGCGCCGCACGCTGAGCCATGGCATCAGCGCGTGGCTCTGGAACACCACGCCGCGCTCCAGGCTGGGGCCGCGGACCTCGCGGCCGTCCATGATCACGTGGCCGCTGCTGGCCGTGTCCAGCCCGGCCAGCACATTCAGGATGGTGGTCTTGCCACAGCCCGAATGACCAATGATGCAAACGAATTCACCACGCTGTATGGTGAACGACACATCGGCAAACACGGGTTTGGCCGGCACAAAGGCCTTGGCCAGCTGCTCTACCTTGAGAAAGTCTTGCATACCTGAGCGCCCTATTCCGCGTAGGTGACCAGCCGTTGCAGGTAGCCGAACACCATGTCCAGTAGCATGCCGACGACACCGATGACGCCGATGGCGAAGATCACGTTGCTCAGCGACAGGTTGTTCCACTCGTTCCACACGAAGTAGCCAATGCCGGTGCCGCCCACCAGCATCTCCGCCGCGACGATGACCAGCCAGGCAATGCCCATGCTGATGCGCATGCCGGTCAGGATGGTGGGCGCGGCCGCCGGCAGGATGACGCGCAAGGCCTTGCGCAGCGGTGTCACCTCCAGCGTGGCCGCCACGTTCAGCCACTCGCGCTTGACCGAGGCGACGCCGAAAGCGGTGTTGATCAACATCGGCCACACCGAGCAGATGAAGATGACGAAGATGCCGCTGATGGTCGAGTCCTTGATGGTGTACAGCGCCAGCGGCATCCAGGCCAGCGGGCTGATGGGCTTCAAGATCTGGATGAAGGGGTCGAAGGCACGGCGCAGCAGCGGCGACATGCCGATGACAAAGCCCAGCGGCACCGCCACCAGCACCGCCAACCCAAAGCCCAACGCCACCCGCGCCAGCGAATAGGCCAACTGGATCAGGATGCCCTTGTCATTCGGCCCGTTGTCATACACCGGGTTGCTGGCGTGCTTCCAGATCGTGGCGCCCATCTGGCCCAGCGTGGGAAAGCCGGTGGTCTTGCCGCTGCCCACGTCCTTGCCCATCATCTTCTGGTACTCGATCTGCTCGGCCGTCATGCCAGCGGTCGATGCCGGCCCGCTGCCGGCCGCCGGCAGCGTGGCAGCGTGCCAGATGCCGAGGAGCAGCAGCAGGATCAGCAGCGACACCAGCGCCGCTTTGGCGTTCAAGGACTTCATGTGGACGGGTCAGGCCATCTTGCTGATGGCAAAGCTCTTGGCGTACTCTTCGGGCTTGGCCGGGTCAAACTCCTTGCCCATCACCTTGAACTTCTTGTACGCCCCCTCCGGTGGCTTCATGCCCACCTGCGCCATGTACTTCTTGGCGTCCGTCAGCAGAAACACCTTCTCGGCGATCTGCTTGTAGTTGACGTCGCCCTTCACATAGCCCCAGCGCTTCATCTGCGTCAGCATCCACACCGCCATGCTCTGCCAGGGCACGGGGTCGAAATTGGCGCGGTCCGGCACATTCTTGATGTTGCCCAGGCCGTCGGCGAACTTGCCGGTCAGCACCTGCTGCAGCACCGCCTCGGGCTGGTTCAGGTACTGGGTGGGCGCGATCACCTTGGCGATCAGCTCGCGGTCCTTTGGCGCGCTGGCCATCTGCGAGGCTGTCAGCACGGCACGGTACAGCGCGGCGAAGGTGTTGGGGTTCTGGCGGATGAACTCGTCACTGACGCCGAAGGCACAGCAAGGGTGGCCGTCCCAGATTTCCTTGGACAGGATGTGGATGAAACCCACCTCGTCATACACCGCGCGCTGGTTGAACGGGTCCGGCCCCAGGAAGCCGTCGATGTTGCCGGCGCGCAGGTTGGCCACCATCTCGGGCGGCGGCGTGACGCGGATCTGCACGTCGGTGTCCGGGTTGATGCCGTTTTCCGCCAGGTAGTAGCGCAGCAGGAAGTTGTGCATGCTGTATTCGAACGGCACTGCGAACTTGAAACCCTTCCACTGCTTCGGGTCGCGCTTGTCCTTGTGCTTCACGTGCAGCGTGATGGCCTGGCCGTTGGTGTTCTGTATCGCCGCCACGTTCATCGCCACCGGGTTGGAGCCCAGCCCCATGCTCATGGCCAGCGGCATGGGCGACAGGAAATGCGAAGCGTCGTGCTCCTTGTTGATCATCTTGTCGCGTATCAGCGCCCAGCCCGCGGTCTTGTTCAGCTGCACATTCAGGCCCTGCTGGCGGTAAAAGCCCAGCGGTTCGGCCATGATCAGCGGCGAAGCGCAGGTGATGGCAATGAAGCCAATCTTCAGGTCCTTCTTCTCCAACGGCCCGCGCTCCTGCGCCATGGCCTGCAGGGCGCCCACCGGCAACAGCGAGGCGATGGCCGCGCGTGCGGTGTTGGCGCCCACGGCACGCAGGAAATTGCGGCGCACGGCGTCCACCGGGAACAAGGCCTTCACCAGCGCGGCCTCGACAAAAGCGCGCGAGGCGGTGGCCTCATCCTGTACGGCCTGCGCCATGGCGGCACCATGTTCGGCGGGCGCATGGTCCTGGCCACAGCCGCAACGCAGCATCAGCGGACGGTCCGCGTTGTAGGGGTCGTGCGTGGAAACTGTTTCAGCCGGCGGCAGTTTGCTCATGGGGCACCTCGTGAATGGATGCACCCTGCAACGCAAGGGCCGGGCCTGTTTTGCCCGGCCGGGGCATGCGCCCGAAGATCACTGAGCATTCGTGCAGACCGTGTAGGGCCAGCACTACAAAACCGCCGTATCAGGCCATGCCCGGGTGCCTTTGCGCGTACAAGGCCAGCTCCACATCGTTCTTGGTTCCGGTTTTTTCCAGGATGCGCGCGCGGTAGGTGCTGACCGTGTTGGCAGCCAGTTCCAGCTGCGCACCAATTTCGCTCACCGTGCGCCCCAAAATGAGTAGGCGAAACACCTGGTGCTCGCGGTGCGACAGCGCCTGTGCCCCGCCCTTGCCGCTGACCGCATTGGCCAGCGCTTCGGCCGTGCTGCCGCTGACGTAGATGCCACCCCCAGCCGCCTTGCGCACCGCCGCCAGCATGTCGTCGGGGTCGGCGCTCTTGTTCAGGTAGCCGGCGGCACCGAGCTTGATGCAGCGCACCGCATACTGCCGCTCGGGGTATGTGGACAGCATCAGCACCGGCAGTTGGGGACGGCTGAGCTTGAGCTGGCGCAACACGTCCAGCCCATCGCGGCCAGGCAGTGCGATGTCCAGCAGCACCACCTGCACCGCCTCGCCCAGGCTGTCCACCAAGGCCAGCACCTGCGCGCCGTCGCCGGCTTCGGCCACCAGGTGCAGGTCCGGCGCCTCAGCCAGCACCTGCTTGATGCCCTCGCGCACGATGCGGTGGTCGTCGCAGACCAGCACACCTATCCTGTCGGTCATGCCGCTCATGCCACCGCCTGCGGAATCTGCAAAGGCAACGACAGCGACAGCGTGCAACCCTGGCCGGGCTGGCTGGTGATGTGGATGTCGCCGCCAAAGTGGCGTGCCCGCTCACGCATGCCCATCACGCCGTAGGCGGTGCGCGCCTCAAAGGCGGCGGGCTGCGCACCCACGCCGTTGTCGTGCACCACCATGTCCAGCTGCTGGGAGTCAACCTGTATGCGCACGGTGATGGCACTGGCCTGCGCATGCCGGCCCACATTGGACAGCATTTCCTGGAAGATCCGGAACACCGCGATGGCCATCGCCTCGGGCGGCTCGGCCATGCCCTCGGCCAGGTGCATCTGCCAGTCGCATTGCAGTTCGGCGCCGAGCGCGAACTCCTGCGCCTGCCATTCCAGCGCCGCCCACAGGCCCTGGTGGTCCAGGATGCTGGGGCGCAGGTCGGTGATGATGCGACCCACGTTGTCCACTGCCCGCTCTATCAGCCGGCTGATGTTCTGGCACTTGCCGCGCAGCGTCTCGCGCATGGCCTGGGCGGCGTCGGCATCGCGCTGCTGCTGCTCGGACAGGCGCTTGTCCATCCAGTTGACGTCCATCTTCAGCGCCACCAGCAGGCTGCCCAGTTCGTCATGCACCTCGCGGGCAATGCGGGTGCGCTCATCCTCACGCACCTGCTCCGAGTAAGCGCCCAGCTCGCGCAGCTGCGCCAGCGCCTGCGACAACTCACGGGTGCGCTCGGCAACGCGCAGTTCCAGCTCCACCTTGGCCCGGGCCAGTGCGCCGGCCGCCTGCTTGCGCTCGGTGATGTCCACAAAGGTGATGACGGCGCCGCGCACCTGCTCGCCATCCAGAATGGGGTGGCTGGAATACTCCACCGCGAACGAGCTGTGGTCGCGCCGCCAGAACACCTCGCTGTCGATGCGGCATGGCAGGCCACGGCGAAAGGCGTTGAAGATGGGGCATTCGGTGTCCGGGTAACGCGAGCCGTCGGCGTGCGAGTGGTGGGTCAGCCAGTGCATGTTGTGCCCCAGCACCTCGGCCGGCATATAGCCCAGCATGCGCGCACCTGCCCGGTTGATGAACATGCAGTGGCCGTCCAGGTCGATGCCGAAGATGCCCTCGCCGGTGCTCTCCAGCAGCAGCCCCAGCTGGTGCTGCCACAGCGGGTCTGCGGCGACTGGTGGCGCAGCTACGGCAAACAAGGCGTTGGAAGGCATAGGGATGCCAAAGCAACGCCTGTGCCAGGGCGCATCGCCGCGCTGGGCATCGCAGGCCCTGCAGCACGCCCTGCGGCCTGCTACGATTCAGCAAGATCGCCTCGCACAGGCTCCTCCATCAACAGCCCCACCATGCGCCGTACCCTGCTTGCCCTGCCAGCCGCTATAGCCGGCATGGTTGTCACCCTGCTCACCAGCTTGCCGGCGCAAAGCCAGCCGGCCACCGGCACCGACAAGCCGCTGACCGAGTTCCCCTACACCCCTGGCCTGGACGTTACGGCCATGGACCGCTCGGCGGACCCTTGCCAGGATTTCTACCAATACAGCTGCGGCGGCTGGATGAAGAACAACCCCATCCCCGCCGACCAGCCACGCTGGAGCGTGTACGGCAAGCTGTTCCAGGACAACCAGCGCTACCTGTGGGGCATCCTGGACGCGCTGGCCAAGACCGGCGGCACCGCCAGCCAGCAGCAGATGGGCAACTACTTCGCCGCCTGCATGAACGAGGAGGCGGTGGACAAACTGGGCCATGCACCGCTGAAGCCCTGGCTGGCAAAGGTCGACCAACTGCACAGCAAGGCCGAATTGCCCACGCTGCTGGCACAACTGCACCTGGCCACCAGCGACGCCGGCCTGTTCTTCGGCTTTGGCTCGGACCAGGACATGTCCAACTCGTCGCAGGTCATCGCCTTTGCCACCGGCGGCGGCTTGAGCCTGCCCGACCGGGACTATTACATCAAGATGGATGCCCGCTCCAGGGACTTGCGCGCCAAGTACCTGGCCCATGTGGCGCGCATGCTGGTGCTGATGGGTGAGGCGCCCGAGCAAGCGCAGCGGCAAGCGCGCACCGTGATGGCCATGGAAACCGCGCTGGCCCGCGCCACGCTGACCCGGGTGGACAAGCGCGACCCCTACAAGCTGTTCCACAAGATGAGCGTGCAGGAACTGCAGGCGTTGACCCCGGGCTTTGACTGGCCCACCTACCTGACCGGCGTGGGCCTGCCCACGCACGGCGAGCTCAACGTCACCGAGCCGGCTTTCTACAAGGCGCTGGCGCGCCAGCTGCAAGGCGCCAGCCTGGACGACATCAAGTTGTACCTGCGTTGGCATGTGGTGCATGCGCAGGCACCTGCCTTGTCGGCTGCCTTCGTCAATGAGAATTTCGACTACTTCAGCAAGACGCTGCGCGGCACGCCACAGCTGCCGCCGCGCTGGCGCCGCTGCGTCGCCATGGTGGACAGCCAGCTGGGCGAGGCGCTGGGCCAGGAGTTCGTGGCGCGCGCCTTCAGCCCCGAGCTGAAGGCCAAGACGCTGAAGATGACGCAGCAGATCGAGCAGGCGATGGAAGACGACATACGCCAGCTGACCTGGATGAGCCCCGCCACCAAAATCAAGGCGCTGGAAAAACTCAAGACCATCGTCAACAAGATTGGCTACCCCGACAAGTGGCGTGACTACGGCGAGGTTGTGGTGCAGCGCGACGACTTTTACGGCAACGTGGTGCGTGCCACGCAGTTCGAAAGCCGGCGCCAGCTGGCCAAGATTGGCAAGCCGCTGGACCGTGGCGAATGGAGCATGACGCCGCCCACCGTCAACGCCTACTACAGCGCGCAGATGAACGACATCAACTTCCCCGCCGGTGTGTTGCAGCCACCGCTGTTCGATCCCAAGATGGACGACGCGCCCGGCTACGGCAACACCGGCGGCACCATAGGCCACGAGCTGACGCATGGCTTTGACGACGAGGGCCGGCAGTTCGACGCCGCCGGCAACCTGAAGGACTGGTGGACGCCGACCGACGCCAAACAGTTCAAGGAGCGCTCGCAGTGCATCGTCAACCAGTACGCCAAATACACCGTGGTGGACGACATCAAGCTCAACAGCAAACTGACGCTGGGCGAGGATCTGGCCGACCTGGGTGGCCTGATCCTGGCGTGGACGGCGTGGAAGGCGCAGACCGCGGGTGTGCCGCAAGAGAGCCGCGACGGCTTGGCGCCCGAGCAGCGCTTCTTCGTCGGCTACGCGCAATGGGCCTGCGAAAACAACCGCCCGGAGGACCTGCGCGTGCAGGCCGCGACCGACCCACACTCACCCGGCAAATACAGGGTCAACGGCCTGGTGGTGAACATGCCTGAGTTTGCCAAGGCCTTTGCCTGCAAGCCCGGCGCGGCCATGGTGTCGGCCAAGCCCTGCAGGGTCTGGTGAGCCTTTTTTTTCAGTCGACCACGCGGCCGCGCAAGGCCTTGATGCCTGAGCGCTGGCTCTTGCCTTCCAGGCGCCGCTGCTTGGAAGCATAGGTGGGCTTGGTGGCACGGCGCACGCGCGGCGGTGTGGCCACGCTGTTGACCAGCTCATGCAGGCGGGCGAAGGCGTCCAGCCGGTTCATGTCCTGCGTGCGGTGCTGCTGGGCCTTGAGCACCAGCACCCCCTCTTGGGTGATGCGGTTGTCGCGCAGCGCCAGCAGCCGCGCCTTCACATCCTGCGGCAGGCTGGAGGCGGGAATGTCAAAGCGCAAGTGGATGGCGCTGGAGACCTTGTTGACGTTCTGCCCGCCCGCGCCCTGGGCGCGCACGGCGGTGACCGTCACTTCCGATTCGTCAATCTCCAGGCTCATGGTGGCTGATGATGCTCAGGCCGTCGCCGCCAGTTGCGCCAGCCCGGCAATCGCCAGCGCATAGCCGTTGACGCCAAAGCCCGCCATCACCGCCTTGGCCACCGGCGAGATGTAGGAATGGTGGCGGAACGGCTCGCGCGCATGCACATTGCTGATGTGCAGCTCGATCAGCGTCACGCCGGTGCCCTTGATCGCGTCATGCAGTGCCACGCTGGTGTGGGTGTAGGCGCCGGCATTGAACACCACGCCGGCCAGCGTGCCGGCCGCCTGGGCCTTGCCGGCCTCATGCAGCCAATCCACCAGTTCGCCCTCGTGGTTGCTTTGGCGGAAATCCAGCACCAGCCCATTGGCTGCGCAGGTGCGCTCGCACAGGTCGCGCACGTCACCCAGCGTCTGCGCGCCATACACCTGCGGCTCGCGCGTGCCCAGCAGGTTCAAGTTGGGGCCATTGAGTACAAGGACGGTCTTCATGCGGCGATTATCAACCGGGCAAGCGCTAATAACCCGATGGGCAAGTCGGGTTTGATGTGCATCAAACAACTCAAACTCTTGTAATTTCAGAAAATACTGAAAATTCAAGAAAGAACAGCACATGAACCTGCCACCCCTGACCCAGCGCTTCGTGCTGCATTTTGGCGAGATGGGCAGCCGCTGGGGCATCAACCGCACCGTGGGGCAGATGTATGCGCTGCTGTACGTGTCGGCCAAGCCGTTGAATGCGGATGAGATCGCCGAGGCGCTGAACTTCTCGCGCTCCAACGTCAGCATGGGGCTGAAGGAGTTGCAGTCGTGGAACCTGGTGCGCTACACCCACCTGCCCAATGACCGGCGCGACTACTTCCAGGCCCCCGAGGACGTGTGGGCGATCTTCCGCACGCTGGCCAACGAGCGGCGCAAGCGCGAGGTGGACCCCACGCTGTCCATGCTGCGCGACGCGCTGATGGAGCAGCCCAGCGTGGCCGAGGACATCCACGCGCAGGCGCGCATGAAGCAGATGCATGAGTTCATCGAGCTGATGACCGACTGGCTGGACGATGTGCAGAAAATGGACTCGGCCACATTGGCCAGCCTGATGAAGATGGGCTCCAAGGTGCAAAAGCTGCTGGAAATGAAGGACAAGGTGAAGCAGGTCTTCACCACCGACCTCTGAACGGACGCCACACCATGGATTCGCTCGACCCCTTCGTCCTGGCCCGCATGCAGTTTGCGGCCAACATCACCTTCCACATCCTGTTTCCCACCATCAGCATCTCCATGGGCTGGGTGCTGCTGTACTTCAAGCTGCGCTTCAATGCGTCAAAGCAAGCCTTCTGGATGGACGCCTACCAGTTCTGGGTCAAGATCTTCGCGCTGACGTTTGCCCTGGGTGTGGTCAGCGGCATCACCATGAGCTTCCAGTTCGGCACCAACTGGCCCGGTTACATGAACACCGTGGGCAATGTGGCCGGCCCGCTGTTGGCCTATGAGGTGCTGACCGCCTTCTTCCTGGAAGCCACCATGCTGGGCATCATGTTGTTCGGCCGTGCCCGCGTCGGTGACCGCGTGCACACGGTGGCCACGTTCCTGGTGGCGGCCGGCACCACGCTGTCGGCCTTCTGGATACTGGCGCTGAACTCGTGGATGCAGACCCCGGACGGCTTCCAGATGGTGGATGGCAAGGCGGTGGTGACCAGTTGGTTTGAAGTCATCTTCAACCCCTCCTTCCCCTACCGGCTGACGCACATGCTGCTGGCCTCAGGGCTGACCGTTTCCTTCCTGCTGGCGGGCCTGAGCGCCTGGCGCTGGCGCAAGGGTGACCAGGGCGCCGAGGCGCGGGCCAGCCTGCGCACGGGGCTGGTGCTGGCGGCGCTGCTGATCCCGATCCAGATCTTCGTCGGCGACCAGCATGGCCTGAACACGCTGCACCACCAGCCGGCCAAGATCGCCGCGATGGAAGGCATCTGGGAGACGCAAAAAGGCGTGCCCGCCGTGCTGCTGGCCTGGCCAGACGCCAAGGGGCAGAAGAACCACTTCGAGATCGGCATCCCCAAGCTGGCCTCGCTGTACCTGACGCACAGCTGGGACGGTGAAATCCAGGGCATCAAGGCCTTTGGTGACAAGCACCCGCCGGTGGCGCCGGTGTTCTGGGCCTTTCGCATCATGGTGGGCGTGGGCATGCTGATGCTGGCTGTCAGCTGGTTCGGCGCCTGGCGCACGCGTGGCGACCGCGCGCCACCAGGTTGGTTCACCCGCGTGCTGGTGGGCATGACCTTTGCCGGCTGGGTGGCGCTGGTGGCCGGCTGGTACGTGACCGAGATCGGCCGCCAACCCTGGCTGGTGCAGGGCGTGCTGTTGGCGAAGGACGCCGCCTCCACCCAGCCTGCCGCGCACATCGCGCTGACGCTGGGCATGTACGTGACGCTGTACGCAGTGCTGCTGGTGGCCTATGTGTCGGTGCTGTTTTATCTTGCCGGCAGCGCCGCCAAAAAAGCACGCACCGGCGTGGACGAAGCCCAAGGCGCAGGGGTGCCCCATGTTTGATGCCACCACCTACCCCGACCTGAGCCAGCCCGCCGGCTGGCTGCCCCTGGTGTTTGCCGCCGTGATGGCGCTGGCCATGTTGGCATATGTGGTGCTGGACGGCTACGACCTCGGCGTGGGCGTGCTGCTGCGCCGTGGCGTGGGCGACGAGCAGCGCGACGCCATGATCGCCAGCATCGGCCCGTTCTGGGACGCCAACGAGACCTGGCTGGTGCTGGGCGTGGGCGTGCTGCTGGTGGCCTTTCCGCTGGCGCACGGCATCATCCTGCAGGCCTTGTACCTGCCGGTGGCGCTGATGCTGCTGGGGCTGACGCTGCGCGGCGTGGCGTTTGACTTTCGTGTCAAGGCGGCCGCGCGTTTCAAGCCGCTGTGGGACAACGCCTTCTGCCTCGGCTCGCTGCTGGCCGGCTGGGCCCAGGGCTTCATGCTGGGCGGGCTGATCACCGGTTTTCGCGGTGATGTGTGGAGCCTGCTGTTCAGCGCGCTGATCGGCCTGTGCCTGCTGGCGTCCTACTGCCTGCTGGGCGCCGGCTGGCTGATCCTGAAGACTGAAGGGCCGTTGCAACTGAAGGCGGTGGGCTGGGCGCTGCGCAGCCTGTGGCTGACGGTGGCCGGTGTGGGGCTGATCTCCGTCGTCACGCCACTGGTCAGCACACGCATTTTCGACAAGTGGTTCAGCTTTCCCAACATCGCGCTGCTGGCGCCCATCCCGCTGGCCACAGGGGTGCTGTTCTTCGTCATCTTCAGGAGCCTCACCCGCTTGCCCCTGCGCCTGGGCCAGGCCAATGAATACGGCGTCGGCGTGCCGTTTGCCTGCACGGTGGGCGTGTTCCTGCTGGCCTTCTACGGCCTGGGCTACAGCCTGTTCCCCTGGCTGGTGGAAGGCCGGCTGAACATCTGGCAGGCCGCCAGTTCGCCCGACGCACTGCGCGTGATCTTCTACGGCGTGGTGGTGGTGCTGCCGGCCATCATCGGCTACACGGTGTTTGCGTACCGGGTGTTCCGGGGCAAGTCGACGGCACTGAAGTACTAGCCAGGCTAGGGGTTCAGGATCGGCGGCCGGGGCGTCAGGTCCTGCGCCGGGGCGGGTCTGGCCTGCTGCTGCGGCTGCCCGGGCCGCTCGGGAATGGCGGCGTTGGTCTGGCCAGCCGGGTTGTTCGGCAACGGCACGCCGGCCGCTGCAGGCGTCGCAGTGGCCGGCGCGGTGCTTGTGCTGCCCGCAGGGGCGCCGTCGTCCAAGCCTATGCGCTGCACAAAGCCGTCCAGCGCCAGCTCGCTGTAGATCCAGTCGCCCCCGTACTTGATCACGTCGGGCGGTGGCGTCAACTCACTCACCGGCACATCCTTCAGCGCATGGCGCATGTAGGTGATCCACACCGGCAGCGCCAGGCCGCCGCCAAACTCGCGGTCGCCCAGGCTGCGCGGGTCGTCATAGCCTATCCAGGCCACCGCCACCAGCCTGGGTTGGAAGCCGGCGAACCAGGCGTCCACCGCGTCTGTGGTGGTGCCGGTCTTGCCATAGAGGTCAGGGCGCTTCAGTTGCTGCTGGGCGGCAGCGGCCGTGCCGCTGCGGGTGACCTCTTGCAGCAGGCTGTTCACGATGAACGCATTGCGCGCGGGTATCACCCGCTGGTCCTCGGTGTGCGGCGTATTGGCGGGCGGCGCGGCGAACACCACGCGGTCTTGCGAATCCGTCACCCGCAGCACCAGCACCGGCTTGACGCCATAGCCGCCATTGGCCAACACCGCGTAGGCGCCAGCCATCTGCATGGGGGTGGCCGCCCCCGAGCCCAGCGCCAGCGTCAGGTTGTCGGGCTGGCGCGACGGGTCCAGGCCAAAGTTGCCGGCCCACTCGCGCACCACCTGCGGCCCCAGCAATTGGGCCAGCCGCACCGACACCAGGTTCTTGGACTTGGCCAGCGCCTGGCGCAGCGTCAACGGGCCGTCGAACTGACCATCCGAATTGCGCGGCTGCCAGACGTTGTTGCCCGTGCCATCGACGTCGATGGCCAGCGGCGCGTCGTTCACCAGCGTGGCCGGCATCACCTTGTGTTCCAGCGCGGCCGAATACAGGATGGGCTTGAAGCTGGAGCCCGGCTGGCGCCAGGCCTGGGTGACGTGGTTGAATTGGGCGCGGTTGAAGTCAAAGCCGCCCACCAGCGCGCGCACCTGGCCCGAGTGGGGCTCCATCGCCACAAAGGCGCCCTGGGCCTGCGGCCACTGGCTGACCACCCATTGGCCGTTGCGCTGGGCCACGCGCACCACCGAGCCCCGTCGGATGCGCAGCTCATTGGAGGCGCGGGCCGACAGCGCCGGCTGCACCCAGCGCAGGCCCTCGCCTGCCAGCGTCAACACCTGGCCATCGGCCAACGTGACCTCCAGCTTGCGGGCATCGGCCAGTGTGACCAGGGCCACGCGCAAGTCTTCGTCGTCCGCATAATCGGCCAGCGCCTTGGTGACAGTGGCGTCACCGGCGCGGGCGTCATCGGCCAGCGGTTCTTCATCTTCCGGGCCGCGGTAGGGTTGGCGGCGGTCGTGCTCCAGCAGCTCGCGGCGCAGCGCCTGAAAGGCTACCTGCTGGTCTTTGGCCAGCAGCGTGGTGTAGACCTTGTAGCCGGCGGTGTAGGCCTGCTCGCCAAACTGGCCGAACACGCCCTGGCGCACCATCTCGGCCACGTATTCGGCGTGCACGTCGGTCTGGCCGTTGCGGCGCACGTGCAGCGGCTCGGCCCTGGCGGCGGCGTGCTGCACGTCGGTCAGCACGCCGGTCACGCGCATGCGCTCCAACACCTGCAGCTGGCGCTTGCGGGCGCGCTCCGGGTTGGCCACCGGGTTGGCGAAGTTGGGGTTTTGCGGCAGGCCGGCCAGCATGGCGCATTCGGCCGCCGACAGCGCCGACAAGGGTTTGCCGAAGTACACGTGCGCGGCGGTCTCGAAGCCATAGGCGCGCTGGCCCAGGTAGATCTGGTTCATGTACAGCTCGAGGATCTGGTCCTTGTCGAGCTGGCTTTCAATCTTCACCGCCAGCAGCAACTCGCGGAACTTGCGGTCCAGCGTCTTGCGCGACGACAGGTAGAAGGTGCGCGCCACCTGCTGGGTGATGGTGGAGCCGCCCTGCGAGCGCAGCAGATGCGTGGTGTTGGCGATGAAGGCGCGCGCCAGCCCGCTGAGCGAAAAGCCGTAGTGGCTGCGAAAGCCGGTGTCCTCGATGGCCAGCAGGGCGTCCTGCATCAGCTTGGGCGTTTGCGCGATGGGCAGGAAATAGCGCCGCTCCACGCCGTACTTGCCGATTTCCACGCCATCGCTGGTGAACACCCGCAGCGCCTGCTTGGGGTGGTAGTCGCTGAGTTCGGCGATGTCGGGCAGCTGCCAGTACACCACCCCGGTGACCAGCAGCAACAGAGCCGCCAGCGGCGCGGCCACGCGCGTCAGCCACCAACGCCAGCTCACCGATTTCAACCGCTGCCAGCCAGCCCTCAACTTTTGCTGGGCCGCCTTCGACAGGGCGGCCGCGCGTTCACGCATGCCCCAGCACCGGATGCGGCTCGTAAGGCGCTTCCAGGCGCGCCAGCTCCGGCGCGGTCAGCTTCAGCTCCAGCGCCGCCACCGCCTGGTCCAGCTGCGGCAGCTTGCTGGCGCCGACGATGGGCGCCGTCACACCCTTGTGCAGCAGCCAGGCATAGGCCAGCGTGGCGTTGCTGACGCCTTTCTCAAGCGCCAGCTTGCCCAACTCTTCCACCACCTTGAAATCGCTGGCGCGGTAGTAGTAGGTCTGGGCGATGTTGTCGGTCTTGGCGCGCTCGGTGGCGGCGCTGGCCGCAGTGGCGGCATCGGCCTTCTTGCCCTTGGCCGGCGCGGCTTCGGCGGCCTTGGCGGCGGACTTGTCTGTCAAGGCCCGGTTACCCGCCAGGAAGCCGCGCGCCAACGGGCTCCAAGGGATCAGCGCCACCCCCTGGTCGCGGCACAGCGGGATCATTTCGCGCTCTTCCTCGCGGTAGGCCAGGTTGTAGTGGTTCTGCATGCTGGCAAAGCGCGTCCAACCGTGCTCGCGGGCAATCTGCTGCGCCTTGGCAAACTGCCAGGCCCACATGCTGCTGGCGCCCAGGTAGCGCACCTTGCCGGCCTTGACCACGTCGTGCAGCGCCTCCATGGTCTCTTCCAGCGGCGTCTCCATGTCCAGCCGGTGGATCTGGTACAGGTCAATGTAGTCGGTGCCCAGGCGCTTGAGGCTGGCATCCACGGCGTGGAAGATGCGCTTCCTGCTCAGGCCGTCCTGATTGGGCTTGCGCGGCGGCTTGGCGTCGGTGGCCATGCCGCCCTTGAAATCCAGGTCCACCGGGTAATACACCTTGGTGGCCACCACCACTTCCTCACGCTTGCAATAGGCTTTCAGGAACTTGCCGGTCAGCACCTCGGATTCGCCGGCCGAATACATGTCGGCGGTGTCGAAGAAATTCAGCCCCAGGTCGATGGCGTGCTTGACCAGCGGGCGCGAGGCGGTCTCGTCCAGCACCCAGGGCCGCCACTTGGGCGTGCCGTAGGTCATCATGCCCAGACAAATTCGCGACACCTTCAGACCCGTGCGACCCAGACTCACATACTCCATGGTTTCCCTTTCAGTGCCCGCCGTTGTGCGTGGCTGTGGTTCAGACCCACTTTACTTGATACACAGGCCGTTCTCTGTGCAAAAATAGTGCAGATCATGGCCCAATCCGACGAACTTGCTGATCTGCTGACGCAGCGCCGCCAGCCCGGTGCCGACCGCGCTGCCATCGACCAGGCGATTTACCAGCGCTTTGGCCGCACCCAGGCGGTGATGTTCACCGACCTGGTGGGCTTTTCGCGCGTGGTCGAGGCCTTTGGCATCGTGCATTTCCTGCAATTGATACAGGAATCCGAGCAATTGTTCCTGCCGCTGATCACCGCGCACGGCGGCGTGTGCCTGAAGCACGAGGGCGATTCACTGCTGGTGGTGTTCGACGCAGCAGCCCCGGCACTGGCCACCGCCCGCGCCATGGTGGCCGCCACCAAGGCCGCCAACCCCGGACGCTCCCCCGAAGAGCGCATCGAGGTCTGCATTGGCCTGGGCTACGGCACCGTGCTGCGCATAGACAACGACGACGTCTGGGGCGCCGAAGTCAATGCCTCGTCCAAGCTGGGGGAAGAGACCGCGCGCGGCGGTGAGATCCTGGCCACCGACACCTTCCGTGACGAATTGCCCAATGAGCCCTTCGACCGGGAAGGCACGCTGTTCGGCAACCGCACCTATTACAAATTGACGGACTGAACCCGCCCTGCCCCGTCAGGCCCGCTCCACCCGGGCTGCGTAGCACCCACGCCGCGCGTTGTGCACCTGCAAATAGGCCGCCTCAGGGTTGGCCAGAAACTGCTCAAAGCGCGCGGCGGCCTCGCTGCCGTCAAACACCTCAGCGTCAATCATCATGTGCTGCGCATCAAACGCCCGCACCGCCAGCAACCGCGAAGCCAGCACTTCCGGCACTTGGTCCACGGCGTCAAATGCCTGCTGCGCGGCTTTGCGCACATAGATGGCATGCGTGGCCCGGTAGGGCGTGTTGGCCGGCTGGTGTTCATAGTTCAGCAGCAGAAGTTCTTCACCGACATCGGCGTGCGCCATGCTGACGCGGCAGGGCATCTTGTCGTTGTCAGCCGTCACGCGGACGATGCCGCGTAGGCGCAACTCGTCGTCACTGAGGTTGAACAAGGGCTGGAAGGATTCGGGCGCGAGGCCCAGGACACGGAAAGACATGGCGGTGATCTCCTGTTGAACATGACCGCCATGGTGCCGGCAACGGGGACCGACCGCCGGCCGTTTCCGGACACAGCATTCACTCCCATTCCTACCAACGGGACTTAGACCAGCGCAACGCTCGCCAATTGACCCGATGTCGCTGGGGCGCGTGGCGCAGCGGAATCAAGCAGGAGGGCCGCAGGCCCGGGGGACATCCGCGTAGCCACGCGCACCAGCGGCGTCGGCAGCCTGCCAACCAAGCAGCACACGCCGCAAGCGCAAAAATGTCAGACGTGCCCAGGAATCGGCGTTGCCGGAGGAACGACATCCCCACACTGCGCCCGGTGCCGCAACACGTGTTCCATCACCACCAGCGCCAAAAACGCCTCGGCAATCGGCGTGGCGCGAATCCCCACGCAGGGGTCATGCCGGCCCTTGGTGATGACCTCGGTGGCTTCGCCCTGCAGGTTGATGGTCTCGCGCGGCGTGATGATGGAGCTGGTGGGCTTGATGGCGATGCTCACCTCCAGGTCCTGCCCGGTGGTGATGCCGCCCAGCACGCCGCCAGCGTTGTTGGACTTGAAGCCTTCGGGCGACAGCGAATCGCCATGCATGCTGCCGCGCTGCGCCACACTGGCGAAACCGGCGCCGATCTCCACACCCTTGACGGCGTTGATACCCATCATCGCGTAGGCGATGTCAGCGTCCATGCGGTCAAACAGCGGTTCGCCCAGGCCCACCGGCACCTTGCTGGCCACCACGCGCAGGCGCGCGCCGCAGGAGTCGCCCGCCTTGCGCAACGCGTCCATGTAGGCCTCCAGTGCCGACACATCGGCAATCGGGGCAAAGAACGGGTTGTTCGGCACATGCTCCCAGGACTCGAAGGGCACCACCTGGTCACCGATCTGGGTCATGCAGCCGCGAAACTCGGTGCCGTATTTGGCTTTCAGCCATTTCTTGGCCACTGCGCCGGCGGCCACCATAGGCGCGGTCAGGCGGGCGGACGAGCGGCCCCCGCCACGCGGGTCGCGCAGGCCGTATTTGTGCAGGTAGGTGTAGTCGGCGTGGCCGGGCCGGAAGCTCTGGGCGATGTCACCGTAATCCTTGCTGCGCTGGTCGGTGTTGCGTATCAGCAGGCAGATCGGCGTGCCGGTGGTCTTGCCCTGGTAGACGCCGGAGAGGATTTCCACCGCGTCGGGCTCGTTGCGCTGCGTCACATGGCGGCTGGTGCCAGGACGGCGACGGTCCAGGTCGCCCTGGATGTCGGCCTCGCTCAGGTCCATGCCGGGCGGGCAACCGTCGATCACGCAGCCGATCGCCGGCCCGTGGGATTCGCCGAAATTGGTGACCGCGAAGAGTTGTCCGAAAGTGTTGCCGCTCATACCCGGGATTATCCCAGAGCCGGCTTGGCCTCAATCCTCGGTGGGTTCTTCGTCCGCCAGTGAAACGCTGGGCGCCACCAACGGCAACCGCAAGGTGAAGCGGCTGCCCTGCCCCACGGTGGAGGTCACCTCCAGCGTGCCGCCCAGCACCTTGCACACCAGGTTGTCGACAATGGTCATGCCCAGCCCGGTGCCGCCGCGGCCTATCTTGGTGCTGAAGAAGGGTTGGAACATCTGGGCCAGCAACTCCGGCGCCATGCCGACGCCGTTGTCGGCCACGGCCAGCATGACATGCGTATCGTCAGCGTGGGCGCCGAGCGTCAGCACGCCGTCCTGCCGGCCTTCGAAGGCATGCAGGTAGGCGTTGTTGACCAGGTTGATGACCACCTGCCCCAGCGGACCCGGATAGCTGTCCAGCGTGATGCCCGGTGGCACATTCAGCACCACCTGGTGCGGCTGGCGCCGCAGGCTGGGCGCCAACGTGTCCAGCACCTCGCCCACCACTGCGGCGAGGTCGAACTGGCGGCGTTGCTCGCTGGCCTGGTCGACCGCCACCTGCTTAAAGTTGCGCATCAGCACCACCGCGCGGTGCAGGTTGCGCTGCATCAGCTCGCTGCCCTCACCGAACATCGCCAGCAGCGTGACCAGGTCGCTGCGCTTGATCTGGCTGGTCTGCAGCAGGTCCTGGAAGCGCCGCACATGGTCGGTCAGTGTGGTGGCCGTCATCAGGCTGTTGCCCAGCGGTGTGGCCAGCTCGTGCGACACGCTGGCCACCAGCGTGCCCATCCTGGCCTTGGCCTCGCTGCGGGCCAGCTCCTCCTGCGAGCGGTGCAGCGTCTGGCGGGCGGCGGCGAGTTGGGCCGAGCGCTCGTCCACCCGCTGCTCCAGCGTCTCGTTGAGTTCGCGTATGCGCGCCTCAGCCTCCTTGCGTTCGGTGATGTCGAGGTGGGTGCCCGCCACCCATTCGGGACGGCCGTCCGGCGTGCGCGACAGCAGTTGGCCATGCGCGGCCACCCAGACCCAGCCGCCGCCCTTGTGGCGCATGCGGAATTCGCTGGCGTAATAGGCGGTTTCGCCGGCGAAATGCTGCCGCATCTGCGCCATCACGCGCTCGATGTCGTCCGGGTGGCACAACGCCGTCCAGGTGTGCTCGCCCACAGGCTGCAACTCAGCCAGGCTGTGGCCGGTGATCTCGGCCCAGCGCTCGTTGTACAGGCGCTCGTCGGTCTGCACATTCCATTCCCAGGTGCCGGCGTTGGTGCCTTGCAGCACGTTGAGCAGGTGCTGGCGCTCACGCTGCAAAGCCTCGCCGGCGCGCTTGCGCTCGCTGACGTCCAGGTAGGTGGTGACAAAGCCGCCGTCCGGCGTCGGCACGCCGGCCAGTTCCAGTGTGGTGCCGGTGTCCGGACGCACGCGCTCGAAGCGATGCGTTTCCTGGCGCTGCGCAGCCTCCAGCCGCACGCGCACCTGGTGTTCCACATCGCCAGGCCCGTATTCGCCGCGCTCGGCGTTGTAGCGTATGAAGGCTTCGAACGGCGTGCCGGGCACGCCCAACGACTGCGGAAAGCCCAACAAGTCCAGGTAGCGCTGGTTGCACAGCTCCAACTGCAAGCTGGCATTGAAGTAGCTGATGCCCTGGTCCATGTGGTCCACCACCACCTGCAGCAGGTCGGCCTTGTGGCGCAACTCCTGTGTGCGCTGCGCCACCCGCTGCTCCAGTCCGGACTTCAGTTCGCGCAGCGCCGCTTCGCGCTGGCGCGCCAGCGTGACGTCGGTGTAGGTGGTGACCATGCCGCCGCCAGCCAGCGGCGTGCCGCGCACTTCGATGACGCGGCCATCGGGCCGCACGCGCTCGAATTGGTGGGGTAAAAACTGGCGCGACAGGGCCAAGCGCTCGCGCACCTGCTGCTCGGGGTCGCCGGGACCGTATTCGCCACTGTGCGCGTTGTGCCGCAGCGCCTGCTCCATGGTGGCGCCAGGCTGGCACAGGGCATCGGGGAAGTTCAGCATCTGCTGAAAGCGCTGGTTGGCGGCCACCAGCACCAGGTCACGGTCAAAAACCGTCAGACCCACCTCCAACTGGCTCAAGCCCTCCAGCAGCAACACCAGGCCGGCACCCGAATCTTGGCCCGACGACACCGGGCTTGCGGAAGGCTGGGGCGGCAAGCTCACCCCTGGTTGACGCCGTCCTCTTCAGGCCAGTCGCGGATGTAGGCTTTCAGCATCTTGTTCTCGAAGTTCTGGCTGTCCACCACGGCCTTGGCGACGTCGTAGAAGCTGATCACACCCATCAGCATGCGCTTGTCCATCACCGGCATGTAGCGGGCATGGCGGTCCAGCATCATGCGGCGCACCTCGTCCAGTTCGGTTTCGGCGGTGCAGGTCAGCGGAGCGTCGTCCATGGCGCTGCGGACCAACGTGGTGCCGATCTGGCCGCCGTTCTTCACCACGGTCTGTATCACCTCGCGGAAGGTCAGCATGCCCACCAGGTCGCCGTGCTCCATGATGACTAGCGAACCCATGTCCTTTTCGGCCATGATGGCTACCGCATGCGCCAACGGCTGGTCCGGCGAGGCGGTGTACAAGGTATTGCCCTTGACGCGCAATATGTCGCTGACTTTCATGGCGGTCTCCTCAACTGCTGAGGCCAACTATAGCCTGAAACCGCTCGCGCGGTATGGCGGAAAACACCTTGTGACACTGTGTGCGGCCAGCGCCACCGCACCTTGGGCCGTGCCTGCCCTATTCTTGCCAGTCGGCCGCGCGCAGCGCGTCCACGATGGTGCGCGCGGTGCTCACCAGCAGCGGCCCCACTTCCTGATGCAGGAAGGACCCTTGCAAATGGGCCGAGGGACCGCCCACCGTCAGCCCGAACAGCAGGCGGCCGTCGCCCACGTCCACCGGCGCGCCGGCGGCCGAGATGTCGGACTCCCACTCGCACTCGGAGGTGACGAAACCCACCGCGTCGTACTGAGCCTGCACCTGCGCCAGCCGCTCGCGCATGGCCGGCCAAGCTGTGGGGCTTTCCGCTTCGGCGCGGCGCAGCAACGCTTCGCGCTCAGGCAGCGCCATCACCGCCAACACCGCGCGGCCCATGGCGGTGCGCACCGCCGGCATGCGCGCGCCCACGTCCAGCCCCAAGGTCAAGCGTGCACGGCTGCGGCAGTGCGCCACGTAGACCATGTTGAGCTCATGGCGCACCCCCAGCGACACCGCCGCCTGGCACTGGTCGGCCAGCACCTGCATGTAGGGACGGGCCACCCGACCGACCTCGAAGTTGCTCAGCACCGAGAAACCCAGCCCCAGCACCGCCAGGCTGAGGGCATATTCGCCGGCCTCGCTGCGGTGCCGCAGGTACCCCAGGCTGACCAGCGTGAAGGCCAGCCGCGACACCGTGGCCGCCGGCAGCCCGGTGCGTTTCACGATCTCGCGGTGCGACAGCCAGCGGTCGTCCGGACGGAACACCCGCAGCATGGCCAGCCCCCGGGCCAACGCCTCGACAAAGCGCGGATCCTTGTCGCTGCCGCTGTCGTTGCCCGCCGGCAACTCACTGCTTCGCTTGCGTCCCATGGCATGGACCTTTGGAAATATTCTGATGTGCGGAATATTATGTGGCAACCGCACGCCAAGCAGGCTGCTTTTCAAGCCCCCTTCGCGTCAAAACCTAGTGACTTACCCTAGTCGCGGTTTACGCAGCGCGGCAGCCTACCTACACTGGCCTGGCATCTCAAAAATATATTCCGTTTAACGGAATAACAACATCCCGAGGAGACACTATGCGCCTTTCACAGAGAGTTGGCCGCGCCGCCGGTGCGGCGTTCGCCTTGCTGGTCGCGGTCGGTCTGTCCGCCTGCGGCGACAGCAACAGCAGCCCGCCGCTGCCACTGCTGAGCATCAAAACCTTGTCCAACCGGGCCGACCTGGTCAGCGACGGTGACGCGATGGTCGAAATCGTGCTGCCCACCGGGGCCAGCGCCACCGGCCTGCGGGTGGACGTGGACGGCGTGGATGTCACGTCCGCTTTCGCCCAGCGGTCCGATGGGCGCATCACCGGTCTGGTGACCGGGCTGAAGGTGGGTGCCAATGTGCTGTCCGCAGTGACGGGCTTCACGTCGGCCGCCAAGCTGACCATCACCAACGCCAACCGCGGCGGGTCGGTCTATTCGGGCGCGCAGATCGTGCCCTACTTCTGCGCCACACCGGTGCCGCAGGGCGCCACCGCCACTTCACCAGCCACCAACGGCAGCGGTCTGAGCACCACTGCCACCGACGCCAGGTGCAACATCGCCACCGAGTACAAGCTGTACTACAAGACCACGGCGGCGGGATGTTCGTTTGCGCTGCCCGATCCGGTGCTGAACGCCAGCTACACCGCCACCGCACCGGCCACCACCGCCACGCCGCCGGCCAACCCCTGCTTCAAGCCCTATACCGTGGGCGTGACGCCAACCGACCTGGCCAGCACCACCACGGACAGCGGGGCAACGGTGCCCTACATCGTCCGCGTGGAGCGCGGCACCATCAACCGCGGCATCTACGACATCGCGGTGCTGTTTGACCCGACCAAGCCCTGGACCCCCGTGGCCCCGCAGGCGCAGTGGAACGGCAAGCTGCTGTACACCTTCGGCGCCAGCACCGGCCAGCCGCGCCGCCAGGTGCGCCCGGCCACCGCCTGGACCGACGACCGCTCACTGTCGCGCGGCTACATGGTGGCCGTCAACAGCATGACCGACTCGCTGAAGAACTCCAACCGCGTGCTGATGACCGAAACGCTGATGATGATGAAGGAGCACATCTTCGACAGCTACGGTCCGATCAAGTTCACCATGGGCAGCGGCTGTTCAGGCGGCTCCATCGCCTCCAACATGACGGCCTCCATCGCCCCGGGGCTGCTGGACGGCATCACGGTGTCCTGCACCTACCCCGACTCCGAAACCGTGACCATGGAAGTGTCCGACTGCGTGACCCTGGTCGAGGCCTACCAGAAGCCCGCCTGGCTGGCCCTGCAGGCCGGTGTGTCGCAAGCCCAGATCAACGCCAAGAAGGCCGCCATCAACGGCCACATGGACCAATCGGCCTGCCATGGCTGGTACAACAGCTTTGGCTCCAACGGCAAGGCCGGCAACTACTTCCAGCGCACCGTGCCGCCGGCCAACAACGACACCGGCGTCATCGTGCAGTCCACCACCTCGGTCAACAACTGCGAACTGCCTGCCTCCATGGTGTACGACCCGGTGAGCAACCCCGGCGGCGCGCGCTGCAATGCCTGGTCCTGGGCTGAATCCATCTGGGGCAAGGTGGCCGGCCAGGCCGCTGCCAAGGACACGCGTGACAACACCGGCGTGCAGTACGGGCTGAAAGCCTTGCAGGCCGGCATCATCACCGGCGAGGAGTTCGTGACGCTGAACGAAATTGCCGGCGGCACCGATGCCGACACCAACCCCACGACCACGCGCAGCGTGGCCAATGCCGATGCGCTGGCCATCGCCTACCGTGCCGGCATCGTGCTGAGCACCAAGCAGCTGGCCAAGACCGCCATCATCGACATGCGGGGTTATGACGATTCGGTGATCGACGTGCCGCCGGGCTTTGGCAGCACGCCAGCCGCCTCGCTGCAAGGCGTGGCACTGTTCGGCATCCATCACCAGTGGCGCAGCTTCTCGATCCGCGACCGCATGGACCGCGACGCCGGCGGGCACGGCAACCAGGTGATGTGGCGCTTCGGGCGCAGCGGCTTCTCGGCCCCTGCCGCGCTGGCCAATGATGCCTTCCTGCAGATGGACAGCTGGCTCACCAAGCTGAAGGCCGACACCTCCAGCACCGCGCTGGCGCAAAAGGTCATCAACGCCCGGCCCGCCGGCACCTCTGACTACTGCCTGCTGAGCAGCGACGCCACCCAGTCCGTCAAGGTGACCGACCAGGCCCAGTGCAATGCCGACAAGTACCTGGCCGTGCACCAGTCGCCGCGCCAGGTGGCCGGCGGCGCACGCACCGAGGACGCACTGAAATGCCAGTTGAAACCCCTGGACACGAGCGAGTACAGTGGACGCCTGTCGCCCGCGCAGGTCACGCGGCTGCAGGCGGTGTTCCCGGGCGGCGTGTGCGACTGGAGCAAGCCCGGCGTGGGCCAGCAGGATTCCGTCAGCCCGCTGACGTTTGCTGCCGGCCCCGGTGGCCAGCCCCTGCCGCCCGAGCCGGTGTCGGTGGCCAAATGAAACGAGGAGATCAACGCATGAAAGAGCAAGAGTCCACATCCAACCCGGCCAGCGGCGGGCTGTCGCGGCGCGAGCTGCTGGGCGCCGCGGCCGGCTCAGCGCTGCTGGCGGCAGTGCCAGCGCGCGCGCAGACCACCGCCTTCCCCAGCAAGGCGATCACGCTGATCGTGCCCTGGCCGGCCGGTGGCTCCACCGACCGGCATTTGCGCACGCTGGCCGAGATCGCCGGGCGCCAGCTGGGCCAGACCATCGTGGTCGAGAACAAGCCCGGCGGCGGCGGCACGCTGGGGCCGGGCACCATGGCACAGACCGCCAAGCCCGACGGCTACACCATCGCCCAGTACCCCATGGGCATGCTGCGTCTGCCGCACATGCAAAAGGTGGCCTGGGACCCGTTGAAGGATTTCAGCTTCATTTTGGGCATCTCTGGCTACACCTTCGGCTTCACGGTGAAGGCCGATTCGCCTTACAAGACCTTCAACGACTACATCGAGGCGGCGCGCAAGCAGCCTGGCAAGATCGACTACGGCTCCACCGGCATCGGCACCTCGCCGCACCTGCTGATGGAGGAAGTGGCCGGCAACGCCAAGGTGACGCTGAACCACATCCCCTTCAAGGGCAATGCCGACCTGCAGCAGGCGCTGCTGGGTGGCCACGTGATGGCACAGAGCGACGCCACCGGTTGGGACAAGTTCGTCGACACCGGCCAGATGCGCCTGCTGGCCACCTTCGGCGACAAGCGCACGCGGCGCTGGCCGCAGGTGCCGACGGTGCAGGAGCTGGGCTACGGCGTGGTGTCCACCTCGCCCTATGGGCTGGTCGGCCCCAAGGGCATGGACCCGGCCGTGGTGAAGACGCTGCACGACGCCTTCAAGAAGGCCATGGACGACCCCAAGCATCTGGAGCTGCTGGACCAACTGAACCAGGACATGTGGTACCGCAGCGGCCCGGACTACGCCAAGTGGGCCGCCGAGACCTTTGCGCGCGACAAGCTGCTGATCGAGCGGTTGGGGTTGGCGGCCAAAGGCTGAGCGCTTCGCTGCCGGCTAATCCTTGGGGCGCTCGTTGCGCCCTTTTCTTTAGCCCGCCAAAGTGCCTGCCGCTCTGTTGCGGTGCCAGTGACTTGGTTTGTCGGCTACCGACGCCGCTGGTGCGCGTGGCTACGCGGATGTCCCCCGGCCCTGCGGCCCTCCTCCTTGATTCCGCTACGCCACACGCCCCAGCGACATCGGGTCAATTGACATTCGCAACACTGAAACGCCGAACGCCATCCACGCTGGCAAGATCGGGGCGTGGTGGCGTTCAGCGCAGCGGCATCAAGGAGGATGCCCGCAGGGCTGGGGGACAGCCGCGGAGCTGAGCGCCGCAGCAGCCTGATCCCGCAAACCACGCGTCCGCACCATGATCAACGTCTGCCTCACAGGTAGCTGACAATAGCGGTTCGACCGAAGAAAGAGGACACACCCCATGCCCGGCTATTCCGACCCCGGCTTCGACACACTGGCGCTGCACGCCGGCGCCGCGCCCGATCCGGCCACCGGCGCGCGCGCCGTGCCCATTCACCTGAGCACGTCGTTCGTGTTCGAGTCCAGCGACCACGCTGCAGCGCTGTTCAACCTGGAGCGCGCCGGCCATGTGTACTCGCGCATCAGCAACCCCACCAACGCCGTGCTGGAACAGCGCGTGTCCGCGCTGGAGGGCGGCATTGGCGCCATCACCACCGCCAGCGGCCAGGCGGCGCTGCACCTGAGCGTGGCCACGCTGATGGGCGCCGGTGGCCACATCGTGGCCAGCACGGCGCTGTATGGCGGCTCGCAGAACCTGCTGCACTACACGATGCGCCGCTTCGGCATCGAGACCACCTTCGTCAAGCCGGGCGACATGGACGGCTGGCGCGCCGCCATTCGCCCCAACACCCGGCTGCTGTTTGGCGAGAGCGTGGGCAACCCCGGCCTGGACGTGCTGGACGTGCCAGCGGTGGCGCAAATCGCCCACGAAGCCGGTGTGCCGCTGCTGGTGGATTCCACGCTCACCACGCCCTGGCTGATGAAACCGCTGGAGCTGGGCGCCGACCTGGTCTACCACTCGGCCACCAAGTTCTTGAGCGGCCATGGCACGGTGATTGGCGGCATCGTGGTGGATGGCGGCAGCTTCGACTGGGAGCGCGCCTGTGCCCAGAGCGGCAAGTTCGGCGAACTGGCGCAGGCCTACGACGGATTCCACAACATGGTGTTCACCGAAGAGTCCACAGTAGGCGCCTTCCTGCTGCGTGCACGGCGTGAAGGCCTGCGCGATTTTGGCGCCTGCATGAGCCCGCACTCGGCCTGGTTGATCTTGCAGGGCGTGGAGACGCTGTCGCTGCGGATGGAAAGGCACATGCGCAACACCGAAAAGGTGGTGCAGTTCCTGGCCGGGCATGAGTTCGTCAGCCGCGTCGGCCACCCGCTGCTGGAGAGCCACCCCAGCCACAAGCTGGCACAAAAGCTGCTGCCGCGCGGTGCCGGGTCGGTGTTCAGCTTCGACATCAAGGGCCAACGCGAGCAGGGCAAGAAGTTCATCGAAGCGCTGAAGGTGTTCAGCCACCTGGCCAATGTGGGCGACTGCCGCAGCCTGGTGATCCACCCGGCCAGCACCACGCACTTCCGCATGAGCGACGAGGCGCTGGCGGCCGGCGGCATCACCCAGGGCACGATACGGCTGTCCATCGGCCTGGAAGACGCCGATGATCTGATCGACGACCTGAAGCGCGCGCTGAAGGCCGCGGAAAAGGGAGCCTGAGCCATGTACATCACCGTCAACGGCCAAGACACCTATTGCTACACCGGCGGCAAGCTTTTCGATGCTGCCAAGCCCACCGTGGTCTTCATCCACGGCGTGCTGCACGACCACAGCGTGTGGGGTCTGCAAAGCCGCTACCTGGCCAACCACGGCTGGAACGTGCTGGCGCTGGACCTGCCGGGCCACTGCAAGAGCGCCGGCGAGCCGCCCGCCACGGTGGAGGCGGCGGCAGACTTTGTCATCGCGCTGCTGCGCGCGCAAGGGCTGAAACGCGCGGCACTGGTGGGCCACAGCTTCGGCTCGCTGGTCGCGTTGGAGGCTGCTGCCCGCGCGCCCGAGCTGGTCAGCCAGCTGGTGTTGGTGGGCACGGCCTTCCCGATGAAGGTGTCGCCCGCGCTGCTGGACGCATCGCTGAACCAGCCGGAAAAGGCGCTGCACATGGTCAACGTGTTTTCACGCGCCACGCTGGCACCGCCGCCTTCGTCACTGGGCCCGGGCACCTGGGTTTATGGCGCGTCGCTGGCGCTGGGCCGGCGCGTGCTGGCCAGCAACACCAAGGTCAATCTGTTTCATACCGGCTTCAAGGCCTGCGACAGCTATGCCAACGGCGAGGCGGCGATGGCCAAGGTGCAGTGCCCTACCCTCTTTGCGCTGGGTGGCGCCGACCAGATGACCACGCCGAAAGCCGCGCAAAGCCTGGTGGCCAAGGCAGCCAACGCCAAAGTGGTCATGCTGCCCAGTGGCCACCACCAGATGAACGAGGCGCCCGAGCAGATGCTGCAGGCGCTGAAGGACTTCCTGAAGCCCGGCTGAACAGGCAAAATGGCCCCAAAGCACAGCAGGAGACCGCCTCATGAACACCGCCACCAGCAGCGAAGCCACCGTCATCGCCGCGCCCAACCCCAAGGCGATGAAGAGCTTTGCCGAGTTCTACCCGTTTTACCTGACCGAACACAGCAACCTGACCTGTCGGCGCCTGCACTTCGCCGGCTCCACGCTGTCGCTGGCCTGCGTCGCGATGATCTTTGTCACAGGTAACCTGCTGTGGTTACCGGTCGCGCTGATGTGCGGTTACGGCTTTGCCTGGGTGGGGCACTTCGGTTTCGAGAAGAACAAGCCGGCCTCGTTCAAGCGGCCGCTGTACAGCTTCATGGGTGACTGGGTGATGTACAAGGACATCTGGAGCGGCAAGGTCAAGATCTGACATCTGAGTCAGGTAGCCCATGGACCGCCGTCATCGCCCTTCCAGAGCCTTGCCAGACGCGTCGATAGAAAAATAGACCACTGAGTTGCCGTACTGCGTCAAGCCGGGCTCGCCAGAAACCAACATCCGGTACCGGGTGTTGACGCGCAGCGGACTCGGGGCCGTCACGACTGATGCACCTTCCACGGGCTCGCCATAGGTCAGCATTTCAACACGCACGCTGCTGCGTCGAAGCCTCCAAACAATGACCCAGTCATTGCCACTTGCATTCTCTTGGACGACGACTTCCTCGACCTTAACCTGAATAGGCTTTGCCGGGTCGGTAAGCGCATGAAACCGGAAGTGAATCGACTCGCCAAGCTGACCGGAAGCCGTGATCCCAAAGCCGGTGGAGCAAGCCGTCAGTGCCGAGACGGCGGTCAAGATCAGCAAACAACTAACCCATGGCTGAAAGGCTCTCAATCCGGTTTTCACAGACCCGTACCATCGCTCAATGGCGGCAACTGCAAGCTCAACGCCTTCAGCAGGCGTTGCTCCAGCAGCGCCAGCGTGAACGGCTTGACGATGAAGTCCGTCACGCCACCGGCAATGGCGTCCTTCACCTGGCCGGAGGTGTTTTCGCCGGTGATCATGATGAAGGGCAAGCCCATCAGCTTGGGGTGGGCGCGCACCTTCTCCAGCAACTCGCGGCCCGACATCTTGGGCATGTTCCAGTCGCACAGCACGACGTCAAACGAGCGCGCGTGCAGCATGGCCCAGGCTTCCTCGCCGTTGCGGGCCAACTCGACTTCGGTGTAGCCCATGGCGGTCAGCAACCGGCGCACGATGTTGCGCATCTCCTCCATGTCCTCCACCACCAGCAGCCGGACGGCGTTGGCACTCTGACTCACAATACCTCCCTCAATGTGATGGCCTGCCATTTTTCACCGCCCCACAACGCGCGCGTGGTTTCCTCCTGCGGCAGAAGCAACTGGGCCATCAGCGGCGCCAGGCGGCAGTTGTCGGGGTCGACCAGCAGAATATAACGGGCTTCGCGCCCGGGCTCTGTCTCAGCCACCTGCGCCACCCAGTCCAGCTGGGCCAGGGCTTCGAGCACGGGCTCCAGCTGTGGCGCCTCCACCTGCAGGCGCTCCACCAAGGCCATCATGCCCAAGCCCTTGGTGTCTGTGGTGCTGGCCCGGTCCAGCTCGCGCAGCAATTCCAGCGCCAGCTGAAACTGCCAGCCGTAGGCGCTGGCCCGGCGCGCCACGCCGGCCAGCAGGCTGGGCAGGTAGGCCGCCACCACCGCGCCCAGCAGCACGATGACCCAGGCCACATAGATCCACACCAGCAGGATGGGCACGATGGCAAAGGCGCCATACACCATGGAATAGGTGGGCATTGCGCCCAGGTACAAGGTCAGCAGCCGCTTGGCCACCTCGATGCCGGCGGCGACGAACAGGCCACCGGTCCAGGCGTGGCCCCACTTGACCACGGTGTTGGGCACGTAGTGGTACAGCGCCGACATGCCGCCGGCCAGCAGCAGGAATTCCAGCAGGTCCCAGAACACGCGCAGCGAGCCCGGCATGGCGCCCACCAGGCCGCGCGAGGCGCTGACCAGGTAGGTGGTCATGGTCAGGCTGGCGGCCAGCAGCAGCGGCCCCAGCGTGATGGCGGCCCAGTAGATGATGACCCGCTGGCCGAAGGAGCGCAGCCGGCGCACGCGCCAGATGTTGTTCAGCGTGCGGTCTATGGTGAAGATCAGCGCCGTGGCGGTGGCCAGCAGGAACACCCCACCAAAGAGGCCCAGCTTGCTGGCCTTGCTGGAAAACTGCGTCAGGTAGCCCAGCACCTGGCGCGAGATGTCGGCCGGGATCAGGCTGTCTACCAGCCACTTCTGCAGCACCGCCTGAAAGGTGGAAAACACCGGAAAGGCGGTGAACACGGCCAGCGCCACCGTCAGCACCGGCACCAGCGCGATGGTGGTGGTGAAGGTCAGGCTGCTGGCCGTCAGGCCCAGGCGGTCTTCGCGAAAGCGCTCGCGCAGCACCTCAATGGTGCTGCGCCAGGGAAAACGCGACAAATCCCTGAGCCAGAGATGGAAACGCTGCATGGATGGCATGGCCGCTATGATGCCATCGAGATGAAGCCCCCTCTGAATACCGTTGACCTCACCCGCACCCTGGCCGTCAGCAGCCTGCTGGGCCTGATCGCCCTCAGCCTGGGCTGGGAGCTGTTCTGGGCACCGCTGCGCCCGGGCGGCTCCTGGCTGGCGCTGAAAGCCCTGCCGCTGTGCATTCCGCTGGCCGGACTGCTGAAGCACCGCATGTACACCTACCGCTGGGTCAGCCTGATGGTGTGGCTGTACTTCACCGAAGGCGTGGTGCGTGGCTACAGCGACAAGCCGCCCGGCAACTACCTGGGCCTGGTGGAAGTGCTGCTGTGCCTGCTGCTGTTCATTGCCTGCGCACTGCATGTGCGGCTGCGCCTGGCCGCGCCGCGTGCCACCCCGCCGGAGCCAAGCACACCATGATGCACCACCTGCTGGATTCGTTGCGCCACGTGGTCGGCGCCGCCCACGTGTTCACCGAGGGCGATCTCAGCGCCTGGGAGCAGGACTGGCGCCAGCGCGCCCAGGGCAAGGCCCTGGCCGTGGTGCAACCGGCCAGCACCGACGAGGTGGCCCAGGTGGTGACGCTGTGCGCCGCCTACCGCGCGGCGCATCCCGATTCGCAACTGGCCCTGGTGCCGCAGGGCGGCAACACCAGCCTGAACGGCGGCTCGGTGCCTGACACCAGCGGGCGCCAGATCGTGCTCAGCCTCAAGCGCATGAACGCCGTGCGCGAGCTCGACGTCGCCAACCTGACGATGACGGCCGAGGCCGGCTGCATCCTGCAAAACCTGCAGGAAACCGCCGCCAATGCCGACCTGCTGTTCCCCTTGAGCCTGGCCGCCGAGGGCTCGTGCACGCTGGGCGGCAACCTGGGCACCAATGCCGGCGGCACCCAGGTGGTGCGGTATGGCAACGCGCGCGACCTGTGCCTGGGGCTAGAGGTGGTGACACCACAGGGCGAGGTCTGGCACGGCCTGACCGGCCTGCGCAAGGACAACACCGGCTATGACCTGCGCGACCTGCTGGTGGGCAGCGAAGGCACGCTGGGCATCATCACCGCCGCCACCCTGAAGCTGTACCCGCTGCCGGCCGCGCAACTCACCGCCTGGGCCGTGGTGCCGTCGCTGGAAGCGGCGGTGCAGCTGCTGGCACTGGCGCACCAGCACCTGGGCCCGGGGCTGACCGGCTTTGAGGTGATGGAGCAGTTTGCCCTGAGCCTGGTGGCCAGGCACTTCCCGGCCATGCGCCAGCCCTTCACAGCCCAGATGGACGCGCCCTGGCATGTGCTGCTGGAGAATTCCGACCATGAGTCGGAAGCGCATGCACGCACGCGCTTCGAGCACCTGATGGAGCTGGCCCTGGAGGCCGGCTGCGTGGTGGACGCCGTGGTGGCCGAAAGCCTGACGCAGGCACGCCAGCTGTGGCATGTGCGCGAGAGCATCCCGCTGGCGCAGGTGAAGGAAGGCCCCAACATCAAGCACGACATCTCGGTGCCGATCTCACGCGTGGTGGCCTTCGTGCAAGAAACCGATGCCGCCCTGCAGGCGCTGGTGCCGGGCGTGCGCATGGTCAATTTCGGCCACCTGGGTGACGGCAACCTGCACTACAACGTGCAGGCGCCGGTGGACATGCCAGCCGCAGACTTCATGGCGCAGCACGAGGCGTCGGTGAACCGCCTGGTGTATGACGCCGTCACCCGCCACAGCGGCTCGATCTCGGCCGAGCACGGCATAGGCGCCTTCAAGCGCGACTACCTGCCCGACTACAAGCCGGCGGTGGCGCTGGACATGATGCGCGCCGTCAAGCGTGCGCTGGACCCGCAAGGCCTGCTGAACCCGGGTCGGGTGGTGGCGCTGTGAGCAAAACGTCCGCCGGTTGGCCCGTTACAAGCCATACTTGAATTTCAGGGCCACCACCTCGGCGCGCTCGGTCTGCAGGAACTGATCAAACCGCTGGATGATGTCCGGGTGGCGTATGCTGGACAAGTGGTACTGGCTGTTCACCTGGGGCATCAAGCTCAAGTCGGGCACCAATGCTCCGGGTTTGCTCATGCCCTTCAAGTGGTACTGCGCCACCTGCTGGGCCAGGTTCACACCGTCCACGCGGCCCAGCAGGGCCATGTCCACCAGATTCTTCGGGCCAGGCGCCTCTTGCAGGCTCAACCTGCCCGCCGAAATGTCTGGCAGAAATTTCCAGGCCGTGAAGCCATGCACGATGCCCAGCGACCGCAACTTGCGGCCCGCATGGTCGGGCAACACCATCACCGCGTCCTGGAACGTGACCGCCGGCTGCGAGTACACCACCGCCTTGCCCTGCTTGGCCACGGCATCCCAGCGTGGATTGTCCGGGAACATGAAGTCCACCTGGCCGGCCACGAATTCGCCTACCAACCGCTTGACGGGGCGCACCTGGTACACCAAGCGAATGCCACTGCGCCTGGCAAACAAATCCAGCAGCTCGCGGGCATAGCCGCTGTATCGCCCCGCGGGGTCGGTGGCATAGATCGGGTAGTAGTCCAGATCCTGCACCCCCACCACATAGGCAGCAGCCTGGTCCTTGGCCGCCACGGCGCAGACGGGCAGCGCCAACAGCAGCAGCGCAATGGCGCGCGCCATAGGGCGCGCTGTCCAACAAGTCATGAAATACTCTGTTCTCTTGGGCGGTGCTCTGACGCACCACCTCACCAACGATAGGGCGATTTTGCCAATGATTTGGCTGCGTGAGTGGTTTCCGGTTTATATGGGCGACAAACGTGCCGGCCAGCCCAGGCAAAATGCGGCGAAAATGCGCGCAAGCCCCCTCTTTTGACCATCGCTACCCGCCCATGACCCGCCCCACGCGCTCCCAATACGAAGATTTCATGCGCCATGTCAATGAGCATGGCGTGGCCAAGAGCGACCGCACCGGCACCGGCACCAAGAGCGTGTTTGGCCACCAGATGCGGTTTGACCTGAACGAGGGGTTTCCGCTGGTCACCACCAAGAAGGTGCACCTGCGCTCCATCATCCAGGAACTGCTGTGGTTCCTGACCGGATCAAGCAACAACAACTGGCTGAAAGAGCGCGGCGTCAGCATCTGGGACGAATGGGCCCGCCCCGATGGCGACCTGGGCCCGGTCTATGGCGTGCAATGGCGCAGCTGGCCCACACCCGATGGCGGCCACATCGACCAGATCGCCCAGGTCATACAAACCCTGAAGAGCAACCCGGACTCGCGCCGCATCATCGTCAGCGCCTGGAACGTGGCTGAGTTGGACAAGATGGCGCTGATGCCTTGTCACGCCTTCTTCCAGTTCTACGTCGCACCGGCGCAGGCGGCGGGCGGCCGCGGCAAGTTGTCTTGCCAGCTGTACCAGCGCAGCGCCGATATCTTCCTGGGCGTGCCGTTCAACATCGCCAGCTACGCGTTGCTGACGCACATGGTCGCCCAGCAGTGCGATCTGGACGTCGGCGACTTCATCTGGACCGGCGGCGACTGCCACATCTACAGCAACCACCAGGAACAGGTGGACCTGCAGCTCAGCCGCGCACCGCTGCCCTACCCCACACTGCACATCAAGCGCCGCCCGCCTTCGATACTCGATTACGCGTTTGAGGATTTCGAGGTGCTGGACTACCAAAGCCATGCCGCCATCAAAGCACCGGTTGCCGTGTGATCTCACGCCGCCAGCTTTGGGGCCTGGTCGCGCTCACGCTGATGTGGGGCGTCAATTGGCCGATGATGAAGCTGTCGCTGCGCGAACTGTCGCCGCTGTATTTCCGCGCGCTGACCATGACCGGTGGTGCGCTGTGGCTGTACCTGTTTTACCGCGCGCGCGGTGTGCGCCTGGCACCGGTCGGCAAGGAATGGCTGGCCATAGGCTCGCTGGGCCTGCCCAACATGCTGGCCTGGCATGCGGCGGCGGTCATGGGGGTGCAACAGCTCGCCTCCGGCCGGGCCGCCATCCTGGGCTTCACCATGCCGATCTGGGCGGTGCTGATCAGCATCCTGTTCCTGGGCGAACGTCTGACGCGGCGGGTCGCATTTGCCGTCACGGCCGTGGCCATCAGCGTGGGCCTGCTGATCTCGCACGAGATCACTGCCCTGTCGGGTCGGCCGGTGGGCATCCTGTGGATGCAGTTCGCCGCGCTGAGCTGGGCCATCGGCACGCTGATGATGCGCCGTGCCCGGTTGACATTGTCCATGGAGGCCCTGACCGTGTGGATGATGATCTTCACCAGCGCCTGCCTGTGGCTGCTGGCATTCAGCTTCGAGGCCTGGCCGCGGTGGCAGTTTTCAAGCCCCATGTGGCTCAGCCTGGTGTATGCGGTGGTGGTCAACTACGGCTTTGCGCAGATCATCTGGTTCGGCCTGGCACGCAACCTGCCGGCTGCCACCAGCGGCATCAGCGTGATGGCGGTGCCGCTGGTGGGTACGCTGAGCGCCACGCTGATCGTCGGCGAATGGCCGCACTGGGAGGACTTTGTGGCCATCGCCTTCGTCATGGCGGCGATTGCGGCCGTGCTGGTGCCATCCCGTCAACCCGCAAAACCGTGACACTTCCATGAAACTGAACCTGATCTTCGCCCGCGACCGCAACGGCGTCATTGGCCGCGACAACGCCATGCCCTGGCATTTGCCGGAGGACATGGCGCATTTGAAGCGCACCACCATGGGCCACCCGGTCATCATGGGGCGCAAGACCTGGGATTCCATTCCGCCCAAGTTCCGGCCGTTGCAGGGCCGGCAGAACATCGTCATCACCCGCCAGGCCGATTGGGTGGCACCGGGCGCGTTGCGCGCCGGCACGCTGACAGAAGCCCTGGCGCTGTGCCCGCCAGATGCCACCGCCTGGGTATTGGGCGGGGCGCAAATCTACGCGCTGGCCGAGCCCCTGGCACATGGCGCTGTGGTGACCGAAATCGACGCCGAATTCGAGGGTGACGCGCATGCCCCACAATTCGGTCCACAGTGGACTGAAACCGCGCGCGAGCCGCACACGGCCGCCAACGGTTTAAAGTTCAGCTTCGTCACCTACACACGCCACTGGAGAGTTTGATATGTCAGGACACGGTTTTCATGTGCATGGGCCGCATGACCACGAAATGGAGCATGCCACGCAAGGCGGCCATGGCGACCATGGTGTTGCCGGCGCCATGATCAACCAGATCGCCCTGTTCACCGCCGTCATCGCCACCGTGGGTGCGATCTTCTCCTACATGGGCGGCGCCACGCAGGCCAATGCCGGGCTGTACAAGAACAACGCGGCCATCAAGAAGACCGAGGCCTCCAACCAGTGGAATTACTTCCAGGCCAAGAGCACCAAGCAGTCGCTGGCTGAACTGGCGCGCGACCTGGCGCCGGAGGACAAGAAGGCCGCCTACCAGGGCAAGGTGGACCGCTATGAGAAGGAAAAGAACGACATCAAGGTGGCCGCCGACAAGCTGGAAGCCGACGCCACCCAGTGGGACAAGCAAAGCGATGCGCAGATGCACCAACACCACCGCTGGGCCCAGGCCACCACGGTGCTGCAGGTGGCCATCGCGCTGGCGGCCATTGCATTGCTGACGAAGAAGAAGTGGCTGGAGTACGCCATGTTTGCAGTCGGCGTGGCCGGCATCGCGGTGGGCGCAGTGGCCGCTCTGCACCTGTAACGGCGGCGCACTCGCTATGCCCGGCGCGGACAAGCTCGCCATGCTGGGGCCGGCCCCCGAGTTGCCGGCCACCTCTGCCGACACCGCGGCGCTGGTGGAGACGGTGCGCCAGCTGCAGGCGCGCGAAAGCCACCTGCTGGGCCTGTTGGGATCGGCGCCGGACTCGGTGCTGGGCATGAACACCGAAGGCCTGGTCACCGACTGGAACCCGGGTGCCGAGCGCATCCTGGGCTGGACGCGTGAGGAGGCCCTGGGCCGGCGCATGTCCGAGCTCATCATCCCCATGGAGTACCGCGACGCCCATGAACAGGGCATGCGCCGCTACCTGCAGACCGGCGTGGCCCGGGTGCTGAACCGCATCATCGAGATCCAGGCGCTGCACAAGGACGGCCACGTGTTCCCGGTGGAGCTGTCGATCTGGCAGATCGCCGACGACCGCGGCAAGGGCTTTGGCGCCTTCGTCCGCGACGTGTCCGAGCGCCACAGCGCGCAGGAGTCGCTGCGTAATTCCGAGGAGCGCTACCGCTCGGTGGTGGAAAACCTGGGCGAAGGCATGCTGGTGGTGCAGGACGGCACCGTGATGTTCGCCAACGTCAAGGCCAGCGAAGTGCTGCGTGTGCCCAACGAGCGCCTGATCGGCGCCGACTACCTGCAATGGCTGCACCCGGAGGACCGCGAGATCACGCGCGACCGCCAGCGCCGCCGCCAGGACGGCGAGCAGGTGGTGGAGCGCTACGAACTGCGCTGGCTGAACGAGGACGGCAGCATGCGCTGGCTGGAGACCCATGCCACCCGTGCCACCTGGGAAGGCAAGCCCGCCACCATCTCCTTCTTTGCCGACATCGACGAGCGCCGCGCCATGATGGAAGCCATGCGCCGCTCCGAGGAGCGTTACCGCTCGGTGGTGGAGCACCTGGGCGAAGGCATGTTCGTGGCGCACAACAACCGCATCGTGTTCGCCAACCGGCAGGCCAGCGAGATCATGCGCGTGCCGCCCGACGACCTGCTGGGCGCCGACCCGGTGCAATGGATACACCCGGAAGACCGCGCCGCCGTGCTGGAGCTGCGCACCAAGCTGCGCACCCAGCAGCAGATCCAGGAGCGCTACGAGACCCGCCATGTGGGCCACGACGGCGTGGTGCGCTGGCTCAGCATACGGCCCACGCCGGTGGCCTGGGAAGGCAGCATGGCCACGCTGACCTTCCTGTCGGAAATCACCGAGCGCAAGGCCATGGTGGAGGCGCTGCAGCGCTCTGAAGAGCGCTACCGCGCCGTCATCGAGCATGTGGACTCGGGCATGGTGGTGCTGCAGGGCGAGCGGCTGGTGTATGCCAACCGGCGTGCCGCCGAGATCACCCGCATGGACGCAGAGGAGATCCTCAAGGTCGGTTACCGCCACCGCATCCATCCGGACGACCATGCCCTGGTTCAGGAGCGCGGCCGCCGCCGCCTGGCCGGCGAAGCGGTGCCCTCCCAGTACGAGATCCGCCTGCTGTTCGAGGACGGCAGCGTCACCTGGATTGAACTGGGCGTGTCCGTGGTGCCGTGGAACGGCGAGCCGGCCATCATCACCTTCTTCAGCGACATCACCGAACGCAAGCAGATGACGCTGGCGCTGCACCGCTCGGAAGAGCGTTACCGCGCCGTCATCGAGCACTCCGGCGAAGGCATGATGGTGGTGCAGGACGGCCAGTTCGTGTTCGTCAACGACCGCGCGGGCGAACTGGCGCAGGTCTCGCGCGAAGAGCTGATGCGCCACGGCTACCTGCACCGCGTGCACCCGGACGACCACGCCATGGTGGACGAGCGCCGCCGCCGGCGCCTGGCCGGCGAGGACGTGCCCAACCGCTACGAGGTGCGCCTGCTGCTGCCCAGCGGAGACGTGCGCTGGATAGACATCGGCGTGACCGTGGTGCCGTGGGACGGCGCGCCCGCCACGCTGACCTTCTTCTCCGACGTTACCGAACGCAAGCAGCTTGAAGAGAAACTGAAGGAGACGCTGGAAGAGCGCGAGACCATCCTGGAAAACACCCTGGTGGGCATCGCCTTCCTGAATGCCGATGGGCGGCTGCGCTGGGGCAACCGCGCCATCTTCGACATGTTCGGCGCCAACCCCGGCGACCAACGGCTGCAGTCCATTGAGCCGGTGTACCTGTCGCGCGAGCAATACCTGCAGGTGGGTGCCGAAGTGGGCCAGGCGCTGGCACGCGGCCGGACCTACCAGACCGAGCTGCAGATGCGCCGCCTCGACGGCGAGATGATCTGGGTGGCGCTGTCCGTCAAGGCGGTGAGCCTGCGCGACGTCACCCAGGGCGCTTTGTGCGTGCTGACCGACATCACCCAGCGGCGCGCGCTGGAGGAGACGCTGCAGCGCACCTCCTCCGAGCGCGAGGCCATTCTGAACAGCGCGCTGGTGGGCATTGTGCTGTCGGTGAACCGCCGCCACGACTGGGTCAACGAGAAGTTCGCCGAGATGGTGGGCTACCAGCGCGAGGAGCTGATCGGCCAATCCTCACGCATGATCCATGTGGACGACACCCAATGGGAGGCCTTGGGCGCGGTGACGCGCCAGGCGCTGCTGAGCACCGGCACCTACTCCACCGAGCGGCAGCTGAAGCGCCGCAACGGCGAGCTGTTCTGGGTGCAGATGGCCGGACGCTGCGTGCGCGGCAACGACCCCAGCTCGGGCGTGATCTGGACTTTCCTGGACATCACCCAGCGGCGCAAGGCCGAGCAGGACACGCGCGCCGCGCTGGAGCAGCAAAAGGAACTGAACGAGCTGCGCACCCGTTTCGTCGCCATGACCAGCCACGAGTTCCGCACGCCGCTGGCCACCATCCTGTCGTCGGCCGAGCTGCTGAAGTACTACGGCGACCGCCTGCCGGAGGCCGAGAAGGCCGACGTCATCAACACCATTGAAAACGGCGTGCACCGCATGACGCGCATGCTGGACCGCGTGCTGCTGCTGGGCAAGGCCGAGGCGCAGATGCTGGAGTTCCGCCCCGCGCCGGTCAACCTGGCGGCGCTGTGCCGCAGCCTGGTGGACGACGCCCGCACCCAGCAACCCGACAGCCGCTGCGAGGTGCTGACCGAGTTCAACGGCGTGCCCGAGAGCGCGCCGTTCGACGAAAAGCTGCTGCGCCACATCTTCAGCAACCTGCTGTCCAACGCCATCAAGTACTCGCCGCAGGGCGGTCAGGTGCGTTTTGCCATCTACCCGCAGGACGGGCAATGGGTGTTTGAGGTGGCCGACCAGGGCATAGGCATCCCGGCCGACGAGATACCGCACCTGTTCGAGTCCTTCCACCGCGCCAGCAATGTGGGCGACATCCAGGGCACCGGGCTGGGGCTGGCCATCGTCAAGAACTCTGTCGATCTGCATGGCGGCAGCATCTCCGTGACCAGCACTGCGGGCCAGGGGACTTGCTTCACCGTACGCATTTAGTGGCTGGCAGCTGATACCGCTGGGATGACAGGTCTCAGGCTGCCGACGCCGCTGGCGCGCGTGGCTACGCGGATGTCCCCCGGGCCTGCGGCCCTCCTCCTTGATTCCGCTCCGCCACACGCCCCAGCGACATCGGGTCAATTGGCAAGCGCAATGCTTAAATGAGGAAGCGCCGCACGCCTACCACGTTGGCAGGATCAGGTCGGTGCGGCATTCGGCGCAGCGGCATCAAGGAGGAGGCCCGAAGGGCCGGGGGACAGCCGCGGAGCCGAGTGCCGTGTCGGCCTGATCCCCACAAACCAAACATCGTGCTCTGGACCGGAAGGCACTCCCGCAGCGTCAGAGAAATGACTTGCCGCGATAGAATGCTGCGAACTCTGTGAGGCTGGAAGCAGAAAAAAGCAATGGCGCGGATTTTGGTGATTGAGGACGAGGCCCCGATACGCGGCAACCTGGTGCGCTTCGTCAAGCTGGAAGGTCACGACGCGCTGGAGGCGGCCGATGGCCGCGCCGGCCTGGACACCGCACGGGCACAGTGCCCTGACCTGATCTTCTGCGACGTGATGATGCCGCAGATGAATGGCCTGGAGGTGCTGGCTGCGCTGCAACTCACGCCCCAGCTTCAACGCATTCCCTTCATCTTCCTGTCGGCCAGCGCCGAGCCCGAACGGCTTGAAGAGGCGCTGCGCCTGGGTGCCAGCGGCTACGTGACCAAGCCTTTCAACTTCGCGCAGTTGCGCGCGGTGCTGCAACAACACCTGCCAGCAGCCCCTACGCAGGAGGGCCGGGAATGAGTGGCGGCACCATCGTCATCGCCGAAGACGAAACCGACATCCGCGCCAATCTGATACGCCTGCTGGGCATGGAGGGCTTCACGGTGCATGCAGCGCCCAATGGCAGCGCTGCGCTGGCGCTGGTGCGCCAGCACCAGCCCGACCTGGTGCTGAGCGACGTGATGATGCCCGAGATGACCGGCCACGAGCTGGTGAAGGCGGTGCGCGCCGACGCCGCCATCGCCCACACCCCGGTGGTGCTGCTGACCGCCAAGGCCGACCGCAGCGACGTGCGCGAAGGCATGAACCTGGGTGCCGACGACTACCTGACCAAGCCCTTCCAGCGCGACGAGTTGCTGGCCTGCGTCCGCGCCCAGTTGGACAAGGCGGCTGCCCAGCAGACGGCGGCCCGGCGCATGATGGCGCAGGCGCACCACCTGACGCACTATGACAAGATCACCGACCTGCCCAACCGCGCCCACTTCTCGCTGCTGCTGAACGACGCGCTGGGCAAGGCCAACGGTCCGCAAACGGGCACCGGAGCGGCGCACAACCTGGTGCTGCTGGCCCTGGGCCTGGACAACCTGCCGCAGATGGCCCAGGTGCTGGGCGCCGGCCCCATGGACGCCTACGTGGCCGCGCTGGCAACCCGCCTGGTGGCGCAGTGCCAGGCGGGCGGCGCGCTGGCCGCCATCGGCCATTGCACGCTGGCGCGGCTGGGCGACGACCGGCTGGCGGTGCTGGCCACCCCCTGGCCCGAAGGCTTGCAGGCGCATGCGGTGGCCGCCGAGCTGCTGCAGCACATGGAGCAGGTGGTGCCGCTGGACGGGCACGAGCACTTCCCCTCCATCTCCGTGGGCGTGTGCACCCAGGTACAAGCCGGCGACCGGGCCGACCTGGTGCTGGCACGGCTGGATGGCGCGCTGGCTGCCGCGCGTGCCCGATCGGGCCAGCACATCGCCATCGACGACGCCTCGGCGACGCCGGAACTGTCGGTGGCGTTTCGCCTGCACAACGACCTGCACCGCGCGTTGGACCGGCAGGAGCTGGTGGCTTTTTTCCAGCCGCAGGTGCTGGCACAGGACGGCTCGGTCAAGGGCTTCGAAGCGCTGATGCGTTGGCGCCATGCCGACCTGGGTCTGGTGTCGCCGGCCAAATTCATCCCGCTGGCCGAGGACAACGGCCAGATCGTGCACATGGGCGCCTGGATACTGCGCGAGGCCTGCAACCAGGCCGTGGCATGGCAGGCTACGCAGCCTGCCGGCACGGCGCCGCTGCGGGTGGCGGTGAACCTGTCGCTGCGCCAATTTGGCGACCCACGGCTGGCCCAGCATGTGCAGGCGGCGCTGGAGGCCTCTGGCCTGCCGCCGCAGCAGCTGGAGCTGGAGATCACCGAGGGCACAGCCATGCTGGACCTGCAGCACACGCTGGAGCTGCTGCGCCGCTTCAAGGGCATGGGCCTGAAGCTGGCGATTGACGATTTCGGCACCGGTTACTCCAGCCTGGCCTACCTGAAGCGCTTTCCGCTGGACGTGCTGAAGATAGACCAATCCTTCGTGCGCCAGTTGTGCACCGACAAGGACGACCAGGCGATTGCCAACGCCGTCATCACGCTGGCGCACAGCCTGGGCCTGAGCGTGATCGCCGAAGGCGTGGAAACCCAGGAACAGCACGACATGCTGCTGGCCATGGGCTGCGAAGAGATTCAGGGTTACCTGCATGGCAAGCCCATGCCGGCCGGCGATGTATCGATCTGGCTGGACCAGCACCCGGCGCCCAAAAACCTGCAATAACCCCCCGCTTGGGCCTGCGCACATGCAACGCCTCGCACGCACATCCTGGCTCGCCGCCAGCGCCCTGTTGTTGATCTGCTCACTGGCGCCCGCAGCGGCAACCCCGACCCCCACGCCGATGGTGGACGGCGACTGCGCCGAATACCCGGCACTGCAGGCGCAGCAGGTCACCGTCGCCGATGGCGTCACGTTGTTCATCCACCAGGACGCGCATTACGTGTGGCTGTGCTACACCTATCCTGCGGGCAGCATGGGCATGCTGGACATGACGCTGAAGGCGCCGCGCCTGGCCGCACCGCTGGTGCTGCACGCCTCGGTGCAGTTGGGCGAATGGCCGCTGAACCGCCCGGACCTGGTGCCGCCCAACGCCGAAAGCAGCTTGTGGTGGAACACCTCGGGTTGGACCGCCAACACCATTGGCGTCAACGGACTGGACACCAGCGGCCCCCAGGCCCGGCTGCGGTTCAAGAACGCCAGGGCCCGTGAGGCGCAACTCAGCAAGCAGCGCTTTGGCCAAGGCGACTGGCAATTCACGCTGAAGATTTACGGCATACAGACTGGCACCGGCAAGCACACCGACCTGTTGTTCCCCGCCGACGGCTCTTTCTTCAACCTCAAGGCCTTCTAGCGCCCGTGCGCGCCATGTCCATGGCCAAAAAAAGTGCCCTCGACAGAGGGCACTCTTGGATGCTGCAGGCGAGCTGCTTACCGGGACTTGAGGTTCACCTCGAGGCTCTCCAGTTCAGTCCTGTTGCCCGCGGACGAGGTTCCGGTGAACTGGAAGCCGAACCCACCCAGGGTGCTGGCGGCGCTGCCCACAGTTGCCTTGAAGTGGATCTCGTTGGGCAACGAGTACCCGGCCTGCGTGTTAGTCTGAGGGGATGTCGTCACGACATCCGCGGACAACACATTGCCCGTCAGCTTGAACACGACCTGGGCCCCCGGCATGTAGACCGAGCTTTCGACATAGCAATCCGGCAGGATCGTCCGCGCGCCGCTGACGTACTCGATCATCGACACCCGCACAGAGTTCCCCGAAGACAGGATGGGCTTGTTGGCGTTCAACGGGTCGGTCGCCAGCCGCTGGAAACGCAGCGCATAGCCGGTCTGCGTCACCGGATCCCACTTGATATAGATCTCGAGGTACTGGTCTGTCGCGCTGCCAAAGCCCTGCCCCGCGCTCTTCTCAGGTGTGAGGTTCACCGCGACGGACATGTCGGAGAAGGAACCCTGGGGTTGGTAGAGCAGGCGTGCGCCCTGCGTGGCGGTTTGCAGGCCGACAACACCCAAGGCACCATCCCTGTCACCCACCACATAGGCCCACGGCGTCGCCGTTGACGGCACCCAGATCTGGTTGACATCGGACGGCTTGATCGCATCGGCGTACCAGACGTTGGGCTGATTGATCGCATGGCCCGTCCAGGTGACACTGGCGAAGTTGGTGGAGATCACGGATGGTTTGGTGACATCCCCCGCCGCGATGGCCCTCGCGGTCGTCACCTGGACCGAACTGGCCGCCGCCGCGCTGAACTCGTACTTCGGTGTCACCAGGGCGGTGAGGTATTGGCCGATATCGCCGGCGGAGAGCTGGTAGTTCTTGTAGGGCTTGCCAAGCGTCGTCACCGCCACTTGAACCGCCTTGTCCCCCGGGGCGCTGCCCCGGAACCAGGTGATGGTCGAGCCGTCCGTGAACTCCGGATGGTCGTAGGTGATCTGCAGGGCAGCCGTGTTCTGGGCCAGGGTGATCGAGGGCGTGCCCACGACGACGGGTGAGGCGACCGTCTGCGGATTCATGTGCAGCGTGACCTGCGCCACGAGGCCGTTTGGCGCGGTGGCCTTGACCACCGAGTCGACGATCTTGCCGGACGAATTCAGCCGGGCATTCAGGTGAAGCTTGCCGTCGGTCGAGGGGACCAGACTGAACAACGACGTGTCGTACTGGAAGCTCAGCGATGCGTAGGTGAAGGCGGCGGCGGGCACAAAGGTCGGCGTGATGACAACCTCATTCCTCGGATCGTCCGACTGCACGGTGGTCGAGTTGGCCGCCATCGTGAACTTGAACGCCGTGTCATTCCTCGACACCTGTTTCGACGGGTTCCAGCCGTCCGTGCCCTTGAGCAGGTTGTAGACGTTGTACTCGTCGCCGATCTTGAAGATCTTCAGCGACTCGCTTGTCAGCGTCTGGGCCACCGCCGGGTAAGCGGGGTCAAAGACAACCGGCGTTCCATCGGCATAGAGGTTGTTGAAGATGTACTGCTTGACGTCGGGACGTTGGATGTTTTCCCAGCGAATTTCTTCCTTGGGTCCCTTGAACGTGTTGTCGATCAAGACCCAGCCGCCGCCGCCGTTCTTCGACATCCAGAAGGTGGGGCTGTCGTTGAGGAAGTTGAAGGTGGAATGCAGGAATGCGGCGATCGTCGACGAACCGCCGCCCGACGGGTGGCTGCCGTAGAAGTCGAACGTGCAGTTGTCGAAGACGTTGGTGCCGCCGCCGGCGATCGAGTCATCCGTCAGCTGGAAATAGGAGTTCTTGTAATAGGCCCGAACCGGGCCGATGGCGATCAGGTTCAGGAAGCTGATGATGCGGACGTTCTCGAAGTACATCTTGTCCAGGGACGACACACCCGTGGCGGTGGTGATCGTCTGCGCCTGCACCCGCGCATCGGTTCTTCTCGCCAGGTTCTGCGACGGATCGCGCGGGAAGACCAGGTCCACCGTGGTGTAGTTGGCAACGGTCAGGTTGTAGGCGGAGAAGTTCGTGCCGATACCGATCACGTTCCAGTTGCCGTCGGCCCCGATGGTCTGGCCCCGGTTGCCGGCGATGCGCACGTCATCCGCGTTGGAGGTCAGCCCCCTGAAGGTCAAGCCAGCCTGGGCGAAGGAAATGCCGACCAGCCCGGGGTGCGCCGGTGTATTGGCGATGGCGGGGTCCTTGTAGTCATCGGTCCAGTAGACGCCCGGCGCGAAGTTGACGGTGGTGCCGTCGGCGATGTTGGCTGCCTTGAGTTCCTGCAACGTCTTGAAGGTGAAGGCGGTTCGCCTCGCTTCGTCGAGGTACGCGTCCAGGATCACATTGGCGGCGGACAGATCGACGAACTTGGCCTTGAGCGCGAGGTCGGTTTTGACCGTTTCGTGCGCGAAATCCCACATGTGGCCATCCCCCTTGTCGGCGATGAACCAGCCCACGAAATAGGCGTTGCCCCGGGTCGGCCGTGCGGGGGCCGTCAGTTGCGCGCCATCGTTGACCTGGACTTTGGGTGTGACCACACCCTCCACCTCGTAGGAAACCGAGTGAGTGGCGGGCGGAGCGGGTTCAGTGGCCCCACTGCCTCCGCCGCAAGCCGTGAGGACGAAAAGCACGCAGGCCATGAGCAGTGCGACGCGAGGGTTCCCCCTCGCCCAATTCTTGACGGTGTTCATTTCTCTTTCCATTCTTGAGACCGCGCGAGCAGCCTGCAGGACTTAACGATGACGCCGAGCACGCGGGCGCGGGTTCGGTGCCGGAAAAATCTGAAGATGCCCCAGTCTTGATGGCATCGACGATGCTGTGCTTCCCGGCCTGCACGATTCGGCGCTCGCGGTCGCCAATGCCTTCTCCTGTTTCAGTTGCCCGATGCAGTCGACCACCACGCGGTACGGACGGGATTCCGGGGGGTTTCGTGGCTGGCCGCTGCCCTCTTCACCCGCGTGAAGTGGCAACCTGTTTTTGGTCAGGCCCGACTTTAAAGTGGTCCGGCCAGTTTTTCAATGTGGACTAGCCACATAAGTGTGTAAAGTATTGTGGTCAGGCCTACTTTACAATTGGACCGACCAATTTTCGGGTTCGGCCGGCCTGTCCCCGCCATGCCCTTGCGGACCCGCAATGGCCAGGTGCAACAGCACGACGGGTCCAGCGCAGCGCGTGCGAACACTCTGCCGGGCGCTAAGATACCCCCACCCCGCACAAACTACTTGCCATGAAACTCGCCACCTGGAACATCAACTCCCTGGCCGTGCGCCTGCCGCAGGTGCTGCAATGGCTGCAAGACAACCCGGTGGACGTGCTGGCGCTGCAGGAACTGAAGCTGACGGACGACAAGTTCCCGGTGCAGGAGTTCACCGCCGCCGGTTACCACGCCGAGTGGTTCGGCCAGAAGACCTACAACGGCGTGGCGCTGCTGTCGCGCAACCAGTCCACCCATGTGGTGAAGAACATCCCCGTCTTCACCGACGACATGTCGCGCGTGATCAGCGCCAGCTTCACGCCCACGCCCGAGTTGGCCGGCCTGGGCAACATCCGCGTGATCGGCGCCTACTTTCCCAACGGCCAGGCACCCGGCACCGACAAGTTCGAGTACAAGATGGCCTGGCTCAAGGGCCTGCGCGACTGGGTGCGCGAGGAGCTGAAGGTGTTCCCCAACCTGGTGCTGATGGGCGACTACAACATCACCTTCGACGACCTGGATGTCTGGGACCCGGTGGGGCTGAAAGACACCATCCATTGCACCGACGAAGAGCGCTACGAATTGAATGCGCTGGTGGCGCTGGGCATGCACGACAGCTTTCGCCTGTTCGAGCAGCCGCCCAAGAGCTACTCGTGGTGGGACTACCGTGAAATGGGTTTTCGCCGCAACCGCGGACTGCGCATCGACCACATCCTGGTCAGCACCCCGCTCAAAGCCCTGGTCAAGGGCTGCGTGATCGACAAAGTGCCGCGCAAGAACGAGCGGCCCAGCGATCACGCGCCGGTGGTGGTGGAGTTGCAGGCGGTGTGAACACGCCAGACCCCACTCCCACCCTGCCCGAGGCCTGCCCCAACTGCGCTGCGCCCGTGTTCGGGCCCTACTGCGCGCAATGCGGGCAGGAGACCGTGATCAGCAAGCTGACGCTGCGCGAATTCGGCCACGAGTACATCCAGAACTTCGTCACGCTGGAGGGGCGGCTGTGGCGCACGCTGTGGCTGCTGATCTGCCGGCCCGGCAAGCTGACGGTGGAATTTCTGCAGGGCCGCAGGCGCCGTTACGTGCGTCCGCTGCCGCTGTACTTCAGCATCAGTTTTCTGTTGTTTCTGGTCATGGCGATCTTTCCAACGAACCTGGTGATCTTCGATGAAAGCGAAGCACCGGCGAAAGGTGTGCGCAGTGCCGACACACCCAGAGGTGCACCAGTCAGGGTCACCACCGGCCCAAGCAAGGGCGCCAGCGCCAGCGCCGGCGCCAACCAGTTCAATGCCGACGAATGGCCTGCATGGTTACGGCCCCTGGTCACCAGGGCGAACGCGTCGGCTGAGCGCATGCAAAAAGACCCCGATTACGGCAGCAAGCGGCTCAGCGCATCCTTTCTGCCCAAACTGCCTTACGCGCTGTTCGCGCTGGTGCCCGCGTTCGCTGTCAGCACACGTCTGGTGTACTGGCGCCGCCGGCGCGGCTATGCGGAACACTTCCTGTTTGCGCTGCACCTGCACAGCTTCGTCTTCCTGACCCTCCTGGCCGTCTACTGGATGCCCGCAGAGTCGACCCCGCCACTGGTCACCCTGGGTTGGATGGCCTACCTGGTGCTGGCGTTGCACACCATGTTCGGCGGACGGCTATGGCCGCAGCTGCTGCGCGCCATGCTGCTGCTGGTCATGCACAGCCTGGTGCTGGGTGGCGTGATGATCGTGGTCCTGCTGCTGTCGTTCTTGTCGATCTAGCCAAGTAGCAGGCTGCAGGCGGGCCCTTACTCCAACCCCAGTTCCTGGATCTTGCGCGTGATGGTGTTGCGGCCAATGCCCAGCTTCTGCGCCGCCTCGATGCGCCGGCCCTTGGTGGTGGCCAACGCAGTCAGGATCAGTTTGGACTCGAAACGGCGCGTCAGCGCATCCCACACATCGTGCCGACCCGTTGCCAGCAAGGCCAGGGCCTCGGCCTCGAGCGAGCCCTCCCAACCGGCCTCGACGCGCGCGGCAAGCTGGCTGTGACTGGGCGTCGCCTCAGCGCCCATCCCGCTGTCAGCGCGCACCGGTGTGGCGGCCAAGCCCACAGGCGCGGCACTGCCACCGGCCCAACTTGGGGCGCCTGCCACCACGGCGGCATCGCTACCCGCCAGTCCGAGAGCCTGCACATTGACCATGATTTCTGGCGGCAGATCCTTGGGCTCTATGGTTTGGGCCGGTGCCATCACCGTCAGCCAGTGGCAGATGTTTTCCAGCTGGCGCACATTGCCCGGGAAGGCAAAATTGCCCAGCCAGGCCAGCGCCGCGTCTGAAATGCGCTTGGGCTCCACACCCAACTGCATGGCGCTTTGCTGCAGAAAATGGCGCGTCAGCATGCCCACGTCTTCCTTGCGCTCGCGCAGTGCCGGCAGACGCAGGCGTATCACGTTCAGGCGGTGGAACAAGTCCTCGCGGAACACGCCCTCTTTCACGCGCTGCTCCAGGTCCTGGTGGGTGGCGGCGATCACGCGCACCTGCGCCTTGACGGCACTGTGACCGCCAACGCGGTAGAAGTGACCGTCGCTGAGCACGCGCAGCAGGCGCGTCTGCAGATCGAACGGCATGTCGCCGATCTCGTCCAGGAACAAGGTGCCGCCGTCAGCCTGCTCGAAACGGCCGCGGCGCATGGTCTGCGCGCCGGTGAAGGCACCGCGCTCGTGGCCGAACAGCTCGGACTCCAGCAGGTCCTTCGGAATGGCCGCGGTATTGATCGCCACGAAGGGCCCGTTAGCGCGTGGTGAGTGCTTGTGCAGCGCGCGCGCCACCAGCTCCTTGCCGGTGCCGGATTCGCCGGTGATCATCACCGTCACATTGCTCTGGCTCAAGCGCCCGATGGCGCGGAACACATCCTGCATGGCCGAGGCCTGGCCCAGCATCTCGGGCGCCTGCACCATACGTTCCTCGGCCACCGCCTCGCGCTGGCTTTCCTCCACCGCACGGCGTATCAGCTCCACCGCCTTGGGCAGGTCAAACGGCTTGGGCAGGTATTCGAAGGCACCGCCCTGGAAGGCCGACACGGCGCTGTCCAGATCGGAAAACGCCGTCATGATGATGACCGGCAGACCCGGGTGCAGCGCCTTCACCTTGTCCAGCAGTTCCAGGCCGGAGCCGCCAGGCATGCGGATGTCGCTGACCAGGATTTGCGGGCCGTCCTCGTCGGTGGCGCTCTCCATCGCGGCCAGCACATCGCGCGGGTTGGTGAAGCTGCGCGTGGGCAGGTTCTCGCGCAACAGGGCTTTTTCCAGCACAAAGCGTATGGATTGATCGTCGTCCACTATCCAGATGGGCTTCATGTGTTCTTGCCGCTTCGCTTCTGTTCATGCTGCCCTTCGCCGCTTATGGCGGCTGTTCAAGGCAGCGGTATCAATATGGTGAAATCCGTATGGCCTGGCACGCTGTCACACTCGATCAAACCATGGTGCTGTTGCACGAAGGTTTGCGCAAGTGTCAGCCCCAACCCCGAACCGCCCTCCCTGCCCGACACCAGCGGATAGAAAATGCGGTCCTTGATGGCGTCCGGCACACCAGGCCCGTTGTCGATCACATGCAATTCCAGTGCCAAGCGGTAGCGCTGCTTGCCAAACGTGGTCTGGCGCGCCACCCGGGTGCGGAATGTCAGCTCGGCGTCGCCGCTGGCCATCTTGTCGGTCAGCGCCTGGCAGGCGTTGTGCGCGACGTTGAGCACGGTCTGTATCAACTGCTCGCGGTCGCCGCGAAACTCGGGGATGGAGGTGTCGTAATCGCGCACCACCGTCAGCCCCTTGGGAAACTCGGCCGAGATCAGCGCGCGCACGCGCTCGCAGACCTCGTGGATGTTGACATCGCCCACCACATGCGGGCGCCGGTGTGGCGCCAGCAGCCGGTCCACCAGCGTCTGCAAGCGGTCGGCCTCATGGATGATGACCTGGGTGTACTCGATCAGCTCGCGCGACTCGATCTCCATCTCCAGCAATTGGGCGGCACCGCGTATGCCACCCAGCGGGTTCTTGATCTCGTGCGCCAGGTTGCGTATCAGCTCCTTGTTGGCCTGCGCCTGGTCGGCCAGGCGTTCCTCGCGGTCCTGGCGTGCCTGCTGTTCCAGCGGCAGCAGCTCGACGACAATCTCGTCCGGTGTCTCGGTCTGCGTGACGATCACATGCACCAGCATGGGGTCATGCGCCAGGCGCCTGAGCCAGGCGTCGTAGCGCATGGCGGCGAACTGGTTGTCACCGGCGCCCGCCAGGGCGTTCTGAAAGGCCTGCGGATCGGAAAAGGCCAGCGTGAAGTCCGAGCCTTCGATGCTGCGGCGCGACTCGCCCAAGGCATCTTCCAGCGCGGAATTGGCGAACAGCGCGATGCCCTGGCCGTTGACCACGGCCACCAGCGTGGCCAGCAGGTCAAACGACTGAAAGCGCGCGGCCGGAGAAGAAGCGGAAGAAGCGGAAGAAGAGGAAAGAGAGTCCAAGCCGGCTATTTCGCTGCTGAGCCGGTGCGCCCCAGTTCGCGCTGTATGCCGGCCATGTCACTGTCGTTGCGGGCGATGGCCGCCTTCAGCTCGGCCACTCGGTCCAGGTATTTCTGGTGGTTGCGATGCTCGTCGCCACGCTTTTCGGGGTCGCCGTTGTTGTACTCGACCGCCAACTCCTGCTGACGGGCTTGCGCTTTCCTCAGCTCGGCTTCCAGGATGGCGCGGGCATCGGCATCGCGCGCACGCTGGTCGGACGAGTCCACCCGCGCGCCGTTGTTGTTGGAGGCCAGCTTCACCGGCGTCGGGCGCACCGCCTGCACCACGGTGACGTTGCCTCCCTCCACCAACTTGCACCCTTTGGGGTTGCCTTCGGCAATGGTGTTGGTGTATTCATTGCCGCAGCGGTAGATGCGGTCACCGGCCGCCTGGGCCGGTCCCGTTCCATACACGACCGCCCCCGCGGTGGCGAGCACGGCAAACAAGGCTCTGTTCATACACATCAAACGCAGATTCAGGCGCGGAAGTTGACCTTCAAGTATGCGTGAATTCAGGCCAATGTCAAATCAGCAAGGAAAAAGGGACGGCATGGCCGTCCCTTTTCATTGACACACGCAATGACGTGTGATCAGAGCGAGTAGTACATGTCGAACTCGATCGGGTGGGTGGCCATGCGCATGCGCGTGACTTCGCCCATCTTCAGCTCGATGTAGGCATCGATCATGGTGTCGGTGAACACGCCACCCTTGGTCAGGAAACCGCGACCCTTGTCCAGATAATCCAGCGCCTGGTCCAGGCTGTGGCACACGGTCGGCACCTTGGCGTCTTCTTCCGGCGGCAGGTGGTACAGGTCCTTGGAGGCGGCTTCGCCCGGGTGGATCTTGTTTTCCACACCGTCCAGGCCGGCCATCATCAGGGCCGAGAAGGCCAGGTAGGGGTTGGCCAGCGGATCGGGGAAGCGCGCCTCAATGCGACGGCCCTTGGGGTTGGCCACATAGGGGATGCGGATGGAAGCCGAGCGGTTGCGAGCCGAGTAGGCCAGCTTCACCGGGGCTTCAAAGCCGGGCACCAGGCGCTTGTAGCTGTTGGTTCCGGGGTTGGTGATGGCGTTCAGCGCGCGCGCATGCTTGATGATGCCGCCGATGTAGAACAGCGCGAAGTCGCTCAAACCCGCATAGCCGTCGCCGGCAAACAGGTTCTTGCCGTCTTTCCAGATCGACTGGTGCACGTGCATGCCGGAGCCGTTGTCGCCGACCAGCGGCTTGGGCATGAAGGTGGCGGTCTTGCCATAGGCGTTGGCCACATTCCAGACCACGTACTTCAGGGTTTGCGTCCAGTCGGCGCGCTCCACCAGCGTGCTGAACTTGGTGCCAATCTCGTTTTGGCCGGCGCCGCCCACTTCGTGGTGGAACACTTCCACCGGGATGCCCAGCGATTCCAGGATCAGCGACATTTCGGCGCGCATGTCCTGCATGCTGTCGACCGGGGGCACGGGGAAGTAGCCGCCCTTGACGGTGGGACGGTGGCCGCGGTTGCCGCCTTCAATTTTCTTGCCGGTGTTCCACGGTGCTTCGTACTCGTCGATCTTGACGAAAGAGCCCGACATATCGGCGCCCCAGCGGATGTCGTCAAAGATGAAGAATTCGGGTTCCGGGCCGAAGTAGGCGGTGTCGCCCATGCCCGAGGCCTTCAGGTAGGCTTCGGCGCGCTTGGCGATGGAACGCGGGTCACGGTCGTAGGCCTTGCCGTCGCCGGGTTCCAGCACGTCGCAGGTCAGGATCAGCGTGGTTTCTTCAAAGAATGGGTCGATGTTGGCGGTGTTGGAATCGGGCATCAACAGCATGTCAGAGGCTTCGATGCCCTTCCAGCCGGCGATGGAGGAACCGTCAAACGCGTGGCCCGACGTGAACTTGTCTTCGTCAAAATGGGACACCGGCACGGTGACGTGCTGTTCCTTGCCACGCGTGTCGCTGAAGCGAAAGTCAACAAACTTGACTTCGTTTTCCTTCACCAGTTTCATCACGTCTGCGACGGTCTTGGCCATCAAATACTCCTGTTGGGATGGTTGTTAAATAAGCGTTTCGAGCTAGGGATTGCAGTTTCTGTGCCAGTGTTCAGGATACGGAGCACCCCCACGGCAACCCCGCATTCTGCCTTGAGTTGGCAGGGTTTTGGAGGGTGGCATCAGATTCAAATGCACCATTATGGTGCAAAACTAAGGGGCGCACCATGGCGGGGATAAATCACGGGCGCACCAATTCGGGGCCGAGTTTGACCCCGTGCTGAGCCAGGCCAGCCAACAAAGCCTGGTAGGCAGCCTCGGTATCGGCAGGCGCGCCTTTGACGCCCAGTTCAATGTGGCGCCCATATTGCGGGTGGTCCACACTGGGCAGGCTGAACACCTTGACGCCGGCAAAGCGGGCCTCCAGTTGCTCCATCAGCGGCGTCAGCGTTGCCTCCATGGCACCAAACACGATGACGGACTTCTCCACCCAGGCGCCCTGGCGGAACAGCGCTGCGTAATGGCTGTCCAGCACCCATTCCATCATCGGCCAGGCCATGACCGGGAAACCGGGCACGAAATGCACCGTGCCACCGCCCACTGCGGTGCAAGTGAAGCCGGCGATCTTGTTGAATGGGTTGGGGATGATGCTGGCACCTTGAGGGAACACACCCATGTTCAAACGGTGCTGGTTGTCCGCCCGGTCCGGCTCGTAGGCCAGGCCCTGTTCGCGCGCGACATCTTGCATGCGCTCGTAGATCAGCGCGGCGGCATCGGGGTGCAACGCCAGCGGCAGGTTCAGCGCGGCGGCGGCGCATTGGCGGGTGTGGTCGTCTGGCGTGGCCCCTATGCCACCGCAGGAGAACACCACCTGTGCCGGGTCGTCAAAGGCCCTTTTCAGCGCTGCGGTGATGCGCGCGGGCGAATCGCCCACGTAATCGGCGTAGGCCAGCTGCAGGCCACGCGCGGCAAGCAGTTCGATGGCCTTGGGCAGGTGTTTGTCGGCGCGTTTGCCGGACAGGATCTCGTCGCCAATGATGACGATGCCGAATTCAGTGGGTTGGCTCATGTGGCACGGCGGGAAGGTCGGTCGCCAGCGGCAGCGCCGGCGGATTGGACGGGCTGGGCGGGGCTGGCTGCACCATGGCCGCAGCCTTGGCTTGGCGCAGCGCCTGCAGCGCGGCCAGGCAGTAGTGGGTGAACCACAGCGACGAAAAGGCAAACACCAGCATGTAGATCCAGATCACCAGCGGCACGAAGTAGACGAAGGCGGCCACCACCATGGTGCCCGACACCCAGGCCAAGCTGGGCATGGCACCCAGGTAACCGCTGAGCACGCCTATGCCCAACAACCAACCACGGTGCTGGCGAAACAACTCGCGCCGCTCGTCGCCGCTGGCATGCGCGGCCAGCGCGTCAAAGGTCATCACGCGGTAGGTCAGCCACCCCCAGATCAGCGGCGGCAGCACCAGGATCAGCGGCGGCAACAGCCACAGCGGCGTGGAGACCAGCAGCGCGATCAACGCCAGCACGGTGGAGCCCAGCGACCACAGCACGCTCATCAGCAGCGAACCGCCCTGCTTGCGCTCCAGCGCATTGAAGCGCCGCCGCGCCACCAGTGCCACCAGCGCCGGCGTCATCAACAGCGCCACCAGCAGCATGGAGACCACCACGATCAGCGGCGTGACGGCAAAGACAACCAGCAGCGGCGCCAGCACGGTGCGAAACCCGCCCACGCCCATGCCTTGCAGCCAGCCTTCGGCACTGCTGATGATGCTGGACGACTCCAGCGCCGTGCGCACGGTGTCCACGGCCGGCACCCAGAAGAAATAGCCCAAGCCCAGCGCCAGCACAACCATCAGCGCCAGCGGCACCAGCGACAACAGGATGACCCGCGGATGCAGGCAATACATCACCGCACGCCAGAACGAATCCAGGAACAGGCTCATGGCCCAAGCATAACCTCGGCGTGTGTACATGCCGCATCCGGATACAGCCAAGCCCCTTGCTGGCTGCCGACGCCGCTGGGGCGCGTGGCTACGGGAATGTCCCCCGGGCCTACGGCCCTCCTCCTTGATTTCCCTCCGCCACGCGCCCCAGCGACATCGGGTCAATTGGCATGCGCAGTGCTTAAATGCGGGAAAATCGCACTCAAACCACGTTCGCAGGATCAAGTCGATGCGGCATTCGGCGGAGTGGCATCAAGGAGGAAGCCCGTAGGGCCGGGGGACAGCCGCGGAGCCGAGTGCCGCGTCGGCCTGATCACCCAACCAAGCTACGAGCGAATGCTTTCCAACGCGGCATCATCCAGCCACCGCCACTGCCCTGGCGCCAGATCATCCGGCAGCCACAAGCCCCCGATCTGCGAACGGTGCAAGCCCTCGACGCGGTTGCCCACGGCCGCGACCATGCGTTTGACCTGGTGGTACTTGCCTTCTGTCAGCGTCAACCGCAGATGCAGCGGGTTGACGGCTTCGCAGGCGGCGGCGCGCACCGGCTTGGGGTCGTCGTCCAGCACCACGCCGGCCAGCAGGCGCTGCACCTGGCTGTCGTCCAGCGCGTGCTTCACCGTCACCTCGTAGACCTTGGGCACATGGTGGCGCGGCGAGCTCATGCGGTGGATGAACTGGCCGTCATCGGTCAGCAACAACAGGCCGGTGGTGTCCTGGTCCAGCCGACCCACCGCCTGCACGCCCTGCACCGGGCCCTTTTGCGGGCGCTGGCGCAGCGGCGCCGGCAGCAAGGTGTAGATGCTGGGATAGGTGGACGGCTTTTGCGAGCACTCGGTGCCCGCCGGCTTGTGCAGCATCAGGTAGGCCTTGGCCTGGTAGGGCCAGTCCTGCCCCTGCACCTGGAACCACAAGCCCTCGGGCTCGAACTCGCGCGCTGACTCCGTGCACGGCTGCGCAGGCGAACCCGGGCCGGCGTCATGGACCTGCACCAGCCCCTGCTGCACCAGGCCCGCGCACACGCGCCGTGTGCCAAAGCCCTGCGAAAAAAGGATGTCTTGCAACTGCATGGCGCAAGTATCGCAAAGCAGCGGGGCAAAGCGGCCTGCTCCCGGTCTTTTTCACGTTTGCTGCCTGCCGCGTATTCGCTTAGACTGCGCTCTCCCCCCGAAACGGCTCGCTGCCCGAACCATGTCCGACGAACTGGTATTTGAAGACGAGGTCCCCACCGCGCCGGCGCGCGTGCGCCAGCCGCCTTGGCATGTGCTGATCGTGGACGACGAGCCGGCGGTGCACGAAGTCACCAAGCTGGTGATGACCGGTTTCGAGATGGACGGCCGGCCGCTGGAATTCCTGCACTGCTACAGCGGCCGCGAGGCGCGCGATGTGCTGGCCACGCGCGACGACATCGCGCTGATCCTGCTGGACGTGGTGATGGAGACCGAGCACGCAGGCCTGGACCTGGCGCGCCACATCCGCGAAGACCTGAAGAACACCAATGTGCGCATCGTGCTGCGCACCGGCCAGCCGGGCCAGGCGCCCGAGGAGCAGGTGATTCGCGATTACGACATCAACGACTACAAGGAAAAGACCGACCTCACCCGGCGCAAGATGATCACGGTGTTTTACGCCGGCTTGCGTGCCTACCGCGACCTGATGCGCATCGAGAACGCGCGCAAGGGCCTGGAGCGCTCGCTGGAGGCGGTATCCAAGGTGTACGAGTCGCGCAGCCTGGCCGCCTTCGCTTCGGCGGTGCTGGACCAGTTGAACTACCTGCTCAACGTCAATGGTGAAGGCCTGTGCACCAGCTACCTGGCGTCCCACCCCGCTTCGACACTGGACCGCAAGGTGCGCGTGCTGGCCGCCACACCGGCCTTTGCCAGGCTGCTGGAAGGTGGCGTGCAGGCGCTGCCTGAGGACGTGCGCGCCGTGCTGGAGCGCACCATGCGCGAAAAGGCCAGCCACTACGGCGAAAGCTACTACGCGGGCTACTACCTGACGCAGGCCGGTAGCGAGAGCATGATCTACATGACCTTTCCCGAGCCCATCAGCGAGGCTGCGCGGGCGCTGCTGGAAATGTTCTGCAGCAACGTGGCCATGACCTATGACAACCTGCTGATGCACGAGGAGATGGCGCAATCCCAGCAGGCCAGCGTCAACGTGCTGGGCGAGGCGGTGGAAAAGCGCATACCCCAGGGAGGCGCCCACGTCGCACGGGTCAGCGCGCTGGTGGCGCTGCTGGCGGGCAAGCTGGGCATGTCCGAGCGCGATGTCAGCATCGTGCAGCAGGCGGCGGCATTGCACGATATCGGCAAGGCCGGCGTGCCAGACCACATCCTGCAAAAGGCCGGCGCACTCAACGAGGCCGAGTGGGACCAGATGAAGGCGCACGCCCAGTTGGGGCATGACCGCCTGGCCAAGTCCGAGTTGCCTATGCATCAGCTGGCCGCGCTGATCGCCCAGCAGCACCATGAACGCTGGGACGGCAGTGGCTACCCGCTGGGTTTGGCCGAAGGGCAGATCCACGTCGCCGGGCGCATCGTGGCGGTGGCCGACGTGCTGGATTCGCTGTTGCGGCAAAGCAGCTACAAGATGCCCTGGGCGCTGGACGATGCGCTGGCGCATCTGCGCAGCGCCGCTGGTCGGCAGTTCGACCCGCAACTGGTGGACATCCTGTTCACCGAGCTGGAGGCCATCAAGGCCTTGTATGCAAATTAAAACAAACGAAGTTTGGCTCCCAGGTCATAGTCGTAACAACTGGTAAACAAGGGGTAAAGTTGCTGCACACGCAACATACCCAGTCCTATACTGGCCTCGGGTTCAGACCCCCACTGTTGGGTGACCTGTCAGCAGTGTTTTCTTGCTTGATGAATGTGATTTACCCCAGCCTCGTGCTGGGGTTTCTTTTTGACGAGCGTGGGGGCTAACTGAACGCAGCCCAGGCCATGGTCAGTGCGGCCACGCCCAACATCCCATCCATCAGCAGGCGAAAGCGCTCGGCGTCCAGGCTTTGCACGAAGCGCTTGGCGATGAAGGAGCCGGCCATCAGCGACAGGCCCACGATCAGCCCCTGCGCGATGGCCGACCACGGCAGCGCGCCATAGCTGCGAAACACCAGGCTCTTGCTCAGGTACATGGTCAGGGAAGCCATGGCCTCGGTGCCCAGGAAAGCCCCCTTCACCAACCCATGGGCCAGGAAGAACGGTGTGTTGATGGGGCCGGTGGAGACGACGATGCCGGTCAGGAAGCCGATGACCACGCCCACCGGCGCAAACTGCCACAACGCCAAGCGGAAGTGGCGCGCCGCCAGCCAGCGGCGCAGCGGGATCATGGCCAGGAAGAAGACCGCAAGCGTCCCTTCCACCCAGCGCGCGGGCAGCACCAGCAGCGTGCGCGCGCCCAGCGCGGCGGCGGGCACGGCCGTCAACGCATAGACACCCACTGCCGGCCACTGCACCTGGCGCCACCACACCAGCACGCGCGACGCATTGGCCATGATGGCGGCCACCGCCATGATGGGCACCGCCTCGCGCGGGCCAAAGGCCAGCACCAGCACAGGCATCAACATGATGGACGAGCCGAAGCCCACGATGCCAGAGATGGTGCCGGCCAGCAGGCCGACGGCGAGCACCAGCAGGTAAGTCATGCGCGCAATGCTACCGGCACCGACCGCGCGCGCCGCCGGCGAAGTGGCAAAAATGCGGCCTCAGCAGACGATGGCCACCAGCACGCTGCACGGCGCGTGCGCGATCAGGCTGCCCGAGATGGAGCCGCGCCACCAGCGCTGCGCCCAGCTGTCGAAATGTTTGTGGCCCACCACAATCAGGTTGGCCTGCACCTTGCGCGCGTACTGGGTGATCTCTTCCACAGCCTCGCCCACCAGCACCTCGCCGCTGGCCTGGAAACCCTGCTGCGCCAGCCGTTGCAGGCCGTCGGCCAGGATCGCCTGGTATTCGGATTTGTCCAGCTCCACCAGCGGCGTCACATAGACCGCGCCCTCGGCCCCCACCAGGCCGGTGGCCGGTGGCATCACCGCGATCAGGGACACCACGGCCTCGCTCCATTGGGCGATTTCGCGGCAATCCAGCAGGGCCTTCTGACCGGCTTCCGAGCCGTCATAGGCCAACACGATGCGCTTGTACATGGTGCCCCCAACGTGGTGATCGATACACTTCAGCATAGCCATCACGGTGGCGGCTGGCAACAGGGGTTTCGTCAGCACGCCAACGGCCTTTGCTCTTTACGTCTGGCCGGCCCGCCGCAGGCCATGCCAGTGCCATACTGCGGTCACCGACGTCTGCCAGCATGCATCCACCATGACGCACACCACGCCTGCATCCCTGTTTCACTACGTGCAAGCCCTTGAGCAGCACACCCGCGGCTGGCCGCAGCCCCTGGCGCGCCGCCACTTCCTCAAGGGCGCGGCCGCACTGGCGGCCGGGAACATCCTGGCAGCGGCCCCCTTGCGCCAGGCACAGGCACAAACCACCCCCGCCACGCGCTTCTCGGCCTACCCGTTCGCACTGGGCGTGGCCTCGGGTGCACCCCGGCCCGACAGCGTGGTGCTGTGGACCAAGCTGGCGCCCGAACCGCTGGCGCAAGCCGGCGACGGCGGCATGCCGCCCGAGCGCGTGACGCTGCAGTGGGAACTGGCCGACGACGATCAGTTCAAGAAAATCGTCAAGAAGGGCAGCATTCGCGCCGTGCCCGAACTGGGCCACAGCGTGCACCCCGAGGTGAGCGGGCTGGAGCCAGGCCGCTGGTACTTCTACCGCTTCATGGCGGGTGGCGAGGTCAGCCCCACCGGCCGCACCCGCACGGCGGACGTCAAGGCCGACAAGCTGCGCTTCGCCTTCGCCTCCTGCCAGCAGTGGGAGCAAGGCTACTTCAGCGCCTACCGGCACATGCTGGCCGACAACCTGGACATGGTGGTCTTCCTGGGGGACTACATCTACGAAGCCCCGTGGGGCAGCCAGCTGGTGCGCCGCTTTGCCGGCCCCGAGCCCGAGACGCTGGCGCACTACCGCGTGCGCCACGGCCAGTACAAGACCGACCCGGACCTGAAGGCCATGCACCAGGCCGTACCCTGGCTGCTGACCTGGGACGACCACGAGGTGGACAACGACTACGCCGACGACCAGTCCGAGCACCTGGACCCGCGCTTCCTGCTGCGCCGCGCCGCCGCCTACCAGGCCTATTACGAGCACATGCCGCTGCCCCGCAGCGCCCTGCCGCGCGGTACCGACATGCGCATCTACGACCGCTACAGCTTCGGCGGCCTGGCCGACTTCCACATCCTGGACGACCGCCAGTACCGCCACCACCAGGTCTGCCCGCGCCCCGGCATGGGCGGCAGCGCCTTCGTGCCCGGTTGCAACGACCGGCTGGACCCGAAACTCTCCTTGTTGGGCACAGCACAGGAGCAATGGCTGGCAGACGGCATTGCCAAGTCCACCGCGACCTGGAACGTGCTGGCGCAGCAGACGCTGATGGCACCCTGGGGCAAGCCCGGGCCGGCCGGCACCACCTTCTGGACTGACGGCTGGGACGGCTACCCCGCCGCCCGCAAGCGCCTGCTGGACATGCTGGCCGCCAAGGCCCGGGACAACACGCTGGTGATAGGCGGCGACGTGCACACCCACCACGTGGCCAACCTGCACACCGATTTCGACAACCCGAAGTCGCGCATTGTGGCCACCGAATTCTGCGGCACATTCATCACGTCCGAGTCAGACAACCAGCCGGAGCTGGACGCCCGTCGCCCCAGCAATCCGCACATGCTGCTGGCCGACGGCCGCAAGCGGGGCTACATCACGATGGAGCTGGGCCGCGACAAGGCCACCAGCACGCTGCGCCTGATCGACAGCGAAAAGCTGCGCGACAGCAAGGTGTCCACGCTGGCCAGCTTCGTGGTGCAGGCCGGCAAGCCGGGGGCGCAGGCGGCCTGACGGCTACGCCACTGCCCACTACACCGCCGCCTGCGCACCCACTTTGGCGGCAGCCTGCTGCAGCTCGGCCCAGGTGCCGTCGTCAATGACGATGCCGTCCCGGCCGCGCAACTCGCGCTGCACCCGCTCCGGTTCGCCGGCCAGCAGCACCGCCTCATGGCCGGCTGCCACCGGCCCCTGGCGCAGCCAGTCCACAAAGGCCAGGGCCTCGGCCTCAAACACCGCCTGCGTGCCCAGCAAAGCCGGGTTGATCAGCACCGCCAGCATGCCGTTGACCACTGTGCGCTTGGCATCGGTGGGCCTGTGCCAGGTGCCGCTGCCGGTCAGCGCGCCACCCAGCAGCTCGCAGGCCACGGCCAGGCCGTAGCCCTTGTGCTCGCCAAAGGCCAGCAGCGCGCCGAACAGGCCATTGCTTTGCGGCACCACCACCACGCCGGGGTTGGTGGTCGGTTGGCCGCGCTCGCAAATCAGCAGACCCGGCGGTACGTCGTGCCCTTCGTTGTAGGCCACCCGCATCTTGCCCTGGGCCACGCGGCTGGTGGCAAAGTCCAGGATGAAGGGTGCCCTGTCCTTCAATGGAATGGAAATGCAGCACGGGTTGGTGCCAAAGCGCCCATCGGCACCGCCAAACGGTGCCACCACCGGGCGCGACAGCACGTTGACAAACATCAGCGTCACCAGGCCTTGCGCCGCCGCCATCTCGCCGAAATGGCCGATGCGGCCCAGGTGGTGCGCATTGGCCAGCGTCATGATGCAACTGCCATGCTCCTTGGCGCGCGCCACAGCGAGGCGCATGGCCTGCTCGCCCACCACCTGGCCGTAGCCGCGCTGGCCATCCAGTGTCAGCAGCGTGCCGGTGTCCAGCACCACGCGCGCGCCGGTGTTGGGCTTCAGGCCGCCTTCCAGGTAGGCGTCTACATAACGCGGCAGCATGCCCACGCCGTGCGAATCGTGGCCACTGAGGTTGGCCATCACCAGGTTCGCGGCCACGCAGCGGGCTTCCTCAGGCGTGCTGCCGGTGCCGGCCACAATGGCCTCGGCCCAGGCGGTCAGCGCTTCGGCGGAAATGGTGTGCGCCATGGCGGTGCCTTACATCACCGCGCCCACTTGCCAGGGCACGAACTCGTTTTGCCCATAGCCGTGCTGCTCGCTCTTGCTGCGCGCGCCCGAGGCGGTGGCCAGCACCTGCTCGAAGATGCGTTGCCCCATCTCGGCCACGCTGCTGGTGCCGTCGATGATCTCGCCGCAGTTGATGTCCATGTCCTCCTCCTGCTTGACCCACAACGCGGTGTTGGTGGCCAGCTTCAGCGAGGGGGATGGCGCGCAGCCATAGGCCGAGCCGCGCCCGGTGGTGAAGCAGATGATGTTGGCGCCGCCGGCCACCTGGCCGGTGGCGCTGACCGGGTCGTAGCCCGGCGTGTCCATGTAGACAAAGCCATGCTTGTCCACCGTCTGCGCATATTCGTACACCGCCTGCAGGTTGCTGGTGCCGCCCTTGGCCACCGCGCCCAGTGATTTTTCCAGGATGGTGGTCAAGCCCCCTGCCTTGTTGCCGGGCGAGGGGTTGTTGTTCATCTCGCCTTCGTTGATGTTGGTGTAGTTCTCCCACCATTTGATGCGGCGTATCAGCTTCTCGCCCACCTCGGGACGCACGGCCCGGCGCGTCAGCAGGTGCTCGGCGCCATAGATCTCCGGCGTTTCAGACAGGATGGCGGTACCGCCATGCGCCACCAGCAGGTCCACCGCCGCGCCCAGCGCCGGGTTGGCGCTGATGCCGGAGTAACCGTCCGAGCCGCCGCATTGCAGGCCGATGGTGATGTGCGCCACGCTGCAGGGCGTGCGGGTGGCCTGGTTGGCGCGCGGCAGCATCTCCTTGACCAACGCGATGCCCTTTTCCACCGTCTTGCGCGTGCCGCCGGTGTCCTGGATGCTGAACACCTGCAGGTCTTCGCCTTCGCGCAGGCTGCTGTTGGCCAGCCAGGCGTTGATCTGGTTGCTCTCGCAACCCAGGCCCACCACCAGCACGGCGGCAAAGTTGGGGTGCGTGGCGTAGCCGGCCAGTGTGCGCTGCAGGATCTGCATGCCGGTGCCATCGGTGTCCATGCCGCAGCCGGTGCCGTGCGTCAGCGCCACCACGCCATCCACATTCGGGAAGACGGCCAGCGCGCCGGGGTTGGTGTGGCGCGAGAAGTGGTCCGCAATGGCGCGCGCGGCGGTGGCCGAGCAGTTGACGCTGGACAGGATGCCGATGTAGTTGCGCGTGGCCACGCGGCCGTCGGCTCGCACGATGCCCTGGAACGTCGCCTCACGCAATGCTGGCTCGGGCTTCAGGTCGGCGCCAAAGGCGTAGTCGCGGGCGAAGCCACCCTTGTCCGGCCCCATATCCAGATTGTGCGTATGCACGTGCTCGCCAGCGGCGATGGGCTTGCTGGCAAAGCCGATGATCTGGTTGTAGCGCCGCACCGGGCTGCCTGGCGCGATGTCGCGCACCGCCAGCTTGTGGCCAGGCGGGATCAGCCCGCGCACAGAGACGCCCTCCGCCACCGTGCCACCCACCAGCTGGGCGCGGGCAATCAGCACATCGTCATTCGGGTGCAGGCGTATGAAGGGTGTCATGGCACAGGCTCAATGTTCGGGGGTCAATAGAAATGCTTGGGCAGCCACAGCGAGATGGCCGGCACGTAGGTGAGGATGGCCAGGCTGACCAGCAGCGGCACCAGCCACGGCAGGATGGCCATGGTGGTGCGCTCCACCGACAGCTTGGCCACCCGCGCCAGCACGAACAGCACCATGCCCATGGGCGGGTGCAGCAGGCCGATCATCAGGTTCAGCACCATCACCAGGCCGAAGTGCACCAGGTCAATGCCCAGTTTCTGGCAGATCGGCGCCAGAATGGGCACCAGGATGGTGATGGCCGCGGTGGGCTCCAGGAAGCAGCCGACAAACAACATCAGCAGGTTGGCCAGCAGCAGGAACATCCACGGCTCCTTGGTGAAGCCCAGCACCCACTCGCCAATGGCCGCGGTGACGCCAGTGGCCGTCAGCATCCAGCCAAAGATGCTGGCCGCGGCGACGATGAACAACACCGTGCTGGTGGTCTCCACCGTGTCCAGGCAGACCTTGACGAACATCTTCCACGTCAGCGTGCGGTACCAGGCCAGGCCCAGCACCATGGCCCAGATGCAGGCGGCAATCGCCCCCTCGGTGGGCGTGAAGATGCCCGTGGTCATGCCGCCGATCAGCAGCACCGGCGTCATGATGGGCAGCACGGCCTGAAAGCTGAAGATCTTGTCGGCCGCGAACAGCACCACCAATCCGACCGCCACGGTGATCTGGGCCGGAAAGCCCATGCCCGTGATCAGCCCATACAGTGCCAGCGGCCAACCTATCACCACGGCCAGTTCCATCAGCGCCTTCATCAAGCGGCCCCATTGGAACTTGACGTCCGCGCCCCAGCCGTTCTTGTGTGCGTAGTAAGCCACCGTCAGCATCATCAGAATGGCCATCAGCACACCGGGCAGGATGCCGGCCAGGAACAGCGCGCCCACGCTGACGTTGGCCATCATGCCGTAGATGACGAACGGCAGGCTGGGCGGAATGATGGGGCCCAGCGTGGCCGAGGCCGCCGTCACGCCGACGGCAAACTCGGTCTCGTAGCCATGGTCCTTCATGGCCTTGATCTCGATCGTGCCCAGGCCGGCGGCGTCGGCAATGGCGGTGCCACTCATGCCGGCAAAGATCACCGAGCCCAGCACGTTCACGTGGCCCAGCCCACCCTTGAGCCAGCCCACCAGCGCCAGCGCGAAGTTGTAGATGCGGTTGGTGATGCCGGCGTTGTTCATCAGGTTGCCGGCCAATATGAAGAAAGGCACGGCCAGCAGCGGAAAGCTGTCTATGCCGCTGATCATGCGGTGGATGACCACGAAACTGGGCAGGTTGCCGCTCCACCAGATGTACAACAGCGAGGAACCCGCCATGGCAACGGCCACCGGGATGCCACCGGCCATCAGGAACAGGAAGATGATCTTCAGCATGTGCGCTTTCTCTTTTTGTGCTTTGTCTTCAGCGATCGCTCATCTCGGTGCCGGGTCGCTCGAGCACGGAAAACCCGCGCCGGCGATGCACCAGCGCCACCTGCACTGCGCGCACCGTCATAGCGGCAAAGCCCACCAGGCATGCGCCGTAGACCCAATTCATCGGCAGGTCCACCATGGTCATGCGCGAGGTGGCTCCCAGTTTGAACATCATCATGGCGGTCAGCACCACGGCACAGGCGAAAAAGGCCGCGCGCACCCAGTCCACCGTGCTGGACATCACGCGTGCCATGGGCTTGGGCATGAATTTGTAGAAGAAGTCCACCTGGATGTGGTTGTTCTTCACCACACCAATGACCGCGCCGATGAACACGGTGGCAATCAACAGGTAGCGGGCGATCTCTTCCGTCCACGCGGCCGAGTCGTTCAGCACATAGCGGGTGAAGAACTGGTAGAACACCGTCACCCCCAGCACCCAGAAGAAACCCAGTGCGACCCAGCCCTCCAGCGGCGTACCTGACAAGTCCACCTCTTCGTCCTGGGCGTGGAACTCGCCGTCGTCGCCCATCACTCTGGGCATGTCGTCAAGACTTTCCATGGTTCCTCCTTGGTTTGCTTGGGGGGACAGAGCTCCGCTTCGCGACGGTCTGTCCCCCGTGGGGGCGGCGGTCTGTCCCCCTTGTTGCTTACTTGATGGCGATCAGCCGGTCGTAGTCTTCCTGGCGGTAGCCCTGGTCGGTGGGCTTGGTGGCCTTCAACACCGCTTCGCGGAAGGCGTTCTTGTCCACCGTGATGACGTTGATGCCCTTCTTTTTGAACTCGTCAGCCAGGCGGATTTCAGAGGCGATGATTTCGCGCCCGGTCTTCTCTGCCGCCTCGTGCAGCACGTCGCTGAAGATCTTCTTGTCGGCGTCGCTCAGCTTGGCCCAGGTGGAACCAGACACCACGGTGAGCAGCGAATCCACAATGTGGCCGGTCAGCGAGATGTTCTTCTGCACCTCGTAGAACTTCTTCGCTTCAATGGTGGGCAGCGGGTTTTCCTGTGCGTCCACGGTGCCGTTTTGCAGCGCCAGGTAAACCTCGGCGAAGGCGATGGGCGTGGGGTTGGCGCCCAGCGACCGCGGGAAGGCCAGGTAGGCGGCAGCATCGGGCACGCGTATCTTCAGGCCCTTCATGTCCTCGGGCTTGGCGATCGGCCGGTTGGATGTGACGTGACGCGCCCCGTAATACGTCAGCGCGGTGATGTGGTTGCCGGTCTTGTCGTCATAACCCTTGGACAATTCCTTGAACAGGTCGCTCTTGGCGTACTTCAGCTGGTGCTCGGCGTCCCGAAAGATGAACGGGAAATAGGTGATGGCCAGCGGCTTGTAGCTGTTGCCGGCAAAGCTGGCGCCGGTGAGGATGATGTCCACCGTGCCCAATGTCAGGCCCTGGTTGATGTCGCTCTCCTTGCCCAGCGTGGAGGCGGGGAACACCTGCACCTCGTAGCGCCCATTGGTGCGCTTCTTGATTTCGTCGCCGGCCCACAGCGCGTACTTGTGGAAGGGCTCGGAGGTTTCGTACACGTGGGCCCACTTCAGCTTGGTCTGCGCCTGGGCGCTGGCCAGCGGCGCCAGGCAGCTAGCCACCATGGCGCAACCTGCTATTAATTTGAGAGCGAAACGCTTGTTCATGCTGTGTCTCCTTTGGGTTTTTGGAAGTGCTGGCGAGGTCAAGATGAGGCGTTCGCGCGGCGCCAGCTCGCGCTGAATCGGGCATGGGATTTGTCCAGGTGCTGCTGCATGGCGGTGCGGGCGGCCGCGCCGTCCTTGGCGCGTATCGCGGCCAGGATGGCTTCGTGTTCGGCAATCGCCATGCGCCAGGAGGGCACGGTCTCGAAATAGTTGCCCAGCCGCTCGAATAACGGGCCGCGCCGGGCGTCCCAAAAAGTCTGCACGGTCTCCAGCAGCACCACGTTGTCAGCGGCCTCGGCGATGGCGGTATGGAAGGCGCGGTCGCCCTCCAGCGGCTGTACGCCCCGGTCAGCATCGTCCTTCATGGCCTGCACGGCGGCAGTAATCGCGGTGATGTGCTTGCGCTTGGCCAGTTGCGCCGCCAACGCGGCGATTTCGCCCTCGATGACGCGGCGCGCGCGTATCAGCTCCAGCGGCCCCCACTCGGTCAGCGGCACCTTGGCGGCGGCCGAGCTGCCCTTGGCCGGCCGAGCCAGCACATAGATGCCGGAGCCGGTGCGCACCTCCACCCAGCCTTCCACCTCCAATGCGATCAGCGCCTCACGCACCGAAGGGCGGCTCACCCCCAGCTGCTTGGCCAGGTCGCGCTCGGCCGGCAGGCGTGCGCCGACGGCGAACTCGCCCGCCTCCATGGCCTCGCGCAATTGCTCGGCGATCTGGCGGTACAGGCGCTGCGGTTCAACGGTCTGCAAGGGCATGCGTGGCGGGCTTCCAGAACGGGAGGGTTCGGTGGCTGGCACCGACCGGCTTGACTGGTCAAGTGGTCAGACCAATCCATGGTGGCATGGGGCGCGCCATGCAGCATCCGGCAAAACCCGTAGGCGCAAAAACAAAGGGCACCCGAGGATGCCCTTTGTTGCTGTGCAGCAATTGATCTACTGTGTCACCGGCGCGCTCAAGAGCGGGGCTCGCCGTTGCGGTTGACCAGCACCACGTTGCCTATCGGGTAGTCGACCTGCATGCGGTGCAACTGGCCACGGAACTCGTAGGTCACGTCCCAGTATTCGGGCCGGGCCGAGCGCGGCACCGCCGCGCAGCGCTGCACGTTTTGCGTCACCACCTGCTGCTGGGCACCTGCATTGGCGCCCACGGCAGCGCCTGCCACGGCACCGGCCACGGTGGCGAAGTCGCGCCCGCTGCCATCACCCACCTGGTGGCCCAGGATGCCGCCTATGACCGCGCCGGCCAGCGCGCCGCCGGCATTGGGCTGGTTCTGCGTGACCTGCTGCTGCTCCACCCAGCAGCGCTGCTGCGGCGTGCCCACCACGGCGCGCACGGCCACCACGCGGGCCTCGAACACTTGCTCACCGTCGCGACGGCGGCTGTCATACACCGGCCAGCGTGGCGCCGGACCGACCGGGCCCTGCTCAGCCCGGCCGCCCTCCACCTCGCGCACCGAAGAGATGGCGTCATTCAGCCCCATGTTGTCCAGCGCCGGATAACGGCCCGGGCGCAGCAGGTTGCAGCGGCCCTGGAACTGGCCATCGGTGCACACCTCCCACGGGCCACCCACCACCACGGCGCTGGAGGCCATGTCGTTGAAGCCCACCCGGCTGAGGTCGCCCATGCGGTGGTCCACCACCAGGGAACGGCCCTGGAAGTTTTCATGCTCGTACAGCACGATCTGCGGCACACCGGGCGGTGGCGCCACCGGCCCGGGCTGCACCACCACCGGCGCAACAGGTGGCAGTGGGGCGTAGCGGCGGTCGTCAAAGCGGGCTTCGCGGTGCACCTCGCGCACCGAAGACAGGCGGTCGTTCAACCCCATGCCGCCCAGGGCGGCGTAACGGCCCGGGCGCAGGATGACGCAGCGGCCGCCGAAGAAGGCGTCGTCGCAGGCTTCCCAGCGGTCGCCCTGCACGATGGCCGACGAGGCGCGGTCGTTGAAGCCGAAGCGGCGAAAATCTTCCACCCGGCTTTGCGTGGTGAACGAGCGGCCCTGGAAGTTTTCGTGCTCGAAAAAGGTGATCTGGGCGCTGGCGGTGCCGGCAGCAGCCAGCGTAGCGAGCGCCAGCAGGGTTTTGATGGATGCGATGCGCATGGTGGTTTGTACTCCTTGTGCTCAGCATAACGCCAAGCGACGCCAGGCCGATGACGCCCGCTGCCGCCAACCCGTAACCAAACGCTACGGTGTCGGCCCCGCGCTCGACCGCTCAGGGCTTCAGCGGCCCCAGCGGACTGGGCTCGCACTGCTGGGTGGCCGCGCTGTAGGTGATGGCGCTGATGCGCCAGCCCTCATCGGTGCGCACCAACTCCAGCAGGTTGGTGCCGCAGTGGCTGAACTGGCCGTCACGCCAGAAGTCGTAAGCAGTGGTGACCGCCGCCACGCTGCCGTGCACCCGCACCTCGGGCGCCCAGTAGCGTTCCACCAGGTTGCCTTTGGCCTCGGTGATGGCCTTCAGGAAGTCGGCCGTGGGCGTGCTGCGCAACACCTGTTTGCCGCCCTGGCTGCGCACCACCACAATGCGCGCGTCCGCCAGCAGCGCGGCCTGGCCGGTGGCCAGGTCCTTGTTGGTGATGAACTCGAACAGCGCCCTCACCGGCGCCATGACGGCGGCGCGCTCGGCCTCGGCCACGCCGCCGCCAGGCTGCTGGGCCATCACGGTGGTGCTGCAGCAGGCGGCGAGCACAGCCGCCAACCAGGCCAGGGGGCGGGCTGTCGGGGTGAAAAGGCGCATGCGATCGGTCCCTCCAATACAAACTGCCGGCATTGTGCTCCCACCACAAACACTAGGGAGAACCCTGATGAAATCGCGATTATTTTTATTTACCAATTGGTAAACATCGCGCTAAGATTGATCTGCGTCAAACACAAACACACGAGGAGACAACCATGGAACCCACCAATCAAGCCCCGTCGCGCCGCCGGGTGCTCCAATCGCTGGCCGCTGGCTCCGTCGCGGTGGCCGGCCTGCCCTTCATGCGCGCCGCGCTGGCGCAGGGCGACACCATCCGCGTCGGCTTCCCGGTGCCGCTGACCGGCGCCTTCGCCGCCGAGGCCCAGGCGGTGGTGCGCGGCGCCGAGTTGGCGATCAAGGAATTCAACGACGCCGGTGGCCTGAACGGCCGCAAGGCCGAGCTGCTGGTGCGCGACGACAAGCTCAACCCCGGCGAAGCCGCCACCCGCACCATCGAGCTGATCGACAAGGACAAGGCCCACTTCATCGTCGGCTCGGTGTCGGCCGCCGTGCAGCTGTCGGTCAACAATGTGACCAAGCAGCGCCAGGTGATCTACAACTCCATCAGCCAGTCCGACACCATCAACGAGGCCAAGGACTTCAGCCGCTACACCTTCCACGAGTGCCTGAACCCGCACATGACGGCCGGTGCCGTGGCGCGCTACGCCATCCCCAAGATGGGCAAGAAGGTGGTGTTCCTGACCGCCGACTACGCCTACGGCCACGAGATGGTGCGCGGCTTCCAGACCGCCGGCAAGCCGCTGGGCATGGAGGAGCTGGCGGACATCCGCCATCCGCTGGGGCAGACCGACTTTTCCAGCTACTTCCCGCGCATCCTGGCGCTGAAACCCGACGTGCTGATCGCCTGCAACTTCGGCCGCGACCAGCAAATCGCCTTCAAGCAGGCCAATGACTTCGGCCTGAAAAAACAGCTGAAGATCATCGCCCCGCTGCTGATGCACAACGGCCGCGCTGTGGACGGTCATGCAGCTTATGCCGGCGTCATCGGCGGCACCGGTTTCTACTGGGGGCTGGAGGCCAAGCTGGCCTCGGCCAAGCGCTTCAACGACGCCTTCAAGGCGCTGCACAAGGGCCTGTACCCGACCGACTACGCCGGCCTGGGCTACGCCGGCGTGCGCAATGTGCTGGCAGCCGCCAAGGCCGCCGGCACCACCGACACCGAGAAGGTGGTGGACGCGCTGGCCGCCATCAAGGGCGACCTGTACAAGGGACCGGTGTACTTCCGCGCCTGCGACCACCAGGCCGTGCAGTCGGTGCTGATCGTGGAGTCGCGCGACAAGGCGGAAGCGGCCAACGAGCAGGACATCTTCAAGGTGCTGGCCACCGAGACCTTCGACGAGAAGATGCTGCGCAGCTGCGCCGAGCTGGGCCACAAGGCCTGACGGCATAGGAACAAGGAAAAACGGGCGGCGCCATGGACATCACCCTCAACCTGGTCGTGCAGCAGCTGGTGACTGGCCTGGCGCTGGGCGCCATCTATGTGCTGATCGGCGTTGGCCTGTCGCTGGTCTTTGGCCTGCTGACCATCGTCAACTTCGCCCATGGCGCCTTCTTCATGATGGGCGCCTATGTGGGGGTGTTCGTGCTGGCCCGCGGCGGCAATTTCTGGGTCTGCATGGTGGCGGTGCCGCTGGCCTGCGCTGCTCTGGGCCTGCTGGTGGAGCGCTTTCTGGTGCGCCCACTGTATGGGCGCGGCATTGACTACCCGCTGCTGCTGACCTTCGGCCTGGCCTACGTGATGATGGACATGGCGCGCATGCTGTTCGGCGTGCAGGGCGAGCAGTTCGACACGCCCGAGCTGCTGCAGGGCGCGGTGGACATTGGCGTCGGCATGTTCCCGCTGTACCGGCTGTTCCTGATCGGCGTCACCACCGCCGTGGTGCTGGCGCTGTGGCTGTTCCTGGAGCGCACGCGCTACGGCCTGATCGTGCGGGCCGGCGCGCGCGACCCGCTGGTGCTGCGCGTGCTGGGCATCAACATCGCCAACGTGTGGCTGGCCATCTTTGCCGTCGGCACCGCCATTGCCGGCCTGGCCGGTCTGCTGGCCGCACCGCTGCGCGGCGTGTCGCCCGAGATGGGGGTGCCGGTGCTGGTGGAGGCCTTCGTCATCACCGTGGTGGGCGGCATGGGCTCGCTGGTGGGCGCCGTGGCCGCCGGGCTGCTGGTGGGCGTGGTGGTCAGCTTCACCACGCTGTTCAAACCCGAGTACGCCGATTTTTCGATGTTCGCGCTGATGGCGGTGATGCTGATCGTCAAGCCCAACGGCTTGTTCGGGCGCAAGGGCCTGATGGGCTGAACCTGCACCGCTGACCCACCCATGACCGCAACCTCTCTCCCCTCCCGCCTGCGTGCGCTGGGCGCCTGGCCGGCGCGCTACCCGGCCGCCGCCGCCATCGTGGTGCTGGCCCTCTTTCCGCTGGTGTTTCCTTTGTACTCGCTGGCCATCAACATCTTGTTGTTCGGCCTGTTCGCCGCCGGTTACAACCTCACCTTCGGCTACACCGGCAAGCTGTCGTTTGGCCATGCCGCCTTCTTTGGCGGCGGCGCCTACGGCTGCGGCGTGCTGATCTCGGCGTATGGCATGGCCTGGCCGCTGGCGCTGGGCTTTGGCGTGCTGCTGGCTGGGCTGATCGCGCTCGCCATGGGCCTGTTGGCCATGCGCACCCGCGGCATCTATTTCGCCATGGTGACGCTGGCCCTCGCCCAGTGCGTGTATTTCGTCTTCTTCCACGCCACCGGCATCACCGGCGGGGACAATGGCCTGCGCGGCGTCAATGTCAACCAGGTGGCCCTGCCCGGGCTGACGCTGAACCTGCTGAACCCGCTGGTCAAGTACTACTTCATGCTGGCCTTCGTGGCGCCGGCGGTGTGGCTGATCGCCCGCATCCTGCGCTCACCCTTTGGTGCCGTGCTGGAAGCCCTGCGCGAGAACGAACACCGCGCGCGCGCCTGCGGCATCAACGTGGAGCGCGCGCGGCTGCTGTCGCTGGTGGTCTCCGGCATGGTGTGCGGGCTGGCGGGAGCGCTGAACGCCATCAACCTGTCCACCGTATCGATCGACAGCATGTCCTACCACGCCTCCGGCCAGGTGATGATGCTGACACTCCTGGGCGGCATGGGCACCTTCTTCGGCCCCTTCGTGGGTGCCGGCACCTTCCTGGGCATAGAGCACCTGGTGACTGGCTACACCCAGCGCTGGCAACTGATCGTGGGCGTGATCTTCATCGTGCTGGTGCTGTTCTTCCCCAAAGGCATCTGGGGCACCTTTCTGGCCTGGTACCGCAAATGAGCGCCGCAACGAACGACGTGCTGCTGCACACCAAAGGCGTGACCAAGAAGTTTGGCGGCTTCACCGCCAACGAGGACATCCACGTCAGCTTTCCCAAAGGCAGGTTGACCGCCATCATCGGACCCAACGGGGCTGGCAAATCCACCTTCTTCAACATGGTGACCGGCGCCATTGCGCCGACCTCCGGCGAGATCCTGTTCAACGGCCAGAACCTGGCCGGCCGCAAGCAGCATGAGTTCGCCCGTTTGGGCATTTCCAAGTCGTTCCAGATCACCAACCTGTTTCCGGCGCTGAGCGTGCTGGAAAACGTGCGCCTGGCGCTGCAGGTGATGCACAGCACCTATGACCTGTGGCGCCCCCGCAGCGCCCGCGCCGAATGGGTGACGCGCGCCGAGGAGTTGCTGGGGCTGGTGGGCCTGCAGGACAAACGCCAGCAGCGCGCCGACAACCTGGCGCACGGCGAACAGCGCAGCCTGGAGATCGCAGTCGCCCTGGCCTGTGACCCGCAACTGCTGCTGCTGGACGAGCCCACCGCCGGCATGAGCCCGGAAGAAACCCGCTCCATCATGGACCTGATCCTGAAGCTGCTGGAGCACCGCACCATCGGCCTGGTGGAACACAAGATGAAGCTGGTGATGGGCATCAGCGACAGCATCATTGTGCTGCACCAGGGCCGGTTGCTGGTGCAGGGCACGCCGGATGAGATACGCCACAACGACGAGGTCAAACGCGTCTACCTCGGCAAGGGGAAGCACTGATGACTGCGCCGCTGCTGCAAGTGGAAAAACTCAACGCCTGGTATGGGCGCAGCCACATCCTGCAGGGGGTGGACTTCCACGTCATGCCGGGCGAGGTGGTGGCGCTGATAGGCCGCAACGGCGCCGGCAAGACCACCACGATGAAAGGCATCATGGGCCTGCTGGACAAGACGCAGGGGCGCGTGCAGTTCAGCGACACCGAGTTGCTGCCGTTGCCGGCGCACAAGCGCTTTGGCCTGGGCCTGGCCTATGTGTTTGAAGAACGCCGCATCGTGCCGGGCCTGACGGTGATGGAAAACATCGCGCTGGGCGTGATGGCCTCACCCGAGGGGCGCAAGCGCCAGCGCGAGGTGGTGGACGAGATTGCCGAGACTTTCCCGCGCCTGAAAGAGCGCTTGACGCAGGAGGCGGTCACCCTGTCCGGTGGCGAGCAGCAAATGCTGGCCATTGCCCGCGCGATGGCGGCGCGGCCGAAGATGGTCATGCTGGACGAGCCCAGCGAGGGCATCATGCCCAAGCTGGTGGACGAGATGTTCGAGTACTTCGCCGCACTGAAGGCCAAGGGTGTGACGCTGCTGCTGGTGGAGCAAAGCGTGGAGCATGCGCTGCAGATTGCCGACCGCGCCTACATCATGGACCAGGGCGAGATCGTCTTCGAATCCAGCGCGCAGGCGCTGCTGGCCGACGAGGCGATGCAAGAGAAATACTGTTCCGTGTAAGGAGGAGCGCTGCCATGCCCATCACCCGTCTTGACCACTATTCCACCCGCACCACCGACGTGCCGGCCTGCGTCAGCTTTTACGCCCAGGCGCTGGGCCTGGTGAGCGGGCCACGGCCCGACTTCCCCTTCCCCGGCGCCTGGCTGTACGTGGCCGACGCCCAGGGCGCGCCCAGCGGCGACGCGCTGGTGCACCTGATCGGTGTGGACACGAAGGATGGCGGCGGGCTGACCGCCTACCTGGGCGACAAGGCCGCCACGTCAACAGCGGCCGACACCGGCGCGCTGGACCACATCGCCTTCCAGGCGGTGGGCCTGGCGGCCATGTACAGCAGGCTACAAACGCACGGTCTGCCGTTTCGCGAACGGCGCGTGCCGGGCCTGGCGCTGCACCAGGTGTTCGTGCAAGACCCCTGCGGCGTCACGCTGGAACTGAACTACGCCGCGCCGGCAGACCTGGCCACGGCCGATGCCCATGCAGGCGCGGTCTGAACCGCGGTGCCAGGCTTCATGCGCCCGGGGTGGCGCCCGGGGCAACGCCCGCAAACAATGCCCGCGCACCCACCAGGTAGGCGGCCACGCGGTCCTGCACCACCTGCTGCGGGTCGTCCTGCGGCGCCTGGCCGTAGATGTACTGGCGTATGCCCAGGTAGAAGATACCGCCGTGCAGGCCCCAGATCAGCTCGGTCTCGCGCTCGCTGGGCTTCTTGCGCAACGGCACACCCAGGTGGCGGCGCGTCTCGCGCAGGATGCGCGGCAACAGCTTGTCGCGCAGCAGCGCCATGTACTGGGTGGAGATGTAGCGGTCACTCAGGCCCGAGAAGATCAGGATGCGCACCCACTCCGGCGTCAGCACGGTCTTGGCGTAGTCCTGGTAGAAGCGGTTCAGCTTGACGTCAAACGGCGTGTCCACGTCGTCCAGCCATTCCTCCCACTCATGCTTCCAGCGGCCCAGGTAGACCTCTTGGTACACGCGCTGAATCAGCGACTGCTTGTCGGGAAAGTAGTGGTACAGCAGCGGGTGGGTGATGCCGATTTCTTTCGCCAGGTCGCGCGTCTGGCCGTCCAGCCCGCGCTCGGAAAAGAACTTGATGGCGCCCTGGACGATCTGCTCTTCGCGCGCCTCCACGCTCATCCGCTGGCGCTGTTTGGCGGGCGCGGCAGTGGGTTTGGAAGGGCGAGCGGTCATGCGTGACGGTGAACCATGTGTGGCTTTGATCTTACCCGCGCGGCTGTGCGCCGCATCCTGCCGCGCGCCCCGAGGAACACCCTATTGACTCTATTTACCAATTGGTAAATAATGATCTGCCACTTGACTGGCCGGCGCACAAAACCACAGCACAACAGCGAGACAGACCATGGAATTGAACGGGCAGCAATACATAGGCGCGGCGCGTGCGGCCGTGTGGCAGGCCTTGAACGACCCGGCGGTGCTGGCACGCTGTGTGCCGGGCTGTGAAGAGATCGTGCAGGTCTCCGACACCGAAAAGCACGCCAAGCTGCTGCTCAAGATCGGCCCGGTGCGGGCGCGCTTTGCCGGCAAGATCTTCATGTCCGACGTGGTGGCGCCCACCAGCTGCACGCTGAGTTTCGAGGGCAGCGGTGGCGCTGCCGGCTCGGCCAAGGGCCGCTCGCAGGTGACGCTGGCGGACGAAGAAGGCGGCACCCGGCTGAGCTACACGGTGGAAGCCGCCGTGGGCGGCAAGCTGGGCCAGATCGGCGGGCGGCTGATAGACGCCTCGGCCAAGAAGATGGCCGACGAGTTCTTTACCGCCTTCAATGCGGCGCTGAGCAACCCGCAGGCCCGTGGGGCAGGCGCCGCAGGTGCTGCGCCAACGGGTGCTGCGATGCCGCTGGCCGCAGGGCGCCCCATGGCGGGTGCGCAAGCCCCCTCCTCCGCAACCGGCAATGCCGGCTTCGCACCCGAGCTGTACCGCGCCTTCTGGTTCTGCCTGGGCGTGGGCTTCACGCTGCTGCTGACCCGCTGGCTGGCCTGATGCCCCTTTGATCCTGCCATGAAAGCCCCGCCGTTCGATTACCAACGCCCCACCTCGCTGGCCGAGGTGTTCGTGCTGTTGCAACAGCACGGCGACGCCGCGCGATTGATCGCCGGCGGACAGACGCTGCTGGCCACGCTGAACATGCGCCTGTCTGAGCCCGGCGTGCTGGTGGACCTGGCCCAGGTGCCTGGCCTGCGCGGCATCTCGCTGCAGCAGGGCCATGTGCGCATAGGGGCCATGACCACCCATGCGGACATCGAGGATTCCCCCCTGCTGGCCAAACACCTGCCGCTGCTGACGGCCGCCGCGCCGCACGTGGCGCACCGCGCCATACGCAACCGCGGCACGCTGGGTGGCTCGCTGGCCTTTGCCGACCCGGCCGCCGAATGGCCGGCCTGCGCGGTGGCGCTGGATGCCACACTGGTCATGCAAGGCCCCGCAGGCCAGCGCCGCGTGCGCGCGGAAGAATTCTTCCTGGAGCTCTACAAGACCGCCATGGCGCCGGACGAGGTGCTGGTGGCCTGCGAATTCCCCCTGCCAAGCGCCAACGCACGCCACCATTTCGACGAGCTGGCGCGCCGCCACGGCGACTACGCCATCGTCGGCCTGGCCGCCTGCGCACAGCTGAGCAACGGCGTGCTGGGCCAGCTGCGTCTGGTGTTCCTGGGCACCGGCAACATCCCCATGCTGGCTCGACAGGCCGCGCACGCATTGGAGGGCACCCGCGCCGAGGCAGCCCAGGTGGACGCCGCCGTGGCCGCGTTGGCCCAAGAGCTGCACCCCAGCGCTGACCTGTACAGCAGCGCCACCACCAAGCAGCACCTGGCAGGCGTGCTGCTGCGCCGCGCAGTGCAGCAACTCACCGCATGAGCCAAGCCCAAGAACATGGAGCAATGCATGGCTGACCCCCTGAGCATGAAGGTACCCGTGACCATTTGGGTCAACAACGTGCAGCAAACCCGCGAGGTGGAGCCGCGCACCCATCTGATCGACTTCCTGCGCGAGGATCTGGGTATCAAAGGCGCCCGTGCCGGTTGCGAGCATGGCGTGTGCGGCGCCTGCACCGTGCGGCTGGACGGCGACATCGTGCGCGGCTGCCTCGTGCTGGCGGTGCAGGCCGACGGCCACGACGTGGAAACGATTGACGGCGCCAGTGACCGCCGCGACCTGACCGAACTGCAGCAGGCCTTTCACGCCCGCAACGCGCTGCAGTGCGGCTTTTGCACCTCCGGCATGCTGCTGACAGCCGCCGCGCTGCTGGAAGAAAAGCCCGACGCCACGCGCGAGCAGGTGCGCGACTACATCTCGGGCAACTACTGCCGCTGCACCGGCTACCAGGCCATTGTGGACGCCATCTGCGACGTGCTGGCGCAGCGCCGCCAGGCCATGCGCACGGCCAACGCCACGCTGATTGAGGCCCCATGAGCACCCACACCGAGCACGACATACCGCTGGACAGCCCCATTGCTGACCTGCGCGGCACCCAGGCCGGCAAAACCTACATCGGCGCCGGCGTGGCCCGCCCCAACGCCAAGCGCCACCTGGAAGGCCGCGGGGCCTATGTGGACGACCTGAACCCGCCGCGCCTGGCCCATGTGGTCTACCTGCGCAGCCCGGTGGCGCATGCCTGCATTGGGCAGATCAACGCCGACCAGGCCCGCACCATGCCTGGCGTGATTGCCGTGGTGGGCGGCCAGGAGATTGCCGCCATCTGCACCCCCTGGGTGGCCACGCTGGCGCATTTGCAGGGCATGAAGTCCGCCCCGCAGTACCCGCTGGCCATGGAACGCGTGTGCTGGCAGGGCGAACCGGTGCTGGCCGTGGTGGCCGAGACGCGCCACCAGGCCGAGGACGCGCTGCAGACCATCACCGTGGACTGGCAAGAGCTGCCGGTGGTGGCCGACATGGAGACCGCCCTGAACGCCGAGACGCCGGTGATCCACCCCGAGCTGGGCGACAACCTGTGCTTCCACAAAAAGCTGGACACCGGCGCCGTGGACGCCGCCTTTGCCGCCGCCGACGTGGTGCTGGAGGAAACCTTCCGCTTTGGCCGCCACACCGGCGTGACGATGGAAACCCGCTCGGTGCTGGCCGACTACCAGCCGGCGGACCACAAACTCACCGTGTGGCAATCGCACCAGGCGCCGCACATGATGCAAGACCTGTATGCCCGCCACTTCGACCTGCCCGAAACCCAGGTGCGGGTGATCTGCAAGGACGTCGGCGGGTCCTTCGGCATCAAGGTGCATTCGTACCCGGACGACTTCGCCACCGTGGCGCTGTCCATTCTGCTGAAGCGCCCGGTCAAGTTCGTGGCTGACCGGCTGGAGTCCTTCACCACCGACATCCATGCGCGCGAACACGTGGTGAAGGCGCGCATTGCCGCCATGCGTGATGGCGAGATTGTCGGCATCGATATCGACGACCTGACGGGCATCGGCCCCTACTCCGTCTACCCCCGCACCAGCGCCATTGAGGGCAACCAGGTGCTGAACATCACCGGCGGCCCCTACAAGCACAAGCACTACCGGGCCGAGCTGAAGGTGGTGTTCCAGAACAAGGTGCCCACCAGCCAGTACCGTGGCGTGGGCCACCCGATTGCCTGCGCGGTGACCGAGGGCCTGGTGGAGCTGGCCGCGCAGCACCTGGGCGTGGACGCACTTGCCATGCGGCGCAAGAACGTGATGCCCGACGACGGCTACCCGTGCACCGGCGCCTCCGGCATCAAGCTCGAAGCCTTGTCGCACCAGGCCTGCCTGGACAAGCTGGAAAAGTTGATGGACTACCCCGCGCTGCGCGCCGAACAGGCCGGGCTGCGCAAGCAAGGCATCTACCGCGGCATAGGCCTGGCCGTGCTGGTGGAGCTGACCAACCCCGGCGCCGCCTTTTACGGCGTAGGTGGTGCCCGCATCTCGGCGCAAGACGGCGCCACCATCCGGCTTGACGCCAGCGGCATGGTGACCTGCCTGGTGGGCGTGGGCGAGCAAGGCCAGGGGACCGAGACCATCTTCGCGCAGATCGTGGCCGATGCGGTGGGTCTGCCGATGGACAACGTGAAGGTCATCACCGGCGACACCGAGGTCACGCCCTACGGTGGCGGCACCTGGGCCAGCCGCGGGGCCGGCGTGGGCGGCGAGGCGGTGCTGCAGGCCGGGCTGGCGCTGCGCGAGAACCTGCGCCAATTTGCCGCCATCGTGATGAAGCGCGACGCCGGGCGGCTGGACGTGCAAAACGGTTACGTGGTGGACCGCGACGACCCGCAGCACAGCATGGCCCTGTCCGAGCTGGGCCGCGTGGCCTACTTCCGCCCCGACACGCTGCCGGCCGGCGACCTGCCCGAGCTGGTGGTGACGCGCACCTACGCGCAACGCGACTACCCGTTTGCCTTCACCAACGGCGTGCAGGCCTCGTATGTGGAGGTGGACGTAAACACCGGCTTTGTGAAGCTGCTGAAGCACTGGGCGGTGGAAGACTGTGGCCGCGTGCTGAACCCGCTGCTGGTGGACGAGCAGATGCGCGGCGCCATCGTGCAGGGCATTGGCGGCGCGCTGTATGAGGAATGCCTGTATGACCAGCGCGCGCTGCTGCGCAACGGCAGCATGGCCGACTACCTGGTGCCCATGGCGGGCGAAATGCCCGACATCGTGATGGCGCACGTGCAGACGCCCACCAAGACATCCCAACTCGGCGCCAAGGGCGCTGGCGAAGCCGGTACCGCCGGGGCGCCGGCGGCGGTGATGAATGCCATCAATGACGCGCTGCTGCCGTTGAAGGCGCGCGTGGTGTCGCAGCCCATCACCCCCGAGAAGGTGTTGCGGGCGCTGGGCAAGGTGTAGCGCGCCGGGCCGGCGCGGGCCGCAGCCGGCTGGCTGGCGCAGCCCCTCCTACAATGCGGACACCCACCTGGGCCAAACACCCCCAAGCGCCACCCGCGTGATAAAACTCCTGAAAAACCGGCATTTCCGCGGCCTGATGGTCGGCTCCGCGCTGCTGCTGATCATCCACGTGGTGGGCACGCTGGGCTACCACCACCTGGGCCGGCCCACCGCCACCTGGATTGACAGTTTCTACATGACCTTCATCACCGTGGCCACCATTGGCTACGGCGAGACGGTGGACCTGACACACCACCCCATGGGGCGCCTCTTCACCGTGGGCATTGCCGTGGTGGGCATAGGCACCCTGAGCTACCTGTTTTCCGCCACAGTGGCCTTGCTGGTGGACAGCGATTTGAACGCGGCCCGGAGGAAACGACGCATGGAAAAAGACATCGCCCAACTCAGCGGCCACTACATCGTCTGCGGCGTGGGCCGGGTGGGCGGCAACGTGGCGCGCGAACTGGCCAAGACCGAGCGCCGCCTGGTCGTCATCGAAGCCAACCGCGCCGCGCTGGACACCTGGCTGGAGCACCACCCTGGCGTCCTGCACCTGCACGACGACGCCGCCAGCGACGACGCGCTGACCCGCGCCGGTGTTCTGGCGGCCGCTGGCGTGTTTGCGGTGACCGGCGACGACAGTCACAACCTGATGATTTCGCTGTCCGTCAAGCTGCTGAACCCCAAGTGCCGCGTGGTGGCCCGGCTGCACGACATCCGCAACGCGCCCAAGGCCAAGAAGGCCGGTGCCGACGAAATCGTCTCGCCCGACTTCACCGGCGGCATGCGCATCGCCTCGGCCATGGTGCGCCCCCACGTGGTCAGCTTCATGGACCAGATGCTGCGCACCGACGACAACCTGCGCGTGGAAGAAGTGACCGTCCCTGTCGGCTTTGCACCGCAACCGCTGGCCCGGTGCGTGAAGCGTTCACCGCACTACCTGCTGATGGCGCTGCGCCACGACGGGCAGTGGCACTTCAACCCGGCAGACGAGCAGGAAATCACTCCCGGCACCGTGCTGGTGCTGATGACCAGTCCGCAGGGCCGTGTGTTGGTGGAAGGTTTACTTCAGGTAACACTTTGACACCCCACGCGCTGGTGGCGCTGCCTACGATTCAGGGATCAACAACCCTGATGAAGAGAGGACACACCATGCGCCAACAACCACTCACCATCCTGGCTCTGGCCCCCCTGCTCGGGCTGGCACTGCTGGGCACCGCCAACGCACAGACGCAAGACGCCACGCCAAGCGCAGACCAAGCCAGCATCCAGTCCATTGATTCCATTGAGATACGCGGTGACAGGATTTACAAGCTGGCGCCGAATGAATTCAACACCTATGTGGGCACCTTCCGGCTTGACACCGGCGAAGTGCTGAAGGTATGGCAGCAGGGAACGCGCTACTACTACCAACTGGGCAAACTGCCCATGCAGGAAATGTCGGCCACATCGCCGGCGCGCTTCGTCACCCTCAATGGCGCCAAGCTGCAGTTCATGAACGACGGCAATACCGTCGTCATCAACGAAATCGACAGGATGCTGGTGGCTGTGCGCTGACAGAGCGCTGAGTCACTCATGCGCCCGGCCCGGCGTTGATGCGGGGTGTTGTTCGCCATGTGCGAACGCTGCCGACGTTCACGGCGGCTGGGCGTTGCGGCGCCCCATGCTGCACACATGAAAAACGGCCGCCAACGATGGTCGTTAGCGGCCGCCTTGTGAGTTGGTGGAGCTGGGGGGATTTGAACCCCCGTCCGCAAGCCTTCTTCGAACAGTTCTACATGTGTAGCCGTCTGATTTGAGTCTCGCCTTTTGCATCGCGCAGTGGCACGCTATGCAAAACGCCAGCAACCTATTTTCTCGGTGTGCGCTAAGTTACCCAACGCTCACCCAGCCAAATGAAGTTACCCCGCAGCCTGGACTGAAGCACCTTGAGGCGCCTCAACCCTTGCCCAGCCTATTGGCTTGCTGTTGCGAGGCTCACGTGCAATTAAGCAGCGAGTGCGAAACGTTCGTCGTTTGCAGTTAGGTTTTTTCTGCTGTTTTACGAGGTGACAGAACCTCGACATGCCCTGCTGCGCGTCCGAACCCACGTCGAAACCAGTGCAGCCCCTCACGCTGTATTTTAGTCCAGTTGCAGCAATTTCAAGAGCTGCAAGGGTTTATCTATGCTGGCATGGGCTTTCCACTGCGCCACGTCGGGCTGGCTGCTCAGGTAGCCATAGGCGGCCGCCACGGTGCGCATGCCGGCGGCGTGGCCGGCGATGATGTCGCGCTCATCATCCCCCACGTACACGCAGGCCTGCGGCGGCAGGCCCAGCTGGCGCGCGGCCTCCAGCAGCGGCGCGGGGTGTGGCTTGGCGTGCGGGGTGGTGTCACCACACACAATCGCCCCGGCGCCGCCAAAGAGGTCGGCCATGCCCTGCACGATGGGCTGCGTGTACAGGGTGGCCTTGTTGGTCACCACGCCCCAGGGCACGCGGCGGGCCTGCAGGGTGCCGATGAGCTGCGGCACGCCGTCAAACGCCTGCGTGGTGTTGAGCAGGCCGGCGGCGTAGTGGGTGAAAAACTCAGCCTTGTGGCGTTGGAATTCGTCGCCGTGCTCGGGGGTCAGTTCAAAGGCGATTTTCAGCATGCCACGCGCGCCCATGCCCACCCAGGGGCGGTAGAGGTGCAGCGGCAGCGGCGCCAGGCTGCGCGCGAGGCGCATCTGGTTGGCGGCGGCAGCCAGGTCGGGCGCGCTGTCCAGCAAGGTGCCGTCCAGGTCGAACAGCACGGCTTGGATGTCAGCAAACATCAGGCGGCGGGTTTCTGCGTGGCAAACAGGTAGTTGACGCTGGTATCGTCACTGAGCCAGTAGCGCTTGGTCAGCGGGTTGTATTCCATGCCACGAGTGCGGTGCAGTTCCAGCCCGGCGGCACGGCAGTGGCCGGCCAGCTCGCTGGGGCGGATCATCTTGGCGTATTCGTGCGTGCCGCGCGGCAGCAGGTTCAGCACGTACTCGGCGCCAACGATGGCAAACAAAAAAGACTTGGGGTTGCGGCTGATGGTGGAAAAAAACACCCAGCCACCCGGCTTGACCAGTTCGGCGCAGGCGCGCACCACGCTGGCCGGATCGGGCACGTGCTCCAGCATTTCCATGCAGGTCACCACTTCAAAGCTGGCTGGGGCTTCGGCTGCCAGCTGCTCCACGGCAATTTCCTGGTAGCGGATATTGGGCGTCTGGGCCTCCAGCGTGTGCAGTTCGGCCACCCTCAACGCCTTGGTGGCCAGGTCGATGCCCAGCACGTTGGCGCCCCGGCGCGCCATGCTGTCGGCCAAAATGCCGCCGCCGCAGCCCACATCCAGCACTTGCTTGCCAGCCAGTGGGGCCAGGCTGCTGATCCAGTCCAGCCGCAGCGGGTTGATCTGGTGCAGCGGGCGAAATTCGCTGTTCGGGTCCCACCAGCGGTGGGCCAGTTCCGAGAATTTGGCCAGCTCGGCGGGGTCGGCGTTTACGGTTCCTGTCATGCAGTGATTATCGGCGACCCCAAAAGCACAAAACCCGCCGAAGCGGGTTTTGTGAGCTAAGCAGCAGGCTGCTTAGTTGTTGCGCGTGCCAACCACTTCGATTTCCACGCGACGGTTCTTCGCGCGGCCTTCGGCGGTCTTGTTGTCGGCCACAGGCTGCTTCTCGCCCTTGCCTTCGGTGTACACACGGTTCTTTTCGATACCCTTGGTCACCAGGTAGGCCTTGACGGCTTCGGCGCGGCGCACGGACAGCTTCTGGTTGTATTCATCGGTGCCCACCGAGTCGGTGTGGCCCACGGCGATGATCACTTCCAGGTTGATGCCCTTGACCTTGTCGGACAGGTCATCCAGCTTGGCCTTGCCTTCGGGCTTCAGCACAGCCTTGTCGAAGTCGAAGAAGGCGTCAGCGGCAAACGTCACCTTGCTGGCCACCGGGGGTGCCGGGGGAGCAGGCGGTGCCGGCGGCTTGACCGCAGGAGCCGGGGCGGGCGGCGGCGGCGGGGGGGGCGGCGGGGGCGGGGGCACCCATGCACCATCGCAACCCTTGGCGGCCGTGGCGGGCGTCCAGAACGCGTCGCGCCAGCAGTATTCATTGGTCCCGTTCTTCCAGACGAGTTCTCCAGTGCCGTTCTGCCAGTTGTCAATCTTGTTGCCACCGTCGGCTGCCACGACACGCGTTTGAGCGCCTGCGACCGTGGTCAACGCAGCGGCAGCAAACAAAATTGCCACTTTGTTTAGTTTTCTCATCGGTTCTCCTCTTGGGGAAAAAGCCGCAGCAGGGCTGCGAGGGAAATTGACGCTCTAAATGACCATCACCTAAAACGCTTCAAACATTGTGCCACAGGGTTACATGCGAACAACCTAAAAACAACACTTTGGCAGGCCAAGCAACACTGAGGAAACTGCCTGTTGCAGCAATGCGACAGACCCGGGACCGTAGAATGTAAGGTTGCCTCTGCTATCGCACTCACGCTTATTTTTTCCAGATGACCCAGTTCGCCAAAGAAACACTGCCCATCAGCCTTGAAGAGGAGATGCGGCGCAGTTACCTGGATTACGCGATGAGCGTGATCGTGGGCCGCGCCCTGCCCGATGCGCGTGACGGCTTGAAGCCGGTGCACCGGCGCGTGTTGTTCGCGATGCACGAGCTGAACAACGACTGGAACCGGGCCTACAAGAAGTCCGCGCGTATCGTTGGCGACGTCATCGGCAAGTACCACCCCCACGGTGACCAGTCGGTGTATGACGCCATTGTGCGCCTGGCGCAGGATTTTTCAATGCGCCACATGCTGGTCGATGGCCAGGGCAATTTCGGCTCGGTGGACGGCGACAACGCCGCCGCCATGCGTTACACCGAAATCCGCCTGGCCAAGATCGCGCACGAGATGCTGGCCGACATCGACAAGGAAACCGTCGACTTCGGGCCCAACTACGACGGCTCGGAACGCGAGCCGCTGGTGCTGCCCAGCAAGCTGCCCAACCTGCTGCTCAACGGCTCGGGCGGCATCGCCGTGGGCATGGCCACCAACATCCCGCCGCACAACCTGAACGAGATCGTCGACGGCTGCCTGCACCTGCTGCGTAACCCGCAGGCGACGATTGACGAGCTGATGGAGATCATTCCGGCGCCGGACTTCCCCACCGCCGGCATCATCTACGGCATCAATGGCGTCAAGGAAGGTTATCGCACCGGCCGCGGCCGCGTGGTGATGCGCGCCAAGTGCCACTTCGAAGACATCGACAAAGGCCAACGCCAGTCCATCATCGTTGACGAGCTGCCCTACCAGGTCAACAAGAAGACGCTGCAGGAGCGCATGGCCGAACTGGTGCACGAGAAGAAGATCGAGGGCATCAGCCACATCCAGGACGAGAGCGACAAGTCCGGCATGCGCCTGGTGATCGAGCTCAAGCGCGGCGAAGTGCCCGAGGTGGTGCTGAACAACCTGTACAAGCAGACGCAGCTGCAGGACACCTTCGGCATCAACATGGTGGCGCTGGTCAACGGCCAGCCCAAGCTGTGCAACCTGAAGGACCTGGTGGAGGTCTTCCTGGACCACCGCCGCGAGGTGGTGACGCGGCGCACCGTGTTCAACCTGCGCAAGGCGCGCGAGCGCGGCCACGTGCTGGAAGGCCTGGCGGTGGCGCTGGCCAATATTGACGACTTCATTGCCATCATCCGCAACGCCCCCACCCCGCCGGTGGCGAAGGTGGAGCTGATGAGCCGCCCGTGGGACAGCAAACTGGTGCGCGAGATGCTGACGCGCACGCGCACCGACGGTGGCGTGATCAACGCCGACGACTACCGCCCCGAAGGCCTGGACAAGACCTACGGCATGGGCAAGGACGGCCTGTACCGCCTGAGCGACACCCAGGCGCAGGAAATCCTGCAAATGCGCCTGCAGCGCCTGACCGGGCTGGAGCAGGACAAGATCGTGGCCGAATACAAAGAGGTGATGGCCGAGATCGAAGACCTGCTGGACATCCTGGCCAAGCCCGAGCGCGTGTCCACCATCATCAGCGAGGAGCTGGCCCACATCAAGCAGGAGTTCGGCCAGACCAAGCTGGGCGCGCGGCGCAGCCAGATTGAGCACAGCGCCTACGACCTCAGCACCGAAGACCTGATCACCCCCACCGACATGGTGGTCACGCTCAGCCACAGCGGCTACATCAAGAGCCAGCCTCTGGGCGAGTACCGGGCTCAAAAGCGCGGCGGGCGCGGCAAGCAGGCCACGCAGACCAAGGAAGACGACTGGGTTGACCAGCTCTTCATCGCCAACACGCACGACTACATCCTGTGCTTCAGCAACCGCGGCCGCCTGTACTGGCTCAAGGTGTGGGAAGTGCCGCAGGGCTCGCGCGGCTCGCGCGGGCGCCCGATCGTCAACATGTTCCCGCTGCAAGAGGGCGAGAAGATCACCGTGGTGCTGCCGCTGACCGGCGAGAAGCGCAGCTTCCCGGCCAGCGCCTATGTGTTCATGGGCACCAGCATGGGCACGGTGAAGAAGACCTCGCTGGACGAGTTTTCCAACCCGCGCAAGGCCGGCATCATTGCCGTGGACCTGGACCCGGGTGACTTCCTGATCGGCGCGGCGCTGACCGATGGCGCGCACGACGTGATGCTGTTCAGCGACGGCGGCAAGGCGGTGCGCTTCGACGAAAACGACGTGCGCCCGATGGGCCGCAATGCGCGCGGCGTGCGCGGCATGACGCTGGACGACAGCCAGAGCGTGATCGCCATGCTGGTGGCGGAAGACGAACAGCAAAGCGTGCTGACCGCCACCGAAAACGGCTTTGGCAAGCGCACGCCGATCGGCGAGTACACGCGCCATGGCCGCGGCACCAAGGGCATGATCGCCATCACCCAGAGCGAGCGCAACGGCAAGGTGGTGGCCGCAACGCTGGTGCACACCGACGACGAGATCATGCTGATCACCGACAAGGGCGTGCTGGTGCGCACCCGGGTGAGTGAGATTCGCGAGCTCGGAAGAGCAACACAAGGCGTCACGCTGATAGGCCTGGATGAGGGGTCCAAACTCAGCGGATTGCAACGCATCGTCGAAAACGATGCCAATGACACCCTGTCCGGCACGCCGGACGACGATTCAACCACAGAGGAAAACCCATGATGAAAAAGGCATTGCTGGCAGCGCTGGTGATTGGCGCTGCAGCAGCAACCATTCCGGCCCAGGCGCAGACGAAGAAGGAGCTGGTGCAAAAGTTGATGACGCTGCAGCAGCCCGGCGTTGACGCGCTGATCCGCAACCTGGTGGCGCAGCCGGTGCAACGCATCATCGGACCGATGATGCCCGTGCTCTCCGCCCAGGTGCCCGCCGACAAGCGGGAAGCGCTGAGCAAGCAGATTGACGCCGCCGTCAAGAAGTACGAAGACGAAACCGTGCCACTGGTACGCGCCGAGGCGCTGAAGCTGGCGCCGACCAATGCCGCCGCCTTCGAGGAGAAGTTCAACGAAGAGGAACTGAAAGTCCTGATCGCCTGGCTGGAGTCGCCGGTGAACAAGAAATTCCAGCAGGTGCTGCCGGACATCCAGAAGAGCTATGTGGAAAAGCTGGTGGCCCAATCCGCCCCGGCGGTGGACCCCAAGCTCAACGACCTGAACAAGGCCGTGCACGCCGCTGCGGATCCCTACCTGGGTGCAGCCGCCAAGCCGGCCGCAGCCGCTTCGGCCGCCAAGCCCAAGGCCAAGGCCAAGAGCGAAGGCAAGTAAGACCACCCCGCCAATGCAGCAACGCCCCTACAACTTCTCCGCCGGCCCGGCGGCCATGCCGCTGGAAGTGCTGCAGCAGGCGGCGGCGGAGATGTGGGACTGGCAGGGCAGCGGCATGGGCGTGATGGAGATGAGCCACCGGGGCAAGGAGTTCACCGCCATCTACCAGCAGGCCCATGACGACTTGCGCGACTTGCTGGGGGTGCCGGCGCACTTCAAGATCCTGTTCATGCAGGGGGGCGGTCTGGCTGAAAACGCCATCGTGCCGCTGAACCTGATGGCGCGCTCGGGCACGCCGCAGGCTGATTTCATCGTCACCGGCAGCTGGAGCCAGAAGTCCGCCAAGGAGGCCCAGCGCTACGGCTCGGCCCAGGTGGCGGCCAGCAACGCCGATGACCACCACACCCGCATGCCTGCGCCCACCAGCTGGCAGTTGCGCGCGCGCACCAGCTACGTGCACATCTGCGGCAACGAAACCATACACGGCGTGGAATTCGCCGAACTGCCCGACCTGAAGGCGCTGGGCTGTGACGCCCCGCTGGTGGTGGATTTCTCCTCGCACGTGGCGTCGCGCGCGGTGGACTGGTCACGCGTGAGCCTGGCCTTCGGCGGTGCACAGAAGAACCTCGGGCCCGCCGGCCTGACGCTGGTGGTGGTGCGCGAAGACCTGCTGGGCCAGGCCCTGCCCATCTGCCCCAGCGCGTTTGACTACAAGACGGTGGCCGACAACCACTCCATGTACAACACCCCGCCCACCTATGCCATCTACATGGCCGGGCTGGTGTTCCAGTGGCTGAAGCGCCAGGGTGGCGTCGCCGCCATGGAAGCGCTTGCCATCGCCAAGTCGCAACTGCTGTATGGCGCCATAGACCAATCCCAGTTCTACGTGAACAAGGTCGCGCCGGATTGCCGCTCGCGCATGAACGTGCCTTTCTTCCTGCGCGACGAATCGCGCAACGACGCCTTCCTGGCCGGCGCCAAGGCGCGCGGCCTGTTGCAGCTCAAGGGCCACAAGTCCGTGGGCGGCATGCGCGCCAGCCTGTACAACGCCATGCCGCTGGATGGCGTGCAGGCGCTGGTGGACTACCTGAAAGACTTTGAGCGCAACGCCGCCTGATCACGCGACCTGCCGCGAAAGACCGTTAACCCCATGTCCAAGACCCTGCCCGAGCTGCGTGTGGAAATCGACGCCCTGGACGAGCAATTGCTGGCGCTGCTGAACCAGCGCGCCCGCGTGGCCGAACAGGTGGGCGAGATCAAGCGCCGCGAAGGCACCCCCTTCTTCCGCCCGGACCGCGTGGCCCAGGTGATAGACCGCCTGCAGCACAGCAACCCCGGGCCGCTGCTGGACAACCATGTGGCCTCGGTGTGGCGCGAGATCATGTCGGCCTGCCTGGCGCTGGAGGCGCCGCAACGGGTGGCGGTGCTGGGGCCGGCCGGCACATTCTGCGAGCAGGCCGCCATCGAGTTTTTTGGCAGCGCGGCCAACCTGATCTATTGCGCCAATTTTGACGAGGTATTCCACGCCACCGCGGCCGGCACCACCCAGTTCGGCGTCGTCGGCATGGAAAACTCCACCGAAGGGGTGGTGGCGCGTTCGCTGGACCTGTTTTTGCACTCGCCAGTGCACGTGGTGGGCGAGGTCAGCCTGCTGGTGCGCCACAACCTGCTGCGCCAGGAGAATTCGCGCGAAGGCATCGAGGTCGTGATGGCCCACCCGCAGGCGCTGGCACAGTGCCAGGGCTGGCTGTCGGCCCACCTGCCGCATGCAGAGCGCCGCGCCGTCTCCAGCAATGCCGAGGGCGCCCGCTTGGCCGCCACCAACCCGGCCTGGGCCGCGCTGGCCAGTGAGCGGGCCGCGGCACAGTTTGGCCTGCACATCGTCGCCCACGCGATCCAGGACGAAGCCTACAACCGCACCCGCTTTGCGGTGATCTGCCTGCCCCAGACGCTGGGCACGCCACCGCCCTCATCCAACGACTGCACCAGCCTGATCGTCTCGGTGCCCAACCGTCCCGGCGCGGTGCACGACCTGCTGATGCCACTGAAGGCGCATGGCGTGTCCATGACGCGCTTTGAATCGCGTCCGGCCCGCTCGGGCCAGTGGGAGTATTATTTTTACATCGACGTGCAGGGCCACACCTCGCAACCGCATGTGGCGGCAGCACTGAAGGACTTGCAAGGGCTGTGCGCGTTCTACAAGGTGCTGGGCTCGTACCCAGTCAGTGAATAATGAGGCCGAAGACAACAAAGGCACGGGATGTTTGAACAACTGGGGGTCATCGGTTGCGGTTTGATGGGCGGCTCGTTCGCGCTGGCCATGAAACGCGCCGGCCTGGTCAAGCGCGTGGTGGGCTACAGCAAGTCGCCCTCCACCACCGAGCGCGCCCGCCAGATGGGCGTGATTGACGTCGAGGCCCCCTCGGCGTTGCTGGCCGTGTCGGGTGCCGACATCGTGCTGGTGGCGGTGCCGGTGTCGGCCACCGAGGCCACCTTCAAGGCCATCAAGCACCTGGTAACCCCGCAAATGCTGGTGATGGACGTCGGCTCCACCAAGCGCGACGTCATCGACGCCGGCCGCCGCGCGCTGCGCGAGCAGGTGGGCTCCTTCGTGCCGGCACACCCGATCACCGGCAAGGAAGTGTCGGGCGTGGAGCACGCCGATGCCGACCTGTTCCACGGCCGCCAGGTCATCCTGACACCCATAGAGCGCACGCTGACCACCCAGCTGCAAAAGGCGGTGGACGTGTGGTCCGCCTTGGGCTGCAAGGTGCTGAAGATGTCACCCGAGGGGCACGATGCGGCCTTTGCCGCCGTCAGCCACCTGCCACACCTGATTGCCTTTGCGCTGATGAATGCCATCTCGGGCCAGCCTGCCGGCGCTGATTTCCTGTCGCTGGCCGGTCCCGGCTTTCGCGACTTCACCCGCATCGCCGCCAGCGACGCCAAGGTGTGGCGCGACATCATGGTGTCCAACCGCGAAGAACTGCTGGGGCAGAGCAAGATCTTCCTGCGTAACCTGCAAGCCATTGAATTGATGCTGACCACCGGCAACGGCGAGGCCCTGGAAGGCCTGATCGAGCAAGCCAGCCTGGCGCGCGCCAACTGGTCGATGAACAAGAACAACAAATAACAGCTGCGCTTCGTGACGCTCAATGTTCGCTACCGAATTTCTTGACCTTCCCCCTTTGACGACGGCGGGCGGCACCGTCACCCTGCCCGGCTCCAAAAGCATTTCCAACCGCGTGCTGCTGCTGGCCGCCATGAGCCAGGGCCAGACCACGCTGCACGATGTGCTGGACTCCGACGACACCCGCGTGATGCTGGACGCGCTGCGCGCCCTGGGCTGCGGTGTTGCCGTCAACGGCAGCACGGTGCGGATTGACGGCCTGGGCGGTCAGTTGAAGAACACCGCCGCCAAACTGTTCCTGGGCAACGCGGGCACGGCCATGCGTCCGCTGACGGCCGCGCTGGCCGTGCTGGGTGGCGACTTTGAGTTGAGTGGCGTGCCGCGCATGCATGAGCGCCCCATTGGCGACCTGGTGGACGCGTTGCGCCAATTGGGCTGCACGGTGGACTACCTTGGCAACAGCGGCTTTCCGCCGCTGCGCATCGGCACCGCCCAGCTGCGGCTGGACGCGCCGATACGCGTGCGCGGCGACGTCTCCAGCCAGTTCCTCACCGCGCTGTTGATGGCGCTGCCTTTGGTGGCCCAGCAAGACATACGCATCGAGGTCGTCGGCGAGCTGATCTCCAAGCCCTACATCGAGATCACGCTGAAGCTGCTGGCGCAGTTCGGCGTGGCCGTGCAACGCGATGGCTGGGCCGGGTTCACCATTCCCGCCGGCTGCCGGCTGCAATCGCCCGGCAGCCTGCATGTCGAGGCCGATGCCTCGTCGGCCAGCTACTTCATCGCGCTGGGCGCCATTGCGCCCCCCACGCCCAAAACGGACGGCGTGCGCATCAACGGCGTGGGCGCGGACGCCATCCAGGGTGACATCCGCTTCATCGAGGCCGCCCAGGCCATGGGTGCCGTGGTCGAGAGCGGTCCGAACTGGTTGAAGGTGTCGCGCGGCGCCTGGCCGTTGAAGGCGATCGACCTGGACTGCAACCACATCCCCGACGCCGCGATGACGCTGGCGGTGATGGCCTTGTATGCCGACGGCACCACCCGGCTGCGCAACATCGCCAGTTGGCGCGTGAAAGAGACCGACCGCATCGCCGCCATGGCCGCCGAGCTGCGCAAGCTGGGCGCCATGGTGGAAGAAGGCGCGGACTACATCGCGGTCGCGCCCCCGGCCAGTGCCAAGGATTGGCGCGCCGCCAGCATCCATACCTACGACGACCACCGGGTGGCCATGTGTTTCTCGCTGGCCACCTTCAACCCGGCGCGGCTGCCGGTGCGCATCCTGGACCCGAAATGCGTGGCCAAGACCTTCCCCGACTACTTTGAGGCGCTGTTTTCGGTGACGCAGACGCCGACGGGTTTGATCCCGGTGCTGTGCATGGACGGCCCCACCGCCTCCGGCAAGGGCACGCTGGCGGCCGTGCTGGCCCGGCAGCTGGGCTACCACTTCCTGGATTCGGGCTCGCTGTACCGCATCACCGCGCTGGCCGCACGCCAGGCCGGGCTGACGCTGGACGCCGCTGGCGAGCCGGCCATCGCCGTGCTGGTGGGCCAGTTGAAGATTGAATTCACCGGCGGCCGGGTGCTGCTCAATGGCCACGACGTCAGCGAGGTAATCCGCACCGAGGAAGCCGGCATGAACGCCTCCAAGGTGTCCGCCCTGCCCCAGGTGCGCCTGGCCCTGGTGGACCTGCAACACGGTTTTCGCCGCCTGCCTGGCCTGGTGGCCGACGGGCGCGACATGGGCACGGTGATCTTTCCGCAGGCGCCGCTGAAGGTGTTTTTGACCGCCAGCGCCGAACGCAGGGCCCAAAGACGGCATAAGCAGTTGATTTCAAAGGGAATTCCTGCTATACTGGAAGACCTTCGCAATGACTTGGAGGCGCGCGACTTGCGGGACTCGTCCCGTGCAGTGGCGCCCTTGAGGCCTGCTGAAGACGCCTTGCTGATGGACAACTCGGACCTGACGGTTGAGCAATCGTTGGAGACCGTGCTGACTTGGTGGCAAGGCCGGCAGCCATTCAAGCTCGTTTGAAAAAGCGGTTTGCACGGCGGCCATACAAGGCCCAACTGGCTCCCCTCGCGCCGCAGGCGCACTGGCCGGTTGGATAGTGCAACGTAACCCGCGGACCATCCGCAAAAAACTGCCGTCGACAGCTATCCCCCAGCAGCAATGGTGCTGCTGAAACGCCACGCCCGATACAACGCCGTGGACGCTGCCGAAGGTACAAGGAAACTACATGTCTGAATCTTTTGCCGCCCTCTTTGAAGAATCGCTGCAGCGCTCCGAAATGCGCACCGGTGAAGTCATCACCGCTGAAGTCGTGCGCATCGAACACAACTTTGTCGTCGTCAACGCCGGTCTGAAGTCCGAAGCGTATGTGCCGATCGACGAGTTCAAGAACGACAAGGGCGAAGTCGAAGTCCAAGTGGGCGACTTTGTCTCGGTGGCCATCGACGCCATCGAAAACGGCTATGGCGACACCATCCTGTCGCGCGACAAGGCCAAGCGCCTGGCGTCGTGGATGAGCCTGGAAAAGGCCCTGGAATCCGGCGAATTCGTCACCGGCACGACCAGCGGCAAGGTCAAGGGCGGCCTGACCGTGCTGGTCAATGGCATCCGCGCCTTCCTGCCCGGCTCGCTGGTGGACACCCGCCCGACCAAGGACCTGTCTCCGTACGAGAACAAGACCCTGGAATTCAAGGTCATCAAGCTGGACCGCAAGCGCAACAACGTGGTGCTGTCGCGCCGTGCCGTGGTGGAAGCCAGCATGGGCGAAGAGCGCGCCAAGCTGATGCAGACGCTGAAGGAAGGCTCCGTGGTGCAAGGCGTGGTGAAGAACATCACCGAATACGGCGCCTTCGTGGACCTGGGCGGCATCGACGGCCTGCTGCACATCACCGACATGGCATGGCGCCGCGTGCGCCACCCGTCTGAGGTGGTGCAGGCTGGCCAGGAAATCACCGCCAAGATCCTGAAGTTCGACACCGAAAAGAACCGTGTCTCGCTGGGTCTGAAGCAGATGGGCGATGACCCGTGGATGGGCGTGAACCGCCGCTACCCGCAAGGCACGCGCATGTTCGGCAAGATCACCAACATCGCCGACTACGGCGCGTTCGTGGAACTGGAACCCGGCATCGAAGGCCTGGTGCACGTGTCTGAAATGGACTGGACCAACAAGAACGTGGCCCCCTCCAAGATCGTGTCCCTGGGCGACGAAGTCGAAGTCATGGTGCTGGAGATCGACGAAGACAAGCGCCGCATCAGCCTGGGCATGAAGCAGTGCAAGGCCAACCCGTGGCAAGAGTTCGCGCAGAACACCAAGCGCGGCGACCGCGTCAAGGGCCCGATCAAGTCCATCACCGACTTCGGCGTGTTCGTCGGCCTGGCTGCCGGCATCGACGGCCTGGTGCACCTGAGCGACCTGAGCTGGAACGAGCCGGGCGAAGCCGCCGTGCGCAACTACAAGAAGGGCCAGGAAGTGGAAGCCCTGGTGCTGGCCGTGGACGTGGACCGCGAACGCATCAGCCTGGGCATCAAGCAGCTGGACTCCGACCCGTTCACCACCTTCGTGTCGATCAACGACAAGGGCCAGATCGTGACCGGCAAGGTCAAGACCGTGGATGCCAAGGGCGCTGAGATCGACCTGGGTGAAGACGTCATCGGCTACCTCCGTGCCTCCGAGATCAGCCGCGACCGCGTGGAAGACGCGCGCAACGTGCTGAAGGAAGGCGACGAAGTGACGGCCGTTGTGGTCAACGTGGATCGCAAGACCCGCAACATCCAGCTGTCCATCAAGGCCAAGGATGCGGCTGACCAGGCTGACGCCATGGCCACGCTGAGCCAGAACTCGGCGCGTGAAAACGCCGGCACCACCAGCCTGGGCGCCCTGCTGCGCGCCAAGCTGGACAACAACAACTAAATCGTTGTATTGGCGCCGCACCGGGCGCGACACGGCAGCACAGACCGCGAGGTTTGTGCTGCAATGTCCGTCCGGTTGCCCAAAATCTCTCCTTCCCTAAATTCATGACGCGTTCCGACCTCGTTGAAGAGCTGGCTGCCCGCTTCGGCCAGCTGACACACCGCGATGCCGAATTCGCCGTCAAGGCCATCCTTGACGCCATGAACGACGCGCTGGTGCGCGGGCACCGCATCGAAATCCGTGGCTTTGGCAGCTTCTCCATCAACCGCAGGCCGCCCCGCATGGGTCGCAACCCGCGCAGTGGCGAAAGCGTGGCCATTCCCGAGAAACGCGTCCCCCACTTCAAGCCGGGCAAGGCCCTGCGTGAAGCGGTGGATGAGCGCACGGCAGTGCTGATGGGACAGGACAAGGCGACGACGGGTTGACCGTCCTCGCCTTCACGTGACGACGGCCGCTCTTGCGGCCGTTTTCTTTTCAGCTGTGCCTTTTGCGTTGACGTGGCTCCACAGCGCGGTGGCCTGAAGCGTCGGGCCACGATGCGGAACTGGCAATCTCACCTTTCTTCAGCAAGGGAGTAGCCGAAGCGCAATGCCCAAATGAAGGCTCCCTCATCCGCCCGGCGGTGCGGGAGAGGGCGGGGGGAGTGAGTGGGGGAAAGCCAGGCACCGCAGCTAGAATCAACCGGTCACAGAGGAGATCGATGAAACATCTGCTGTGGCTGCTTAAGTGGATGCTTAAGGCAGCCATTTTCTTCACGCTGTTCGCCTTTGCGCTGAACAACCAGCAGGACGCCACCGTGCAGTTCTTCTTCGGCACCCACTGGCGCGCGCCGCTGGTGCTGGTGGTGCTGGCCGCCTTCACGGCGGGCGTGGTGATTGGCGTGCTGGGCATGGTGCCGCGCTGGTGGCTGCAGCGCAGCAAGGCCTCGCAGGCGCGCCAGGCGCTGACCACCGAGCGCGTGACCACGGTCTCCCCTCCACCCCATGGACTTTGACCTCAGCTGGCTGCTGCTGGGCCTGCCGGTGACCTTCATGCTGGGCTGGCTGGCCTCGCGGCTGGACCTGCGCCAGCTGCGCATCGAAAACCGCCAGGCACCCAAGGCCTACTTCAGGGGCCTGAACTTCCTGCTCAACGAACAGCAGGACCAGGCCATTGACGCCTTCATCGAAGCGGTGCAAAACGACCCCGACACCTCGGAGCTGCATTTCGCCCTGGGCAACCTGTTTCGCCGCCGCGGCGAGTACGAGCGCGCGGTGCGGGTGCATGAGCACCTGCTGTCGCGCGGCGACCTGAGCGCTGTCGACCGGCACCGCGCCCAGCATGCGCTGGCGCTGGACTACCTGAAGGCCGGCCTGCTGGACCGCGCTGAGGAAGCCTTGCTGAAGCTGGAAGGCACGCCCTTCGAGGCCGAGGCCCGCCTGGCGCTGCTGGCCAACTACGAGCGCTCGCGCGACTGGGCGCAGGCGGCCCAAGTGGCGCAAAAACTGCAGACTGCCGGCCAGGGCAGTTTCAGCAACCGGCTGGCACACTACCTGTGCGAGCAGGCCGGCACACTGGTGGCGGCCAATGCGCCGGACAAGGCGCGCGCCGTCTACGAGCAGGCCATCGCCACCGCACCCGACGCGCCGCGTGCGCGCATGGAACTGGCCCAACTGCATGAGCGCCTGGGCGACCCGCTGGCGGCCTACCAGGAGATGGAAAAGGCCTTGCCGGCCGCGCCTGCGGCGCTGCCGCTGATGGCGCCGCTGCTGGCGCAGTTTGCCATCGCCAGTGGTGAGACACTGAATGCGCTGGAGCTGATGAAAACGGCCTATGCCCAATCGCCGTCGCTGGATGTGCTGGAAGCCATCGTGGCGCTGGAGGCCACGGTGGAAGGCCCCAGCCAACCGGCGCGCGACTGGTATGTGCAGCACCTGCAGCACGAGCCTTCGCTGGTGGCGGCGGCCAAATGGATCGCCGGCGAAAAGCTGGAGCACGAGCAATTCCACCCGCAGGTGCAGCGCGCGCTGGACCACGCGGTGAAACCTTTGACGCGCTACCGCTGCGCCGCCTGCGGTTTCGAGGCCAAGCAGCATTTCTGGCAATGCCCGGGCTGCCAGGCCTGGGACAGCTACCCGGCGCGGCGTGTGGAAGAGCTCTGAGCCAGCGCACACACATACCCCTGAAGAATTCCCGAAGAACAAATTGCTGCGAAGATTGCCTTCATGCCTGTAACCAAGAAAACCCTGTCCAAAGCCCGCGTGCTGGTGGTGGGCGACGCCATGCTGGACCGCTACTGGTACGGCCCCGTGGACCGCATTTCGCCCGAGGCGCCGGTACCCGTGGTGCGTGTGACGCGCGAGGAAGAGCGCATAGGCGGCGCCGCCAACGTGGCCAGCAACGTGGTCAGCCTGGGTGCCAAGGCCTCGCTGTTGACCGTGGTGGGCGATGACGACAACAGCCACAAGCTGGAAGCGCTGGTGGCCAAGACCGGCATCACCCCGCACTTCGGGCGCGACCCCGAGCTGCAGACCACGGTGAAGCTGCGCATCATCGGCCGCCAGCAGCAGCTGATACGGCTGGATTTTGAGAACACGCCCAAGAACGAGGTGCTGGCCTCGCAGTCGGCCGCCTTCAAGGCCCAGTTGCCGCAGCACGACGCGGTGCTGTTCTCCGACTATGGCAAGGGCGGCCTGGCCCACGTGGTGGACATGATTGACGGCGCCCGCGCGGCGGGCAAGAGCGTGCTGATCGACCCCAAGGGCTCGGACTACTCGCGCTACCGCCACGCCAGCGTCATCACGCCCAACCGCGCCGAGTTGCAGCAGGTGATAGGCAGCTGGCGCAATGAAGAAGACTTGCAGACCAAGGTGCACAACCTGCGCCAGGAACTGGGGCTGGAAGCAATTCTGCTGACGCGCAGCGAGGAAGGCATGACGCTGTTCGACTCCGAAGGCCAGATCAGTGTGAAGGCTGCGGCGCGCGAGGTGTTCGACGTCACCGGTGCCGGCGACACCGTGATCGCCGCCATGGCCGCGCTGGTGGCCGCGGGCCTGAGCCTGCGCGATGCCATGCCGCACGCCAACCGGGCCGGCGGCATCGTGGTGGGCAAGTTTGGCACCGCCACCGTCAGTTTTGACGAGTTGTTCCCCTCCCGCGCACACCACTGACACAGGACCCAGCCATGGCCAAGATCGTTGTCACCGGCGCCGCCGGTTTCATAGGCAGCAACATCATCAAAGGCTTGAACGCACGCGGGATGGACGACATCATCGCCGTCGACGACATGACGCAGGGCGACAAGTTCCGCAACCTGGCCGACTTGAAGATCGCCGACTATGTGGATGCGGACGATTTCTATGAACCCTTCGCCCACGGCGCCTACGGCCAGGTCGAGGCGGTGTTCCATGAGGGCGCCTGTAGCGACACCATGGAGCAGGACGGCAAGTACATGATGCGCAACAACTACGGCGTGTCCTGCGATCTGTTCCACGCCTGCCAGAAAAGGGGCTCGCGGCTGCTGTACGCGTCGTCTGCCGCCACCTATGGGGGCTCGGACAACTTCAAGGAAGAGCCGGCCTACGAGCACCCGCTCAACGTCTATGGCTACTCCAAGCTGCTGTTCGACCAGCGCATGCGGCGCGAATGCGGTGTTGACTTCGAGCGCTGCCGCACGGGCCGGCTGACCCAGGTGGCGGGTTTCCGCTATTTCAACGTCTATGGCCCGCGTGAGCAGCACAAGGGGCGCATGGCCAGCGTGGCCTTCCACCAATTCAACCAGTTCAAGGCGGAGGGCAAGGTCAAGCTGTTTGGCGACTACGGCGGCTATGCCGCCGGCGCGCAGATGCGCGACTTCGTGTACGTCGACGATGTGGTGGCGGTCAACCTGTGGTTCTTCGACCACCCGGACCAGTCCGGCATCTTCAACCTGGGCAGCGGCCGGGCGCAGCCGTTCAACGACGTCGCGCACGCGGTGGTCAACGCCTTGCGCGCGCGCCAGAACGAAACGCCGCTGGCGCTGGCCGACATGGCCACAGCTGGCCTGGTGCAGTACGTCCCGTTTCCGGACGCGCTGCGTGGCAAGTACCAGTGCTACACCCAGGCCGACCTGTCGGCGTTGCGCAAGGCCGGCTGCAACCACAGCTTTGCCGATGTGCAGACCGGCGTGACGCAGTACATGGCCTGGCTGGCGCAGCAGGCTTGAGCGGCTCCGGGGACGACGGCAACAGCAAGGGCAAGCCCTAGCCGTCAACGGCCAGGGATGGTGTAGCGTTGTGGACTGGCTGGGCGCACGCGGCCCGGTCGGGCAACCGGAACGCCACATTCATCCACCCACAGGAGCTTCTCGCATGTTGAAGAAAATTCTGGCCATCCTGGCCATGCTGTATGCCTTTGCCGCCTTTGCGGCCGTGGACGCCAACACCGCCAGCGCCGCCGACCTGGATGGCGTCAAGGGCATTGGCCCGGCCATTTCCAGCAAAATCATTGAAGAGCGCAAGAAGGGCAACTTCAAGGACTGGAATGACCTGATCACGCGCGTCAAGGGCATTGGCGAGGCCAGCGCCGCCAAGCTGTCCACTGCGGGCCTGACCGTCGCCGGCGCCTCTTACGCCGGTGCACCCGCTGCCGCGCCGGCCGCGAAGAAGGAAGACAAGCCGGCTGCTGCCGCCAAGGCGGCTCCAGCGCCCGCGCCGGCGGCACCGGCCCCGGCGCCCGCCCCCGCCGCGGAAAAGAAAGACAAGGCCGCTGACGCCAAGGCTGACAAGGAAGCCGCCAAGAAAGCCAAGGCCGAAGAAAAGCAAAAGAAGGCTGACGACGCCAAGGCCAAGAAGGAAGCAGCCAAGGCCGCCAAGGCTGACGCTGCCAAGCCTGCCGCCAGCGCCGCCAAGCCTGCGGCCAGCGCTGCCAAGAAATAAACTGGCGCCACAGTGAAAAAGCCCGCTCAGGCGGGCTTTTGCTTTTCCAGGGGGCTTAACTGACCGTGTCTGGCGGCGCAGCCGGCGCCTGCGCCAGCAACTGGCCCACGCGGGCATTCAGCTGGAAGCCGTGCCACTGCTCCACCACGCCCGCACCCAACGCGCGCGACAGTGCCCAGTTGCCCTGGCGAGCCTTGCCCTCCAGCAGCATGGCCTGCTCGGCCATGGCCAGGGCACCGCTGATGCGGGCCGCGCCCTTGATGCGGTGCGCCATCGACACCACCGCCGTCATGTCTTCGCTCGCCAGCGCCTGCTCCAGTGCTTCCACGCTGGTGAGCATGCTGGTGAAAAACGTCTGCAGCACCGAGCCCATCATCCGGGTATCGTCGCGAAACATGTCGCCCAGCACCCGTTCGTCAAACACCGGCAGCACCTCGGTGGGCGGCAAACCGGTGAGACCGGGGGAGCTGGCGGAAGTCATGCGGTTGCTTGAAAAATGAGGCTGCATGCCTCAAGCACGCTTGCGCGAGTCGCTGACCAGCCGGGGCTCCTGCGCCAGCTTCAGCGGCTGGCCCAGCACCCGCACGCGCGGCCTGCGCTCGCCCATGGGTTGGGTCACCAGGATATCGACATCGACCCCTGACGGGGGCTGGGTGGAGGCCAGGCCCTCGTCCGGCACCTCCTGCGGCCCGGCCTTCGAGTTGCCGAATTCACCCAGGGGCAGGCTATCGCCACGGGCCAGGCCATGCAGGTTGGCGGCCGAAGCCGCCACCACCAGCGCGAGGAAAAGGGCCAAGGCAATCACCAGGAAGTTGGTCAGTATCAGCATGTCATTCTCCACACCAGCGCTGGGGAGCGCCAGCAGTTTTTTGGCCACACGCCCCAGGATGGGGCGCTTGAAAGTCAGGGGTTCGCAGCCTGAACACCGGCTGCCGAACTGTCAAAAAGGATTGTCGAAGGGGGGGATTTCAGCTCCGTGTCGCGGCTGGTCGGGTTTGTATCGTTTGTATCAGCGCCGTTGACGCCATAATTGCGCTTGCTCATGAGTACCGACAAACCTTATCTGCTGCTGGTGGAGGACGAGGCCACCCAACGCCAGGTCCTGACCCAGTACCTGTCGGCCAACGGTTTCCGGGTGGCCGCCGTGGCCAATGGCGCGCTGATGCGCGAGGCCCTGGTCGCCGAGATGCCGAACGCTGTGCTTTTGGACATAGGTCTGCCTGGGGAAGACGGCTTTGCGTTGGCGCGCTGGCTGCGCGAGCGCCACCCTCTGCTGGGCGTGATCATGGTGACCGGCGCCACCGACTCGGTGGACCGCATCGTGGGCCTGGAAACCGGCGCCGACGACTACGTCACCAAGCCCTATGACCCGCGCGAACTGCTGGCCCGCATCAAGAGCCTGCTGCGCCGCACCCAGACCCAGCGGCCAGCGGCCCCTGCCGCCGCCGGCAGCCAGGCCCAGACGCCGCTGCGCATAGGCCGCTGCCTGTTCGACCGGCAAAAACGCACGCTGGTGGCCGACGACGGCAGCGAGCAGCCGCTGACCGCCACCGAATTCGACCTGCTGGACCTGTTCTGCCAGCACCCCAACCGCCCGCTGACCCGCGAATGGCTGCTGGAGACCACCAGCCGGCGCGACTACGACGGCAGCGACCGCAGCATAGACCTGCGCATCACCCGCCTGCGCCGCAAGATCGAGGTCGATCCGGACAAGCCGCAGGCGCTGCGCACGGTGCGGGGCGTGGGGTACATGCTGGCTTTGGAGTCCTGAGTCCGCCTTCTGGAGCTTTGCTGCTTCGTTGGCGGGGCTCCGCAGCGCGGTAGCCTGTGTTTGGCTCCCTCCCCGGTGTAAAGGTCCGCTGCGCGGACTGCCCTCCGGTGCTCGCCCCAGCCGGGAAAGCGTGCAAACTCGCTCCCTTCGGTCGCTCAAACAGCACGCTTTCCGATCCGTCTGGGGCTGCGCTCCTCGGCTTCACACAGGGGTCCCTTCCGCCAAGCACAGGCTACCGCGCTGCTTTTTGGTTAACGGGGTGTTTAAGGCGTGAAGCTACTTCAATAACTTGAAGCGCTGGGCGTGCGGTGCGGGACTGGCAATCTCACAGTTCCCAGTAAGGGAGTAGCCGAAGTGCAATGCCCAAATAAAGGCTCCCTCTTCCGCCCGGCGGGGCGGGAGAGGGCGGGGGGAGTGAGTGGGGGAAAACTCAGACCGTGCAGGCGTCTAACATCACGTTGGTCATGGTGCCGTAGACCTGGTTCCAGGCCTGGCGCACCTCGGGGGTGAAGTCGTCGCCCAGGCCTTGCGACAGCGTGGCCAGCAGGGCTGAGCCGACGGTGGCGTAGTGGGCCGGCTTGACGCCATAGGTCTCATGGCGCTGCCCCAGGCCTTGCAGGATGGGGATCAGCGTTTCCAGGTCGCTGAGCTTGCCGACGGCGGCGCTGATCATCTGCATCAGCTTCTTGCCCTGGGCCTGCATGTCGCCGCGAAACATCGCGCGCAGGCTGGGGTCCAGCTTGAACAGGTTGTTGTAGAACAGCTCGGCGGCTTGCGGGGCAATGGGCATGACCTTGACCCAGCTGGCCTGCACGAGCTTGATGGTTTCTTCGTTCATTTTTTATCCTTGGTGTGTGACAGAAAGCAGTTGCCGTGATGTGTTGTTGTGGTGGCGATGGCGGGCTCAGCCCCAGACCTGGCCGAACATGTCCACCACCTCGACATGGGTGTATTGGGAGGCGAAGTCCAGGCAGTCCGACAGCAAGTCGGATGCAAACAGACAAAAGCCGCCGCGGCGGGGAAAGACATAGAAGGCGTTTGGCATGGTGGTGACTCCGTGTGACAGCGATTGGGATCAATTGTGTGCAGCACGGGTATCAGCGCCATGTCATGGCCTGCGGACTTTGTATCGTTTGTATCGCCGCAAGCGCTATTGAATCAGTAGCAATAGCGTCAAGTTTTCGGACCATGAGGCGATGGCATGGCCCAGCCATGCGAGCCCGTCGCACAGACCGGCAATGGCTCTTCAGGATGTCAGCGCAGCCAGGGCGGACAGCAGTTGCTCGCGCGCGAAGGGCTTGGTCAGCACCGCATCGGGCACGCTGCCATCTGGCGCGGCGATGGCCTCCCCGGTGACACCGGTCAGCAGCAGCAAGCGGGTGGCGGCCAGACTGGGCTCGGCGCGCAGCGCCAGCATCAACTCCAGCCCATTCATGCCGGGCATGTGCAGGTCGGAAATGACCACGTCCGGTGGCGACGCCAACGCCGCTTCCAGGCCAGCGCGGCCGTCGCCCGCCACCCGCACCGCATGGCCCTCCATGCGCAGCAACATGGAGACCGTGGTGCGTATGGAGGGGTCGTCGTCGACGACCAGCACGTTGGACATGGGCGGCATTGTAGGCCGGCCATGCCCGTGCGCATCAGCCGCCAGTCATCGTGCCGAAGCCGCCGCCGCCCGGCGTCTGGATCTCGAACACGTCACCGGCCTGCATGTCCACCTGGGCAATGTGCGCCAGGTCTTCCACGACGCCGTTGGCGCGCAACACGCGGTTGCGCCCCACTTCGCCGGGCCCGCCACCCGCAGCGCCGAAGGCGGCGTGCACGCGGCCGTTGGACAGGATGCTGGCCGTCATCGGCTCCAGGAAGCGCACGCGCCGGGTGCCGCCATTGCCACCGCGCCAGCGCCCTTGCCCGCCTGAGCCGGGGCGTATCTCGTAGCTGTCCAGCCGCACCGGGAAGCGGAACTCCAGCACCTCGGGGTCGGTCAGGCGCGAGTTGGTCATGTGCGTCTGCACCACGCTGGCGCCAGGGAAGCCGCCGGCCAGCCGGCCCTGCTCGTCGTACACGCCACCGGCACCGGCGCCGCCGGAGATGGTCTCGTAGTACTGGTAACGCTGGTTGCCGAAGGTGAAGTTGTTCATGGTGCACTGGCTGGCCGCCATCACGCCCAGGGCGCCGTACAACGCATTGGTGATGCAGCTCGACGTCTCCACATTGCCCGCCACCACCGAGGCCGGTGGATTCGGGTTCAGCATGGAGCCGGCCGGGATGATCACTTTCAAGGGCTTCAGGCAGCCGGCGTTCAGCGGGATGTCGTCGGCCACCAGTGTGCGAAACACATACAGCACCGCGGCCATGCAGACCGCCGTGGGTGCGTTGAAGTTGTTGGTCAGCTGGGGCGAAGTGCCGGTGAAATCGATCTCGGCGCTGCGCGCGGCAGCGTCCACCCGTATCGCCACCTGGATCTGCGCGCCGTTGTCCAGCTTCAGCGTGAAACCGCCGTCCTTCAGCCGGGTGATGACGCGGCGCACCGATTCCTCGGCGTTGTCCTGCACATGGCGCATGTAGGCCTGCACCACGTCCAGGCCGAACTCAGCCACCATCTTGCGCAGCTCCTGCTGGCCCTTTTCGTTGGCGGCAATCTGCGCCTTCAGGTCGGCCAGGTTCTGCTGCGGGTTGCGGCTGGGGTACTCGCCGCTTCGCAGCAGCGCCAGCATGGCGGCTTCCTGCAGCACCCCCTGGGCCACCAGCTTGACGTTGTTGATCTGCACGCCCTCCTCCTCCACGCGGGTGGAAAACGGCGGCATGGAGCCGGGCGTGGTGCCGCCGATGTCCGCATGGTGCCCCCTGGAGCCCACGTAGAACAGGGGTTTGTCACCCACCACCTCATTCAGGTACACCGGCGTGATCACCGTGATGTCGGGCAAGTGCGTGCCCCCGTGGTACGGATCGTTCAGCACGTAGACGTCGCCGGGTTTCATCTGCCCGGCGTTCTCGCGTATCACCGTCTTGATGCTCTCGCCCATGGAGCCCAGGTGCACCGGCATGTGCGGCGCGTTGGCGATCAGGTTGCCCGCGGCGTCAAACAGCGCGCAGCTGAAGTCCAGCCGCTCCTTGATGTTGACCGAATGGGCGGTGTTCTGCAGTTGCAACCCCATCTGCTCGGCGATGTTCATGAACAGGTTGTTGAACACCTCCAGCAGCACCGGGTCGGCGGTGGTGCCGGCGGCAAAGCGGGTGGCGCGCGGCGTGCGCCGCGTCAGCAACAGGTGGTCCAGGCCGGTCAGCTCGGCTTCCCAACCCGGCTCCACCACGGTGGTGGCGTTCTTCTCGGCGATGATGGCCGGGCCGCTGACCAGGTCGCCCGGCTGCAGGTCTTCGCGCACCACCAGCGCGGCATCCACCCACTCGCCGCCGCTGTACATGGGCACGGTCTCGCGCACCGCGCCGCTGGCGTGCAGGTCGCGTGGCGCGTGCACCGGGTGGCGCGGCTCGGCCGGGGCGTCACCGGCAATCACCGCCTCCACCGACACCGCCTCCACGATCAAGCCCTTGCCGTGCATCAGGAAGGCAAAGCGCTGGCGGTAGGCGGCCTCGAAACCGGCCTCGATCTGTGCGATCTGCTGTTGCGCGCTGTCGCCGCCCGGCGTGAAGGCCACCACCAGTGCGCTGTCGCTGCCCTCGTAGCGCACATGCACGCGCCGGTGCACCACCAGCGCGCCGCGGCTGGCCTGCTGGCCCCGCAGCTCGGCGCTGGCCTGGGCGGCCAGCGCATCCAGGCGGGCAAGCACCTCGGGCAGCGCTTGCTCGCCCAGGCGCAACTCCACCGCCTGCTCGCGCATCACCGCCTGGTCGGCCAGGCCCATGCCGTAGGCGCTGAGCACACCCGCCAATGGGTGCACGAAGACGCGCGTCATGCCCAAAGCGTCCGCCACCAGGCAGGCATGCTGCCCGCCAGCGCCGCCGAAGCATTGCAAGGTATAGCGCGTGACGTCGTACCCGCGCGCCACCGAAATCTTCTTGATGGCGTTGGCCATCTGCTGCACCGCGATGCTGATGAACCCCTCGGCCACCTGCTCGGGCGCGCGGCCAGTCTGCGCCGCCAGCGTGGCGAATTTCTGCCGCACCACGTCACCGTCCAGCGGTTCGTTGCCGGCGGGGCCGAAAACCGGGGGGAAGTAGCGTGGCTGTATCTTGCCCAGCATCACATTGGCGTCCGTCACAGCCAGCGGGCCGCCGCGCCGGTAGCTGGCCGGCCCGGGGTTGGCGCCGGCACTGGCCGGCCCGACGCGAAAGCGCGCGCCGTCAAACGCCAGGATGGAGCCACCGCCGGCCGCCACGGTGTGGATGCTCATCATGGGCGCGCGCATGCGCACGCCGGCCACCTGGGTCTCGAACTCGCGCTCGAACTCGCCGGCATAGTGCGACACGTCGGTGGAGGTGCCGCCCATGTCGAAGCCGATCACCTTGGCCTGGCCGGCCAACGCTGCCGTGCGCGCCATGCCGACGATGCCACCGGCCGGGCCGCTGAGGATGGCGTCCTTGCCCTGGAAGGTGCGCGCATCGGTCAAGCCGCCGGAGGACTGCATGAAGAACAACGCCACGCCCGGCATCTCGGCCGCCACCTGGTCCACATAGCGGCGCAGGATGGGCGACAGGTAGGCGTCCACCACCGTGGTGTCGCCCCGGCTGACGAACTTCATCAGCGGGCTGGTCTGGTGCGAAGTGCTGACCTGGGTGAAGCCGACCTCCACCGCGATGCGCGCCGCCGCCTGCTCGTGCGCGGTGTAGCGGTAGCCGTGCATGAAGACGATGGCCAGGCTGCGCAGGCCGGCGTCAAACTGCGCCTGCAACTGGCGCCGCAACGCCGCCTCGTCCAGGGGCTGCACCAGCTCGCCGCGCGCGCCCACACGCTCGTCGGCCTCCACCACGGCGCTGTACAGCAGCTCGGGCAGCTGGATGTGGCGGTCGAACAGGCGCGGCCGGTTCTGGTAGGCAATGCGCAGCGCATCGCGAAAACCCCGCGTGGTGACCAGCAGCGTGGGCTCGCCCTTGCGCTCCAGCAGTGCGTTGGTGGCCACGGTGGTGCCCATCTTCACGCACTCCACCAGTTCAGGCGTGACCGGTTGGCCGGCTTTCAGGCCCAACAGGTGGCGTATGCCGGCCACGGCAGCGTCGCGATACTGCTCGGGGTTCTCCGACAACAGCTTGTGGGTGACCAGCGTGCCGTCCGGCCGCTTGCCCACCACGTCGGTGAAGGTGCCGCCCCGGTCGATCCAGAACTGCCAGCGCGCCGCGTCAGAAGGGGTGTTGCTTTGCATGGTGGCCTCTCAGCCTTTGATATCGGTCACGAACATCTTGCCCGGGGCGTGGGTGATGCACAGTGGCAGTTTGCTGGCCTGTGCCACCGCCTGCGGTGTCACGCCACAAGCCCAGAACACCGGCACCTCATCGGACAGCACGTCCACGGCGTCGCCATACTCCGGCCGCGCCAGGTCCGCAATGCCCAGCGCCGCCGGGTTGCCCACATGCACCGGCGTGCCATGGGCCAGCGGGAAGCGGCCTGACACCTGCACCGCCTTGGCGACATCGCGGCTGTGCACCGGCCGCATGCTGACCACCATGTTGCCGTGAAAACGGCCCGCCGGCGCGCAGGCCACGTTGGTGCGGTACATGGCCACGTTGCGATTCTGCAGCACATGGCGCAGCGGCACGCCCTCGGCCATCACCGCCGCCTCGAAGGAAAAGCTGCAACCGATCAGGAAGGCGACGAAGTCGTCCTGCCACAGCGCACTGATCTCGGCGCGCTCTTCGGTGAATTCGCCGTCGCGGTAGACGCGGTAGCCGGGAATGTCGGTGGCAATGTTGGCGCCTGGCGCGCACTTCGGCTCCAGCGCGCCGACGTCCAGCACCTCCACCAGCGGACAGGGTTTGGGGTTGCGCTGGCAAAACAGCAGGAAGTCGAAGGCGTGCGCCTGCGGCACGATCATCAGGTTGGCCTGGATGAAACCGGGCGCGTGGCCCGAGGTGGGCTGGGTGAACTGGCCGCTGCGGGCTGCCTGGCGCAGCTCGGCGGGAACGTTAAAGGTGGTCATGGAAAAAGTCTCAATATGAAGAATGCAGGTCACAGCCCCAGGTAGGCCTTTTTCACCTGGTCGTTGTTCAGCAAGTCCTGGCCGCTGCCCTGCATGACGATGCGGCCGGTCTGTATCACGTAACCCTGGTGGGCGATGTGCAACGCCTTTTTCAGGTTCTGCTCCACCAGCAGGATGGACACGCCCAGCGCGTTCACCTGCTGGATCACCTCCAACACCTTGGTGACAAACTTGGGCGCGATGCCCCAGGACGGCTCGTCCAGCATCAGCAGCTTCGGGCGGGCCATCAGGCCACGAGCGATAGCCAGCATCTGCTGCTCGCCGCCGCTCATGGTGCCGGCCAACTGGCCGGCGCGTTCCTTCAGGATGGGAAACAGGTTCAGCATCTCGTCCAGCGTCTGCGCCACCTCGTGCTGGTCCTGCCGGGTGTAGGCGCCCAACTCCAGGTTGCGCTTGACGGTCAGGCGCGGAAACAGCCGCCGGCCCTCGGGCACAAGGGACAGCCCCAGCGGCACGCGGTGGTGCGCCTGCATGCCATGCACCGGCTGGCCATTGAACAGGATGCTGCCGGCGGCCAACGGGTTCAGCCCCGCCACCGCGCGCAGCGTGGTGGACTTGCCGTTGCCATTGCCGCCCACCAGCGCCACGATCTGACCCGGCGCCACCGTCAGGCTGACGTCGGAGACGGCCAGCACGCTGCCGTAGCAGACCTTGAGGTTTTTCAGTTCCAGCATGGCGTCAGTCCCCCAGGTAGGCGGTGATCACCGCCGGGTCGCTGGACACCTGCTGTGGCGTGCCCTCGGCGATCTTGCGGCCACGGTCCAGCACCACGATCTTGTCGGCGATCGGCATGATGCCCTCCAGCACGTGCTCCACAATCAGGCAGGCGATGCCCTGGTCGCGTATCTTCAGCACCACGTCCACCGCTTCGCGCACCTCGGACGGGTTCAGCCCGGCCATCACCTCGTCCATCAGCACGATGCGCGGCTGCAGGGCCAGTGCGCGCGCCACCGCCAGGCGGCGCTGCTCGCTGATGGTCATGCTGGCAGCGGGCTTGTCGGCAAAGTGCTGCAGGTTCGTGAAGGCCAGCCAGCGCATGGCGGCCTCGCGCGCCTTGGCCGGGTTGCGCTGCGAGGCCAGCGCGGCCGTCATCACGTTTTCGCAGGCCGTCATGCTGGTGAAGGTGCGCGCAATCTGGAAGGTGCGCGCCACACCGGCACGAGCACAGGCCTCCGGCGGCAGCCCGGCGATGGGCTTGCCCTCGAACTGGATGCTGCCGGCGCTGGGCGCGAAGTAACCGGCCACACAGTTGAACAGCGTGGTCTTGCCGGCGCCGTTGGGGCCGATCAGCCCCACCACCTGGCCGGCGGCGACGTCAAAGGACACGTCCTCATTGGCCACCAGGCCGCCAAAGCGTTTGCTGACGTTTTGCACTTGCAACAGGCTGTTCATGCCGCCTCCTTGGCGTTGGCGACCGGCGTGGCCGCTTCCGGCGGCTGGGGTGCAATCTGCTTGGCCGCGCGCCGCTGGCGCCATCCCTTCAGCCAGCCGAGCAGGCCGGTGGGGTAGAACACCGCCACGCCGATGATCAGGCTGGCATAGATGATGACGTCGGTGCCGCGGCCGCTGCCGCCGAACAGTGTGCGCGTGCCCTCCTCGATGCCGGTCAACACCACCGCGCCCACCACCGGGCCCAGCAGCGTGCCCACGCCGCCCAGGATGGCCACCAGCGCCATCTTGATGGACAGCGCGGTGGACAGCACCGAGGTGGGGTCGATGTAGAGCTCCTTCTGCGCATACAGGCTGCCGCCCACGGCGGTGAAGAAGGCGCTGATGCACAGCGCCACCTGCTTGTAGCGCGCGATGTTGATGCCCACGCTGCGGGCCGCGTCCGGCTCATCCTTGATGGCACGGAAGTAGTAACCCAGGTAGCTGCGCTCCACCCACCAGTTGGCGAGGAGCGTCAGCAGCAGCAGGCCCAGCGCCAGCCAGTAGTAAGGCAGCTTGGAGGCGAAGTTCAGCCACAGCCAGCCGCTGCGGTCCATGGGCAGGTTCAGCCCCACCGCCGCACCGCCGTATTCCCACTCGGTGAAGAAGATCTGCACCAGCTCGGCCGCGGCGATGGTGGCCATGGCGAAGTAGTGGCCCTTGAGCCGGAAGCACGACCAGCCGAAGCCCAGGCTGAACACGGCGGCCGCCAGCCCACCCAGCGGGATGCCCAGCCAAGGGCTGATGCCGAACTTCAGCAGCAGCAGCGTGGACATATAGGCGCCCAGGCCGTAAAACGCAGCATGCCCCAGTGACACCTGGCCGGCATAGCCGCCCAGCATGTTCCAGGCCACGCCCAGCTGCGCGGCCATCAGCATCAGGATGACCAGGTTCAGCCGCGAGCTGTCCAGCACCAGGGGCAAGCCCACGGCCAGCAACGCCAGCGCGGCGCAGCAGATGACTAAGTTGCGCGTGCTCATGCTTTCCCCATCAGGCCCTGCGGCCGCCACATCAACACCGCCAGGAACAGCACCAACACAATGGCCGTCTTGTATTGCGGCCCCAGCAGCAGCCCGCCCATCACCTCGATCACCCCCACCAGGATGCCGGCCCAGAAGGCGCCGGTGACGCTGCCAAAGCCCCCCAGGTTGACCACCACGAAGGCCAGCAGGATGAAGTTCGCCCCCACGTCCGGGAAGATGGGGAAAAAGGTGGACAGCAGCACGCCCGCCGCGCCGGCGCAGGCCGCGCCTATGCCCCAGGCCAGCGCGAACATGCGGTGCGAGTCAATGCCCATCAGCCGTGCCGCCTCCTTGTCCGAGGCGGTGGCCTCCAGCGCGGCGCCCAGCCGGGTGCGCGTCAGGAAGAAATAGATCAGCCCGGTGACCACGATGGCGCCCAGGCCCGCCACCAGTTGCGGCTTGCCCAACTGCACGCCCAGCAGCTTCACCGAGCCGGCCACCGCCGAGTTCTCGATGGAGCGGAAATCCGGCTTCCACAGGAACTGGGCCACGCCGCGCAGCAGGATCATGATGCCAAAGGTGGTGAAGATCTGCGACAGCATGGGCGCATTGGTGATGCGCACAATCACCAGCTTGTACAGCAGCACGCCGAAGACGAACAGCATCAGCACGGTGAGCGGCAGCGTCAGCAGCGGGTCCAGCGCATAGAGCGCAAACAGCCAGAAGCTGGAGTACATGCCCAGCATCAGGAACTCGCCATGCGCGAAGTTGACGATGTCCATGACGCCGAAGATCATGGTCAGGCCAATGGCCACCAGGGCGTAGATCAGGCCTATCAGCACGCCCGAGGCCAGGGTCTGTAAAAGGATGTCAAAGGTCATGGTGGTGGTTCCGCACGGGCAGCCTCCGGGAGGGCAGCGCTTTGCGGGCTGCCATGAACAAGGTACGACAGGGAATGGTACGGCGGCAGCAGGCCGCCGTCAGCGGCTTTCGTTTACTTGCGCTGTTCCCACTTCGGCATGGGCCAGACCACGTCACGCGAAGCCATGGCAAACGGCCACACGGTGTTGTACTTGCCGTCGATGATCTGCACCAGGATGCCCTGGCCCAGCGTGTTCTGGCCCGAGGCATCAAACTTCACACCCTTCCACGGCATGATCAGCTTGTTGCCCGGGATGTCGGTGGCGGCCAGCGCCTTGCGGATCGCCTCGGGGTCGGTGGAGCCGGCGCGGTTGATGGCGTCGGCCATCACCATCAGCCCGGTGAAGCTGCGCGACGAGTTGCCGGTGAAGTTGTGCTTGTAGCGGGCATTCAGCAGGTCATTGACCTGCTTGATCAGCGGGTTGCGCGAGGCCAGGTCCAGTGCCCACACCTCGCGGGTGATGACGTATTCGGCGTCCTTGCCCAGCGTCTTGATGAAATCGGTGTCGGTGAAGCCGGCGTTGTTGGCCAGGATCATGTCGGGCGAGAAGCCCAGTTCCTTGTACGTCTTCATGGACAGGATGGCATCGGCCGTGTACGACGACTGCAGCACCAGGTTGGGCGAGGCCGCCTTCAGCGCCTGCACCTCGGACGTCAGCTGCGTGGTCTTGGCGGCGTAGCTGACCTGCTTGACCAGGTTGTACTTGAACTCGGGCGCCAGCTTGGCCTGCAGCTTGGTGGTCTCGGTGCCCCACAGGCCGTTTTCGTTCAGCGAGGCGATGTTGCCGGGCTTGATGCCTTTCTTGGCTTCGAGCTCCTTCAGGAACTCGAAGGCGTTGTGCACGAACAGGTCGTCATGCGGCGTGGTGCGGAAGAACCACTTGAAGCCGCGCGCCGTCAGCGAGGCCGACGACGACTCCGGGTTCAGGAACGGCACGCCGGCGCGCTCGGCCACCTGGCTGGCGGTGGCGGTCACTGCGCTGTTGTAGGCGCCGACGATGGCCACCACCTTCTCCTGCGTGATCAGCCGCTCGGCCTCGGTGGCGCCGGTCTGCGGGTTGGCCTGGTGGTCGGCAAACACCAGCTTGATCTTGGCGCCTTTCAGCCCAGGCAAGCCTTTGCCGCTGGAAAACGGCAGCTCGGGAATACCGGGCGCGCCGTTGTTGATGATGTCGGCGGCCAGCTCCAGCGCATTGCGCAACTCGCCACCCACCGCCGCGCCGGAACCGGTCAACGGGTAGATCACGCCGATCTTGATTTCCTGCTGCGCCTGGGCACTCATCATCAGGCCGGCGGCGGCCAGGGCCAGCGCCATGCGGGACCACAGGGACTTGTTGTTGGGCATTTGAAACTCCTGTTGAAACGGGACAGTGGGATGGGATGCAGCGAAGTGTGCTGGCCCACCGGCGCCAAATCAAACAGAAAGTTTTCTTGTTTCGTCATCGATTTTTTCGATGATTGGTAAATACCCTATGCACCTTTTGGGGAGGTTTTTGCACCGCGACGGCGACCCGCTTTGGTGCCTGCCGCCTCGCCGGCAAAGGCCAGCGCAGATTTCAGCACGGTGTCCACCAGGTTGGAGGTCGGGTCGCTGCGGTAACTGGCGTGGATGGGCAAGGCCTTGGGTTGCACGTCGCAATTCAGCACTTTCAGGCTGGCAAAGCCCGTCAACCGCTGCACCGCCACGCGTGGCAGCAGTGCCACGCCAAAGCCGCCCTGCACCAACTGCATCATGGCCGAGATGGACGAGATGGCGTGCACCTTTTTGGGCTCCAGCCGGTGCTGGCGCAGCAGATCCTGCAGCATCACATGGGGCTGCGAGCCCTTTTGGAAGGTCAGCAATTCCATTTCCGACAGTTCGTCCAGCCGGTATCTGGCTTTTTTATGCAACACCGGATGCCCCACGAAGGCCATGTCCATAGGCGTGAAGGCGTGGTTGCGCACGCCGTCAGCCGACACGGGAAAGGCGGCGAAGATCAAATCCAGCGTGCCGCGCTGCATCTGGTCCATCAGGATGGGGGTGGTTTCGACCGCCAACTCCAGCTCCAACCCAGGCTGCTCCAGCCTTAGCTTTTCCAGCCAGGGGATCAGCCAGGAATGCAGCACCGATTCGATGGCGCCAATGCGCATGGACACCGCCAATGGCGCCCCCGCCCCCATCTCGGCCTTGACCTCGCGCTGCAATTCCAGCAGCTTGTTGGCATAGACCAGGAAGCGCGTGCCGGCCACCGTCAACTTGAACTGCTTGTCGCGCCGGTCCAGCAGCAGCACGCCCAGCTCGTCCTCCAGCGCTGCGATGCGGCTAGACATGGCCGACTGCGTCAGGTACAGCTTGTCGGCGGCGCGCGAGATGCTCTTCAAGGCGGCCACCCAGTAGAAGGCTTCGACAAAGCGCAAATTCATGGCAGGTTCATGGTGCTGGGCGCGGGGTCAGGCGCTGGGGTATGCCCGTAGCCGCTGGCGCGAGAATTGCTCGTATCCTAACGTCACCTTTGCATTCACCGTCCAGGAGTTGCCATGAATTTGAAGAAGGCCCTCGTTGCCGCAGCCTTGCTGGCCTGCGCCACCAGCTTCGCCCAGACCAAGTGGGACTTGCCCGCCGCCTACCCGGCCAGCAACTTCCACACCGAAACCCTGACGCAGTTCGCCCAGGACATTGACAAGGCCTCCGGTGGCAAGCTGAAGATCACCATCCACGCCAACGCCTCGCTGTTCAAGGCCAACGAGATCAAGCGCGCCGTGCAAGGCGGCCAGGCCCAGATCGGCGAAGTGCTGCTGGTCAATTTTGAAAACGAAAACCCCATTTACGGCGCCGATGGCGTGCCCTTCCTGGCCACCAGCTATGCCGAGGCCGAGAAGCTGTACAAGGCGCAAAAGCCGGTGCTGGAGAAGCTGCTGAATGCCCAGGGCATGAAGCTGCTGTATGCCGTGGCCTGGCCGCCACAGGGCATCTATGTGAAGAAGGAGATTTCGTCGGTGGCCGACATGCGCGGTGTCAAATGGCGCGCCTACAGCCCGGCCACCGCGAAGATTGCCGAGTTGATCGGCGCGCAGCCGGTCACCGTGCAGGCGGCTGAAGTGAGCCAGGCCTTCGCCACCGGCGTGGTGGAGAGCATGATGAGCTCGGGCGCCACCGGCTACGACACCAAGATCTACGAGAGCGTCAAGTACTGGTATGACACCCAGGCCTGGATGCCCAAGAATGCCGTCATCGTCAACCTGAAGGCCTTCCAGGCGCTGGACGCCGCCACCCAGGCCGTGGTGCTGAAGGCCGCCGCCGATGCCGAGACGCGCGGCTGGAAGCTCAGCGCCGAGAAGAACGACTGGTACAAGAAGGAGCTGGCCGCCAAGGGCATGAAGATCATGGCGCCCCCTGCCAAGCTGATGACCGACATGCGCCAGGTGGGTTCCATCATGCTGGCTGACTGGGAGAAAAAGGCCGGGCCGGACGGCGCCGCCGTGCTGGAAGCCTACCGCAAGAAGTGAGCAGCGCCCCTGATGACTGTTGACACGCCCGTGCACCCTGTGCGCAGACTGCTGGACGGCCTGTACGACGCTGCAGCCTGGGCCGCTGCCCTGATGATGGTGGGCACGCTGGCGATGGTGCTGCTGGGCATGCTGGACCGCTACGTGTCCATCCACTTTCGCGGCACAGACATGTATGCCGGCTACTGCATGGCGGCCAGCGGCTTCCTGGCGCTGGCGCACACGCTGAAGCGCAACGAGCACATCCGCGTCACGCTGCTGCTCAACGCCGTGGCGCCCGTCGGCAAGAAAGCCCTGGAGGTGTGGAGCCTGTGCGCCGCCATCTTCCTGTCGGCACTGTTTTGCATCTACAGCATCAAGCTGTCCTACCAGTCGTGGGATTTCCATGACATCTCCACCGGCAACGATGCCACGCCGCTGTGGATCCCGCAGATCGGCATGGCGCTGGGCACGCTGGTGCTGTGCATCGCCTTTGTGGACGAACTGGTGCTGGAGCTGAAGGGTCGCCGCGCCGTGATGGAAAGCGAAGAGGCACTGCACAATGAGTGACCTGGGCATCACCGCGCTGCTGATTCTGTCGCTGTTCATGATCCTGGGCAGCGGCGTCTGGATTGGCCTGACCCTGACCGGCGTGGCCTGGATAGGCATGGAACTCTTCTCCTCCCGGCCGGCGGGCGACGCCATGGCCGTCACCATCTGGGGCAGTGCGTCAAGCTGGACACTGACCGCGCTGCCGCTGTTCATCTGGATGGGCGAAATCCTGTTCCGAACCCGCCTGAGCGAAAGCATGTTCAAGGGCCTGGCGCCCTGGGTCAACTGGCTGCCAGGGCGACTGCTGCACACCAATGTGATCGGCTGCACCATCTTTGCCGCCGTCTCGGGATCGAGTGCCGCCACCTGCGCCACCATCGGCAAGATGACGCTGCCTGAACTGACGCGCCGCGGCTACCCGCAAGACCAGATCATCGGCTCGCTGGCCGGTGCCGGCACGCTGGGGCTGCTGATCCCCCCAAGCATCATCATGATCGTCTACGGCGTGATGGCCGAGGTGTCCATCGCCCGGCTGTTCGTGGCCGGCGTGCTGCCAGGGCTGCTGCTGGCCTCGCTGTTCAGCGGCTACATCGTGGTGTGGGCGCTGATGAACCCGGGCAAGATACCGGCCAGCAATGAGCATTTCACAATGGGGCAACGGTTGTACGAGTCGCGCCACCTGATCCCCGTGGTGCTGCTGATCTCGGCCGTGCTGGGCAGCATCTACGTCGGCATTGCCACCGCCACCGAGGCGGCGGCCGTCGGTGTGGTCGGTTCCTTCGTGCTGTCAGCAGCGCAGGGCTCGCTGTCCTGGAGCAACTTCAAGGAGGCGCTGATGGGCGCCACCCGTCTGTACTGCATGATCGCGCTGATCCTGGCCGGCGCCGCCTTCCTGACGCTGGCCATGGGCTACATCGGCCTGCCGCGCCACCTGGCGGAGTTTGTGTCCAGCCTGGGGCTGAGCCCCTTCCTGCTGATCCTGGCGCTGGCGGTGTTCTACATCATCCTGGGCTGCTTCCTGGACGGCATCTCCATGGTGGTGCTGACCATGGGCGTGCTGCTGCCCACGGTGCAGGCGGCCGGCATCGACATGGTGTGGTTCGGCATCTTCATCGTCATCGTGGTGGAGATGGCGCAGATCACCCCGCCGGTGGGCTTCAACCTGTTCGTGCTGCAGGGCATGACCAAGAAGGAGATCACCTACATCGCCCGCGTCACCCTGCCCTTCTTCTTTTTGATGTGTGGCATGGTGCTGATCCTGTGGTACCTGCCCGGCATCGCCACCTGGCTGCCGGGCAAAATGTAGGTTTCTGCAAAGATCCAACAGGAGACGGCATGGGTGCATCGGGCTTTGTCGCAGTGGGTGTGGGCGGTGCCTTGGGCTGCTGGCTGCGCTGGTTCTTGGGACTGCGGCTGAACGCGCGTTGGGAGGTGATGCCGCTGGGCACGCTGGCGGCCAACATGATTGGTGGTTTTTTCGTCGGCGTTGCGGTGGCCTTTTTCAACCGCTATCCTGGCCTGCCGCCGGAATACCGCCAGTTCATTGTGGTGGGTTTCATGGGTGGGCTGACGACGTTTTCCAGTTTCTCAGCCGAGGTGGTGGGCATGATGGCCAAGGAGGAATACCTGTGGGCGCTGGGCACGGCCAGCCTGCACCTGCTGGGCTCGCTGGCGCTGACCGCCGTGGGCATGGCCTGCGTGAAGCTGGTGCTGGGCTGAGGCCGTACGCATGCGGCGGCGCCACTTCCCTGCCGTGCTGTGCGGCGCACTGCTGCCGGCACCCAGTGCTTTTTCTCAGCCCCGACCCGCCACGGCGGCGGCTGACCTGCAAGGCCACCGCGGCGCGCGCGGCCTGGCGCCCGAAAACACACTCGCCGCTTTCAAAAAAGCCCTGGAACTGGGCGTGACCACGCTGGAGCTGGACATCGCCATCACCGCAGACGGCGTGCCGGTGATCACGCACGAGCCGGCGCTGTTCGAGGGCACCACCCGGGATGCCAGCGGCCAGTGGCTGAGCGCGCGCGGCCCGCTGATCAAGACGCTGACGCTGGCCCAGGTGCAGACCTACGACGTCGGCCGGCTGAACCCCAACCATCCCTACGGCAAGCCGTTTGCCCAACAGGTGGCGGAGGACGGCGAGCGCATCCCCACGCTGGCCGCGCTGTTCCAGCTGACCCGGGACCTGGGCGCCAACCAGGTGCGCTTCAACATAGAGACCAAGCTGTTCCCGAACAAACCGGACGACACGGTGTCGCCCCAGGTGTTCGTGGACAGGCTGCTGGCGGTGATCCGTCAGGCTGGCATGGTGCAGCGGGTCACGCTGCAAAGCTTTGACTGGCGCACGCTGCGGCTGATGCAGCAGCTGGAGCCGGCCATCCCCACCGTCTACCTGACGATACAGCGCCCCACCAACAACAACGCCGCCGACCCGGCGTGGACAGCCGGCCTGCGCTTGGCCGACCACGCCAGCCTGCCGCACCTGGTGAAGGCCGCCGGCGGCGCAGTCTGGTCGCCTTACCACCCGGATGTGAGCGCCGAACTGGTGGCCACGGCCCACATCCTGGGCCTGCAGGTCATCCCCTGGACGGTGAACGAACCGGCCGACATGGACCGCCTGTTGGGCTGGCGCGTGGACGGCCTGATCAGCGACTACCCTGACCGCTTGCGCGAAGCGGCGGCCAGGCGCGGGCTGCCCTTGCCCAAGGGACTGAAGCCTTGAGGCGGTGCAAAAGCAGCCGGTTGGTTTACAAAGCGGCCTGGACTGCCTAGCATGACGACAGGGGCGCGCCGCCATGGGGGCCCTTCCCCTCTCGCTGCCACGCCAGAACCACCAGAAAGGGCCGCTGCGCCATGCCAGAGTTGCGCCATGCCGATTTCCGTCGCATCGACCTGAACCTGTTGGTGGGCTTTGACGCGCTGATGCAGGAACGCCATGTGGGCAAGGCCGCCGCCAAGGTGTTCATAGGCCAACCGGCCATGAGCCACGTGCTGGCGCGGCTGCGCGAGACCTTGGGCGACGAGCTGTTCGTGCGCTCGGGCAACCGCATGGAGCCCACCGCGCTGGCCATGCAGCTGGCGCCGCAGGTGCGGGCCTGGCTGGCCAATGCCAACCACTTCCTGTTCGCGCGCCAGGCGTTTGACCTCTCAAGGGTGCAGGCCACGCTGCGCATCTCGGCCATCGACGGTGTGGAATCGGTGCTGCTGCCGCAACTGATGGCCGCCTTGCGCGACAGCGCACCGGGCATACGCCTGTGGATCAAGCAATTGCAGCGCAACGAGGTGCTGCCGGCGCTGGACGCCGAAGAGGTGGACATGGCACTGGGCATAGGCCTGATGCCGTTCAAGGAATGGCATTGCAGCGAGAGTGTGGTGATGTCGCGCTTCGAGTGCGTCTATTCACCCGAGCAGATCACGCTGCCCGAGGTGGTGACGCCGCAGGTGCTGTCGCAGTATGAGCATGTGGCCCTGAGCTGGCGCGGCGAAACCGGCTCGGAGGTGGACCGTTTTTTTGAGACGCGCGGGCTCACGCGCAACATCGCCGTGTCGGCCGTCAGCCAACTGGCGGTGATGCAGGTGCTGCGGCAGTTTCCGTTGGTGTCGCTGCAGTCCTGCATGGTCACCTCCATCTACGAGGGTGTGCCAGGCATCGCCGTGCGCATGGTGGCGGCCGAAGACCTGAAGCTGGACGTGCGGCTGATCTGGCACCGCCGCAACGACCAGGACCCGGCGCAGGCCCATGTGCGCCAGCTGGTCAGGGCGCTGCTTGCAAAAGAAGCCGCCCGCCCGAGGGATGGCCTACGGCCGTGCCCGCCGGCCTGAGCCGCTGCAGCGCCGTGGCACACACACCCGTGCGCAGGCAGGCCGTCAGGCTGTCGGCCGGCACCGGGCGGCCAAACAGGTACCCCTGGTAGGCGTTGCAGCCGCAGCCGGCCAGGAAGGCACGCTGCTCCTCGGTCTCCACCCCTTCTGCCACCACCTTCAGACCCATGGTGTGACCCAGCGCCACCACCATCTGGGCTATGGCGGCGTCGTTGGCATCCACCAGGATGGACTGCACGAACGACTGGTCCACCTTCAGCTGGTCCAGCGGCAGCCGCTTCAGGTAGGTCAGCGACGAGTAGCCGGTGCCGAAGTCGTCCAGCGAGAAGCTCACGCCATGGGCGCGCAGCGCTGTCATCTTGGCGATGGTCTCCTCCACGTTGTCCAGCAGCTGGCTCTCGGTCAGCTCCAGCTTCAGCCGGTGCGGGTCAGCGCCGGTGCGTATGAGCGTTGCCAGCACCTGGTCGACAAAATCGGGCTGGCGCAGCTGGCGCGCACTGACGTTGACCGACACCGCGAACTCGCCCAGTTCCCCCAGGCTGCCGTCTGCACTCCAGCGCACGATCTGCTCGCAGGCCATCTCCAGCACCTGCAGGCCCAGTGGAATGACCAGGCCGCTGTCCTCGGCCACGGTGATGAACTCGCCAGGCGCCAGCAGACCGCGCAGCGGATGCTGCCAGCGCACCAGTGCCTCGGCGCCCACCAGCTTGCCATTGGTGCACACCTGCGGCTGGTACAGCAGCAGGAACTCGCGCCGCTGCAGCCCCAGGCGCAGCGCACCCTCCAGCTCCACCCGGGCCGTGACGGCGGCCTGCATCGCGGGGTCAAAAAAGCGCAGGCCGTTGCGCCCGCCGGCCTTGGCCTGGTACATGGCCATGTCGGCACGGCGCAGCAGCTCTGCCAAGCTCTGCCTTTCAGCGCCGAACAACGCCACGCCGATGCTGGGGCTGCTGAAATGGGCCTGACCGGCCAGGTCATAAGGCGCGTTCAACGCCGCCAGCACGCGTTCGCCCACCTGCTCAGTCAAGCGCGCGGCGGCCTCGTCCTGCAAGCCCAGGTCGGTCAGCAGCACCACGAACTCGTCGCCACCCAGCCGTGCCACGGTGTCGCCATCGCGTATGCAGGTGCCCAGGCGCTGCGCCACCTGCTGCAGCAGCAGGTCGCCCACTTCGTGGCCGGCGGTGTCGTTCAGCGTCTTGAAGTGGTCCAGGTCGATGAACAGCAGCGCGCCAAAGCTGCCGCTGCGCTGGCTGCTGGACAGCGCCAACTGCAGCCGGTCCAGCAGCAGGCGCCGGTTGCCCAGCTTGGTCAGCGCATCATAGAAGGCCAGCTCGTGAATTTCCTTTTGGGCCGCCTTCTGCTTGCTGATGTCGGTCTCGGTCCTGACATAGTTGGTGATGTTGCCACTGCTGTCCCGCACCGCCGACACGGTGAACAGAATCGGGTACAGCTCGCCATTCTTGCGCCGAGCCGTCATCTCGCCGCGCCAATAGCCTTTCTCGGCCGCCTGGCGCCAGATCTGCTCGTAGAAGGCTGGCTCATGACAAGGGGAGCGGAACATCTGCGGCTTCTTGCCGATGACTTCTTCCGCGCTGTAGCCGCTGACCTCGACGAAGGTCTGGTTGACGCGCAGGATGACCTGGTTGCGGTCGGTGATCAGCATGCTCTCATGCGCGTCGAAGGCGGTGGCCGCAATGCGCAGTTCACGGTCAATGCGCTTGCGCTCAGCACGGCGAAAACTCTCGCCGGCACCGGTGGGCGTGCGGCGTTGCGGCCGTGCCGCAGCCTGGTTGGAGGTAAGCATCATGGTTTCCAGTTTGCGGGCCAGCCGGGCCTCGGTGTCCTGCAGCTTGCGCTGCTGGGCGGGGTTATCCGGCGTCTCGGGCAACCGGGCCAGCGCCCGGCGTATCAACTCCAGCAGGCGCGCGTTCTTCATGCCAGGCTCAAACGGTCACACGGACCCACACACGGTGCTGCGCGCAGCTTGTTCAGATTCATGTTTGGAGCTTCCCGAAGAACGGGCCGCCTGCCCGCATGGACCGCCTCTCTGAGGTGGAGACGGCATGCAGTATCTGGGTGCAAGACCCCTTTGTACAAATCGAAAATGCGGCCCGGCCGCATTAGCGGCGTCGATAACCCTGACCGCCAAAGGCTTATGCCATGCGGGTTTGCGGCCCATCCATGGCCAGCGCTTATGAAGGCTTAACCGCGCATGCATGCGGTTCGGATGGCACTCGACCTTGCTAGCGCTCCCATGGCGGCGTGCCCTTGAAGGCCTCGGCCAGGAAGTCCACCATCACCCGCACCTTGGCGCTGAGATGGCGCCGGCTGGGGTACAGCGCCAGCACGTCGATGTCGGGGACGTGGTAGAGCGGCAGCAGCGCCACCAGCTTGCCGGCACGCAGCTCCGGGCCGACCAGGAAGCTGGGTTGCTGGATGATGCCGGTACCAGCCAGCGCGGCGGCGCGCGCGGTGTCGCCATTGTTGGTGTGCATCACACAGCGTATGCGGACCATGTGCGGCTTGCCTTGCGCATCGGTGAAATGCCAGTCGTCACCGGTGGACCAGTAGGTGTAACCGACGCAGGCGTGGCCGGCCAGGTCTTGCGGTGTGCGCGGCGTGCCGTGCTTGCGCAGGTAGGCGGGCGACGCGCACACCACATTGCGCGAGCTGGCCAGCTTGCGCGCCGCATGCGCGCTGCTGCCGCCGCGCGAGATGCGCACCGCCAGGTCATAGCCCTCCTCCACGATGTCTACCACCCGGTCGATCAGCGCCACCTCCAGTTCCACCTCGGGGTGCTTCTTCAGGAACAGCGGCCACAGCGGCGCCAGGTGCAGCACACCGAAGCTCAACGGTGCGTTGATGCGCAAGCGCCCGCGTGGCTGCAGCGCGTTGGACGAGGCCAGCGCCTCGGCCTCGGCCACCTCGTCCAGGATGGTGCGGGCACGCTCATACAGCGCCTGCCCGCTCTCGGTCAACGACAGCTTGCGCGAATCGCGGTTCAGCAGCCGCGTGCCCAGCTGGGCCTCCAGCTCGGCCACATAGCGGGTGACGTTGGCCGGCGAGGTGTCCAGCGCGTCGGCAGCGCGGGCAAAGCCTTGCTTGGCGACCACGGTGGTGAAGACTTCAAAGGCGCGCAGCTTGTCCATGCGTTGCTCCAATATTCATTAAAACTGAACGTACAAAGCATTTTTACACCATTTTAGTCATCAAAGATAAATCATACAGTTCGTTCCATGGCAATCACGCCAGACAACCCGCAACTGAAGGAGCAACACCATGAATCGCTTGCAAGGCAAACGTACCCTGATCACCGGCGGCACCAGCGGCATTGGCCTGGAGACCGCGCGCCAATTCCTGGCCGAGGGCGCCCGTGTGGCCATCACCGGCAGCAGCGCCGAATCGATAGAACGCGCCCACCAGGAACTGGGCCAGGACGTGCTGGTCATCCGTGCCGACGCCGGCACGGTGGCCGACCAGCAGATCATCGCCAAGGCGGTGGCCGAACACTTCGGTCAACTGGACGCGGTGTTCATCAACGCTGGCATCGCACAACTGGCGCCGCTGGCGCAATGGACCGAGGCCAATTTCGACCGCCAGATGGCCATCAACCTGAAGGGCCCATTCTTCCTGCTGCAAGCGCTGCTGCCGGTGCTGGCCAACCCGGCTTCCATCGTGCTGAACACGTCGGTCAATGCGCACATCGGCATGCCGACTTCCAGCGCCTATGCGGCCACCAAGGCCGGCCTGCTGTCGCTGGCACGCACACTGTCTGGCGAACTGATTGGCCGTGGCATCCGCATCAACGCCGTCAGCCCCGGCCCGATCACCACCCCGCTGTACGGCAAGCTGGGCATGTCGGCCGACGACCTGCAAAAGACCGCCGCCAGTATCCAGGCGCTGGTGCCCGCTGGCCGCTTTGGCACCGCCAGCGAGATCGCCAAGGCAGTGGTGTTCCTGGCTTCCGATGAGGCCTCGTTCACGGTGGGCAGCGAACTGCTGATCGATGGCGGCATGGGGACGCTGTAGTCTGCATTTGAGGGCCGCAGCGTTTGACGGGATCATGCCGACGCGGCACTCGGCTCCGCGGCTGTCCCCCGGGCCTACGGCCCTCCTCCTTGATGCCGCTGCGCCGAATGCCGAATCGACCTGATCCTGCGAACTTGGCTGGCATGCGACTTCTGGCACGCCAACCGTATTCGCGGCCGGCGTCGCTGGGGCGCGTGACGTAGCGGAATCAAGGAGGAGGGCCGCAGGCCCGGGGGACATTCGCGTAGCCACGCGCCCCAGCGGCGTCGGCAGTTTGCCAACGACACTGAATGCAATCATTGCATCGATATAACTATTGAAATGCATTGGACGGCATAACCCCGCCAGCCCACAATCCGGCTTCCATTCCAACGAGACAAGCCGGCGTGGGCGCTTCTCGCTGCTGCGCCCGTCCGGCCATAAGCAAGGAAGCCATGCACAGCGAAACTTTTGACTACGTGGTGGTCGGCGGTGGTTCGGCCGGCTGCGCGATTGCAAGCCGGCTCAGCGAAGACCCTGGCGTGACGGTTTGCCTATTGGAGGCCGGTGGCAGCGACAACAGTGTGTTCGTGCAGGCGCCAGCCGCCGTGGTGGGCATGCTGCCCATCCCGTTCAAGAACTGGGCCTTCAAGACCGTGCCGCAAAAGGGTCTGAACGGCCGCCAGGGCTACCAACCGCGCGGCAAGGTGCTGGGCGGCTCCAGCTCCATCAACGCCATGCTGTATGTGCGCGGCCACCGTTGGGACTACGACCACTGGGCCGCCCTGGGCAATCCCGGTTGGTCGTATGACGAGGTGCTGCCCTACTTCAAGCGCGCGGAACACAACGAGCGCTTCGGCGCCGACGCCTTCCACGGCAGCGGCGGCCCGTTGAACGTGAAGGACCTGGCACCCTGGCGCGACGCGCAGGGCCACTATGCCCCCAGCGAGCTGAACCAGGCCTTCCTGGCTGCGGCGCAGCTGAACGGCCTGCCGCTGAACACCGACTACAACGGTGCCGAGCAGTTCGGCGCCTTCATGTACCAGGTGACGCACAAGGACGGCGAACGCTGCAGCGCCGCCAAGGGCTACATCACGCCCAACCTGGGCCGCGCCAACCTGTCGGTGAAGACGCAGACCCATACCACCCGCATCCTGATGCAGGAGCGCCGGGCCACAGGCGTGGCCTACACCCAGGGCGGGCAAGCCAAGGAGGCGCTGGCGCGGCGCGAGGTGGTCGTCTGCGCCGGGGCTTTCGGCTCGCCCCAACTGCTGATGCTGTCTGGCCTGGGGCCGGCCCAGCACCTGCAACACCTGGGCATCCCGGTGGTGCAACACCTGGGCGGCGTGGGGCAGAACCTGCAGGACCACATCGACCATGTGCAGACCTGGCGTACCGGCAGCGGTACCCAAAGCTTTGGCGTGTCGCTGGCCGGCACCGGCAAGCTGCCCGGCGCCGTGCTGGACTGGCGGCGCCACCGGCGCGGCATGCTGACCAGCACCTATGCCGAGTCCGGTGCCTTCATGCGCTCGGCTCCGGACGTGGCGGTGCCTGACCTGCAACTGGTGTTCGTGGTGGCCATCGTGGACGACCATGCGCGCAAGCTGCACCTGGGCCACGGCTTTTCCTGCCACGTGGACCTGCTGCGCCCGCACAGCCGGGGCACGGTGGCGCTGGCCAGCCCGGACCCACACGCCGCACCGCTGATTGACCCCAACTTCCTGGCCGACGAGCGCGACCTGGACCTGCTGGCGCGTGGCGTGCAGATGCAGATGGACATCGTCGCCTCGCGCGCCTTTGACCCCTACCGCGGCAAGATGCTCTACGACGTGGACCGCAACAACCTGGCCGCCATCAAGGCAGACATCCGCAACCGCGCCGACACCCAATACCACCCGGTGGGCACCTGCAAGATGGGGCCGGGCAGCGACCCGTTGGCGGTGGTAGACGCCCAATTGCGCGTGCATGGCGTCAACGGCCTGCGCGTGGCCGACGCCTCCATCATGCCCACGGTGACCGGCGGCAACACCAACGCCCCCACCATCATGATCGGCGAGAAGGCTGCCGACATGATCCGCGCCCAGGCCTGAACAACATACCCGACAACGAAGAGACCCCATGACCACCATTACCAAGACCCCCATTGCATTGGCTGCGCTGTCGACCGTGCTGGCCGCCGCACTGCTGGCCGGCTGCGGCAACAAGAACACGGGCGTGGGCGGCGCCGCTGGCGACGCCACACCCACCACGCTGGCGGCAAACGCCAAGATGGCCGAAGGCCTGAAGCTGGACGACCCGCAGGATTTCGAGGATGCCAAGCGCGGCTTCATCGCCCGCCCCAGCGGCAAGATCCTGGCCGCTGATGGCAGCGTGCTGCACGACTTTGATGCCTACAAGTTCATTGAAGGCAAGGCGCCCGACACGGTCAACCCCAGCCTGTGGCGCCATGCGCAGCAGAACGCGCAGATCGGCCTGTTCAAGGTCACCGACGGCATCTACCAGTTGCGCGGCTTTGACATCTCCAACATGACGCTGGTCGAAGGCAAGACCGGCTGGATCGTGGTGGACACCATGACGGCGCGCGAAAGCGCCGCCGCCGCGCTGGCCTTCGCGCGCCAGCAACTGGGCGACAAGCCGGTGACGGCGGTGGTGTTCACCCACAGCCACGCCGACCACTTTGGCGGCGTGCTGGGCATCTTGACGCCCGAGGACGCCGCCAAACGCAAGGTGCCGGTGATTGCCTCCGAGGGCTTCATGGAAGAAGCCACCAGCGAGAACGTGCTGGTGGGCACGGCCATGGGCCGGCGTTCGCTGTACCAGTTCGGCCGCGACCTGGAGCGCTCACCCAAGGGCAATGTGGACACCGGCCTGGGCAAGAACGTGGTCTACGGCAACATCGGCGTGTTGCCGCCCACCCAGCTGATCACCAAGCCGACCGAGGAACTGATGCTGGATGGCGTGCGCTTCATCTTCCACAACGTGCCGGGCGCCGAGGCACCGGCCGAGCTGACCTTTTCCATCCCTGAACGCAAGGCCTACGGCGGCGCCGAGAACCTGGCCCAGACCATGCACAACCTGCTGCCGGTGCGCGGCGCCAAGGTGCGCGATGCGCTGCGCTGGTCGCAGTACATGGATCAGGCGCTGGAGCAAACGGCGGATGCCGAGGTGTACTTCGGCCAGCACAACTGGCCGGTGTGGGGGCATGAGCGCATTGCCCGCTTCATCACCATGCACCGCGACACCTACAAGTACATGCACGACCAGACGGTGCGGCTGATCAATGCAGGCTACACGCCGCGCGAGATCGCCGACACCATCAAACTGCCCAAATCCCTGGCCGAGCACTTTGGCTCGCGCGGCTATTACGGCGACCTGCGCCACAACGTCAAGGCCATCTACCAGTTTTACCTGGGCAACTACGACGGCAATCCGGCCAACCTGAACCCACTGCCGCCGCAGGAATCGGCCAAGCGCTACCTGGAACTGCTGGGCGGACCGGACAAGGCCGTAGCCGCAGCGCAGGCCGCGTTCGACAAGGGTGACTACCGCTGGGCCGCCGAGCTGCTGAACCACGCCGTGTTCGGCGCGCCAGACCACAAGGGTGCCAAGGAACTGCTGGCGCGCACCTACGACCAATTGGGTTACCAGTCGGAAGCCTCGACCTGGCGCAACAGCTACCTGACCGCCGCGCTGGAGCTGCGCAATGGCCCACCGAAGAAATCGGTCAGCCGGGCCAGCCTGATCGAGATGCTGAACCAGACGCCGGTGGAACGCTTCCTGGAAGCCATGGCCGCCGGCCTGGACGGTCCGGCCGCCGAGGGCAAGAACCTGAAGGTGAACCTGGTGCTGACGGACATCAAGGAGTCCTACGTGCTGTGGATAGAAAACGCGGTGCTGCACTTCAAGAAGGCCCCACCTGCCGCCGACGCCAACGCCACGCTGACGCTGACCAAGACCATCTTCATCAAGATGATGGCCGGCACCGCCGGGGTGAAGGACACGCTGCTCAGCGACGACCTGAAGACCGACGGCAGCAAGATTGACCTGGTGCGCTTCTTCACACTGATCGACAAGGCGCCAGGAACGTTTGCCATCGTGACGAAGTAAGCAAGCCAGCTAGGGTGTGGCCAGCACCTCCCGCACCCTCGCCTGCAAAGCCGGCACCACCTGAAGGTCAAACCAAGGGTTGCGCTTGAGCCAGATGTTGTTGCGCGGGCTCGGATGTGGCAAGGGCAGCAGTGCCGGCCAGTGGTCGCGCCACGCGGCCACCGCTTCGGTCAGTGGTCGGCGGGCCAAGGCTGGCAAATGCCACGCCAAGGCGTACTGACCCAGCACCAGTGTCAGCTCGATGTGGGGCAGCGCCGACAGCAAGGGCGCGCGCCACCGGGCGGCACATTCCGGCCGCGGCGGCAAATCGCCTGACGCACCGGTGCCGGGATAGCAAAAGCCCATGGGCACCAGGGCCACCAGGTTGGGATCGTAAAACTGCTCCCGGCCCAGGCCCATCCACTGGCGCAAGCGCTCGCCGCTGGCGTCGTCGAACGGCGTGCCGCTGGCATGCACCTTGCGCCCCGGTGCCTGGCCAACCACCAGGATGCGGGCCTTTCTGCCGGCCTGCACGACGGGACGTACGCCATGGGGCAAATGCGGCGCACACAGCGTGCAGGCGCGCACCTCCTTGAGCAGCAGCGGCAGGGTTTTGGCCACCGGAGGCCGCCTCAGCCCACCGTGGGCATGCCCCGTTCAATCAACGCCTGTACGTCCAAGCCCGCAGGCAGCGTGCCGTAGTTGCGCGCGCCCTGGCTGCCCAGCCGCGAGGCGATGAAGGCGTCGGCCACAGCGGCGTTGCCGGACTGCACCAGCAGGTGAGCCTGCATGGTCAAGCCCAGTTGCTCCACGATGTCGCGGGCGCGGTATTCGGCATCGTCCAGGCTCTTGAACTGCGCCTGCAGGCGCTGCACCGCCTGGTCCAGCACGGCGCTGGCGCCCCGGCTGCCGGCCAGTTCCTGAAACCACACGTCAAACACGGCGGGGGATTTTCCCAAGGCACGCAGCACGTCCAGCGCCTGCACATTGCCCGAGCCTTCCCAGATGGCGTTGATGGGGGCGTCGCGGTACAGGCGGGCGAGGATGAAGTCTTCCATCACACCGTTGCCGCCCAGGCACTCCATGGCTTCGTAGGCGTGGTTGGGGGTGCGCTTGCAAATCCAGTACTTGCCCACCGGCAAGCCCAGGCGCAGCAGCAGTTGTTCGGACTCTTCCTTGGGCGTATCCAGGGCGCGTGCCATGCGCATGGTGATGGCCAGCGAGCCCTCCACCTCCAGTTGCAGGTCAGCCAGCACATTGCGCATGGCCGGCTGGTCCACCAGCCGTTTGCCGAAGGCGCTGCGGTGCGCGCAGTGGTGCATGGCCTGGGCCACGGCCTGGCGCTGGCCGGCGGCCGAGCCCACCATGCAGTCAAAGCGCGTCATGGCCACCATCTCGATGATGGCGGGCACACCGCGACCTTCCTGCCCCACCATCCAGCCCAGGGCGCCGCGCAGTTCGATCTCGGACGAGGCGTTGGACACATTGCCCATCTTGTTCTTCAGCCGCTGCACGTGCACCGGGTTCTTGCTGCCGTCGGGCCGCCAGCGCGGCACCAGGAAGCACGACAGGCCGCAACCCGTTTGCGCCAGCATCAGGAAGGCGTCGCACATCGGCGCCGAGGTGAACCACTTGTGGCCCACCAGCTCATACGCCTCACCAGGGCTTTGCGCACCCAGCGGGTAGGCCTGCGTGGTGTTGGCGCGCACATCGGAGCCGCCCTGCTTCTCGGTCATGCCCATGCCTATGGTCAGCGCCTGTTTCTGCGTGTGCGGCACGTTGCGCGGGTCGTAGCCGCTGGCCAGGATTTTGGGCAGCCATTCCTTGGCGACGGAAGGCGTGGTCTGCAGCGCCGGCACGGCAGCGAACGTCATGGTCAGCGGGCAGCCATGGCCTGCATCCACCTGCGACTGCAAATACGACTGTGCGGCACGCGCTACATGAGCGCCGGCGCGTGGGGTGGTCCAGGGGCCGGCATGGATGCCGCTCTCCAGCGCCATGGTCATCAGGTGGTGGTAGCTGTCGTGGTACTTGACCAGGTCGACGCGGAAACCCTGGCGGTCGTGGCTGAAGAACTGCGGCTTGTACTCGTTGGCGTCAAACCCCCATTGGATGACCTCGGCACTGCCGGTGCGCGCGCCGTAAGCGGCCAGTTGCGGCAGCGCCCAGGCGGCGCCTTCGCGCTGCACGGCCTCCTTCAGCGCGGTATCGGCGTCAAAGGCGTTGTAGTTGGCCAGCGGCGGCGCCTGGTTGAACACGCTGTGGGTGTCTGCACCACCCACGATGTTGCCTTGCAGATGGACGGCGGGTTCGGGTTTGTTCATCAAGGTTCTCCGACATCAAGGCTTCAGGCTGCGGCCGGGGTGCGCGCCCGGCCCAGCAGCCGCAGCAGCACCTGGCCGTAGCCGGGCTCGTAAGGCGCACGCTCGAACACCCCCTGCTGGCGCAGCCAGTGGTGCAGCGTGGGCAGGTTGTAGCAAGGCACGGCGGGCGCCAGGTGGTGCTCAAAGTGGAAATTGACATGGTTGGGCGCCACCGTCAAGCGTGCCCACCAGGCCGCGTGCGTGGTGCGGGTATTGGCCCAGAAATCGTCGCTGCGTGTGCCGCTCAGCCCACCATGTTCGGCGGCATTGCGTATGCGGCTGTACAGCTGGTAGCTGGTCAGCCAGCTGGCGGGCCACAGCAGGTACAGCAGCGGATGCCCCAGCGCGGCGCACAGCGCCAGCAGCACCAGCTGGGCCAGCAGCATGCGCCGGGTGGTCCAGGCCAGCGTCTTGGCGCGCTGCCAGTGACTGCCCGCACCGGCATACAGCCGCGCCAGCCCCAGCAGGCTTTTCAGACCCGACAGGCCCAGCACGTCACGCAAAACCTTGCGCGCCAGTGAGGCGCCGCTGACCGGGTAGTTGGCGTAGTTGGCGATGTCCGGATCGGCGTCGGTGCCGGTCTTCACATGGTGCACCATGTGGTAGGCGCGGTAGCCAGCCATGTCCGCCCCCACCGGCGCACCGCACAGCCAGGTGCCCACCCAGTCGTTCAGCCGGGGCGACGCCATGAAGGAGCGGTGCGCACACTCATGCATCAGGATGGCCAGGCCCAGCTGGCGCCCGCCCAGCAGCAGCATGGCGGGCAGCACGGTGTACCAGGTGGCTTGCCACAGCACCAGGGCGAAGCAGGCGGCGGCCAGCGCCCAGTTCAGGGCCAGCATGCGCCAGCCTTTGGCGTTGGACTTTTGCAGAAAGGGACGCAACTCCTCGCTCGTCAGCAGCTTGTCTCTCATGGTGTTTTCTCGGTGGCGCTCGGGCTGTGGCGTGATTACAGCATTTGCGGCATACTGAAAGTTGCTTTGAAACGCCAATTCACTGACTTGAAAAATACCGCCATCACCAAGCCAACTGTGCGGGTGGCGCTGCTGCTGCCGGATCAGGTGTGGGCCGGCTCGGCGTTCCTGGCGCGCGAGCTGCTGCAGGTGGCCGGCACGCTGCTGGCCCACAACAAGGACGTGGCAGCCAGCGCGCTGTTCGAGGTCGTCCAGGTGGGCGCCAGCCGCACCGCTGTGGCCAGCTTCGGCGGCGCCTGGCTGAAGCCGGACCTGGTGGCCGGCAGCAGCGCGGACCAGCAACAGTTTCAGGTGTTGATCCTGCCCACGCAGTTCGCGCCCGAGGGCGAATTCAGCACCAGCGACCGCAAGCTGGCGCCGTGGATCGCCGCCCAGCATGCGGCCGGCGCGCTGGTGGTCAGCCTGGGTGGCGCGGTGCTGCTGGCCAAGAGCGGGCTGCTGGAGGGCAAGCAGGCCACGGGCGTACGCAGCGAGGCCCCCGTGTTTGCCAAATACTTCCCCGGCGTGCGCTACACGCCGTCGCGCCAGATCGTGGTCAACGACCAGGTCATCTGCGCCGGCGGCATAGCCCCCACGGCCGATGTGTTGGCGCATGTGGTGCAGCGCTTCTTCGGCCGAAGCGCGGCGCAGAAATTCCTGCGCTACACCACCACCGGACCGCTGCCCTCACCCGAGCACCTGGCGGTGTGGAGCGCGCAATTTCGCCAACACCAGGACAAGCAGGTGCTGGCCGTGCAGGAACTGCTGGAGCGCGACATCGCCCACCCACCCCGCCTGGCCCAATTGGCAGCACGCGTGGCCTTGAGCGAACGCGCGCTGTCGCGCCGCTTTGCCGCCGCAGTGGGCGTCACGCTGCGCCAGTACGCCGCCAACTGCAGGTTGGAGCTGGCGCAGGCGCTGCTGCGCGGCACGCGCGAGCCGCTGACGCAGGTTGCCGACCAGTGCGGCTACGCCGGCACCAGCGCGCTGGTGCATGCGTTCACCGCCAGGCATGGCGTGAGCCCACGGCACTACCGCATGCAGGCGCTGCACGAAGCGGCCACCGGCACAGACTGACGGCTAACGGCAGGCCGCAACCGGCTGTTCCCGCGCCTCGGGCTTGCGCAAGCTTTCCTTGTCAAATGGGATGTAGCCCATCCAGAACCACGGCAGACAGGTGCGGCCGAACAGACTTTCCACCAGCGGGAAGAACATGCGGTCGCCGCGCGCGCTGTTGCTCAGCACCACCAGCCCATCGCGGCTGGCCGCAAAGCCCAGCGCGAAGTTGTTGGTGCCGGTGTCGTTGCCCTCCTTGAAGAAGGCTGGCCCCAGCGGCGACTGGTAGGTGGCCCAGCCCAGGCCGTAGGCCAGGCCAATGTTGTCGTTCACATGGGTCTCGCCAGGGAAATGCGAGGGAAACTGCTGCGGCGAGACGATGGCAATCTGCCGGCTCAGCATGGCCTGCTGAGAAGCCTGGGACAGGCCCTCACCGCGCAGCACGCCAGCCAGGAACTGCGCGTAATCGTCCGCCGTGGTGTCCATGGAGCCGGCGGCCCGCGCGCGCGAACGCCGGCTGTGCGGTACCTGCTTGCCCTGCTCGTCATAGCCGGGGGCCTCACGGCCTTCGAAGTCGGCACGCCAGTCCATGCTGGTGCTGCGCATGGCAAAGCGGTCGAACACGCGCTGTTGCATCAACCGGCCCAGCGGCTGGCCGGTGCGCTCTTCCACCACCAGCTGCAGGATCTGCGAGCCCTCGCCGGAATACACATAGCGGCTGCCCGGCGGGTACTTGATGTCCAGCTTGCCGTTGTCGTTGATCCAGCGCCAGTTCAGCAGGCCGGACGCGTGCGACAGCAGCATGCGCGGCGTGAATTGCTGCCAACGCGGGTCGGCAGCCAGATCGGCGAACTCGGGGTACTGCGGTAGCGGCTTTTTCAACTGCTGCGGCAGTGGCGCGTCCAGATCAATCAGTTTGTCATCCGCCAGTTGCAGCACCAGGTGGGCGAAGGCGGCCTTGGTCAGCGAGGCGGCGTACATCACGCTGCCGGTGGCCAGCGGCTTGCCGGTGGCCAGATCCGCATAGCCATAAGCGCGGTGGTAGACCGGTTGGCCGTCACGGATCAGCACCAGCACCAGGCCCGGCACCTGGGCCTGGCGCATCAGCCCGGTGACGCGACTGTCAATCTGCCGGGCTGGCAGCGAGGCGCCACCTGGCACCTGCCACACGAAGGTCGACGCCTCGGGCTCCGCCCAGGCCATCTGGCCCGCCCAGACCGGCGCGCACAGCGAGAGCAGACCGGCCAACAAAAAAGCAATGCGCATTGGAATTCTCCCCGAAACAGCGCCACGTCCGGCCAGCATTTGCTGGCTGCGACGGCGGCAGTTTAGCAAGCGGGGCGGTGTGGGATCGCCTTCAGGCCACGCCCATGGCAGGGGCGACACCCGGCGCCAGCGCGTCGAAGGTGGTTTCCACCGCTGCGCAGGCGAACACGCTGTCGCGCCCAGCGGCTTTCGCCTGGTACAGCGCGCGATCCGCCGACCCGAAGAGTTCCTCCATGCTGACCGGTGCGTCCGCACCGCAGGTGGCGATGCCAATGCTGATCGTCACCCTGCCTGCGGCATTGCCATCATGGGGAATGGCCGCACGGGTGATGTGGGTGCGTATCTGCTGCGCAACCTCATTGGCGCCCTGCGCATCGGTGCCGGGCAAGACCACGGCGAACTCTTCACCGCCGTAACGCGCCGCCAGATCTCCCGGCCGCTTGGCGGCGCCCGCAATCACGCTGGCAATGCGGCGCAGGCAGGCGTCACCACGGAGGTGGCCATAGCTGTCGTTGAAGACCTTGAAGTGGTCAACGTCAATCATCAGGAGCGAGATACAACGCCTCTCACGCTTGCAGCGCTGCAATTCGACGCTCATGCAATCGTCCAGGTGCCGCCGGTTGAAAATCCCGGTCAAACCGTCGCGGTTAGCCAGGTCCATCAGGCGGCCGTTGGCGGCGGCCAATTGCGCATAGAGCGAAAAGGTTTCCAGCAGCAGCACCACCAGCACGAAACTGGCCGCCGCCAGGCCATAGATGCGGCCGGCATAAAAGCCCAGGTCATAACGCCCGGCATTGAGCACCGCGCTCAACGCAATGTCAAACAACCATGCGCACATGGTCACCATCAGCCAGGTGTCCAGCACCGCGTGGCGGCGCCGCCGCCACAGCGTCGCCAATGCCATCAGGCTGAACACCCAGACCGTGGTGACAACCCCTGCCATGGCGGGTGTGTAGTGGTTGCCGGCCATGACCTCCGGCAGCAACGCCACGCCGGTTGTGGCCAGCGCGACCAGCAGGAGCACCGCCAGCAACACGGCACCCACGGCCCACACAATGACCACCATGGGTCGCTTCGCCACCGGGGGGCTGGTGTTTTTGCTGGATGCGTAATACAGCACGGCCAATGGAAAGCCGGCGTGCCAGAACATGTACAACCACGCGGTGCTCTGGGCCGTGCCCGGCAACAAACCGGTGGGTGCGAACAAACCCGGAAAGCTCAAGGCATGAACAACCGCGATCAGCGCGGTGAACAGATAACCACCGGCCAGCACCAGCAGTGCCCGCGAACGCAGCATGCTGAATTGCCCGAACAACAGCACGGCGGTGATGAAATCACACACCGCCAGTGTGGACTGGTAGACCGCAATGAAGATCGGCGCCTGCGGCAACGCGGCGCGCGCAAAAGGCGCGGTCGCTGCAAAGGCGAGGCAGGACACCAGCACCACGGCCAGAGCAAATCGTCGCTCACGCGGCTGCGCAGGCAACGTCGATAAAAACGCGGCTTGATTTCCCACGACTCGCCCCGCTTTCTCAGCGCGCCGGCCCGTCAGCCTCTGCTTACGGAAGCCCGTTGCGCTTGCACGGCTGCTCAAAACGACCCTGTTATGCCCTGAAGTGTAGTCACTTTGCGCCACAATGCCAGCAAATGAATGCGCAGGGTGGTCCCGCGCGGTGTGCGCGCTCTTACGCCGGCGCCAATGCCGGCGCCAATGCCAGCTCCACCCGGTTGCGCCCCAGGGCTTTCGCCTTGTACAAGGCCTCGTCGGCCAGCTTCACCAGCAACTCGGCGCTGCTGCCCTCGCCCGGCAACAGGGAGGCCACGCCTGCGCTGGCGGTGACGACGCCGAAACGCGACAGCTCGTGTGGCATGGCCAGGTGTTCCAGCGCCTCGCACACCGCCTGCGCGCGTATCACCGCCGCGCTGGCGCTGGTGCCAACGCAGATGAAGGCGAATTCCTCGCCACCGTAGCGTGCCACCAGGTCGCCCTCGCGCCGAGCGGCGCCGCTCAGCACCTGGGCCACGCGGCGCAGGCATTCGTCGCCGGCGGGGTGGCCGTAGCGGTCGTTGTATTTCTTGAACCAGTCCAGGTCCAGCATGGCCAAGGCCAGCGGCTGGCCAGAACGTTGGGCGCGGGCCCATTCGCTGGCCAGCACCTGATCGAACCGGCGGCGGTTGGCCAAGCCCGTCAGGCCATCGGTGGCGCTGAGCGCGGCCAGTTGGTCGTTGGCCTGCTTCAGCGCCAGGGTGCGCTCGGCCACATGCTGCGCCAGCAACGCGTGCTCCACAGCCAGCGCGTTCTGGGCGGCGATGCGCCGGCGCCGGCTCACCACCAGGGCCACGATCAGCAGCGCCTGCACTGCCACGGCAACCACCACCGCCAGGGCGTGCCAGCCCTGGGCCAGCCAGGGCCGGGCGTCACGCGGGTTGATCACCACACTGCCAGCGGGCAGCAGGGCCGGGTCTATGCCCCAACGCTGCAAAACCTGATCGTCGAACATGTAGGTCTTTAGGCCGGCGTTCAGCGAGGCGGGGTCTGGCGCCAGCGGCAGGCCGAGAGCCAGGCGGGCGATCAAGTCGCCCACTGCCTGGGCGCTGATCACATAGCCGCCCACCACACCCAGCCCCAGGTAGATGTCGTGGTGGCTGAACACCGGCACACTGGCGCGCAGCAGCAGTTGGCGCAAGGTTTCCAACGGCAACTGCCGTGCGCCGGTGTTGTCCTGAAATACCGGAAACCAGAGCAGCACGCTGCCCTGCGGCAACTGGCTGGCACGGCGGTACAGCTCCTCATAGCTGAAATCGTTCCAGACCTCCAAGGCAGTCTGCAGGGACAACACTGAGCCGGTGCGCCGCAGCTTGGCGGTGATGGCCTCGCCATAAGGCGTGTGGTCGGTCACCACCACCACCTTGCGGGTTTGCGGCAGCAGCTTCAGCACCGCCTCGGTGGCGCCGGGAATGTCCTCCTCCACGCTGACGGTCGTGCCCTTCACCAGTAAGCCCGAGTGCCCCACATTGCCGAGCAAATAGCGGGGGATGCCGGGGAACAGGTCCGGGTTGGCATTGAGAAAGTCGAACGCGTTTTGCCCTTCGGCCACCACCAGGTCCAGCGGCATGCCGCTGTATCGCTGGACCAGCAGCTCCAGGAAGGCCGCCTGCGCCTGCGGAGCGGCAAAGCGCAGCGCGTCCAGCCGCTCCTCGAACAACGCGGGCTGGGCTTCCAACGGCAACCGGGCCAGGTGCTGGCGCAAACCGGCCAGCACACCGGCCTGCCAGGGCACCTGGTCGTGCCGGGAGTAAATGACCAGGATGCGCCGCCGGGCCGGCGGCTCCGACACCCTGGCCTGGACCGGGACAATGCGGGCATCGGTCGCACGGGGGGCGCTTTGCGCTGCTGCCTGGCTGCACCACAGCGCCAGCAGGAAGAGCAACAACACCTGCAAGCCGTGCGCCGTCACACGTGGTCCGACCCCAGGGCCCTGACGGAAAAATGGGGCAGCGCACATCATGCGAAAACTCTAGCGCAACGGCCAACGCGGCGCCAGCGTGTAAGCCCCCGAAGTGGGCCAGGCCGCCCGCCTGTCAAGGCTTGCCGAGCTCGCCCTTGAGGAACAAGTCAGCGTCTGGCGACACCTGGCGCAAGCGCGCACCGTCGAAAAACTCCGCCACGGGCAGGTCAGCCAGCAGCCGCCCGCGCTCCAGGTACAGCACGCGGGTGGCCAGGCGCTTGACCTGGCCCAGGTTGTGGCTGGCAAACACCAGCGTCAGCGGCGGCCGGCCCGGCGCCGGCTGGCGCCCGGCAGCGGCAAATTCAGCAATCAGCCGCTCCACCTCGCGCTTGGCGTGCGGGTCCAGGCTGGCGGTGGGCTCGTCCAGCAACAGCACGTCGGGCAGCACCGCCCAGGCGCGGGCCAGGGCCAGCCGCTGCTGCTGCCCGCCCGACAGCGTGGGCGCGGGGCGTTGGGCCAGCTCGGCCAGGCCCACACTGGCCAAGGCCTGCTGGGCCTGCACCTTGGCCTGGCGCCAACCACACCCCGCCAGCCACAGCCCCAAAGCCACGCTGTGCAACACCCGGGCGCGGAACATGTGTGGCCGCTGAAACACCATGGCCTGGCGGGCGCGCTCATCGCTCACCAATTCGCCCGCGCTGGGTGTCGCCAAACCGTGCAGCAGGCGCAGCAGGCTGCTCTTGCCGCTGCCATTGGCCCCCACCAACGCCACCGCTTCGCCATGGTGCAGGCGCAGGCTCAGGCCCTGCAGGGCCTGCACGCGGCCCAGCCGCAGGTCCACATCACGCAATTCAAACAGGGGGCTCATGACAGGACTCCGGGCTGGGCCGAAAGCCAAGCCGTGTCACCCTCCTGGCGCATGCGCCAGCGGCGCAACAGGCCCACCAGCAGGTGCAAGGCCAGCACCACCGACAGCAGCACCAGGCCCAGGCCCAATGCCAGCGGCAGGTCGCCCTTGCTGGTCTCCAGCGCTATGGCGGTGGTCATCACACGGGTAAAGCCGTCGATGTTGCCGCCAACGATCATCACCGCACCCACCTCGGAAATGGCGCGGCCAAAAGCCACCAGCAGCACCGTCAGCAGCGCGTAGCGCTCATCCCAGGCCAGCAACAGCGCTCGCAGCGCGCGCCCGGCCCCGAGCGAGGCGAGCTGCTCGCCGTGGCTGGATTCGGCCGCATGCACCGCCTGGCGTGTCAACGCCACCACCACCGGCAACACCAGCAGACCTTGAGCCAGCACCATGGCCTGGAAGCTGAACAGCCAGCCCAGGTACCCCAGCGGCCCGGTGCGCGACAGCAGCAGGTACACCAACAGGCCCACCACCACCGAAGGCAGCGCCAAGGCGGTGTTCAGCAGTGCCAGCAGCAGTGCCTGGCCGCGAAACCGCGCCACCCCCAGCCAGGCGCCCAGCAGCAGCCCCAGGCCGGCCGCCAGCGCGCAGGCCAGCAGGCTGACCGACAGCGAGCGCGCCACAATGCGCCACAGCAGCGGGTCGGCAGCCAGTATCAGATGCAGCGCGGTGGCGGCGCTGGCGCCAAAGGATTCCATGGACCGGAGTATCGCAGCGCCGGAGGCTGAGCTATTACACCGCGCAGGAACGGAAGCCGGTGAAGGCGTCGTCGCGCTCGGGCGTCAGGAAATGTCGGAACTTGACATGCTTCAAGCGCGCGCGGGTGGCGAACGAGCCGCCACGCAGCACCTTGTGGCCAGCGCCGAAATACGGTTCCGAATAGGCTTGCCAGGGTCCGGGCCGAAAGCCCGGATAAGGACGAAAACTGCTGCCCGTCCACTCCCACACATCACCGCTGCGAAAGCCACGCCCCAGCAGCGTGCTGGCCGCCAGTTCCCACTCCACCTCGCTGGGCAGGCGCCGGCCAGCCCAGCGGCACCAGGCATCGGCTTCCCACCAGGTCATGTGCATGGCCGGCTGGCTGCCCTGCATGCGCATGGCCTTGCCAAAGCGCGTCTGCATCACCGCGCCGCTGGCCACGCCAATCTGATCGACGTAGCGCGGGCCGCGCCGGCCCTCCAGCGTGGCCTTGTCCTGCAGCCATTGCCAACCCTGCGGATGCCACAGGCCGGCGTCGTCATAGCCGCCATCGTCCACAAACTCGACGAACTGCGCCCAGCTGACTGGCTGGGTATCGATCTCGAACTCGGGCACGGCCACCATCTGCCCCGGTTGTTCGTTGTCAAAGGCAAAGCCCTCGCGCGGCGTGCCGCCCTGCTGCCAACGGGTGGCCGGCACCAGCAACGGCGCGCGCACCAACATGGGGCCAGCCTGCGGCAGATCCAGCGGCAGGCCCAGGATCTGCGCCATGGTGACCAGGTGCTCGGACTGCATGTCCTCATGGAACAAGGCCAGGCGAAAGAAGTACAGCCCGTCATCGGTTTCCGGCGTCTTTTCCAGCAGTTCCAGCGTGGTCTCCAAGGTGTCCAGCAGGTACGACTTGATCACCGCCAGCTCCGGCAGGGCCACGCCCCAGCGCTCCGCAGGGCCGACACGCCCGGGATCCCACCAGTTGTCGGCCTGCGGCTCTATGGAGGCCAGGCGTGCACCGCCGCCGTCGCCCTGTGGGCCCAGCTGGCGCTGCAGGTTGCGCGCGATCCACCACTCGGAAAACCAGCCCACATGGCCCAGCAGCCACAGCGGTGGCGTCAGGCCCGGCCAGGGCGGCAGCAGGAAGTTGACGCTGGCCAGCGCGGTCTCGAACTGCGCCATCAGGTGCAGGCTGTGGTTGCGCGCGTCCATCAGCGCCAACGACAGCAACTCGCGACCGGCGCCGCGCATGCCGGGGGAGTCGATGGCGCGCAAGTGCGCGGTGGGCAAAGCCTGGGACATGGTGGGCCATTATTGACGCGCCTGGCGCACCCTGTCGACAGCCCCGCCATGACCACGGAACCTCCGGGATAACACCGGATGATAGGGGCACGGCCATCGTCTATAGTTGCGCAACACAACAAGAGGGGTCCCACGCCACCATGAAGCCGTTACTTCAATTGGCACATGGCATAGACTGGATCACCGACCGCTTCGCCGGCCTGGCCAAGTGGGCGGTCATCCTGTCATGCTTCATCAGCTGCCTGAATGCCGTTGTACGGTATACGTTTGACTACAGCTCCAACGGCTGGCTGGAAATCCAATGGTATATGTTTGCCGCCTGCGTGATGCTGGGCGCGGCGCAGGTGCTGCGCGTCAACGAGCATGTGCGGGTGGATGTGCTGTACAGCCTGGCTTCCGCCCGCGGGCGCGTCTACATCGACCTGTTCGGCCTGATCTTCTTCCTGCTGCCGGTGATGGCGCTGATGCTGTATTACGCCACGCCCCTGTTCGTGCGCATGTACGGCTCCGGTGAGATGTCCAGCAACGCCGGCGGCCTGATACGCTGGCCGGCCATGCTGATGCTGCCGCTGGGCTTCACCTTGATGCTGCTGCAGGGCCTGGCCGAGATCATCAAGCGCGTGGGTTGGCTCCGGCACGAATACGAGATGGATCTGCATTACGAGAGGCCGGTGCAATGAGCATGCAAGACTTCGCCCCGTGGATGTTCGCGGGGCTGATACTGATCATGCTGATCGGTTTCCCGGTGGCGTTCTCGTTGTCGGCGCTGGGCGCCCTGTGCGGGTTCATCGCCATCAGCATGGGCTGGTTCCCGGCGGAGTTCATGGCCAATGTGCCGCTGAACGTTTTCGGCATCCTGTCCAACGAACTGCTGCTGGCCATCCCCTTCTTCACCTTGATGGGCTCCATGCTGGAGAAATGCGGCCTGGCCGAGGACATGCTGGACTCGATGGGCCAGCTGTTCGGGCCAATACGCGGCGGCCTGGGCTACTCGGTGATCATCGTCGGCTTCATCCTGGGTGCCATCACCGGCACCGTGGCCGGCCAGGTGATCGCCATGGCCATGATCTCGCTGCCGGTGATGGTGCGCTACGGCTACAACATCCGCTACGCCACCGGCGTGCTGGCCGCCTCGGGCACCATCACGCAGCTGGTGCCACCGTCACTGGTGCTGGTGGTGCTGGCCGACCAGCTGGGCAAGTCGGTCGGCGACATGTACAAGGGCGCCTGGGGCCCGTCCATCCTGCAGGTGCTGATCTTCGCGCTGTACACCTTCATGCTCAGCCGCATTCGCCCGCAGGACGTGCCCGGCGTGCCGAAGTCGGCGCGCACGCTGGATGGCTGGGCGCTGTGGAAGAAATGCCTGCGCGGCATCATTCCCTCGGCCATCCTGATCTTCGCCGTGCTGGGCAGCATGGGGGGCCTGCCGGGCATGAAAACGGCCATCGCCACGCCCACGGAGGCCGGCGCCATGGGCGCGGTGGGCGCCTTCATCCTGGCGGCCATGCACAAGCGGCTGACCTGGGACCTGGTCAAGCAGGCCATGACCGGCACCATGCGCGTGACGGCGATGGTGGTGTTCATCCTGATCGGTTCGCGCCTGTTCTCACTGGTGTTCCAGGGCGTGGACGGCGCCATCTGGATCGAGCACATGCTGAGCAACCTGCCGGGCGGTGTGATCGGTTTCCTGATCGTCGTCAACCTGTTCATCTTCTTCCTGGCCTTCTTCCTCGACTTCTTCGAGATCGCCTTCATCATCCTGCCCATGCTCGGCCCGGTGGCGGCCAAGATGGGCATAGACATGATCTGGTTCGGCGTGCTGCTGTGCGTGAACATGCAGACCAGCTTCATGCACCCGCCGTTCGGCTTCGCGCTGTTCTACCTCAGCGGCGTGGCCGACACCATGTTCAAGCAAGGCTCCCTGCCCGAACGCATCAAATCCAAGGACATCTACCTCGGCGCCATCCCCTGGGTGCTGCAACAGGTGCTGCTGGTGGGCATTGTCATTTTCTTCCCCTACACCGTGACCGTGTTCCTGGACAAGGAGCAGAAGATCGACATCGACAAGGTGAAGATTGAAGGCCCCGAGCAGCGCGACCGCAGCGGCGAAGACTCGCAGCGCAGCATTGAAGAGCTGTTCAAGAACGCCTCCAAGGACGAGCCTGCCGCACCGGCCTCAGCGCCCGCGGGCGGCAAGAAGTGAGCGACGCTGGCGCCTCGGCGCCCTGGCGTGTGGAGGGGCCGGCGTTCTCGCCTTTCGTCAAGGCGCTGGCCACCTCGCTGGTGGCAGCGCTGGCGGTCTGGGGCCTGCGCGCAGCGCCGGCGCTGCGCAATACCAACTGGTCCATGGGCACACTGGCCTTCATGGCCCTTGTGCTTGCCGTCATTGTGCTGGGCTACTACTGGATCCTGGTGAGCCGCACGGCCATGGATGCCACCCACATCCGCCAGACCTGGATGTGGCCCAAGGTGGTGGCGCTGAATGAGGTCACGCAGGCCAAGTTCATCTATGTGCCCTACCTGAGCTGGCTGGTCGCACCGCGCCTGGTGGTGCGGGTGCAGGGGCGCGGCATGTTCGTTTTCCATGCCGCCAGCCCTGCTGTGCTGCGCGCGTTTGCCCACTTCAGCCTGGGCAACATGCCGGCCACCCTGGCCGGGAATTGAAAAACCCCGCGACGGCGGGGTTGTGCGGACGCCGGGCCAGGCAGCCCTGGCCGCCTGATTACAGCTTTTGCGCCTGCATGAAATCGTCGAAGCTGGCCTCGGCGAAGCGGAACCACAACACCTGGTCGTTGCGGAACTTGATGAAGTCGTCGAACACCTTCTTCCAGCGCGGGTTGGTGGCGGACATTTCGGCATACACCTCGTTGGCGGCCTTGAAGGACGCTTCCATGATGGGCTTGGAAAACGGATGCAGCTTGGTGCCGCCGCCGACCAGGCGCTTCAGCGCCGCGGGGTTGCGCGCGTCATACTTGGCCTGCATGTCCACGTGGGCATAGGCGGCGGCCGATTCCACGACGGCCTTGTACTCGGCTGACAACGCGTCAAAAGCCTTTTGGTTGATGAAGAAGTCCAGCTGCGGACCGCCCTCCCACCAGCCGGGGTAGTAGTAGTGCGGGGCAATCTTGTTGAAGCCCAGCTTCTCATCATCGTACGGACCCACCCATTCGGCGGCATCAATGGTGCCTTTTTCCAGCGCGGGGTAGATATCGCCGCCGGGGATGTTCTGCGGGATCACGCCCAGGCGCTCGATCACCTTGCCGGCGAAGCCGCCGATGCGGAACTTCAGGCCTTTCAGGTCGGCCACGGTGTTGATTTCCTTGCGGAACCAGCCGCCCATCTGGGCGCCGGTGTTGCCGCCGGGGAAGTTCATGATGTTGTAGCCGGCATAGAACTCACGCATCAGCTTCAGGCCATTGCCTTCGTACATCCAGGCCGTCATCTGGCGCGAATTCAAGCCGAAGGGCACGGCGCAGCCCAGCGCAAAGGTCGGGTCCTTGCCAAAGAAGTAGTACGGCGCTGTATGGCCGGCTTCCACGGTGCCGTTCTGCACCGCGTCCAGCAGTTGCGGCGCCGGCACGATTTCACCCGCGGCATGCACGGAAATGACGAACTTGCCGCCGGTCATGTCGCTGACCTTTTTGGCAAACACTTCGGCAGCACCAAAAATGGTGTCCAGGCTCTTGGGGAAACTGGACGTCATGCGCCAGCGCACCGTGGCCTGGGCATGCGCCGAGGGCGCGACGCCAGCGGCCAGCACACCGGCAATGCCGCCATGCTTGAGGATTGAACGACGATCCATGAAAGTGCTCCTGTCTAGGTTTGAAAGGGTCGTGCCGGGAAGGCAAACACGCGTCCCGGGGCAGCCGAGCCATTGTAGGAAGCGGTGCACAGCGAAGGCGTGGGGGTTTTCCCTGTTCGACCCCGACGGGCCGAACAGGGGTTGACCGCCAAGCGGTTCCGAACCCTGCTTTCGAGATCGAACGAAAAGCGGCGTTACGCTACGATTTTGAGAGCGGGCCGCATCTGCTCCACCAGCGCGGGGAAGCGTTGCGCAATGGAAGCGCGGATGCCGTTGGCGTCCAGCCCCTGCAGGCTGAGCAGCTTGGCCGGGTCGCCGTGCTCGATGAACTCGTCGCGCAGGCCCAGGTGCAGCAGCGGCTTGAGCACGCCGGCGGCCTGCAGCGCCTCGGCCACGGCGCTGCCGGCGCCACCCATCACGGCGCCCTCTTCCACCGTCACCAACGCCTCATGCTCGGCGGCCACTTGCAACAGCAGCTCGGTGTCCAGCGGTTTGGCCCAGCGCATGTTGACCACCGTGGCGTTGATCTGCTCACCCACCTCCAGCGCCGGGTACAGCAACGTGCCGAAGGCCAGGATGGCGATGCCCTTGGGTGCGACTGCGGCGGCGCTGGCATGGGCCCCAGTGGCCTTGCGCCGAATCTCGCCTTTGCCATAGGGCAGCGCCTGCAGACCCGGCTGCATGGCCGCCCCCACCCCAGCACCGCGCGGGTAGCGCACCGCGACGGGGTGGTTCTGCTCGAAGGCGCTGGTCAGCAGCTGGCGGCATTCGTTCTCGTCAGCCGGGCAAGCGATGCCCATGTTGGGAATGCAACGCAAGTAGGCGATGTCGTAGGCACCGGCGTGCGTGGCACCGTCGGCCCCCACCAGGCCGGAGCGGTCCAATGCGAACACCACCGGCAGGTTTTGGATCGCCACGTCGTGGATCAGCTGGTCGTAGGCGCGCTGCAGGAAGGTGGAATAGATCGCCACCACCGGTTTCAGCCCTTCGCAGGCCAGGCCGGCGGCAAACGTGACCGCATGCTGCTCGGCGATGCCGACATCGAAATAGCGGTCGGGGAAACGCTTGTCGAACTCCACCATGCCCGAACCCTCACGCATGGCCGGGGTGATGCCCACCAGACGCTGGTCCTTCTCGGCCATGTCGCACAGCCATTGGCCAAACACCTGGCTGAACGTGGGCTTGGGCGGCACGGCGGGTTTCTGCATGCCCACCGCCGGGTCCATCTTGCCGGGGAAATGGTAGGCCACTGGGTCGGCCTCGGCCAGGTGGTAGCCCTTGCCTTTCTTGGTCACCACGTGCAGGAACTGCGGCCCCTCCAGGTGGCGGATGTTTTCAAGCGTGGGCACCAGGGAATTGAGGTCATGGCCATCGATCGGGCCGATGTAATTGAAGCCAAATTTCTCGAACAGCGTGGCCGGCACCACCATGCCCTTGGCATGCTCTTCCAGGCGCTTGGCCAGCTCGAACAGCGGCGGCGCGCCCTTGAGCACCTGCTTGCCGACGTTCTTGGCGGCCGAGTAGAACTGCCCGCTCATCAACTGCGCCAGGTAGCGGTTCAGCGCGCCCACGGGCGGGCTGATGCTCATGTCGTTGTCGTTCAGAATCACCAGCAGGTTGCAGTTGGCCACGCCGGCGTTGTTGAGAGCCTCGAAGGCCATGCCGGCGGTCATGGCGCCGTCGCCGATGATGGCCACCACCCGCCGGCCCTCGCCCTTGTGCTTGGCGGCCATGGCCATGCCCAGAGCGGCCGAAATGGAGGTGCTGGAGTGGGCGGTGCCAAAGGTGTCGTACTCGCTCTCGGAGCGCTGCGGGAACCCACTCAGGCCGCCCATCTGGCGCAACGTGCCCATGCGCTCGCGCCGGCCGGTCAAGATCTTGTGCGGGTAGGTCTGGTGGCCCACGTCCCACACCAGGCGGTCGTGCGGCGTGTTGAACACGTAGTGCAGCGCCACCGTCAATTCCACCGTGCCCAGGTTGGAGCTCAGATGCCCGGTGGTGCGCGACACGCTGTCCAGCATGTAGCTGCGCAGCTCATCGGCCAACTCGGGCAGTTGCTGGCGTGACAGCTTGCGCAGGTCTACGGGATCGTTGATGGTGTGTAGCAGTGAAGTCGTCATGCTGTCATTTGTCCCGGTTGACCACCATTTCGGCCAGCGCCCTCAGGGGCTGGATGTCCGGCAGTTTGCTGTCTTCCAGCGCGCCCAGCGCCTGGCCCAGCAGTTCCTGGGCGTAGCGGCGCGAGGCGTCCAGCCCCAGCACCGACACGTAGGTGGGTTTGTCCTGGCTGGCGTCCTTGCCGGCGGTCTTGCCCAGGGTGGCGGAGTCGGCCGTCACGTCCAGGATGTCATCCACCACCTGGAAGGCCAGCCCCACTGCCGCGCCGTAGCGCAGCAGGGCCTCGACGCTGTGCGCAGCCGGTCGGCCGCAGGCGGCGCCCATGGCCACGCTGGCCTGCAACAGGGCACCCGTCTTGAGCCGGTGCATCTCGCGCAGCTGGTCTTCCGTCAACGGCATGCCCACGCTGGCCAGGTCGATGGCCTGGCCGCCGGCCATGCCCGCGCTGCCGGCCGCGCGCGCCAGCAGGCGGCACAGCCCTGCCTGCATGGCCTGCGGCACCTCATCGCCCTCAGGTGTCAATATCTCGAAGGCCAGCGCCTGCAGCGCGTCGCCCGCCAGCAAGGCCCCGGCTTCGCCGAACTTCACATGCACCGTGGGCTTGCCCCGGCGCAGCACGTCGTTGTCCATGCAGGGCATGTCGTCATGCACCAGCGAATAGGCGTGTATCAACTCGGTGGCGCAAGCCGCCCGCAAGGCCGCCTGCGGGTTGCCGTCCACGGCGTCGCAGGTGGCCAGCACCAGCAACGGGCGCAGCCGCTTGCCGCCGTCCAGTACGGCGTAGCGCATCGCCTCCACCAGTTCGGCCGGGGCGCCGTGGCTCAGGCCAGCGGGCTCCTCGGTGGCCACCCAGGCCATCAAGGCCTGTTCCACCTGTTGCAGCCGCAGCGCGCTCCAGGTCGCCAGATCAAATACGGGGGCCTTCACTCGGGTGTCCATGTCTTCAGCACGCCTTCATCCAGCACCTTGATCTGGTCTTCCACCGCCTGCAGCTGGTCGCGGCAGTATTTGAGCAAGCCGGCGCCACGCTGGTAACCGGACAGCAACTGGTCCAGCGGCATGTCGCCGCTCTCCAACCGGGCCACCAGCCTTTCAAGCTCCTCCAGCCCCGTCTCGTAGCTGGCGGGGGCAGCGAATTCAGCGTTGGCGGTCGGCGGGGTGGCCTTGGGCATGGGGGCGGTGCTCTCAATCTTCTAAACCACCAATTTTAGGCGGCACGGACAGGTCGCGTACCCACCCCCCGGTAAAACTTATGGGCACCCTGCTCCAAACACCGGCGAATCCGCACCCAAACTGCACAGGCGAGGGTACAATCCCCCCTCTTTTGTCCGGCGCAACCATGAGGCCGGTCCGTCAATCAGCGCCCCCTTCCCCATGAGGGCGCGATTCTCCCTGTCACCGACCATCGGGGGAGTCTTTAGGTCAGGTCACCCATGTCTGATTTAAGTCTTCAACTGCAACAGGCCAACAGCCAACTACCGGTTTCCAGCTATTTCGACGAGGCGCTGTACCACCGCGAAATTGCCGCACTGTTCAAGAATGGCCCGCGCTATGTGGGCCACCAACTGAGCGTGCCCCACCCGGGCGACTACTTCACGCTGCCGCAAGAGCAAAATGGCCGCGCGTTGGTACACGGCCCGCGCGGCGTGGAGCTGATCTCCAACGTCTGCCGGCACCGCCAGGCCATCATTTTGCAGGGCCGCGGCTCGCTGAACCAGGCGCAAAAGGGCAGCGCCGGCGGCAACATCGTGTGCCCGCTGCACCGCTGGACCTACAGCCCCAGCGGCCAGCTGCTGGGCGCCCCGCATTTCGCCCAGGACCCCTGCCTGAACCTGAACAACTACCCGTTGCAGCAATGGAACGGCCTGCTGTTCGAAGCACCATCGGACGGTAAGGGCTGCGATGTCGCCCAGGATCTGGCCGGCATGGGCCCGCGTGCCGACCTCGACTTCACCGGCATGGTGCTGGACCGGGTGGAACTGCACGAGTGCAATTACAACTGGAAGACCTTCATCGAGGTCTACCTGGAGGACTACCACGTGGGTCCGTTCCACCCCGGGCTGGGCCAGTTCGTCACCTGTGAAGACCTGCGCTGGGAGTTCAAGCAGCGCTATTCCGTCCAGACCGTGGGCGTGGCCAGCCGGTTGGGCAAGGCCGGCAGCCCGGTCTACGAGCGCTGGCAAAAGGCGCTGCTGGGCTACCGCAACGGCGAACCGCCCAAATACGGCGCCATCTGGCTGACCTACTACCCGCACGTGATGGTGGAGTGGTACCCGCACGTGCTCACCGTGTCCACGCTGCACCCCATGGGGCCGCAGAAGACGCTGAACATGGTGGAGTTCTACTACCCGGAAGAAATCGTCGCCTTCGAGCGCGAATTCGTCGAATCCCAGCAGGCCGCCTACATGGAAACCTGCCTGGAGGACGACGAGATCGCCGAGCGCATGGATGCCGGCCGCCTGGCGTTGCTGCGTCGCGGCGACAACGAGGTGGGGCCGTACCAGAGCCCCATGGAAGACGGCATGCAGCACTTCCACGAGTGGTACCGCCGCGCCATCGCATGACCCTGTTGCCGCGCGCTGGAGCCTGACGCATGCAGGCCTTGTGGATGGTGCTGGCCACGTTGTTCTTCGCCACCATGGGCGTGGGTGTGAAGCTGGCGTCCGTCAGCTTCAACACCGCCGAGCTGGTGTTTGCCCGCGGCATTGTCAGCATGGTGTTCATGGGCCTGGTGCTGCACGCGCGCGGCGTGTCGCCGCGCACCACGCTGTGGCGCATGCACGCCTGGCGCAGCACCGTCGGCGTGGTGTCACTGGCAGCCTGGTTTTACGCCATCGCCCACCTGCCGCTGGCCACCGCGATGACGCTGAACTACATGAGTGGCATCTGGGTGGCCACCTTCATCATCGGTGGCGCCATCCTGTACGGCCAGGCGCAGCGCCAGGGGCCGCTGCTGCTGACCGTGCTGGCCGGCTTTGCCGGCGTGGTGCTGACGCTGCGCCCCACGCTGGACCAGGACCAGCTGCTGGGCGGCCTGGTGGGCCTGTTCTCGGGCATGACGGCGGCGCTGGCCTACCTGCAAGTGGCGGCGCTGGGGCGACTGGGTGAGCCGGAGGAACGCACGGTGTTCTACTTCTCAGCCGGCTCGGCACTGGTTGGCGGTGTGGCCATGCTGTTCACCGGGCTGACGCCGCTGGAGCAGATACGCTGGCAGTCGGCCGCCTGGCTGGTGCCCATAGGCGTGCTGGCCTCCCTGGGCCAGTGGTGCATGACACGCGCCTACAGCCACGGCACCACGCTGGTGGTGGCCAGCCTGCAGTACTTCGGCATCGTGTTCGCGGCGCTGTACAGCCTGCTGCTGTTTGGTGACGCCATCCCGCTGCTGGGCTGGCTGGGTATGGCCGTCATTGTGGCCAGCGGCGTGGCCGCCACGGTGCTGCGCGCCCGCGCGCTGCCCAATACCCCTGCCGAAGAACACTGACCCCTGCCCCTGCCTGGCCATGCCCAGGCCGCTACGATAGGCGTCTGGCCCCAATGGAGACCCCATGTACACCACCCTGATCACGCCCGAGCAACTGCAAGCCTTGCAAACCAGCGGCCAACCGCTGATGGTGTTTGACTGCAGCTTCGACCTCGCCAACACCGCGCTGGGGCAGCAACAGTACCAAGAGGGGCACATCCCCGGCGCCGTCTACGCCCACCTGGACACGGCGCTCAGCGCCAAGGGGCAGCCCGACGCCCGCTCCGGCGGGCGCCACCCGCTGCCCTCACGCGAGAAGTTCGCCGCCTGGCTGGGTGCGCAAGGCTTTGGCAACGGCATGCAGGCGGTGGTGTATGACCGCCAGGGTGCCCATTACTGCGGCCGCATGTGGTGGATGCTGAAATGGCTGGGCCACGAGGCGGTGGCGGTGCTGGATGGCGGCTGGCCGGCCTGGACGGCCGCCGGTGGCGCCGTGGCGCGCGGCAACGAGCCGTCACGCCCAACCAGCACCTTCACGCCCGGGCCCGAAGGCGCACGCCTGGCCACCACGGACCAGGTGCAACGGCAGCTGGGTGCGGACGCCCAGACCATTGTGGACGCCCGCGCCACGCCGCGTTTCAAGGGCGAGGTGGAACCGCTGGACCCGGTGGCCGGCCACATTCCCGGTGCGCTGAACCGCCCATTCACCGGCAATTTCCTGCCTGACGGCCGTTTCAAGCCGGCAGCGCAACTGCGCGCCGAATTCGACGCGCTGCTGGCCGGCCGCACCCCGGACAGCGTGGTGCACCACTGCGGCTCCGGCGTCACCGCCACGCCTAACATCCTGGCGATGGAAATCGCCGGCCTGGGCCGGCCGGCGCTGTATGCGGGCAGCTGGAGCGAATGGTGCAGCGATCCGGCGCGGCCCGTAGCCAAAGGCTAAGTCGTCATTTAGCCAAAGGCTAGATCGTCATCCAACCAAAGGCTGGTTCAGGCCGCGGGCTTGTCGCGCTGCCTGCGTTGGATCAGGCAGAAACCATGCCCAAAGGGGTCGCAGCAAAAGGCGGCCGACCCATGGCCCGGGTTGTCAAACACCTGTTCCGCCACTGCGCCCGCTGCCACGGCCTGGGCCAGGGTGGCCTTCAGGTCATCCACATGGAAGTCCAGATGGACGGGCGTCCAATGCCGCTCGTAGCGCCGTGTGTCTGACGTCTGGGGGGAAGGTTTCGTGCCGGGGGCCTTGTGCAGCAGGCAAATTTCCACCGCATCCGCGCGCATGACCGCCACGCCCGGGTAAGGCTCGGACACCTTGGCAAACCCCAGCGCCTGGGTGTAGAAGCGCAGGCCCGCCTCCAGGTCTGGGACATCGATGCTGATGGAAGCCGTGATCATGGCGGATTTCCTTATAGCGGGGCGGGGCCGCCAGTATCCCCTTGCGAAGCACGCCGGGGCAAAAAAAATTGCCACGCGAACGAATCCGCGTGGCCAAGAGGAAGGAAACCCAAACGAAAAATAAAACTGTTTCAGGCCGGCGGGTTGACGCCCATGTGGCGCACGCTGCCGGAGCCGGCGATGGAGGACTTGGTCAGGTTGCCCTCGCCGTAGAACTTGACATCACCCGAGCCGGCCACGCTGACCTGCAGCGTTTCGCGCACCCACAGGGCGGCGTCACCAGAGCCGGCGATGCTGATCTTGACCTTTTTGGCCGACAAACCGGAGGCCTTCAGGTCGCCGGAGCCAGCAATCGTGCCTTCCATGGAGTTGGCGGCACCGTCGGCGACGAAATTGCCGCTGCCGGAGATGGCCACGCTGAGGTCATCCACCTGCAGCGCCTTGATGCTGATGTTGCCCGAACCGGCCACGCGGGTGCGCAGCTTCAGCGTCTTCAGCCCGTTGGCGTAGATGTCGCCCGAGCCCGACACAGACAAGCCCTCGATTGAGCGCGCGTTCACCGTCACCTTGATGGTGTTGCGGCTGCTGTAGCTGCCCTTCTTGGCCAGGCGGATCTTCAGCCGACCGTTTTCGACCACGGTTTCGATGTGGGGCAGCAGGTTGTCGTCGGCCTCGATGGTCACGCCCTCGGTGTTGCCCTGGATCACCTCCAACTTGCCGGAGATGTCCAGCGCCACCTCGTTGAAGCCGCTGACCGCGCGCTTCTCGGTGGCCAGCTTGCCCGAGCCCTGGATAGACGGCCCCCAGTCCCAGGCCTGGGCCGGGCTGGCCAACAGGGCCGCGCTGCCCAGCAGCGTGACGGCGGCGAATGTCTTGAGGAATTGCAGGCGGTTCATCATGGTGGTCTCCTGGCGGCCCATCAAGCCTTGTGTGCGCGAATCGTCACCGTGGGCAGCACCACGCGGCTGGCGGTATCCGCCTTGGCCATCAGGGCGGGTGCCTGCACGCCGCGCTGCGACATGTCGTTGGCGCCCCACAGCAGCGAACCATTGACCGCTGCCGTCACCAGAACCGCGGCGACAAAGCCACCGAGCTTGCTCGCCAGTTTCGTGTTGTTCGTGTAGTTCATCTTCATTCTCCATCCGTTGCGTTTTCAGACCCTGGGGCCGATGGTTGAACTGTACGCACGGCACCCCTGGCGGTCACGCGGCATGCGACGAAATGCAGGTCGCGGGGAAGAATGGGGCCATTTGCCTGACGAAACGGCGCCGCCCAGGGTGACAACAAGCCTGCAGGCGGGTTCAGGCGTGGTGCACCAGGCGGCTGACCCCGCTGACCAGCGCAATACCCGTCAGCAGCCAGGCAATCTGCGCCAGCGTCTGGCGCGCGCCCAGGCGCTTTTGCAACTGGGGAATCAGGTCGGCCAGCGCCACGTAGATGAAGCTGCTGGCCGCCACCACGAGGAAATACGGCAGCCAGCCCTGCAGGAGGTCCAGCAGCCAGTAGCCCAGCAGGCCGCCCAGCGCCGTCACCGCGCCGGCCAGAGAGACCTTCAGCAGGGCCACCCGGCGGTTGCTGGAGGTCTGGCGCAACACCACCAGGTCGCCCATGTGGTGCGGCACCTCGTGCGCCAGCACCGACAGCGCCGCCACCAGCCCCAGGCGCAGATCGGCCATGAAGGCCGAAGCGATCAGCACGCCATCGCCAAAGGCATGCACGCCGTCGCCCGTCAGCACCGCCCAGCCGCCGCTGCGGCCGCTGGGGTTGGCGCCGCCAGCGCCATGGCCATGCGCGTGCCCAGGCTCGCCATGGGGGTGGTCGTGGTGGGTGTGAGCGTCGGCGCCGCCTTGGGGTTCGTCATGCGCCGCGCCATGGTGGTGCTCGTGGCCGTGGTGCCACAGCTCAGCCTTGTCCAGCAGGAAAAAGAACACCAACCCCGCCAGCAGCACCATGAACAAGCGGTCGGCAGGCAGGCTGCGGGCCTCGAAGGCCTCGGGCAACAGGTGCATGAAGGCGGTGGCCAGCAAGGCACCGGCGGCCAGGCTGAGCATTTTTTGGGTGCTGCGGGCCAACACGCCCACACTGAGCGCGGCGGCCAGCCATACACTGCCTATGCCAGCCAACAGCGTGCCGGCCAGGATTGCCATCAGGGTCATGGAATGCTGTTGTTCGGTCGAAAAGCCGCTGTCGGCCGCAAACGGGGCCGCTGCACGCGGCAGGAGGCGACATTGTGCGCGAAAACGGCCGGCCCCTTGGCTTGCATGCCTTTCGCAGGCTCCTCAAATGACCGCTGCACTGGTAGACTGGCCGGTTCATCCACGCAACCCCATGGCCCGGCCAAGCCTACCTGCCCCACGGAACACCGCTGCCTTGCCGGTGAACTGGACAGCGCCTGCGGTGCTGGTGTCCACGGCCTGTGCGGGCGCCGCCTGGTGGCTGGGCTGGGTGGTGCTGGCCGCTGCGGCTATCGCTGTGCCGCTGGCTGCGCTGGTCTGGCAAGGCCAGCACCTCCGCCGGGCCCGCGCCAGGCTGGCCGAGGCCGCCCAGGCCGCCGAGCGCGCCGAGCAAGCCCAACGGGTGCTGTTGCAGGCACAGCAGGAAGCCCTGCGGGCCAACACCCTGCTGGAACGGGTGATCGAGGCCCTGCCGGTGGGCATAGAAATCTACGACGAAGCGCAACGCCTGGTGATCTTCAACCAGAAGCTGGCCGAGTTTTACCCCAAGATGGACTATGCGGGGAACATCGGCACGCCGTTCGAGACCCTGTTGCGCGAGGCCGTGGCGCGCGGGATCGTGCCGGCCGCCATTGGCCGCGAAGAGGCCTGGGTGCAGCAGCGGCTGGCCGAGCACGGGCGCCGGGGCGAGGTCATCCAGCCACTGCTGTCAGGCCCACGCCACATGCGCATCCACGAGACCCGCACGCCCGAAGGCATCGTGGTGACCACGCGGATGGAAGTCACCGACCTGATCCACCAGCAAGAGGCGCTGGAAGCCGCCCGCCAGGATGCGCTGCGCAGCCGCCAGCTGCTGGAGGCTGCGCTGGAGGCCATGCCCATAGGCATAGAAATCTTCGACGAGCAGGACCGCATGGTGCTGCACAACCAGGTGCTTGCCACGCTGGTGCCGCTACCAGGCGACGGCTCGGAGATCGGCCAGACCTTCGAGGCCATCCTGCGGCGCAACCTGGCTGCCGGGCGCATCCCCGACGCCGTCGGGCGCGAGGAGGCGTGGCTGCGCGAGCGCCTGGCCCAGCGCGGCCGGTTGAACGGCCCGCTGCTGCAACGCACCAGTGAGGACAGCTGGATCAACACCTACGAGACCATCACGCCGGCCGGCTACGTCGTCAGCGCCCGCGCCGATGTGTCGGACCTGATACGCAAGGAGCAGGAGCTGGCCGCAGCCAACGAGTTGCTGGCCGAGCTGTCGGCCACCGATGGGTTGACCGGCATCGCCAACCGTCGCCGCTTCGACGAGGCACTGGCGCAGGAATGGCTGCGCGCCACCCGCGCCGGCACGCCATTGAGCCTGCTGCTGATCGACATCGACCATTTCAAGGCCTACAACGACCACTACGGCCACCTGGCTGGCGACGAATGCCTGCGCTGCGTGGCGCAAATCCTTTCGGACTGCCTGCGCCGCGCGGGTGAACTGGTGGCGCGCTATGGTGGTGAGGAATTCGCGCTGCTGCTGCCCGGCGCCGAGCTGGAAGAGGCCCAGGCGTTGGCGCAACGCTGCTGCGAGCGGCTACGCGAGGCCGCCATAGACCACAGCAACTCCAACACCGCTGCGCACCTGACGCTGAGCATTGGCGCGGCCACCATCAGCCCGCTGCCCTCGCAAAAGCCCGAGCTGCTGATCACGGCCGCCGACAACGCGCTGTACCGCGCCAAGCACGCTGGGCGCAACCGCTGCGTGGCGGCGCCGCCAATGCTGGCCTAGGCAGCTTGACCGCCGGTACGGGTCCGCGACTTGACCGCCGGTACGGACTTACGCGGCAGGCGGCGCCGCCACAAACACCACCTGGTCGCGGCCCTGGCTCTTGGCCGCATACAAGGCGGCATCCGCCCGGCGCATGAAGCTGTCGGCATCGTCGCCAGGGCCCAGTGCGGTGGCGCCTATGCTGACCGTCACGTGCAGCGGCGCCCCGCCGGCCGGCAGCGCCACTGCGGCATCGGCCACCAGCTTGCGCATGCGCTCCAGCGCCAAGGTGGCAAAGGGCTGGTCGGCATCGGGCATCAGCACGGCGAATTCCTCGCCACCCAAACGGGCAAAGCTGTCACTGACGCGTATGTGCTGGCGCACCACCTCGGCAAAGCGTTGCAGCACCCTATCGCCGACGGCGTGGCCGTGGGTGTCGTTGACGCGCTTGAAGTGGTCGAGGTCGAACATGGCAATGGCCAGCGGGTACTTCTGCCGGTGGCTGCGTGCGACCTCCTGGCCCAGCGCTTCGGAAAAGCGCCGCCGGTTCATGCTGCCGGTGAGAAAGTCAGACTCGGCCTGCTGCTTGAGCTGGGTGTTGAGGCTGCGCAAGTCCTGGTTGGCACGCAGCACATGGCGGCGATACGCCTGAGCGCGCAGCACGAACAGCGTCGTCATCACCAGCGCCCAGACCGCCAGCACCGATCCAGCGGACGCCACGATGAACAGCCACTGGCGCTGGCTGTCGATGACGACCAGGCCGTCCAGGTCTTCCATCACATGCACGGTCAGACCTTCCTCGGCGATCGGCAACTGACGCCGCAGCACCAGGTTGTCGCGCGGCCCCAGCACCTCCACCAAGGGCTGCCGGGCGCGCCGGGCTGGCTCCAGGTGCAGCTGCGGGAACTCGGCACGCCCATACACCTGCAGGCGACTGGCAGTGTCGGCCTTCAGTATTGGCGCGCCGGGCAGGGCATGGAACAGGTAGTCGCGCTGGTCAGCCAGCACCACCACGCCCAGGTCATCCGCCACCAGACAACCGGCCAGGCGCATGCGCAGGCCAATCTGCGCCATGTCGGCCTTGACGGTGACGACACCAATGACCTTGCCGCTGGCGCGCACCGGGAATGAGAAATACAGGCCCGGCACCCCGGTGACCCGCCCGACGGCAAACTGGTGGCTGGGCTGGCCGGCGAGTGCCAGTTTGAAATAGTCGCGGTCGGCAAAGCTCTTGCCCACCACGGTCTGCGGGGTCTCGAAATTGTTGGCAGCCAGCACCTGGCCTTTGGCGTCCATCAGGTACACCAGCTCCACCATCCAGAAGCGTGCGCTGTTGCTCAGCAGCCGGCTGGCGGTGGTGGCCGCCATGGGGTCATTGGGCCGCGCCAGCGCGTTTTGCAGGCGCGGCTCGCCGCTCAGGTACTCGGGCAGGCCAATCAGCTGGTTCAGCGCGACGTCGAAATCCTGCGCCAACTGCTGCTGCCGCTGGTCCAGCGCCTGGTTGGCCCTGGCCATCAACTGGCCGTACTCGTCGTCGGCCCAGCGAGCCGTTGCCAGCCAACACAGCACCACTAAAAACGGCGCACACAGCAGCATGATCCCCAGCGTCAACAGGTAGGGAGACTCCTCAATCCAGTGCTGAAAGCGTGCGCCCAATCCCTGCATGGTCAATGCGCCTTGTCCCAGTTCGGCCCCACCCCTACCTCGGCCAGCAACGGCACCTTCAGGTCGGCCACGCCAGCCATCAGGCGCGGGATTTCCAGCTTCAGCCAGTCCACCTCGGCCTCGGGCACCTCGAACACCAGTTCATCGTGCACCTGCATGATCATGCGGGTGCCGCGCTGCTCCTGGTCCAGCACCTGCTGCACCTTGACCATGCTGAGCTTGATCAGGTCCGCCGCCGTGCCTTGCATGGGCGCGTTGATGGCAGCACGCTCGGCACCGGCACGGCGTGGGCCGTTCGGCGAGTTGATCTCGGGCATGTACAACCGCCGCCCGAACACCGTTTGCACATAGCCTTTGGCCTTGGCCTCCAGCTTGGTCTCGTCCATGTAGCGCTTGACGCCGGGGTAGCGCTGGAAATAGCGCTCGATGTAGTTCTTGGCGGCGGTGTTGTCGATGCCCAGGTTGCGCGCCAAGCCAAAAGCACTCATGCCGTAGATCAGCCCGAAGTTGATCACCTTGGCGTAGCGGCGCTGCTCGCTGCTGACCTGCTCCACCGCCACGCCGAACACCTCGGCAGCGGTGGCGCGGTGTACGTCGATGCCGGCGTGGAAGGCATGCAGCAGCGACTCGTCACCGCTGATGTGGGCCATGATGCGCAACTCGATCTGGCTGTAGTCGGCACTGGCGATCAGGTTGCCTGATGCCGCCACGAAGGCCTCACGCACGCGCCGGCCCTCGGTGGTGCGTATCGGGATGTTCTGCAGGTTGGGGTCGTTGCTGGCCAAGCGGCCGGTGATGGCCACCGCCTGCGCGTAGTGCGTGTGCACGCGCCCGGTGCGCGGCAGCGCCAACAGCGCCAGCTTGTCGGTGTAGGTGCCCTTGAGCTTGGACAGACTGCGGTGCTCCAGGATCTTGGCCGGCAGCGGGAAGTCCTCCGCCAGTTTTTCCAGCACCTCTTCATCGGTGCTGGGGGCACCGGTGGCGGTCTTCTTGACCACGGGCAGGCCCAGCTTGGTGAAGAAGATCTCGCCAATCTGCTTCGGGCTGCCCAGGTTGAACGGCTGGCCGGCCAGCTCATGCGCCTGCGCCTCCAGCTGCACGATGCGCTGGCCCAGCTCCTGGCTTTGCGCTGCCAGCAGCGGCGCGTCGATTAACACGCCGTTGCGCTCGATGCGGTACAGCGTCTCGCTGGAGGCCATCTCCAGCTCATAAATGAACAGCAGGCCCGGCTCGGCCTGCAGCCTGGGCCACAGCGCCAGGTGCACGTCCAGCGTCTGGTCCGAGTCTTCGCACGAGTACTCGGCCGCCTTGGCGATGTCCACCTGGTTGAACGAAATCTGGTGCGCGCCCTTGCCACACAGGTCTTCAAAGCTGATGCCGCTGCGCCCCAGGTGGCGTTCGGCCAGGCTGGCCAGGCCATGCGGCTTATGCACTTCCAGCACATAGCTTTGCAGCATGGTGTCGTGCGCATAGCCCTGCACCTCGATGCCGTGGTTGGCAAACACATGGCGGTCGTACTTGATGTGCTGGCCCAGCTTCAGCTTGCTCGCATCCTCCAACCAGGGTTTCAGCCTGGCCAGCACCTCGTCCCGCGACAGCTGCTCGGGCGCACCGGGGTAGTCGTGCGTCAACGGGATGTAGGCTGCCTCGCCGGGCTTGACGCTGAAGCTGATGCCCACAATCTCGGCGCGCATTTCGTCCAGCGACGTGGTTTCGGTGTCTATCGCCGCCAACTCAGCGGCTTGCAGGCGGGCCAGCCAGGTGTCAAACAGCGCCCAGTCCATCACCGTGTCGTAGGCCAGCGTGGACACCTTGCTTGCGGGCGGCGGCGCGTCCGGCTCGTCAAACAGGCCAGGCTCGGCGCTGCTCGCCTTGGTGCCGCCGCCTGCCGCAAAGGCGGCTGAGCCGTCACCCAGTGACTTGGCCAGCCCCTTGAAGCCGAATTGTTCGTAAAACGTCTTCAGGCGGGCGGTGTCTGGTTCGGCGTAAGCCAGCTGGTCCAGCGCCGGCAGGTCCTTCAGCCATTGCGACAGGTCGCAATCGGTCTTGATGGTCAGCAGCTGGCGGCCGGTGGGCAGCCAGTCCAGGGCCTTGCGCAGGTTTTCGCCGGCCACGCCCTTGATGGTGTGGGCATTGGCGATCAACGCTTCCAGCGAACCATGCTCCTGCAACCATTTGGCGGCCGTCTTGGGTCCGACCTTCTCCACACCCGGCACGTTGTCCACGCTGTCGCCGACCAGAATCTGGTAGTCGATCATCAGCCGCGCCGGCACGCCGAATTCGGCCTCCACACCCGCCAGGTCGCGCCGCCGGTCGTTCATCGAGTCGACGATGACGATGTGCTCATTCACCAGCTGCGCCAGATCCTTGTCGCCGCTGCTGACATACACGTTGATGCCCTGGTTCGCGGCGGTCACCGCCAGCGTGCCGATCACGTCATCAGCCTCCACGCCGGGCACGTCCAGCACGGTCCACCCCAGCAGGCGCACCATCTCGTGGATGGGCTCGATCTGCGCGCGCAAATCGTCCGGCATGGGCGAGCGCTGCGCCTTGTAAGCGGGGTAGATGGCGTCGCGAAAAGTCGGCCCCTTGGCATCGAACACGCAAGCGGCGTAGTCGGCGTGCACGTCCTTGCGCAGCTTTTGCAGCATGTTGATCATGCCGCGTATGGCGCCAGTGGCCGGGCTGCTCGGGTCGCCCGGTACCGCGCGCAGGTCAGGCATGGCGTGGAAGGCCCGGTAGAGATAGCTGGAACCATCGACCAGCAACAGGGTCTTTTGTTCAGAAGGCTGAATATCGCTCATCCCTCCATTGTGCCTGCCCACCGGCGCCAGCCAAGGCCCACCGCACCTGTCTACAATCCCCTCATCATGCGCCGTTTTCCCTCTCAGACCCATCCCGCGTTGGCCCTGGCCCTGCTGATCGCCTTGCCGGTCGCCGGCTGGGCACAAAGCGGCACGGCCACAGCCCCCAAAACCGTGGCGCCGGTCACCCGGGCCGAGCCGCCCGCCGGCCGGCCCGACCAGCGCATAGAGCGCATCCATGTGGAAGACGACAACGCCAAAATCGACGAGTTGCGCGTGGGCGGCGAGACACAACGCATCACGGTGCAGCCCAAATCCGGCCTGCCGGCCTATGAAATCCTGCCCACCGACGGCAAGAACAGCCCGCCGGCGCTGACACGCGAAGGCGGGGCGCGCGGTAACGGCGAACGGGTGTGGAAAGTGCTGAGTTTCTAGGATGGCGGTCTACACCGAAGTCACGTTCGCGCAAGCAAGCCAACTGCTGGAGCAACTGGGCCTGGGCGAGCTGCAAAGCCTGGACGGCTGCCCAGGCGGCATAGAAAACACCAATTATTTCGCCGACACGGCCCAAGGCCGCTACGTGCTGACGCTGTTCGAGCGGCTGACGTTCGAGCAATTGCCCTATTACCTGCGGCTGATGAAGCACCTGGCCGGCCATGGCATCCCGGTACCCGACCCGGCGGCCAACCGAGACGGTGACATCCTGCACACGGTGAACGGCAAGCCGGCCGCGGTGGTGAACCGCCTCAGCGGCAAGAGCCAGTTGGCGCCCAGCGCACGGCATTGCGCCGTGGTGGGTGCCATGCTGGCCAGGATGCACCTGGCCGGGCGCAGCTTTGACATGCAGCAGGCCAACCTGCGCGGCCTGGCCTGGTGGAACGAGACGGTGCCCGTGGTGCTGCCGCACGTTGACGAGGCCCAAAAGGCCTTGCTCAGCGCCGAACTGGCCTACCAGAACCATGTAGCCCAGTCCTCGGCCTACCTGGCCCTGCCGCGTGGCGCCATCCATGCCGACCTGTTCCGCGACAACGTGATGTTTGAGGACGCCGACAGCGACACCCCGCGCCTGAGCGGCTTTTTCGACTTCTATTTCGCCGGCACCGACAGCTGGCTGTTTGACCTGGCGGTGTGTCTGAACGACTGGTGCGTAGACCTGCCCACCGGCCGGCCCGACGACGCTCGCGCGCAAGCCTTCGTCGCCGCCTACGATGCCGAACGCCGCTTGACCGGGCCTGAGCGCGCGCTGCTGCCGGCCATGCTGCGCGCCGCCGCCCTGCGCTTCTGGATTTCGCGCCTGTGGGACTACCACCTGCCGCGCGAGGCCTCCATGCTGAAGGCACATGACCCCACGCATTTCGAGCGCGTGCTGCGCGGTCGACTGGCCCAGCTGGGGCAAACCTTTGCTATGGTGCCGACCCAACCGGTGGAAGAGCCGGCATGAAGCTCAACGTCCTGCCCGCCAGTGTCGGCACCCGATGGGTCAAGCTGGGGCTGCGCACCTTTTTCCGCCAGCCGCTGGCCTTGTCTGGCCAGTTTTTCATGTTCATGGCGGCGGTATGGCTGGTGGGGCTGGTGCCCTGGGTGGGCGCGCTGCTGAAGATCATGCTGGTGCCTGCGGGAACGCTGGGCATGATATTGGCCACGCGGGAGGCTGACCGTGGGCGCTTTCCCATGCCGGGGCTGATGCTGGGGGCCTTTCGCCACGGACGCGAGCGCGCCCGCGCCATGCTGATGCTGGGCGTGTGGTGGGCGGTGGGCATCGCCCTGGTGTTGGGCATCTGCACGCTGGTGGATGGTGGTGAACTGGCCCGCCAGTATCTGAGCGGCGAGAGCGTCACCGCCACCGCGCTGGAAAACCCGCGCTTCGTCTGGGCGCTGATGCTCAGCATGGTGCTGAACCTGCTGCTGACCATTTTCTTCTGGCACTCACCGGCGCTGACCTTCTTTGCCGGCCTGCCGCCGCTGAAAAGCCTGTTTTTCAGCATGGTGGCATCCAAACGGAATTTTTTGGCGTATCTGGTGTACAGCTTGCTATGGTCGGCCGTGCTGTTCGCGATGGTCCTGGTGGCGGTTGCCGTGCTGATGGCAATCGGCGGCCAGGCCTGGGTGCTCAATGGCATGGGGCCACTGATCATGCTGATGACGGCCATGACCTTCACCTCGATTTTCTTCACGTTCCGTGATACGTTCGAGTTGACGGAGGCCGAACAAGCTCTGATTCCTGAGGAGACGCCATGACACAGCACACCTTGCAAGGCCGCACCGAGGCGGAATTGCTGTGGTACCAGCGCCGCGACTTCCTGAAGGCCGCCGCCGCCTGGACAGCCATGGGCGGCTATGGCGCCGCGCAGGCCCAACAGCGCTCCAACATCGTGCAGTTGACCGGTGACGCCACCGTCAACGGCAAACGGCTGGACGCGCAGCAAAGCATCCAGACCGGCGACCGCGTGGTCACCGGCCCCGGCGCCAATGTGGTGTTCGTGGTCGGCAATTCGGCCTTCCAGCTGCGCCAAAACAGCGATCTGGCGGTGGAGGGTGGCAGCTCGCTGTTCGCGGTGAGCCTGCTGCGGCTGTTGACCGGCGCGGTGGTCAGCACCTTCGGGCGCGGCAGCAACCGCCAGATCGTCACCCCCACCATGACGGCCGGCATACGCGGCACCGGGGTCTACACCGAGGTGCCTGCCAACCAGGGCGGGCGCAGCTATTTCTGCAACTGCTACGGCACGGTGGACCTGGCCGCCAGCGGCGGCGACAAGGCCACCAGCCAGACCATGTACCACCAGTCATTCTGGAGCGAGGTGGAGCCCAAGAATGGCCGCACGCTGACGCCGGCCAAGGCCATCAACCACAGCGACGAAGAGCTGGAATACCTGGCGGCGCTGATTGGCGACCGCACCGGCTGGCAGGTGATGGGCCGCAAAGGCATCAAGGACGGCCGCGGGTACATGGACGAGCCCAAGCCAGGGTACTCAGGGTTCAACTAGGCGAAGCTGGCCGCCGAGCAGTCACCCCAAGGGCTGGCGCTTATTTATTCGCAGCTTTGTACGCCGCGATCGATTTGGCCAAGTCCTCGTACTCTTCGCAGGTCTTGTTGCCGCAAATCTTCTCCAGCGCGGCCAGGTGCTTTTCAGCCTCTGCTGGCTTCTTGTCCATCAGGTAAGCCTCGCCGATGTACTCGTGCGCACCCTTGTGGTTGGGATTCAACTTCAGCGCCGTGTTGTAGTGCTCGAAGGCCTTGGGCAGGTCGGGGTTGGCGCGCTTGCGGTAGCTGTAACCCAGCAGGTTGTGCACGTCGGCATTGCGCGGGTCTTCGCGCCAGGCGGCGTCCAGTTCGGTCTTGGCGCGCGCCCAGTCCTTGGCCTCGATGGCCTTGCGTGCAGCGGTGAGCCGCTCCGAGGTGCTGGGGCCGCTGAAGGTGTCGGCGGCAAACGCAGTGCCGCACACCACCACGGAGGTGAGTGCCAGCGCGGCAATCAGGCTCTTCTTCATCGCAGATCTCCTTGTGGCCGAATGTGATGGGGTGGCCACCGCTGGCTACTTTACCGCAGCCCGGCGCAAATGGCGCGCCACGAACCACAGGCCGACCAGCGTCAGCACCACGCACACCGCCAGCGGAATGGCCAGTTGCGGCGCGCTGAAGCCCTCGCCCTTGAGCACCCGCGTCATCAGCAGGTTTTGCGCCATCGCCGGCACCCACAGGTGCCAGCCGGCCTCGCCCTCCTGGTTGAACAGCGTCACCATGGGCATCAGCGACACGCCCAGCACCACCACCGTGGTGTTGGCCTGGGCTTCCTTGAAGCTTTTGCAGCGTATCGCCACCGCCATCAGCACCGCCGACAAGGCGGCGGCCAGCGGCAGCAGCAGCACCAGGAACAGCGCCGCCTCGCGCGCGCCGTACTGGAACATGGCCTGCAGCGTGTCACTGCGCAACAGCCACTGCGCGGGGATGAAGCTCAGGCAGTTCAGCAGCGCGATCAGCATGCCCACGGTGGCCACCGCGCCCCACTTGCCCAGCACCAGCGCCAGGCTGGAGGCCGGGTTCATGGCCAGCGGCTCCAGCGAACCGCGCTCACGCTCACCGGCTGTCGTGTCCAGCGCGGCATTCAGCGCGCCATACAGCACCGCCATGACAACAAAGAAAGGCAGCATGCCGGTGATCTGTATCGCCCGCGTCTGCGTGCTGGCCAGGTCACGCTCCTGCACCTCCAGGGGCGCCAGCAAGGCGCCGGACACGCCCCGCAGCGCCAGGCTCAGGCCCGCGCGCTCGCGGCTGTAACCCTGCAGCAGTTGCAACACCTGGCGGGTGCCGGCGCTGGCGGGCTTGTTGGCGCTGTCGCTGACCACCTCCAGCACCGGTGTCTCGCCCTGGCGCAAGCCCTGCTCGAAATCCTTGGGCACCACCACCACCGGGTCGCCGAACTTGGAGGTGCGCAACAATGCCTCGAAATCGGCCGGCGGCTCCTTCACCGTCCAGGTCTGGCGCTCCAGGTAATTCTTCAGGCTGGGCGCCTGGGCCAGGCCGAGCACATAGACCTCGCGCTTCTCGGCACGCGCCTCCAGGCCGGCGATGAAGCTGGACAGCGCAATCAGTATCAGCGGCCCCATCAGCACACCGGTCACCAGCACCACCAACAGCGTGCGCCGGTCGCGCAGCGCGTCCAGCATCTCTTTTCTGAATACGGCCAACGCCGTGCTTGAAAACTTCATGCAGCCTCCCCCTGTGAATCTTCGCCAAACGCCAGCTTGACGAAGGCTTCCTCGAAATCCCGCTCGCCGGTGTGCGCCAGTAACTCGTCCACCGTGCCGCTGGCCACGCTGCGGCCGTGCGACACCAGCACCACGCTGTCGCACAGGCGTTCCACCTCCTGCATGATGTGGGTGGAAAACACGATGCATTTGCCGCCACCTTCAGGTGAGCGCAGGAAGCGCAGCGACTCGCGCAGTGCCCGCGTCGCCAGCACGTCCAGGCCGTTGGTCGGCTCGTCCAGCACGATGTTGGCCGGGTTGTGCACCAGCGCACGGGCCAGCGCGGTCTTCATGCGCTCGCCCTGGCTGAAGCCGTCGGTGCGGCGGTCCAGCAGCGGCAACATGTCGAACATGCGCGCCAATTCTTCGGCGCGCGCCTGCGCCTGGTCACGCGCCATGCCTTGCAGGCTGCCGAAGTAAACAATGTTCTCGCGCGCCGTCAGGCGGGGGTACAGGCCACGCGAGTCGCTGAGCACGCCCAGCCGCGCCAACGCCTGCAACGGCTGGCTGGCGACATCCACGCCGTCCACCTCCATGCGGCCGGCCTCGGGCGGGATCAACCCGGCCAGCATGCGCAGGGTGGTGGTCTTGCCGGCACCGTTGGGGCCCAGCAGGCCGGTGATCTGGCCATTGGGTGCGGTGAAATTGACGTCGCGCACCGCATGCACCACCGTGGGTTTGGCGCGCTTGAGCGAGAACATCTTCTTGTGCTTGGGGTCGGGCGGCGCCACGAAACTGCGCGCCAGGTGTTCGATGTGGATCATGGCCGGCCTCCTGTCGCACCGGCCGGAGCGCCCGGCGCAGGCAGCGCGTCGGCGACCGCCGCCACCGGCACAAAGGCCAGCGGACGCGGTATGCGGGTGGCGCAGCTGGCATCCACGCGGGCTGTGCCCTCAGCTGCCACGTCGATGAAGCGGGTCAGCACATCGGGCATGCAGCCCAGGCTCATCACGCCATGGCCGGCGTTGGCCACCACCACATGCTGGGCTTGGGAGCCCAGTGCGCGCGCCACCCGCTCGCCATGGCGCGGCGGTGTGGCCGGGTCCAGCCCGCCGCTGAGCAGCAGCGTGGGCGCGCCGGCAGGCGCCACGCTGTAAAAGGCGGCCGGCACCTCACCACGCGGCCAGATGGCACAGGCGCTCTGATACACCTGGGCCATGTCGGCGCCGAAATCCTTGCCCGGCACATCGGTGGCCTGCTTCAGGCGCGGATAGTCTTCTGCGCAGACCACGGAGAAATGCATGCCCATGGCCAATTCCAGCGCGCGCCGCCCACCCAGCCCGCCACCCAGGCCCAGCAGCCCTTCATAGCGGGCGCGCAAGGCGGCGTCATCAATGGCCTGCGGCAGCGCCGAGGCCAGCGACGGCGCATACAGCGGCATGCGCACCAGGCTGAGCACGGTTTCCTTGGTCAATGTCACCTGCTCACCCTCCCCCGTCATCGGGTGGGTCAGCACCACCGACTTGGGCAGGCTGCCCAGCAGCGTGGCCCAGTTGGCGCGCAACTGCGGATGCGCCTTGGCGCAGGCGGCCTCGGCCTCACAAGCCCGCAGCAGCGACTCCAGCGCCGCCTGGCCGTCGGTGGAAAAGCTGGCGGGCAGCACCATGTCGGGCGGTGCCACGCCATCGATCACGCTGCGCCGCACGGCCTGGGGAAACTGGCGCATGTAGTCCAGCGCGGCGCGGGTGCCGTAGGAGCCGCCGATCAGGTTGATCTTCTCGGCCCCCAACGCCTGCCGCACGGCGTCCAGGTCCTGGCTGGCCAGCACGGTGGTGAAAAATCGCAGGTCGCCATAGGGCAGCTTTTGCAACTGGGCCAAGCACTGCGCCAGCATGGCGTCACGCGCCTTGGCGTCCACCTGCCGCGCCAGCGGCTGCTGCCGCTCGGACGGGCACTCCAGCGGCGCCGAGCGCCCGGTACCACGCTGGTCCACAAACACCAGGTCACGCCGGTTGTTCAAGCGCCCCAGGTTGCCCAGCACCAGCGGTGCCACCTTGATGGCGCTTTGCCCCGGTCCGCCGGCCAGAAAAAACACCGGATCCGCCAGCTTGCGCCGCGCCAGCGCCGGCACCACCAGGTAGTGCACGCTGATCTTGACGCCATGGGGCCGGGCCGGGTCCAGCGGGCGCAGCACTTCGCCGCACAGCACCTCGGTCTTGATGCCGGCGACGCGGCAAGGCTTGGCTGGCGCCGCCGCTGGCGTATCAGCGGCCTGCGCGTGCTTGCCGGATGCCACAGCGGCCGCAATGGCCACGGCGATGACCAGCCAGCGGCCTGTGGAAAAACGTGAACAAGGTTTCATGAGGCCGGAGTATGCCTTGGCCGCGCTCTGGTATCTGCCGGTTTTGGACGAATGGTCGAACTTCCGGTTGACCGGTCATTGGTGGCTGCCGACGTCACTGGTGCGCGTGGCTACGCGGATGTCCTCCGGGCCTGCGGCCCTCCCCCTTGATTCCGCTCCGCCAAACGCCCCAGCGACATCGGGTCAATTGGCACGCGCCACGCTGGAACGCGGGCACGCCAACCATGTTCGCGGGATCAGGTCGATGCGGCATTCGGCGCAGCGGCATCAAGGAGGAGGCCGCAGGCCGGGGGACAGCCGCGGAGCCGAGTGCCGCGTCGGCATGATCCTTGCCAACCAGCGTGGCCTGAATTCCGAAGCCTCGCCCTCAAACCCAGGCTTCGACAGGCTCAGCCCGAACGGATTTGGGTGGGTTGCGCTGGTTCAGACCGGCGTCAACTTCGCCACACTCAGCGCCAACCACTTGACGCCATGGCGCGGGAAGTTGATCTGCGCCCGGGCGTCGTCGCCGGCGCCTTCCAGCGACACCACCGTGCCTTCGCCGAACTTGTTGTGGAACACCCGCATGTTGGCCTTCAGGCCATGCGCCGGCTCGGCCTTCTGGGGTGGTACCGGCGGACTGGCGAACACGCCGCTGTCGCGGTTGTAGCCACCGTAGCTCTTGCCGCCGTAGCTGGCCGAGCCACCACCGCCACCAAACTTGTCCTGTCCACCGTAGCCGCTGCCATAACCGCCGCTGTACCCGCTGCCGCCAATGCCCATGCCAGACGAAAAAGCCTGGTTCTTCGGCGTGATCCACTTCAGCGCGGCTTCGGGCAGCTCGTCATAGAAGCGGCTCTTGATGGCGTAGCGCGTCTGGCCGTGCAGCATGCGGGTTTGCGAATGGCTCAGGTACAGGCGCTTGCGCGCGCGGGTGATGGCCACGTACATCAGCCGGCGCTCTTCCTCCAGGCCGTCGTAGTCGTTCATGGATTTTTCGTTCGGGAACAAGCCCTCTTCCAGCCCAGTGACGAACACGCAATCGAACTCCAGGCCCTTGGCCGAATGCACCGTCATCAGTTGCACCGCCTCCTGCCCGGCATTGGCCTGGTTGTCGCCAGACTCCAGCGCGGCGTGCGTCAGGAAGGCCGCCAACGGCGACAGCGTTTCGCCGGTCTCGGCGTCCGGGGCCACGGCAGCCAGTTCGTCCACCGGCAGCGCCACGGCGTCACGGCCAAAACCCTCCTGAGTGACGAAGCTCTCGGCGGCGTTGACCAGTTCCTCCAGGTTTTCGATGCGGTCGGCGCCTTCACGGTCGGCCTTGTAGTGCTCGATCAACCCGCTGTGGTCCAGCACCAGCTCGATGATCTCGCGCAGGCTAAGCCCCTGGGTCTGCTCACGCAGCACATCGATCTTGGCCACAAAGGCGCGCAAATTGGCGCCGGCCTTGCCGGTCAGGGCGGTGACGGCGTCGTGCAAGGCGCAGCCTGCCGCCTTGGCCGTGTCCTGCAGTTGCTCCAGCGTGCGCGCACCGATGCCGCGCGGCGGGAAGTTGACCACGCGCAAAAAGCTGGTGTCGTCGTTGGCGTTTTCCAGCAAGCGCAGGTAGGCCAGCGCGTGCTTGATCTCGGCGCGCTCGAAGAAGCGCAGGCCACCGTACACGCGGTAGGGCAGGCCGGCGTTGAACAGCGCGGTCTCGATCACCCGGCTTTGCGCATTGCTGCGGTACAGCACCGCCATCTCGTTGCGCGAAATGCCGGGCACGGCGCCCTGGTCGCGCGCCAGTTGGCGCATCTCGTCCACCATCCACTGCGCCTCGGCAAAGTCGCTGGTGGCTTCAAACACGCGCACCGGCTCGCCGGGGCCCTGGTCGGTGCGCAGGTTCTTGCCCAGGCGCTTCTTGTTGTGGCTGATCAGCTCGTTGGCCGAGTCCAGGATGTTGCTGTAGCTGCGGTAGTTTTGCTCCAGCTTGATCTGGTGCTGCACGCGGAATTCGCTGACAAAGTCCGCCATGTTGCCCACCCGCGCACCGCGAAAGGCGTAGATGCTCTGGTCGTCATCGCCCACCGCCAGCACGGCACTGGGCGGGCTGGCGTAAGGCGTGCCGGCGGCGCTCTGGGGCGCCATGGCCAGCATCTTGATCCACGCGTACTGCAGCTTGTTGGTGTCCTGGAACTCGTCGATCAGGATGTGGCGAAAGCGCCGGTGGTAATGCTCACGTATGGGGTCGTTGTCACGCAGCAGCTCGTAGCTGCGCAGCATCAGCTCGCCAAAATCCACCACGCCCTCGCGCTGGCACTGGTCTTCGTACAGCTGGTAAATCTCCACCTTCTTGCGCGTGTCGTCGTCGCGTGCCTCCACGGCGGCGGGGCGTTGACCATCTTCCTTGCAGGCGGCGATGAACCACTGCGTCTGCTTGGCCGGAAAGCGCTCGTCATCGACGTTGAACTGCTTGTACAACCGCTTGATGGCGCTGAGCTGGTCCTGCGTGTCCAGAATCTGGAACGCCTGCGGCAGGTTGGCCAACTTGTAGTGCGCGCGCAGGAAGCGGTTGCACAGCCCGTGGAAGGTGCCTATCCACATGCCGCGCACGTTGACCGGCAGCATGGCGGTGAGCCGCGTCATCATCTCCTTGGCCGCCTTGTTGGTGAAAGTCACCGCCAGGATGCCGCCGGGCGACACCTGGCCGGTCTGCAACAACCAGGCGATGCGGGTGGTCAGCACCCGGGTCTTGCCGGAGCCGGCGCCGGCCAGAATCAGCGCATGCTCGGCCGGCAGGGCGACGGCGGCGCGCTGCTCAGGGTTCAGGTTGAGCAGCAGGGGTGAATCCAGCCACTCAGCCTGCTGTTGTTGTGTAATCTCGGGGAACATATGCATCCATTGTAGAAAGACGCGCCCCTTGCTCCTTCGTGCCCCTTGCACCCCACCCGCCCCGACCAGGGTCTTTGCCGCGCTGCTGGCGGGCAGCCTGCTGCTGGCCACGGCCGCGCAAGCCCAGTCTTCCTGCTCCAGCGACGGCCAGACGGCACCCATCGTGCTGCTGGAACGCTTTTTGAACGCCGATTGCGAGGCCTGCTGGGCCGACAAGGCTGGTGGCGAGCCGCCGGCGGGCACGCTGGCGCTGGACTGGATCGCCCCCGGCAGCCAGGGCGAGGACGCGCCGCTGTCCGCCGCCGCCCTGCGCGACAGCCTGTGGCGCCTGCAGGCGCTGGGCCAAGCGCTACCGGCCAAGACGGTGCAGTGGACGCAGCCGAAATACGCCCTGCGTGGCCTGCAGCTGCGCGTGGCGCACGGCGGCGTGCTGAACGGCTACGTGGGCGCATCCATCGCACTGGCATTGCCGCCGGATTTGGTCAAGGCTGCCGAGCAGCACGGCTGGAACGTGTGGCTGGCGGTGGTGGAGAACATCGCCGCCGGCACCGACGGCACGCAGCTGGCGCGCCGCCTGGTGCGCAACACGCACCAGCCGCGCTGGAACTGGGCCGAAACCGCCCAGGGTGGCGGCGCCAGCCTGTCCTTCAGCGATTCGCGAATCATGAGCCTGCCCGGCGGCACCCGGGCCGAGCGCCTGGGCGTGGTGGGTTGGGTGCAGGACGGCCAGGGGCGGGTGCTGGCGGCAGCGCAATCGCGCTGCCTACAAACCGACTGAAGCCCCGCAAAACCCCTGGTGGCGGCACCGGCAAACACGCGCAAGCGCCAAAGTAGTAGAATCAATCACCGGGCCCAAGCAATTGTGGTCCGGTTTTTTGTGGCCGCTTGCCGGCCACCCAACCGGCTCACACCCCAAGCGCCCCAACGTTTTTTCTGTAACGGTTGAGACGGCGCTGGCGGCTTCATCTTTCCATGGCCCATCCTGCGCCGTCCCGACAAGACTTGGGACTGGAGTGAACCCTCATGGAAATCTTCGACTACGACAACATCCTGCTGCTGCCGCGCAAATGCCGCGTCCAGAGCCGCTCTGAATGCGACGCCAGCACCGAGCTGGGCGGCCGGCGTTTTCGCATCCCGGTGGTGCCGGCCAACATGAAAACCGTGGTCAACGCCGAGATCTGCCAATGGCTGGCCGCCAACGGTTACTTCTATGTGATGCACCGCTTTGACCTGGACAACGTGGCCTTCGTGCGCGACATGAAAGCCAAGGGCCTGTACGCATCGATCTCGCTGGGCGTGAAGCGGGCTGATTACGAAACGGTGGACAAGCTGGTGGCTGCAGGGCTGGCGCCTGACTACGTGACCATCGACATCGCGCACGGCCATGCCGACACGGTGAAAGAGATGATCACCTACCTGAAGGACAAGCTGCCCGCCACCTTCGTCATCGCCGGCAATGTCGGCACGCCCGAGGCAGTGATTGACCTGGAAAACTGGGGCGCCGACGCCACCAAGGTGGGCATTGGCCCGGGCAAGGTCTGCATCACCAAGCTGAAGACCGGTTTTGGCACCGGCGGCTGGCAGCTGTCGGCGCTGAAATGGTGTGCCCGCGTGGCCACCAAGCCCATCATCGCCGACGGCGGCATCCGCGAGCATGGCGACATCGCCAAGTCGGTGCGCTTTGGCGCCACCATGGTGATGATCGGTTCCATGCTGGCCGGCCACGAGGAAAGCCCCGGCCAGACGGTGGAGGTGGACGGCAAGCTGTACAAGGAATACTACGGCTCGGCCAGCGACTTCAACAAGGGCGAGTACAAGCACGTGGAAGGCAAGCGCATCCTGGAACCCATCAAGGGCAAGCTGCTTGAGACCATGGTGGAGATGGAGCAGGACATCCAGAGCTCGATCAGCTACGCCGGTGGGCTCAAGCTGATGGACATCCGCAAGGTCAACTACGTGACGCTGGGCGGTGACAACGCCGGCGAACACCTGCTGATGTAGCCAGGCCGCGCGCCAAGTGCTATAACCTCGCTAGCAGGTCAAGGCGGAAGGCACCCTGTCGCCGCCGACCGGCATTGGAGCGCCAATGAACATTGCGGTGCTGGGCACGGGTTTCATGGGTTTCCCCATCGCCCGCCGTTTGTGCGAGGCCGGGCACCGCGTGCAGGCCTGGAACCGCACCCGTGCCAAGGCCGAGCGCCTGCAGCCGCACGGCGCCACCGTGCACGACAGCCCGCTGCAAGCGGTGCGCGAGGCTGATTTCGTCATCCTGATGCTGGCCAATGGCGAGGTGGTGCAAGAGCTGCTGTTTGCCATGGGCGTGGCACGCGCGGTGCGGCCCGGCACGGTGCTGATCGACATGTCCTCCATTGCACCCGCACAAGCCCGCCAGCAAGGGGCCCGGCTCAACGACATGGCCATCTCCTACCTGGATGCGCCTGTGTCCGGCGGCACCCTGGGTGCCGAACAGGGGGCGCTGGCCATCATGGTGGGCGGCAAGGCCACCAGCTTCGAGCGTGCGCGCAAAGTGCTGGAGGTGCTGGGCCGGCCTACGCTGGTGGGCCCCAGCGGCAGCGGCCAGCTGTGCAAAATGGCCAACCAGATGATCGTTGGCACCACCATAGGCGCAGTGGCCGAGGCCATGCTGCTGGTGGAAAAGCACGGCGTGACCATGGCCAAATTCCGCGAGGCGGTCAGCGGCGGCTTTGCCGACAGCCGGGTGCTGCAGGTGCACGGCCAGCGCATGGTGGCCCGGGACTTCGAGCCAGGCGGTCGCATCTCGGTGCAACTTAAAGACCTGCGCCATGCACTGGCCACGGCCCAGGAGGCGGGCCTGGACACCCCCATCACCCAACTGCTGGAAATGCTATACGCGGACGCGGCACAGCACGGGCTGGCCGATCTGGACCATGCCGCGCTGTACCTGGAACTGGCGGCGCGACAGCGTGGGGTGAACGGGGCATCCCACTGAGCAGCGGATCAAAAATCCGTTGCACTTGCGTGCGCCGATTTTTCACAACCCAATCTGTGAACGTCGAAAAAATACTGTTAGAATAGAAGACTTGCAAAATTGCAGTGCCTTGAAAACAGGTGCCGCGTTAAGCAGGAAAGGTCGGGTGTTCAACCGGGCCTTTTCCACCAAACAGTTTTCGCGTGGGTTCTTAGCTCAGTTGGTAGAGCAGCGGACTCTTAATCCGTAGGTCGACAGTTCGAGCCTGTCAGAACCCACCACCCTCAAGCCTTCGGGCTGTGAAAGCCTGCTACAGAATATGTAGCAGGCTTTTTTACATTGGCTCGTTCACGCCGCGCTGGCGCTGACCGGCTGCTCTCTTGCGAAAAGCACGTCGTACTGGAAATACACGGCTGTGGTGGTCGAGTTGGAACGCCTGATCTCTGAAATGGTATGGGCGCAGTAACCTTGCTTGTTCATGATGTCATACAGCCGATCCTTTGACCCGCCAAACTGCGTCAGACTGAACTCGGAAACCTCCATCACGATCCGCGGCACTTCGGCAAGCGTTCGCTGTGCCCCTTCCAGTAAACGTATTTCAGCCCCTTCCACATCGATTTTCATCAGGGCCGGAGGGCCGGCCTGACCGACAAGCTGGTTGTCCAAGGTATCCATATCCACTTCCATGGCGTCGCCCGCTGTGTGACGCAAGGTCGCTGCCCCTACATTGCCGGCAGATTCAACATGCAGCACGGCTTTACCAGTCTCGCTGGAAAGCGCCAGCTTGCGCACGTCAATTTGAAAACCATTGAGTTTGGCGTTGGCCAGCAGTGCTGCATGGCAAGCGGGGTTGGGTTCGAACGCGATCACCCTCGCCCCGCGTGACGCGGCCAGCAACGAAAAGAAGCCCACGTTCGCCCCGCAATCCACAAACAGGTCACCCGGCCGCAAGGTTCGCACAACCCTGGCCACCTGCTCGTCCCAGGTGCCGGTCATGTAGATCGTGCGTTGGATGAAATCGGTGGTGTCACAGTGCATGCAAAAGCCGTCATTCGCCTTTACAACCGCCTTGCGCTTTCCAATATGGAGATGTAGAAAACGGTGCAACCTCCATTTCCCCGCCTGGATGGGGAAATAGCGAAGGTAGATGAGCGCAAAAGAAACCAGCATACGTCCCGTCTGTCTTGTTTGAATTGGGGTCCATGGACCATATTGCGCCAGTTTCAAAGCACGCCTGCCTAGCGATACCGCATGGTGAAATTGACCCGCAGCATAGCCCGGTGCCGACAAAGATTGTGAAATTTCTGTGAACAAGCCCTCCTCATGCCAGTTACCCGCGTGGCGGGAGTTGCGGCGGCCTGGGATGCAGCCGCGCCATCGCCAGCACGTCCGCATAGACACCGTCACGCAGCGCATAGGCGCGCATCACCCCCTCCTCCTCAAAGCCGAAGCGCCGATAAAGGCGTATCGCCTTGGCGTTGTCGGTGAACACCGACAGCTCGATGCGCAGCAGATGGGCCCAGTTGTCGGCATAGTCCAGCAGCGCCTGCATCAGCGCGCTGCCCACGCCCTTGCCCTGCGCCTCGGACGACACTGCGATGCCCAGCATGGCAGCATGGCGCCGCCGCACACTCTGGCTGACGCTGTGCAGCCCAGCCTGTGCCAGCACCTGTTCGTCCTGTGCCACGGCCACCAGCATCAGGTCGGGGTTGCCGGGCGTCGCCATCGCCTCCAGCCGCTTGCGCCAGACCTCCTCGCTGGGGTGCGGTGTTTGCAGCAGGTTGGCATACACCCCGGATTCGCCCATCAGGCGGGTCATTTCGGGGGCGTCGCCGAGATGGCATCGTCGCAGGCTGAAATTCATGCTGGGCTCCTGAAGTTCGAACAAAAACCGACGGGTAAAAACAAAAGGCCCGCTGAAGTCAGCGGGCCTTTGGGGTTGAGTGTGTGTTGCTGCGCCTAGACCCGCGCTCCTGACTGCAGAATGGCAATGGCTACTGCCACCTGCATGGTGAACAGAAAGGCCATGAAACGGGTCATCATGGCGGACCGGTCCTGGGCTTTTGCAGTGGCGTGGATACGTTGCATGGTTTCAGTATGCGGACGGCCGTGTCAGGCGTCAAGCCGGTGTGGCGAAAATCGCAACGCCCGGGCCATGTCGCCGGCCGCAAGATACCACCGCGCATGCAGTACGATTGGCCCCTTTGCCTCGTCATCGCTCCAGCCAAGGCTTGGGGCAGCATCCATGGACCAAGATTTGCCCGTTACCCAAGCTACTGACGCTACCGCTGTCACGGCCGAAATTGCCCTGCCCGGCAACACGCCAGCGGACAACCCGCCGACACAAGCCCACCCGGCACCGGGCCGCAAGCGCCAAGGCCCCCGGCGCCAGCCAACCCGCCCATCGCCCGACGCGGCCCACAGGCCGCGTGACGCTGCGCAGCCGCCACGCGCGCCGCACCCCACGCTGGAGCAACTCGCCAGCCTGTACCCGCAGCTGTTCGGTGCCCGCTTCCTGCCGCTCAAACGCGGCATCTTCCATGAGCTGATGGCGGCGCACCCCGACACCTTCACCACCGAGGCGCTGAAAACTGCGCTGGCGCTGCACACCCGCTCCACCCGCTACCTGAGCGCGGTGGCCGAGGGCCTGAAGCGCCACGACCTGCAAGGCCAGCCGGTGGAAGACATGGCCCCCGAGCATGTGTACCACGCACTGCAAGAGGTGTTCAAGCGCCGCCAGGGCCGCGCGCCGCAGGAAGACCTGGGGACGAAGCTTGTGCGGCGCATCGTGCAGGCCCTGGACGCCTCGGGCCTGTCGCGCGAAGCCTATGCCGAGCTGGTGCGTGGCAAGGACGAGCGCGCCAACGCGGCACTGGACGCCGCGCTGGCCCAGGTGGCCGAGCGCTCCGCCAAAGATGAAGCCCTGCTGCGCGCCTTCGAGGCCAGCGGCCAGCCGATGGCCGCGTTTGCCGACATGTACGGCATGGAACCGGGCGCCACGGCCCAGGCCATAGCACGCGCCAAGCTCAGCCGTTGAGCACCGAAGCGCGCCAGTCGGCCACCAGTTGCGCCTCGCTCAAGCCCAGCATGTCCAGCAACTGCTGCTGCGATGTGCCGCGCAACATGCGCAGCAGCATGGGCCGGCCGAAGCGCTGGTCTATGTAGGCCACCAGTGAGCCGGCCTGGCCATAGCGGTCGCGCCCGGTCCACACCTGTTTGAGCTGCAGCGGGTTGCCAGCCAGTGCCGCCAGCGCCGTGCGCACCCTTTGCAGGCGCGGCTCATCCAGTTGACCAGAAGCGTAATTGGCCAAGCCTTCGACGAACCAGTCTATGTCGTCCAGGCCGTCGAAATTCGGGCTGGGATTGGCCTGGCCGTGGAACACATGCACCAGCTCATGCGTAATCAGTTTCTGCAGTGCGGCGCTGTCGCCGGCCTTGTGGTCGCAAGCCTGGGTGGGCCAGACGCGCGGTGACAACAGCGTCAGCCCCTGGGCGGTGCCGTTGGCCACCATCCAGCATTCGGGCTTCATGTCGGGCTCCTTGGCCTGCTGGCGCCAGTAATCGGTCAGCGGGGCGCGGTCGGGGAACAGCTTGACGTCGTAGGCAGCGGGAAAGCCGGCACCAAAGAACTGCGCCACCGCCTTGCGCCCCTGCGCCGCATGCTCACTGATTGCGTCGGCCAGAGCGCGGTCAGCAGCGGTAAAGCGCAACGCCACGCCGTCCCGGGCACGGTCCTCCCATTCCAGTGCCCAGGCCGGCCGGGTCATGGCCACCAGTACGGCCAGCGTCCACATGGCGCGGCCGGCGCGCCCTCGTGATGGTTTCAACACAGCATGCTCCTTGTTTCCAATGCCACTTTCGCCTTGTGCGGCACCTGGCCCTGCCGGGCCGGCACCACATGACGAAGCGTAGGGACAAGGCCACTGCGAAGCCAGGCCTGGGCGACGGCTCCCGGCTAGGGGCGACGAAGCCCGCCCTTGACGGCGTGAGCGCGCCAGTCCTCCACCCCCTGGTTCAGCAAACGCGCCACGGTGCCGTCCCTCAACAGCTCGGCCAGGCGCTTGTCAAACGCACCCAGGTACCGCAGACAGGGACTCTGGGTGACAAAGGCGAAATGGTTCAGGTCCTCGGACAGATTGGGCTTGAGCGGCATGAACTTGTCTTCCACCCCCCACAACGCCAGCTTGGAGGTGCCCGGGTAGTAGCCCGAGATCACATAGGCCAGCCGCCCCAGTTCCAGCTTCTTCAGGTTGATGTCGAAGCCGCTGACCTCTTCGGTGGTCAACTGGCGGGCGACAAAGTTGTCCGCCTCCTCGCCATAGCCTTCGCCGCGCGTGCGGCCACCCAGTTTGCCCACCAGGTCTTCCTTGCCGGCATAGGCCGTGGCCCAGGCGGCGTCGCGACGCACGAACACGGTGATGGGCGCCGGGGTGCCCGCCACGGCGGAAAACGACAGGTAGAGCTGCCGCTCGGCATTGCTTTTCAGTGTCGCCACCATGTCGATCTGGCCGCCTTTGGCGGCCGACAACACCCGGGCCCAGGGCCCCTGGTAACTGATCTCGTGGGGCACCCCCAGATCGGTGAACACCCGGGCGGCAATGAGGTGCCAGCCGCCGCGCATGCGCGTGCCGTCATACCAGGTGGTGGGTGGGTAGTCGGGGTGCCCGGAAATCACCACTTTGCGGCAAACGGACGCCGCATGGGCAGGCTGCGTCAGGGCGAGCGCCAAGGCCAGGGCGGGCACCCAGATTCTGCTGTCAGCCATGCTTCCCCATGGTGCGGGTGGTCTCCCCCGGAGCGTGACGGCCACGCCATCGTATAACCATCATATACCGGGCTTGGCTGAACCGGCGGGCGCGGGTTCAGCGCGCCATCTCTTCCCGGTAGCGGCTGATGTCCAGCTCCGTCACCTCGGGCGCGCGGTTGCCCCAGGAGGCGCGCACATGCGTCAGCACGGCGGCCAGATCGGCCTCGCTCAGCGTCATCACAAAAGGTGGCATGCCGTAAGGGCGCGGGTTACCCTGCGTGGCCGGCGGGAACCCGCCACGCAGCACGATCTGCACCAGGTTGGTGGGGTTGGCCATGGTCACCGCACGGTTGCCGGCCAGGCGCGGATAAGCGCCGGACACGCCCTCGCCCTGGTCGCCATGGCAGGCGGCGCAGTGCTTGTCGTAGAGCTTGGCACCCAGCACGGCATTGCGCGCTGCGGCCATGGCCGGCGCCGGGGCGACGGGCGATTGCGGCAATTCCTTCAGGAAACGGGCGATGCCGCCCAGGTCCGCGTCGCTCAGGTACTGGGTGCTGTGCTGCACCACCTCGGCCATGGGGCCGGTAACGGCACCGTGGCGCGACATGCCAGTCTTCAGCAGGCCCACCACCTCAGCCGGCTGCCAGTCGGCCACGCCGGCTTCCAACGGCGACGCCAATGAGGGCGCGTACCAGTTCTGCATGGGTATGGCGCCGCCGCCCAGGTCGGCCTTGGCATCAAAACCACCCAGCACATTGCGCGCGGTATGGCAGGCGTTGCAATGGCCCAGGCCGCGCACCAGGTAGGCGCCGCGGTTCCATTCGGCACCGCGGGCAGTCTCAGCCTGAAAGCCCTCGGCACGAAAGTACAGCGCGCGCCACACCGCCAGCGCCGCCTGGCTGTTGTAAGGCCAGCGCAACCGGTGTGCGGCATTAGGTTGGGCTACCGGCACCTGGCTGCGAAGGAAGGCGAACAACGCATCGGCGTCGGCGCGGGTGACCTGGGTGTAGCTGGTGTAGGGGAACGCCGGGTACAGCAAGTGGCCGTCGCGCGAACGGCCATGGTGCAAGGCGCGCCAGAAGTCGTCGGCCGTCCACTGGCCCAGGCCGGTGGTGGCGTCGGGCGTCAGGTTGCTGGCATAGACGGTGCCAAACGGGGTTTCTATGCCACGCCCGCCTGCGTACGGCGCGCCGCCGCGCACGGTGTGGCACAGCATGCAGTTGCCCGCACGCGCCAGGTAGGCACCGCGCGCCACCGCGTCCATGCCGGCGGTGCCCGTGTCGGTTGACGTCAATGCGGGGGCAGTCACTGCAGTGGCGCCATCCGCCGCATCACGCACACCATGCCACCACACCCAGACGGCGCCAACGGCCAACAGCAGCACCAGACCTGCCAACACTTGTATCAGCCGCTTCATCGCGCACCTCCGGCGGCCGGCTGCGGCGCGCTGCCGCAGGTCAGGGCGATGGTGGCGGGTGTGACAGGCGGCAAGGCAGTTGCGGGGTGGGTGTCGGCCGGCACGGGCCGCGTGGCCAGCCAGGCGGTGACGGCCACCACCTCGTCGGCCGTCAACAGTTTGGCGATCTGCGCCATGCAGTCGGGTGCATGGGCGCGGCGCTGGCCGGTGCGCCAGGCGCCCAGCTGTGCATTCAGGTAATCCACCGGCAGGCCCACCAGGCCGGGGATGTTGGGCGCCACGCCGGTCAGCGTCTGGCCGTGGCATTGCACGCAGGCGGGCAGCTTGCGCGCGGCGTCCCCCTGCTGTGCCAGCGCCTCGCCGCGGCGCAGTTGCTCGGCCGGGGGTTTCAGCGTGGCCGGCGGTGGCGCATAGGGCAGCTCCAGCGCAGAGAAATAGCGGGCGATCTCCAGCAGGTAGGCCTCGCTCAGCGGGTCCACCATGCCGGCCATCAGCGCATAGTGGCGCCGGCCATCCCGAAAATTGAGCAACTGGTTGTACAGGTAGCCGGCTGGCTTGCCGGCGATGCGCGGGTAATAGGCATCGGTGCCGGCGCGCCCCTCGGGCCCGTGGCAGGCGGCGCAGGCCAGTGTGCGCTGGGCCATGCTGTCCTCGAACTTCACACCCGCAGCCTGGGCCATGCCACCCGCACACAAACCCCACAAACCCAGTGCCGCGCCCCACAGCGCGCGACCAGTCCATCTCCACATGCTCATCTGTCCTTCAGTTGCTGCTCAGTGCCTTGGGTTGCGTGGGTGCAAACGCTGGCGTGGGCTCGGCGGCATAGCTTTCCATCCGTATGCCGTATTTGGCGCGCACCTTGTCGCCGGGCACCATCAGGTTGCGTTGCACCCAGACCGCCATGCGCAGGGTGACGGGCCGGTTTTCCTTGCTCAGGTAGGCGTGCAGTGCGTCATCGCGGATGTAGGGTTCGGGCGGCGAGCCGGTCAGGCGCCAGCCGTTGGGGTAGACCTGCGCCATCGCGCTGTCCTTGGCGCTGGCGCCGACCACGCGCCGCACATCGGCCATGCGCACCCAGCGGCAGTGGTCGTCGTCCTCCGCCACATAGACGCGTATGTCCTTGTAAGCATAGTAGTTGCCGTGCACTGGCAGCCACATCTTTTCACGCGCCTTGTGCCGGATGTTGGCCACCAGGTTCATGATGGGAATGGGCAACGCAAAGCCGATCAATGCGCCCCACAGCAGGCCCACCGCACCGAACTTGTAGGTACACAGCACCATGCCCGCCACACACAGGGCGATTTGCACCGAAGGCATCGAGAACAGCTTGCGCATGGGTTTGTGCGGTGGCACATCGCGGCAACCGCAACCCAATGTTAACCCCGTGGCCTTGCCCTACAGCGGCAGGCCTGGTCAATAAACTTGATACAGCGGCCAGCCGCAGGCAAAATGGGCCGCTGAAGCCAAGGAGGCTGCACCCATGAGCAAGAAACCGCCTGAGGAGCCCGCACCGCCCAAGGAGGCCAATACGGCCGCGCCTGGCTTGTACGAGAAGAGCGACCCGATTCCGTTGCCCGAGGTGATAGACGGTGACCCGGAGTCGAACTGGGACCTGTGGCAAAAGACACTGGCTTCCGAAGGCAGCAAAAAGCCACCGCCCGGAACTGACAACTTCGACACCACCCAGCCCCTGCCTCTGGCCATGCTGGACAGCTACACCAAGAGAAAGCCGGAGGGCTGAGCAGATCGCGAGCGAGGGCGTGGGCGCCCGGCGCCCGGCGCCCTGGCCTTGCGGCCGCCCTCTCCAACTACGGCAGCTTAGTCCGCGCTGCGGACGTTGCGCTTCTTGGCGTCGCGCGGCACAAACACCTTGCCGCCATTGCCAGGCTTGGCAAAGCCCGTGGGCTTGCCCGTGGCCGGGCGGCGTGCGGCGAAATCGCCACCACGCGGGGCACCAGCGTCAGCACTGCGGCCAGAGCCGGCAAAGCGGTCGTTGAAACCACCCTTGCGCTCGTAGCTGAAACCGCCGTCGTTGCCGCGGCCGCCACGGTCGTCGCGGGGGGCATAGCCGCCACCGAAACCACCGTCGTTGCCACCACCATTGCCGCCAGCAAAGCCACCCACGCGCGGGCCGCGCGGGGCCGCGCGGTCAGCAAAGCCGCCACGGGCAGGTGCGCCGCCGAACTTGCGGTCACGCGAGAAGCCGTCGTTGCCGCCGCGGGTGTTGCGGCCGCCAAAATTGGAACTACCGGCGCGGGCGTCGGGCATGCGCTGTTGCGGCTCCAGGCCCGGAATCACTTCCGCCTTGATGGGCTGGCGGCTGTAGGCCTCGATGTCGAAAATCTTGCGGCGGTCGCGCATTTCGGCAAACGTGATGGCCAGGCCGTCGCGGCCGGCACGGCCAGTACGGCCGATGCGGTGGGTGTAGTCCTCAGCCTTCATGGGCAGGCCGAAGTTGAACACGTGGCTGATGGTGGGCACATCAATGCCGCGCGCGGCCACGTCGGTGGCCACCAGGATCTGCACCTGGCCCTGGCGCAAGGCCATCAGGCGGCGGTTGCGCAGGCCCTGGCTCAGGGCACCGTGCAGGGCCACGGCAGAGAAGCCGTCTTGCTGCAGGTCGTTGGCCAGGCCGTCGCACTCCACCTGCGTGCTGGCGAACACGATGGCCTGGTTGATGGACGCATCACGCAGCCAGTGGTCCAGCAGCTTGCGCTTGTGCTGGGCGTTGTCGGCCCAGAACAGCACCTGCTTGATGTTGACGTGTTTTTCCTGCGGGTTGTCGATCTGCACCTTCTGCGGCGAGCGCATCACGCGCATGGCCAGTTGCTGGATGCGCGGCGCGAAGGTGGCGCTGAACATCATGGTCTGCTTGCGCTCAATCGTCAGCTGGTTGACTTCGGCCAGGTCATCGGAGAAGCCCAGGTCCAGCATGCGGTCGGCTTCGTCCACCACCAGAAACTGCACCTTGTCCAGCTTGATCTGCATGGAGCGTTGCAGGTCCAGCAGGCGGCCGGGGGTGGCCACCACCAGGTCGGCGTTTTGCAGCTTGGCGATCTGCATCTGGTAAGGCATGCCGCCCACCACGTTGGCGATGCGCAGGCCACGGCAATGGCGCACCAGGTCGATGGCGTCATGCGCCACCTGCTGGGCCAGTTCGCGCGTGGGACACAGGATCAGCGCACCGGGGGTGGCGGCCTTGAAGTTGCGCGGGCTGGTGGGGTCTTTGCGCTTGGGGCGCTTCGGTGCAGCTTCGCCCTTGGCGGCGGCTTCAGCGGCGGCGCGCTCATACTCGGCACGCTCCTGGGCGGCGGCCTTGGCCTGTTGGGCCATCAGCGTGTGCAGCACCGGCAGCAAGAAGGCTGCGGTCTTGCCGCTGCCGGTCTGGCTGGAAACCATCAGGTCGATCACGCCCTTGCCGCTGCCATCGGCATCGTCCTGGCCTTGCAGGGCCAGCGGAATGACGGTGTCTTGCACCGCGGTGGGCTGGGTGAAGCCCATGTCTTGCACGGCTTGCAGCAGCTCGGGCGCCAGGCCCAGCTTGATGAAGGCGTTGGGAGCCAGTTCCACAGCATCCACGGCCTGTTCGGCCTGCAGCGCGGGGGTGTTGTCGTTGAGAGAGGAATCAGCGGGCAAAAATTCGCCCGACACGTCAAAAGCGTCAGTCATGAGGTACTCACACGCGAGCGCCACCGAGTGGGCGGCTGCTCCGTTCATGGTTAATCAACATCAACCATCAAACGGAACCGGCGGCGAAGTTGACTTCAGCGCTTGGGGCCCATTTATTCGGGCCCGTGAATGAAGGAGATGCACAAAATGCGTTGCTGTTTGCAGCGCAGCCTTGGATTATGACACGAATTCGGGTTTTTACCTAGGATTGGGCATGGCCCACGTGCATTTGTTCACGAAAGCTTCAGGAAATTGTCCCGGTAGTAGACCAATTCGTCGATGGACTCGTGCACATCGGCCAACGCGGTGTGGCTCTGCTGCTTCTTGAAGGCCGCGTGCAGGCCAGGCCGCCAGCGCTTGGCCAGCTCTTTCAGCGTGGTGACGTCCAGGCAGCGGTAGTGGAAGAAGGCGTCCAGCTGGGGCATGTACTTGACCAGAAAACGCCGGTCCTGGCTGATGGTGTTGCCACACAGCGGCGATTCATTCTTGCCCACGTACTGGCTGAGAAAAGCGATCAATTGCGCCTCGGCCTCGGCTTCGGTCATGGTGGAGGCCTTGACCTTGTCAATCAGCCCGCTCTTGCCGTGGGTGCCCTTGTTCCAGGCGTCCATGGCGTCCAGCTGGGCGTCGCTCTGGTGGACGACGTACACCGGCCCTTCGACCCGAATGCTCAGGTCAGAGTTGGTGACGATGACGGCGATCTCGATGATGCGGTCCACGTCGGGCTCCAGGCCGGTCATTTCACAGTCCAGCCAGACCAGGTTTTTGTTGGATTTTGGGAGTAGGGGGTTCTGTTCTGCCATGTTGAGATTGTCGCCTATGCCCTAAACTTGATGCAATGAGTGAACCCATTTCCCCGTCCACCGCGCTGACGCTGGCATTTTGCGCCGCCCTGGTGGCTGGCCTGCTGCTGAAATTCTGGCTGGCGTCGCGCCAGATACGTCACGTGGCCACCCACCGCGACGCCGTGCCGCCGGCCTTTGCCAGCCAGGTGTCGCTGGCGGCGCACCAAAAGGCCGCCGACTACACCATCGCCAAGGCGCGCTTCGGCCTGCTGGAGCTGGCCTTCGGCGCCGCCCTGCTGCTGGGTTGGACGCTGCTGGGCGGGCTGGACGCGTTGAACCAATGGCTGCTGCACGGGATGGGAGGCGGCATGTGGCAGCAACTGGCGCTGCTGGCTGCCTTCAGCCTAATAGGCGGTGCCATCGACCTGCCGTTCACGCTGTACCAGACCTTCGTCATCGAAGAACGCTTCGGCTTCAACAAGACCCCCTTCAAACTGTGGCTGGTGGACCTGCTGAAGTCGTCGCTGCTGGGCGCGGCCATCGGCCTGCCCATCGCGGCGCTGATTTTGTGGTTCATGGGCGCCACCGGGCGCTGGTGGTGGTTGTATGCCTGGTGCGCGTGGATGGGCTTCAACCTGCTGCTGCTGGTGGTCTACCCGACCTTCATCGCGCCGCTGTTCAACAAGTTCGTGCCGCTGACCGACGAGTCGCTGAAGGCCCGGGTGACGGCGCTGATGCAGCGCTGCGGCTTTGCCGCCAAGGGCTTGTTCGTGATGGATGGCAGCAAGCGCAGCGCGCATGCCAATGCCTATTTCACCGGCTTTGGCGCCGCCAAGCGCGTGGTGTTCTACGACACGCTGCTGGCCAAGCTGACCCCCGGCGAGGTGGATGCGGTGCTGGCCCACGAGCTGGGGCATTTCAAGCACAAGCACATCATCAAGCGCATCGTCAGCCTGTTTGCGATGAGCTTGGCGGGCTTCGCCCTGCTGGGCTGGCTGGCGCAGCAGATCTGGTTCTACACCGGCTTGGGCGTGCAGCCCAACATCGCCGCCGGCTTGACCGGCGCCGCCATCACCGCGCCCAACGACGCGCTAGCGCTGCTGCTGTTCATGCTGGCCGTGCCGCCCTTTGGCTTCTTCATCTCGCCATTGTTCGCCCAGCTGTCGCGCAAGCACGAGTTCGAGGCCGACGCCTACGCGGTGCGCCAGACCAGCGGGCAGGACCTGGCCACGGCGCTGCTGAAGCTGTACGAGGACAACGCCTCCACGCTGACGCCCGACCCGGTTTTCGTCAAGTTTTACTACTCCCACCCGCCGGCTTCCGAGCGCCTGGCCCGCATGGCCAGCTGACCCCCACGGAGATCATTGCCATGGACTCGATGCTGAAGAAAAAGGACTGGTCGGCGCTGACGCGCCGCGCGCTCACCCCTGCCGAGGTGGTGACCCAGTTGGCCCGGCTGAGCGGCTGGACGCTGGACGGCGATGGCCCCGACGTGGCCATCACCAAGACCTTCCGGTTCGCCAACTACTACGAGACCATCTCCTTCGTCAACGCGGTGGCCTTCATCGCCAACGCACAGGACCACCACCCCGACCTGTCGGTGCATTACAACCGCTGCGTGGTGCGTTACAACACGCACGATGTGGGCGGCCTGAGCGCGACCGACTTCGACTGCGCGGCCCGCATCGACGCACTGGTGGCGGAATGATGGCCGCCGCCCTGCCCCGCAGCCCGCTGGCGCTGTCGTCTTGAGCGCACGCATCGAGCTGGAACAAGGCCTGGTGGTGGGCGGCTTCGGCCGCCATTTCCTGGTGGAAACGCCGGAGGGCCGGCGGCTGATCTGCCACCCGCGCGGCAAGAAAAGCCAGGCCGTGGTGGGCGACCAGGTGCTGTGGCAGGCCAGCCAGGACGAGGGCACGATCGAAAAGATCGAACCCCGGCGCAACCTGTTCTACCGCCAGGACGAAATCCGCACCAAGTCGTTTGCGGCCAACCTGGACCAGGTGCTGATGCTGATTGCCGCCGAGCCGGAGTTTTCCGAAAGCCAGCTGTCGCGCGCGCTGATTGCCGCTGAGGCCGAAGGCATCGCGCCCATCATCGCGCTGAACAAGAGCGACCTGGGCGAACCCTTCGAGCGCGCCTGGGCGCGGTTGACCAACTACCGCGACATGGGCTACCAGGTGCTGCGCCTGTCGCTGAAAACCGGCAACGCGCAGGACAAGGCCGAGCTGATGGCGCAGCTGGCAGGCCACACCACGCTGGTGCTGGGCCCTTCAGGCTCGGGCAAGAGCACGATGATCAACCTGCTGGTGCCTGGCGCGTTGGCGCTGACCAATGAGATCTCGCAGGCGCTGAACTCCGGCAAGCACACCACCACCAGCACCACCTGGTACTGGGTGGACACGCCGGACCCCGCCCCCGACGCGCGCCAGCGCACCGCGCTGATCGACTCACCCGGCTTCCAGCAGTTCGGGTTGAACCACATCGACCCCATGCGCCTGGCCAGCTACATGCCCGACCTGAAACGCCATGGGCAGGACTGCAAGTTCTACAACTGCACGCATCTGCATGAACCGGGCTGCGGCGTGATTGCGGCGCTGAACGCCACGGCCACCGAGCACCCCATCACGCCGGAACGCTACAAGATTTACCAAGACCTGTTTGAGGAACTGTCGCAGGGGCCAAGGTACTGAGCCGCCAGCTCAGACATGGCGCACCCACTGGCGCACCAGGTCCAGCAATGCATCGCGCTTTTTCTCAAAATCATGCGCACTGCTGAATTCCACCATGGCGCGGTCCCTGGCCAACCATTTCAGCAGCTTGTCCGGATCGTCCATCACCACGCCGCCCGCTGGCAACTCCCGCACCTTCGCCCCCAGGTGCAACACCAGGCCCAGGCCCGGCTTGGCGCGCAAGTGGGTGGTGGCGAAATACTCGGCCATGCGAAAGCTGGGGGCATTCCACTTGATGCCCTCGGCAATGCCTGGGTGCGCCTGGGTCATCAACAGCCTCAAGGCCTGGATCTGGGGCTTGAAGGGATGTTCGAGTGTGGCCATGAAATCGTCCACGGCTTGACGGGTGTCGGCGCGCGAACTGTGCACAGCAGCCTGACGTTTGGCAGCGGGCAGGGTCACCCCGAATCCCGGTGCTGCTGACCTTCGGCCCGGCCTTTGTCCTGCTTCGCCCGTCGGACCAACACACCCATGCCCACGGCCACGATGACCGCGCCCAGCACGCCCACCCACGACGGGTACAGGCCCATGCCCACGCCGGCGCCGCAAGCGCCGCCAAGCACCAGGGCCGGCAAAATGATCTGCATGGGTTTCATATGCTTACCGGAGGCTCCAGATGTCACGCTGGCTGGCGCGCATAGCTGACGGTCAGCATTTCCCACTGGTGCCCGTCAGGCTCATTCCAGTACACCATGCGCCCGCCATAGGTGGTGTTGACCTGCTTGTCCATGGGGCCGCGCACATCGGCGCGGTAAGGGATGCCGGCGGCCTGGATGCGGGCAAGGATGGCGTCGAACTCGGCCTCGCTAACGCGAAAAGCGAAGTGGTAGATCGGAAACGGCTCATCGGTTTGGATGAAGTCCAGCGTCAGTCCGTCATTGACGTACACCGCATAGAACGGCCCCAGCGGCGCCGGACCGCAAGGCACGCCCAGCAACTCGGCCAGGCGTTTGGCGGATGCATCCCGGCTGTGCGAAGGAACGATGGTGTGGTCCAGCTGTATCGCCATGACCGGTACTTTACGCGCGGGAGGCTAACCCAGCAAGCGTGCCAGCGTCAACAGCGCCAACAGCACCATCCACAGCACCACCGAGCGCCACACCAGGCCGACCACCGAGCGCAGGTGCGCCTGCTCCGGCGCGGGGCGGGTGGACACATCTTCGTCCACGGTGTCGGTGCCCAGCGCCACGTTCAGCGCGCCGGCGGTGGCGGCCAGGATGATGCCGTCGTTGTCGTTGCCAAAGCGCTGCGCGTGGTTGCGCCAGCTGTCTATGGCCTCCTCGAAGCTGCCGACGACGGCAAAACCCAGTGCAGTGACGCGCGCGGGCAGCCAGTCGATCAGCTGCCAGGTTTTTTCCGCGGTGGTCTGCAGTGCATCGCTGACCGGCTGGTTGCCACGCCGCCCGTTATGGCGCCAGTAGCGGGCCACGAACTCGCTCATGCGGTACAGCACCGCACCGGCCGGCCCCAGGCCCAGCGCGGCCAGCACCGAAAACCAGGTGAAGACGCCGAACACATGGCGGTGCGCGGCCAGCACCGAGTACTCGATCACATGGCGCACGATCTCGCTGCGCGGCAGGTCTTTGGCCTCCAGCTGCTGCCATTGCGCCAGCAGCTCGCGGGCCTGGTCCTCGTCGCCGGCTTCCAGCGCGTCGCGTATGTCGGTGAAATGGTGGCTGAACTGACGAAACCCCAGCGAGGCATACAGCACCAGCATGCTCCACACCACGGCGGCGGGCCAGCCGATGGCCAGCAGCAGCGCCCAATGCACCGCCAGCACCACCAGCGAGGGAAAGGCCACCGCGCAGCACCAGGCCAGGCTGGCGTGGTGGGACTGGCCGGCGTCGAAGTTGCGCGACGACCACCGCACCCAGCGCCGCATCATCCCATGCACAAAGTTGCCGCGCGCCAGGGGCTTGGCCTGCTCGATCAACAGTGCAAAAAGAATAGCAATGAAGCTCATGCGGCAATCATAGCCGGCTGAGCTAGGCCACTAAAAATCTGTAGAAGTTGCGCAGCATGCCGGCGGTGGCACCCCAGATGAAGCGCTCGTCATCGCCATCCTGGTAGGGCATGGAGAACCACTCGCGGCGCACGCCTTCCCAATCGAAGGCATGGCGCTGGTGGTTGGCCGGGTCCATCAGGAAAGCCAGCGGCACCTCAAATGCGGCGGCCACTTCGTCGGCGCTCAGCGTCAGCGTGAAGCCGGGGCGCACCAACGCCACCACCGGCGTGATGATGAAATTGGTGCCAGTGACGTACACCGGCAGGCTGCCCAGCACTTCGGCATAGGCGGGCTCCAACCCCACCTCTTCCTGCGCTTCGCGCAAGGCGGTGGCGGCGGGGGTGGGGTCGGTGTCGTCGGTCTTGCCGCCAGGAAAGGCGATCTGGCCCGAATGGGTGGACAGGTGCTCGGTGCGCTGGGTCAACAGCAAGGTGGCGCCCTCTTCCCGCGTGACGATGCCCAGCAGCACGGCGGCGCGTGCCGGCTGACGCTCGGCAAAACGCCGCTCGGCCGACACCTCGGGCTGCCACCCGGGCGGCGGCGCGGCAAAGCGCTGGCGCAGGGCCTGCGGCGTCAGGTTGTCAGGCGGCACGGCCGGCAGATGCGCATCCACCCCCAGCACCGGCACCCGGCGCGCGTCAAAAAACGGCAGCTTGGACAGCGGTGTGGTGCTGGCGGCGGGCGGCACCAAGGGCGGCACAGGGGGCGGCTGGCTCATGACGGTGTAACGGTGAATGTGCGGCGGGCGTTTACGTGACAATCAGCAAGCATGGCAAAGCCAGAAACGACAAAGCCGCCACAAGCAGTTGCCTGGGGCGGCTTTTGGCAGGCTGCTGCCTATCGCTGCTTTAAGCGGCGGTAGCGGTGGCCTTGGCCGGCAGCTTTTCCTTGATGCGGGCCGACTTGCCGCTGCGGTCACGCAGGTAGTACAGCTTGGCGCGGCGCACGTCACCACGGCGCTTGACTTCGATGCTGGCGATCAGCGGGCTGTACAGCTGGAACGTACGCTCCACGCCTTCGCCGCTGGAGATCTTGCGCACGATGAAGCCGCTGTTCAGGCCGCGGTTGCGCTTGGCGATGACCACGCCTTCGTAGGCCTGCACGCGCTTGCGGCTGCCTTCAACCACATTGACGTTGACAATGACGGTGTCGCCAGGGGCGAACGCGGGAATCTTCTTGCCGAGGCGAGCAATTTCTTCTTGCTCAAGGGTCTGGATCAGGTTCATGGTTTCCTCATTGATCTTGCACGCACCTGAATTGGTTGTGCACCCGAAATGGGTGCTTGGGTGCCGGAAGCCTAAAAACAGGCCCGGCGGCCGCGCAGAGGATCGAAAAGCCTTTGATTATAACCAGTTTTTTGCCATTGGCCAAGCCCGGGCAGCGCCAGTCCCCACTGGGCCGCCCCAAGGGGACTGCGGCCCCCTAGGGGGCAGGGAGCTTCACGAAGTGAGTGACCGTGGGGGCGAATTCAAAGTGGCCAGGAAGCGCTCATCCTCGGGGCTCAAGGCGCCGGCTTGCCGCGCCTGCTCTATCAGGTCCGGCCGGTGGCGGGCGGTGACGGCCAGGCGCTGCTCGCGCCGCCAGCGGTCAATCTTGTGGTGGTGGCCGGACAGCAGCACCTCAGGCACCCCCTGCCCTTGCCAGACCTCGGGCCGGGTGTAGTGCGGGCAGTCCAGCAGGCCGTCCAGTTCGGGGTTGAAGCTGTCCTGCTGGTGGCTGCCGGCGTCATTCAACACCCCGGGCTGCAGCCGCGCCACTGCGTCCAGCAAGGCCATGGCGGCGATTTCACCCCCGGACAGCACGAAATCGCCCAGGCTGACTTGTTCGTCCACCTCGGCATCGATGAAACGCTGATCCATGCCCTCGTAGCGCCCGCACAGCAGAATGGCACCCTCGCTGCTGGCCCAGCGCTGCACGGCGGCATGGTCCAGCGGTTTGCCAATGGGTGAGAACAGCACCACCGGTGGCTTGTCAGCGCGCTGGCCGCGCACCTGCGCCAGGCAGCGCGCCAGCGGCTCGGCCATCATCACCATGCCGGGGCCACCGCCAAAAGGCCGGTCGTCCACGCGGCGGTAATTGCCGTCGGCATGGTCCCGCGGGTTGTTCAGGCGCACCTCCACCTGGCCGGACTCGAAGGCACGGCGGGTGATGCCGCTGGTCAGCAGCGGTGCAAACAACTCGGGGAACAGGGTAACGACGTCGAAGCGCATGGCAGCAACGCGTCGTTCAATAGTCGGGCTGCCAGTCGACACGGATCTGCTTGGCGGCCAGGTCCACGTCATCCACAAAGGCGCTGACGAAGGGGATCATGCGCTCCTGCGCCTTGCCGTCCTGCTCAAAATGCAGCACCAGCACGGTCTGCGGGCCGGTGGACAGCAGTTCCTTGACCTCGCCCAGGGCCACGCCTTCGCGGTTGACCACGGCCAGGCCCATCAGGTCGACCCAGTAGTACTCGTCCTTGCCGGCGGTGGGGAAGCTGGAGCGGCCGACAAAGATGCGGGCGCCGCGCAGTGCCTCGGCGCCGGTGCGGTCGTCCACGTCATGCGCGGTGGCCACCACCATGTCGGAATGCTCCTTGGCTTCCTTGATGGCGAGCTTGAGCGTGCCGGTGAAGGTCTTGGTGCCCTGCGTGGCAGGCTGCAAATACCAGCGCTTGGAAGAAAAAAGCGCCTCGGGATCGGCGCTGTAGGGCTGTATCTTGAACCAGCCTTTGATACCCCAGGCATCCAGGATGCGGCCGACCTCGATGGCGTCCGCCGGCAGTTCGGCGGTTTCAAGCGGCGGCATCATGCGTGGAGACCGTTCGGGCTGAGCTTGCAAATAGCCTGGTTCAGGCCCTTCGACAAGCTCAGGGCGAACGGGAATTAAGCAGCCTTCTTGGCGTGCTGGTCGATCAGGCGTTCCACCGTGGGGGAAGCCTGGGCGCCAACGCCCTTCCAGTAGGTCAGGCGATCCTGCGCGATGCGGATGCTTTCCTCGCTGGCGGTAGCGATGGGGTTGTAAAAGCCGATGCGCTCGATGAAGCGGCCGTCACGACGGTTGCGCTTGTCGGCGACGACAATGTTGAAGAACGGGCGAGCCTTGGCACCGCCACGGGCGAGTCGAATGACGACCATGATTTATCCTTTGGGTGGCGGACATTTGATTTCCGCCAAAAAGCTTTTAAAGAAGCAGCTCTGATCCGGTGTTTGAGACACGCGACATGGCCACCCGGCCAGCGACACACTGGATAGCCCGCTATTATAGTCTTTTTCCCGCCACATGCCTACCCTACGCCCCAGCACGGACGCCGACGTGCCTGCGATCGCCGCCATTTATGCCCACCACGTGCTGACCGGCACCGCCTCGTTTGAGTTGACACCGCCCAGCGTGGCCGACATGCTGCAGCGCCGTGCCGACGTGCTGGCCAAGGGCCTGCCCTACCTGGTGGCCGAGCAAGATGGGCAGGTGCTGGGCTATGCCTACTGCGGTCCGTTCCGGCCGCGCCCTGCCTACCGTTTCGCGGCCGAAGACTCGATTTATCTGGCCCCCGAGGCGGCCGGCCGTGGCCTGGGCAAGGCCTTGCTGGCCGAACTGGCGGCGCGCGCCCAGCAAGCCGGCATCCGCAAGCTGGTGGCGGTGATAGGCGACTCGGCCAATGTCGGCTCCATAGGCGTGCACCGGGCGGTGGGCTTCACCACCGTGGGCGTGCTGAAATCGGTTGGGCGAAAATTCGATCGCTGGCTGGACGTGGTGATGATGGAGAAGCCGCTGGGCTTGGGCGACACTACGGCACCTGATTGAACCGCGACAACAATGAAAAACAAAACCCTGGCCGCCTGGCTGGCCTTCCTGGGCGGCCCGCTGGGCCTGCACCGCTTCTACCTGCACGGCCTGGGCGACATGGTGGGTTGGCTGCTGCCCATCCCCACCGCGTTGGGCCTGTACGGCATCAACCGGGTCAAGCAATTCGGCGTTGACGACACCTGGAGCTGGCTGCTAATCCCGCTGCTCGGCTTCACCATTGCCGGCTGCATGCTGATGGCCATCATCTATGGCCTGATGACACCAGAGAAGTGGAACGCGCGCCACAACCCGACCATCCCTCAGGATGCCCCGGCTGGCACCACCAACTGGCTGACCATAGGTGCGGTGGTGCTGTCGCTGCTGCTGGGCGCCACGGTGCTGATGTCCAGCATCGCCTTCAGCTTTCAGCGCTACTTTGAGTACCAGGTGGAAGAGGCGCGCAAGATCAGCCAGTGAGCGCCTCGGGTCCTGCCCCTGTGCACGAAGAGACGGGCAAAAAATAGCGGATACTAGGTATAAATCTGCGTAGAAAAAAGCAAGCAGAGATCTAGCCGGCCCTCTTCACAAAGGCCGGTCAGGGAGGTACCACCATGGGATTGGCTTTCGTCTCGGGCATTGTGCTGCTGTTCGGCGCACTGTTGGCGTTTGAAAACCAGGCGCAGGGCCAGCCGCTCGCCTTGCGGCCGGCAGGGCTGCTGACCTGGTTGGTCAGCGGCAACTGGCCCGCCAAGGTCGGTGCGGGTCTGCTGATCATCAGCACCGGCGCGCTGTTGCGCTACCTGATGATCAACATCGAGTGGCCTCCCAGCGTGAAACTGCTGTCGGGCGTGGCCATGTCGGCGGCACTCGGCTTGGGCAGCGGCGCCTTGCGCGCCTCTCCGCGCCTGCGGGCCGTTCACCTGGCACTGGCCGGGGCCAGCCTGGGTGTGGCCTACCTGACGGCCTACAGCGCCTATGGCGTATTCCGCCTAGTGGGCGAGGCCGAGGCACTGGGCGGCCTGTTCATCGTGGCCAGCGCGGGCACGCTGTTCGCGGTGGCCAGCCGCGCCGTCTCCATCGCCGCCCTCGCCATGGTCGGGGCCTTCATCGCCCCGGCGTTTGCGCTGACCCAGCCCGAACCGGCGGCACTGCTGCAGTACTACCTGCTGGCCAGCTGCCTGGTGCTGTTCATGGTCTGGCGGCGCGGCTGGCGTCCATTGATTCACCTGAGCTTTCTGTTCACGCTGGCTGGCGGCGCTTTCTTCGGCTGGATGCAAGGACTGTACGTACAAATATCGTATGACCAGGCGCACCCGCTGCTGCTGCTGAGCATCGCGCTGCACCTCGCGATGCCATTCGCCGAGCCGGCGGACACGGCGCGGCAGCCCTTGCACAACCGCTGGCTGCATCGTTTCGACATGGGCTACTTCCTGCTGCTGCCGCTGGCCGCGCTGGCGCTGACACTGGCGGGTGCGGCGCAGGTGCGCCCGCAAAGCGCCATTGGCTTGGCCGAGCTGGGGCTGATGTGGCTGGTGGCCGCAGGCGTGCAGCAATGGCGCTTTCGCGCCGGCACGAAGCGTTTCCTGGCGGTGGCCTCGCTGTTCCTGTGCCTGGCGGCCTTGCTGTGGCTGGACAACCTGCCCTATTTCCTGATCGGCGCGGTGGTGGCTTGTGCGTTGCTGGCCGCGGGGCCCCGTGGCGGTGTGCCCGAAGAGCTGGAAGGCGTGCTGTCTGCCGCCGGGCTGGCTTGCGCGGCTGGCTACCTGCTGGATGCGCTGAGCCAGCCGGTGGCGGGCCAGCCGCTGCTCAACCCGGGCTGGCTGCGCAACATTGTGCTGGCGGCGGCGCTGACTTTGGCCGGCATACGGTTGCGGCAGCAAGGCTCGCGGCTGGCGGTGGTGTTCATCACCATCGCGTCCACTTGGTTCTTCGTCTGCACCGCGCGCGAGGTGGCGCGGCTGAATCTGCAGCACTTTCCACAGATCGCCTACCTGGCGCTGCTGGCCGCCACATTGGCCTATGCGGTATCGCTGGTCTGGCGCCAGCCTGGTGCAACGGCTTTGCGCCTGCTGGTGGCGGCCCATTTCTTTGGCGGCTTCCTCAGCGTCAATGGCTTCCCGGCCTGGGCACTGCTGCCGCTGATGCTGGCTGGCCATGCTGTTTTCTCCCTGACGGCCTGGCTGGCCGAACGGCATGCCGAAGGCGGCGCTGCGGTTGCCGGCGAGGCGCGCAGCGCCTTGCCGTTGCTGCTGCTGCCCTGGGCCATCGCCTACAGCCAAAACCAGGGCCAAGGGCAGTTCGCGGCGATGATGGTGTTGCTGGTCTGCAGCGCGCTGTCGGCATCACTGCAAGGGCAGTTGTCCGGCCGGCACGCCCCGGCGTGGCCCAATCCGCTGTCGCCGCTGGGCTTGGTGCTGGCGACCGCCTACCTGCTGTTCCAGACCTTGATCCACATTGAGCGCAGCCCCTGGGCTGTGGCTTACGAACTGCTGGCCTTGTTGTACCTGTGGCAGTCGCTGCGCGCCGTGCAGGGGCTCAGCGGCCGCGACATCCAGGTGTTCAAAGCCGTGGGTCTGTTCGCCGCACTCAGCGTGGTGCTGGCGAACATCCTGCGCGGCTTCGGTCCCGCCGGGGTACTGAACATCCTGGACTTCAACCGGCTGCTGCTGCCGGCCGTCGTCTCCCTGCTGCTGGCCGGCGCCGGCGCCCTGCTCGCCTGGCTGTCGGCGGGCTACCAATCGCGCCGCATGTGGGCCATCGGCACAGCGGTGCTGGCCTGCGCTGCGCTCAAGCTGGTGCTGCTGGACTTTGGCTCACTGGGCCAATTGGGCAACATCCTGGCCATGATGGGCGCCGGTGCCATCTTCCTGCTGGTGGCCTGGCTGGTGCCTATACCGCCCAGGGCGGCCGAAACGCCGGCCGAAGAGGCTGCTGGCACCGCATCGGGACCACATGAGCCGCAGGCGGCGGCCGACTTGCAGGCGGACTTCCAGGACACGCAGCCCTCCGTGCTCGAGCCGATGCCGGCAGCTGCCATGGCCGCCCACGCCTCAGCCCCCGCCGTCGCAGGCGTCACGCCTGCCCAAGGCACGGCAGCCAGCACGGAATCCCTGGAGCGCGTACGCGCCAGGTTGCAACGGCAGCGTGAAACGGCAGCGGCCTCCGGCGGCAACCGCTGGATGTGGCTGCTGCTGGGCCTGCTTCTGTTCGCCATCTATGCCAACCACGCGCTGCGCCATCGCAAACCGGCGGCGCCATCGGTGGTGGTGGCTCCCGCGCCGCAGGCCGCACCCCAAGTGGCGGCCGAACCACTGCACCCGGCCATCACACACGTACGCCCCCGCTTGACCGAAAGCACCGCCACGCTGTCGCAAGCGGCCACAGCCGCGGCGCAGCTGGCCGCACCACCACTGCCACCGGTGGCACCCGCGTGCGCTTTCCCCGGTGTGAACCTGTCGGGCGATTTCGCCGTACTGGCGGCCGGCGCTTACAGCGGCCGGCGCACCGACATGCAGATCGACCAAAGCGGCCATGCCGCGACGCAGATCGACGTCATCGTGCACCGCACCGACAAGCCGGTGGTGCTGATGCTGGGTGCCTATGAGCCCACCATCTGGAACATCGCCCGCACACCCAACACGCGGATTGCCGGTGTGCTGGCCAGCGGCTACCACCGCCAGGCAGTCGCCGGCCTGGAGCCCAGCGTACCGGTGCTGGAGGCCACCTACGACAACAAGAGCGCCTGTGGCTATTTCTATGTCAACACCGACAACCTGAGGTCGATCAACCCCCTGTCGCAGCGCCTGTTCCAGCGCAACGTCGACATGGTCTACCCGGCGCAGAACGGCAGCGTGACCGTCAGCGACGCCGGCTTCACCCCTGTCAACCTGGTGCGCTCCAATGCCGTCACCCCCGAGTCCTTCCGGGACCGCAATGCGCCGCTGGCGGGCATGGCTGGGCTGGACGATGGCGTGCGCAAAGGCCTGCTGCGCAACGCCACCCAAGCGGACCTGGATGCCTGGGCCAGTGCCGCTCAAGCGCAAGCCAACGCGCGCAACAACCTGCCCCCTGTGGCCGGCCAGGTGCGCGCCGAACGCAGTGTGTCTTCCTTGATGCTGATCCGGGCCTACGTGGTGCAGCAGGCCTACACCTACCCGGCCGGCCTGTGGGGAGGCAACCTGGCAACCTTCATCATCCCCCGGGGAGTGCCCCGCCCCAGCGGCAACCCGGGGCATTCGATGGTGCTGGACTACAACACCCTGAGTTGCCAGGGGCCGGGGTGCGCAGGGGGACGCTGAGGCCTGCTGCCAGCCCGGCGCAGGCTCGGCGTCAAAAAATCTGCAAGCTGGCCCAATAAGCCACCGCCGCCACAAAGGCGCTGGCGGGGATGGTGAAGATCCAGGCCCAGACGATGTTGCCGGCCACACCCCAGCGCACGGCGCTGGCACGCTTGGCGGCGCCAACGCCGACAATGGCGCCGGTGATGGTGTGGGTGGTGGACACCGGGATGCCCAGCGCGGTGGCCAGGAACAGCGTCATCGCGCCGCCGGTTTCGGCACAGAAACCGCCTACGGGCTTGAGCTTGGTGATTTTCTGTCCCATGGTCTTGACGATGCGCCAGCCACCGAACATGGTGCCCGCGCCGATGGCCAGGTAGCAGCTGACGATGACCCAGCTCGGCGGCGACGACTCTGTAGCGGCCACATGGCCGGTGGCGATCAGCATCATCCAGATGATGCCTATGGTCTTTTGCGCGTCGTTGCCACCATGGCCCAGGCTGTAGGCGCCGGCCGAGACCAGTTGCAGGCGGCGAAACCAGCGGTCCACCTTCAACGGCGTGGTGCGACGAAACACCCAGGCCACCAACAGCATCATCAACGAGCCCAGCAGAAAGCCCAGCAGCGGTGAAATGAAGATGAAGGCCACAGTCTTGCCAATGCCGCCGGCAATCAGGGAGCCGGCGCCGGCCTTGGCAATCACGGCGCCGACGATGCCGCCGATCAGCGCGTGCGAGGAACTGCTGGGAATGCCGTAGTACCAGGTGATGAAGTTCCAGGTGATGGCGCCCACCAGCGCGCCGAACACCACATGCACGTCCACCACGCCGGGCTGGACAATGCCCTTGCCCACCGTGGCGGCCACGCTCAGGTGGAAGATCAGGATGGCAACCACGTTGAAGAAGGCGGCAAACAACACCGCCTGCCCCGGCTTGAGCACACCGGTGGACACCACCGTGGCGATCGAGTTGGCGGCATCATGGAAGCCGTTCATGAAGTCGAACGCCAACGCCAGCGCCACCAGCAGCAGCACCACCCACAGGGCAACTTGTACAGTCTGCATAACCTGCTTAACCTGCGTAAACTAAGGAGAGCGTGATCAGGAGTTCTCGAGGACCACGCCCTCGATCAGGTTGGCCACGTCCTCGCACTTGTCGGTGATGGTTTCCAGCAGCTCATAGATGGCCTTGAGCTTGATCACCTCGCGCACGTCCGGCTCCTCGCGGAACAGCTTGCTCATGGCCGAGCGCATCACGCGGTCGGCGTCGGATTCGAGCTTGTCGATTTCTTCGCAGGTTTTCAGCGCCGCTTCGGCGGTCTTGGGGTCGTTGATCTTCTCCAGCATGTAGACCGCTTCCTTCAGGCGCTCGCAGCATTTGACGCTGAGGCTGGTCAGGCGGGTGATCTCTTCCGTCATCACGCGCACGTCGTACAGCGCCATGGTCTCGGCCGAGTCCTGTATCAGGTCGGCCACGTCGTCCATGGTGTTGATCAGCGAATGGATCTGTTCACGGTCAATGGGCGTGATGAAGGTCTTGTGCAGCAGCTTGTTGACGTCGTGCGTCACGCGGTCGGCGGCACGCTCAGCGTTGTCGACGTCGCGGTTGTACTGCTCGCGCAGGTGCGGGTCGTTGTAGTTGGCCACCAGTTGCGAGAAGGCGCGCGCGGCCTCCACGATGCGGTCGGCATGCTGGTTGAACATCTCGAAGAAATTGCCTTCACGCGGCATCAATTTGCCAAACAGCATGAAACGCTCCAGAAAAAATAGGAAATCCGCCAAAAATGACGGATTTGTGACAGGCGAGAGTGTACCCGCTGGCCCAGCCTGCTGGCCCGGGTTAACGCGGGGTCAGGCGCTGCGAAAGATGAAGTAGACAGCCCCCACTAGACACAGACCAGCCCACAAATAGTCGAGTTTCAGCGGCTCGTGCATGAAGAACACTGCAAATGGCACAAACACGCCCAGGGTGACCACCTCCTGGATGATCTTCAACTGCCCGACTGAAAAACCAGCCTGCTGGAAGCCGATGCGGTTGGCCGGCACCTGCAGCAGGTATTCAAACAGTGCAATGCCCCAGCTGACCAGCGCCGCCACGTACCAGGGCGCGGTGGCCAGGTTCTTCAGGTGGCCATACCAGGCAAAGGTCATGAACACGTTGGACAGGGCCAGCAGGATCACGGCCTGCACCGAAAACGGAATGGAGGACAGGAAGTTCATGGGCAGGATTATTTCCTACCCGCGCCTGCAGCCTGAAACTCAGGCCAGCGCCTGTTTCAGGTCGTCCACCAGGTCGTCCGGGTGCTCCAGCCCCACCGACACGCGCAACAGGCCTTGGGGGGTCTTGCTCGCCGGGCCTTCGATTGAGGCCCGGTGCTCGATCAGGCTTTCCACGCCGCCCAGGCTGGTGGCGCGGGTGAAGATCTCCACCTTGGCGGCCACCGCCATGGCGGCGTCCTTGCCGCCCTGCACCTCGAAGGACAGCATGCCGCCGAAGCCCGACATCTGCTTCTTCGCCACCGCGTGGAAGGCGTTGCCCTCCAGGCCAGGGTAGTGCACCGCGCTGACCTTGGGGTGGGCGTGCAGAAACTCGGCCACCTGCTGAGCATTGGCACAGTGCGTCTTCATGCGTATCGGCAGCGTGGGCAGGCTGCGCATCACCAGCCAGCTGTCAAACGGTGCCGCCACGCCGCCGCCAAACAGTTGCGCGGTGCGCACATTGGCGAAGTGCTCGTCATTGGCCTTGGCAATCACCACGCCGCCCAGCACATCACTGCGCCCACCCAGGTACTTGGTGGTGGCGTGCATCACCATGTCGCAGCCCAGCGCCAGCGGCTGCTGCAGCACGGGGCTGGCGAAGGTGTTGTCGACAATGGCGCGGGCGCCGGCTTGATGGGCCATGGCCACCAGCGCGGCAATGTCCACACACTGCAGCAGCGGGTTGGAGGGGGTCTCTATCCAGACGATCTTGGTCTGCGGCGTCAGTGCATCGCGCACCACGTCCAGCCGGGTCATGTCCACGAACGACACCGTGACACCCCACTTGGCAAACAGGTGCTTCAGCACGTTGGCGGTGCCATGGTAGATGTCGGCCGGGGCCACCACATGGTCACCCGGCGACAGGCCCTGAAAGATGGCTGTCACCGCCGCCAGGCCCGACGCAAAGGCCGCCGCCCCGGCGCCACCTTCCAGCGCCGCCAAAGCGGCTTCCAGGCCATTGCGGTTGGGGTTGTGGTTGCGCGAATACAGGTAGCCGCGCGGGTAGCCACCGTCGGCATCGCGCTCGAACGTGGTGGACAGGTGGATAGGCTCGGTCACCGCGCCGGTGGCCGGGTCCACGCCATGCCCGGCATGCACCGCCAGGGTTTCCAATCGGTAGTGCTTGCCGGGTTTCATGCTCACGGGTTCCTTCAGGCGACGACGCCATCCTTCACGGTGTCGGCCATGTCGGTGTAGTCCTTCACCTTGTCGAAGTTCAGGTACTGGTAGATCTTGCCGCTGGAGGCGGTCAGCACACCCATGTCGGCCATGTACTCTTCCTTGGTCGGGATGCGGCCCAGCTTGGAGCAGATGGCGGCCAGCTCGGCCGAGCCCAGGTACACATTGGAGTTTTTGCCCAGGCGGTTGGGGAAGTTGCGGGTGGAGGTGGAGAACACCGTGGCGCCCTCCTTCACCTGCGCCTGGTTGCCCATGCACAGGCTGCAGCCCGGCATTTCCATGCGCGCACCTGCCGTGCCCAGCACGCCGTAGTGGCCCTCTTCGGTCAACTGCTTGGCGTCCATCTTGGTGGGCGGCGCCATCCACAGCTTCACCGGGATGTCGCGCTTGTTTTCCAACAGCTTGGAGGCGGCACGGAAGTGGCCAATGTTGGTCATGCAGCTGCCGATGAACACCTCGTCGATCTTGGCACCAGCGACGTCGGACAGCGTCTTCACATCGTCCGGGTCGTTCGGGCAAGCCACGATGGGCTCATGGATATCGGCCAGGTCAATCTCGATGACGGCGGCGTACTCGGCATCCGGGTCGGCCTTCATCAGCTTGGGGTCGGCCAGCCAGGCTTCCATGGCCTTGATGCGGCGGTTGATGGTGCGCACGTCGGAGTAACCGCTGGCAATCATCCACTTCAGCATGGTGATGTTGCTGTTGATGTACTCGATGATCGGCTCCTTGTTCAGGTGCACCGTGCAGCCACCAGCGCTGCGTTCGGCCGAGGCGTCGCTGAGCTCAAATGCCTGCTCCACCTTCAGGTCTGGCAGACCTTCGATTTCCAGGATGCGGCCGGAGAAAATGTTCTTCTTGCCCTGCTTGGCCACGGTCAGCAAACCGGCCTTGATCGCGTACAGCGGAATCGCGTTGACCAGGTCGCGCAAGGTCACGCCAGACTGCATCTGGCCCTTGAAGCGCACCAGCACGCTCTCGGGCATGTCCAATGGCATCACGCCGGTGGCGGCGCCAAAGGCCACCAGGCCGGAACCCGCGGGGAAGCTGATGCCGATGGGGAAACGGGTATGGCTGTCGCCGCCGGTGCCCACGGTGTCGGGCAGCAGCATGCGGTTCAGCCAGCTGTGGATGATGCCGTCGCCGGGGCGCAGCGGCACGCCGCCACGGGTGCTGATGAAATCAGGCAGCTCGTGGTGCATCTTCACGTCCACCGGCTTCGGGTAGGCGGCGGTGTGGCAGAACGACTGCATCACCAGGTCGGCGCTGAAGCCCAGGCAGGCCAGGTCTTTCAGCTCGTCGCGGGTCATGGGGCCGGTGGTGTCTTGCGAGCCCACCGAGGTCATCTTGGGTTCGCAGTAGGTGCCCGGGCGCACGCCCTTGCCCTCGGGCAGGCCGCAGGCATGGCCCACCATCTTCTGCGCCAGCGTGTAGCCACGGCCGGTGTCGGCCGGGTCGTGCGGCAGGCGGAACAGCGTGCTGGGCGGCAAGCCCAACGCGGCGCGCGCCTTGGCGGTCAGGCCACGGCCGATGATCAGCGGAATGCGACCACCGGCGCGCACTTCGTCAAACAGCACGTCGCTCTTGACCTTGAATTCGGCAATCACCTTGCCATCCTTCAACGCCTTGCCATCGTAGGGGCGCAGCTCCACCACGTCGCCCATGTTCATCTGGCTGACGTCCAACTCGATGGGCAGCGCGCCGGAGTCTTCCATGGTGTTGTAGAAGATGGGGGCGATCTTGGCACCCAGGCAGACACCACCGAAGCGCTTGTTAGGCACGAAGGGGATGTCCTCGCCGGTCCACCACAGCACCGAGTTGGTGGCCGACTTGCGGCTGGAACCAGTGCCCACCACGTCGCCCACATAAGCCACCAGGTTGCCCTTGGCGCGCAAGTCTTCAATGAACTTGATGGGGCCGCGCTTGCCGTCTTCCTCGGGCGTGATGCCGGGGCGGGCATTCTTCAGCATGGCCAGCGCGTGCAGCGGCATGTCGGGACGGCTCCAGGCGTCAGGCGCGGGCGACAGGTCGTCGGTGTTGGTCTCGCCGGTCACCTTCAGGATGGAGATGGTGATGGACTTCGGCACTTCCGGACGCGACGTGAACCACTCGCCATCGGCCCAGCTCTGCAGCACGGCCTTGGCGTAGGCATTGCCCTTGTCGGCCTTGTCCTTGACGTCGTGGAACTGGTCGAACATCAGCAGCGTCTTCTTCAGCGCGGCGGCGGCGGCTTCGGCCACCGAGGCGCTCTTGTCGTCCAGCAGGTCGATCAGCGGGCTGATGTTGTAGCCACCCAGCATGGTGCCCAGCAATTCGGTGGCCTTCTCGCGCGTCAGCAGCGCGCACTTCTCGCTGCCGTGCGCCACGGCAGCCAGGTAGCTGGCCTTGACCTTGGCGGCATCATCCACGCCGGCCGGCACACGGTAGGTGATCAGGTCCACCAACGTAACCTCCTCGCCCTTGGTCGGGTTTTTCAGCAGTTCGATCAATTCGCCGGTCTGTTTGGCCGACAAGGGCAGCGGCGGAATCCCTAAGGCGGCGCGCTCGGCAACGTGGTCACGGTAGGCTTGCAACATGGTTCAACTCCTTCTGTAGCTGGGTAAATCTGAATCAGTTTGAATTCGTCAATGGCCGCCGGGCGCCGCCGAGGCCGGCGCAGCGGGCATGGGGGCGGGCGCCGGCGCAGGCGCGGATGCGGGCGCAGCTGGTGAGCTGACGGGCCGCACGGCCGCAGGGGTGATCGGGGCCACCGTGGTGGTGGTGGTGGTGGTCGCCACCGTGGCAGAGACCGGCATCAGCGGCGCGGAAGCCGCCGCCGTGGCAGTGGCCGCAGCTGGCGTGGCCACAAAGGTGGTGGTTGTGGTGGTGGTCGTCGTCACCACCGTCGCGGCGCTGGCCGGCAGCGCACGCGGCCGAGGTTCCAGCAGGTTGACCGGCGGCGCCTTGTCCATGGCGGCCTGCACGATGGCCTGCTGCGGCGTCACGCAGGCGTCGGCCAGGCGTATGCCAAGCTTCTGGCTCATCAGCATGGACTTGTTGCCCAGCTGCAGCCAGACGGCGCCGTTGCGGCGGTCTTCCAGCCGCGTGGCACCGGTGGCCGTGATCACCGGGAACATGTGGAACACCTGGTTCTTGACGGAATTGACGGTGACGTCGAAGTAACCGGGCATCTTGGGGTCGGCGCTCAGCGTGACGAAGTTGCCCAGCTCGCAGGGCACCTTGCCGACAAAAATGCGCTCGGCAATGGCCAGCTCATCGGGCGTCAGCGCGGCCTCGGCGGCCTCGATGCCGGCGGCCGTCTGCTCGGCCTTGCTGCGGGCATCCACCTTGCTCTTGGGTTCGGCCTTGGCACTCTTCTTGGTGTCGGCCTTGGCCTTGGTGCTGCTGGCGGTCTGCGCCCAGGCGCCGCCGCCCAGCAGGCTGATCGCCAACAAGACCGTGGTGAAATTCTTCATGCGCATGTCTCTCTCGTTTTTATGTCAATGAACCGGGGCTGCAAAATAGCCCTGCACCGCGGCCGGTAGTTTGCGCCCGGTCTGGTGGGCGCGCTCCAGCAACTGCCAGAAATAACGGTAGCTGGCGCGGTCGTGCAGCCGGCCCTCGAAGCTGATCGGCGCCCAGTCGGCCTGTTGCGCCGCCAACAACAAGTCGGCGGCGCGCTCTACCGCTTCTTGCGACGGCGCCATGGCGGCCAGTATGGGCCGGATTTGTGATGGGTGGATGCTCCACATGCGGGTGTAGCCCAGTTCGCTGGCAGCACGGCCGGCCGCCGTCTGCATGGCCTGGGCGTCGCTGAACTCGGTGACCACGCTGTGCGAGGGCACCTTGCCATGGGCGTGGCAGGCGCTGGCGATTTCCAGCTTGGCACGCAGCACCAGCGGGTGGCTGAACTGCCCTTGCACACCCATGGCCTGGTCCGGAATGGCGCCGCCATGGGCCGAGACAAAGTCCATCAGCCCAAAACTCAACGATTGCACGCGCGGGTGCGCGGCAATGGCAAAGACCTGCTGCACGGCGGCAGGCGACTCGATCAGCGCGTGCAGGGGCATGGGGCTGGTGCGGCCGCCGACGACGCAGGCGGCATCCACGGCGGCCACAGCCCGCTCAATATCTGCCACCGACTCCACCTTGGGCAACATCACATGGCAGAGCAGCGGCCCCGCCTGGCCCAGCAACGTGGCCACATCCTGCTCAAAGGCTGGGTGGTCCACCGGATGCACGCGCACGGCCACCCGCGGGGTGATGCCCGGCACCTCGCGCGCGGCAGCCGCGTGTGCCTCGCGTGCGATGGCCACCACCAATTGAGCGTGGGCCAACTCGCCGCCCACCGGGGCGCCGTCCTCGCAGTCCAGCGTGACGTCGAACACGCAAGCGCCGAACTCCTGCATCAGCTCGCGCTGCAGTTGCAGGCTCTTGCGCATGCGCGCTTCCACCCCGCAGTAGTGATCGCACACCGGCAGCAGGCTGGATGCCGCCTGCGCGCCCAACAGGACGTCGCGCGGACTGGCGTTGCGGCTGGCTGACAGGCCCTGGGCCTGCTGCGGGACGGTCACGTCGATGCGGCTTGGCGGCGCAGGCTTACAGCAGGTGGGCCACGCCGGCCTGTTCGTCCTGCAGTTCCTTCAGCGTCTTGTTGATGCAGGTCTGGCTGAACTCGTCGATGGTCAGGCCTTCCACCAGCTTGTACTCACCGCCTTCGCAGGTGACGGCAAAGCCGAACATCACGTCCTTGGGAATGCCGTATTGGCCGTCCGACGCAATGCCCATGGTGACCCACTTGCCGTTGGTGCCCAGCGCCCAGTCGCGCATGTGGTCGATGGCGGCGTTGGCAGCAGAAGCGGCGGACGACAGGCCACGCGCCTCGATGATGGCGGCGCCGCGCTTGCCCACGGTGGGCAGGAACACGTTGGCATTCCAGTCCTGGTCGTTGATCATGTCTTTCACGCTCTTGCCGTTGACGGTGGCAAAGCGGTAGTCCGCGTACATGGTGGGCGAGTGGTTGCCCCACACGGTCAGCTTTTCGATGTCGGCCACGGCGGTGCCGGTCTTGGCGGCGATCTGGCTCAGGGCGCGGTTGTGGTCCAGGCGCAGCATGGCGGTGAAGTTCTTGCGCGGCAGGTCGGGCGCGCTCTTCATGGCGATGTAGGCGTTGGTGTTGGCCGGGTTGCCCACCACCAGCACCTTGACGTTGCGGCTGGCCACGGCATTGAGCGCCTTGCCCTGGGCGGTGAAAATCTGGGCGTTGGCGGCCAGCAGGTCGGCGCGCTCCATGCCAGGGCCGCGCGGACGGGCACCCACCAGCAGCGCGTAGTCGGTGTCCTTGAAGGCGGTCATGGCGTCGCCATGGGCTTCCATGCCGGCCAGCAGCGGAAAAGCGCAGTCTTGCAACTCCATCATCACGCCCTTGAGGGCCTTCTGGGCCTTCTCATCGGGGATTTCCAGCAGTTGCAGGATCACCGGCTGGTCCTTGCCCAGCATTTCGCCGGAGGCGATGCGGAACAACAGGGCGTAACCGATTTGGCCTGCGGCGCCAGTGACGGCGACGCGAACGGGCTTTTTGCTCATGGTGAGGACTCCAGGATGAGGGGTAAAAGTGTGTGTCGGGGCTTGTGCCAAGCCCGCAGAGTGCGGCCGTGAGTGTACCGCCGAATGGCGCACCGCGTCAATTTGTCTTATGTCTTATATAAGATATGATTGTGGCTGGTTGCGCCTTTTCGGGCGAGCCATTTTTTGACACGCCAACCTGCCCGTTCATGGCCCATTCCTCTGCCTATCCGGTTGACAACGCCGCCCTCAGCACCGACGCCAGCGCGCCGATGCAGACGCCTGCTTTCAGTCCGCTGTACCTGCAGATCAAGGGGCTGATCCTGCAAAGCCTGCAGCAGGGTGAGTGGAAGCCCGGTGAGGCCATTCCCAGCGAAATGGACCTGGCGGCGCGCTACCGCGTCAGCCAGGGCACGGTGCGCAAGGCCATTGACGAGTTGGCGGCGGAAAACCTGGTGCAACGGCGCCAGGGCAAGGGCACCTTCGTGGCCACCCACGCCGAACGGCAGGTGCAATACCGCTTTCTGAAGCTGGTGCCCGACAGTGGCGACGCCAGGAGCGAAGGCCCGGCGCAGCGCCACATCATCGATTGCCGCCGCCTGCGTGCCAGCGCCGACGTGGCGCGCCCGCTGGCGCTGCGCACCGGCGACGCGGTGCTGCAGGTGCGCCGCGTGCTGGCCTTCGCCGGCCGGCCCACCATCCTGGAAGACCTGTGGCTGCCTGGCGGCCCGTTCAAGGGGCTGACGGCCGAGCGCCTGGCCGGCAACACCAGCCCGATGTACGCGATGTTCGAGACCGAGTTCGGCGTGCGCATGGTGCGCGCCGAGGAAAAGATACGCGCCGTGCTGCCCGATGCTGCGCAACGCGAGCTGCTGCAGGTGGACGCCCACACCCCGCTGCTCAGCGTGGAGCGCATCGCCTACACCTACAACGACACCCCGATGGAGCTGCGCCGCGGTCTTTACCTGACCGATACGCACCACTATCGCAATGAGCTGAACTGAGGTCTTTGAGGATGGTTATAGTTCGCTGGGATAGTGAAAACCCTAAATTGGTGCGCCGCTTGCAATAGAATTTTGTTTTGCCCGGTTCCCGATTACAAAGCAGTTACCAATACAAGAAGGCCCATCCATGTCTGAGCTTGCCTCCCCCGCGCGGCCGCCGCGTCCCGAATTCCGCAACATCAACGCGCTGACGGACCTGCCCGGCTACCGCCTGCCCCCTGCCGGCTGGGTGTCCATCCTGCACCGCGTCAGCGGCGCGCTGATGTTTGTGCTGATGCCTTTCATCATCTGGATGTTCGACACCTCGGTGTCCTCCGAATATTCGTTCGCCCGCTTCGTCGGCAACTTCAAGGCCAAGGGCCTGTGGGGCCTGCCCGGCGTGTTCTGGAAGCTGGTGGCACTGGCGCTGATCTGGGCTTACCTGCACCACTTCATCGCCGGCCTGCGCCACCTGTGGATGGACATCAGCCATGAGGCGGTGAGCAAGGAATTCGGCAACACCTCGGCCATGGTCACGCTGGGCTTAAGCGTCCTGCTGACGCTGGCGCTGGGTGCCAAGCTGTTCGGCCTGTATTGATAGAGGAGCCCACACATGTCTGTCAATTACGGCTCCAAGCGCATCGTCGTCGGTGCACACTACGGCTTGCGCGACTGGCTGGCCCAGCGCGTCACCGCCGCGCTGATGGCCTTGTTCACCCTGGTGGTGCTGGCCCAAGTGCTGCTCACCAAGGGCCCGATAGGCTACGACCGTTGGGCCGGCATCTTTGCAGCCCAGTGGATGAAGGTGCTGACCTTCACCGTCATCATCGCCCTGCTGTACCACGCTTGGGTGGGCATGCGCGACATCTGGATGGACTACATCAAGGCGGCCGCCGTGCGGCTGGTGCTGCAGATCTTCTCCATCGTCTGGCTGGTGGGCTGCGCCGGCTGGGCCATCCAGGTGCTGTGGCGCCTCTGAACCCCTACAGAACGAATTCCATGAGCAACTCCATAACCAAAAGAAAATTCGACGTCGTCATCGTCGGCGCCGGCGGCTCCGGCATGCGCGCCTCGCTGCAACTGGCCCGCGCCGGGCTGAACGTGGCGGTGCTGTCCAAGGTGTTCCCCACCCGCTCGCACACGGTGGCCGCGCAGGGCGGCATCGGCGCCTCGCTGGGCAACATGTCCGAGGACAACTGGCACTACCATTTCTACGACACCGTCAAGGGTTCGGACTGGCTGGGCGACCAGGACGCCATCGAGTACATGTGCCGTGAGGCGCCCAAGGTGGTGTACGACCTGGAGCACATGGGCATGCCGTTTGACCGCAACCCGGACGGCACCATTTACCAGCGCCCCTTTGGCGGCCACACCGCCAACTACGGCGAAAAGCCCGTGCAACGCGCCTGCGCGGCGGCCGACCGCACCGGCCACGCGATGCTGCACACGCTGTACCAGCAAAACGTCAAGGCCAAGACCAGCTTCTTCGTCGAATGGATGGCGCTGGACCTGATACGCGACGCCGATGGCGACGTGCTGGGTGTGACCGCCATCGAGATGGAAACCGGCGACCTGCACATCCTGGAAGCCAAGACCACGCTGCTGGCCACCGGCGGCGCCGGCCGCATCTTCGCCGCCTCCACCAACGCCTTCATCAACACCGGCGACGGCCTGGGCATGGCGGCGCGCTCGGGCATCCCGCTGGAAGACATGGAGTTCTGGCAGTTCCACCCCACCGGCGTGGCCGGTGCCGGCGTGCTGCTGACCGAAGGCTGCCGTGGCGAAGGCGCCATTTTGCTGAACAGCAATGGCGAGCGCTTCATGGAGCGCTACGCGCCCACCTTGAAAGACCTGGCACCGCGCGATTTCGTGTCGCGCTCCATGGATCAGGAAATCAAGGAAGGCCGTGGCTGCGGCCCCAACAAGGACTACGTGCTGCTCAAGCTCGACCACCTGGGCGCCGAGACCATCATGAAGCGCCTGCCCTCGGTGTACGAGATTGGCCACAACTTCGCCAACGTGGACATCACCAAGGAGCCGATTCCGGTGGTGCCCACCATCCACTACCAGATGGGCGGCATCCCCACCAACATCCATGGCCAGGTGGTGGTGCAGTCGGGCGATGTGCACAACGCGGTGGTCAACGGCCTGTACGCGGTGGGCGAATGCTCCTGCGTCAGCGTGCACGGCGCCAACCGCCTGGGCACCAACTCGCTGCTGGACCTGCTGGTGTTCGGCCGCGCCGCCGGCAACCACATTGTGGAATTCAACAACAAGCAAAAGGCGCACAAGCCGCTGCCGGCCGACGCCGCCGACAAGACGCTGGCGCGCCTGGCCCGCCTGGACAACGCCAACACGGGCGAATACGCGCAGGACGTGGCCAATGACCTGCGCGCCGCCATGCAGCAACACGCCGGCGTGTTCCGCACCCAGGCCAGCATGGACGAGGGCGTGACCAAGATCGCCGCTTTGCGCGAGCGCGTCAACGCCATCAACCTGAAGGACAAGTCCAAGGTGTTCAACACCGCGCGCATCGAGGCGCTGGAGGTGGACAACCTGATCGAGGCCGCGCAGGCCACCATCGTCTCCGCCGCCGCCCGCCACGAGAGCCGCGGCGCCCACACCGTGGACGACTATGCCGACTCACCGGAACACCCGAACGGCCGCAACGACACCGAATGGCACAAGCACACACTGTGGTACAGCGAAGGCAACCGCCTGAGCTACAAGCCGGTGCAGATGAAGCCGCTGACGGTGGAATCGGTGCCGCTCAAAGTCCGTACATTCTGAAATTCTGATAACTTGCGGGACAGACCGCAGCCGCGCAGCGGCAAGCTCTGTCCTCAACTGACTGGGTAGTAAATATGGAAAAACGCACCTTCAAGATCTACCGCTACGACCCGGACAAGGACGCCAAGCCCTACATGCAGACCATCGAGATCGAACTCGACGGCCATGAGCGCATGCTGCTGGACGCGCTGATGAAGCTCAAAGCCCAGGACCCGACGCTGTCGTTCCGCCGCTCCTGCCGCGAAGGCGTGTGCGGCTCGGACGCGATGAACATCAACGGCAAGAACGGCCTGGCCTGCCTGACCAACATGCGCACGCTGCCCGGCGTCATCACCTTGAAGCCCCTGCCCGGCCTGCCGGTGATCCGCGACCTGATCGTGGACATGACGCAGTTCTTCAAGCAGTACAACTCCATCAAGCCCTACCTGGTCAACGACAACGTGCCACCGGAGAAGGAGCGCCTGCAGAGCCCGCAGGAGCGCGACGAGTTGAACGGCCTGTACGAGTGCATCCTGTGCGCCAGCTGCTCCACCAGCTGCCCCAGCTTCTGGTGGAACCCGGACAAGTTCGTCGGTCCGGCTGGCCTGCTGCAGGCCTACCGCTTCATCGCCGACAGCCGCGACGAGGCGACGGCTGAGCGCCTGGACAACCTGGAAGACCCCTACCGCCTGTTCCGCTGCCACACCATCATGAACTGTGTGGACGTGTGCCCCAAGGGGCTGAACCCGACCAGGGCGATCGGCAAGATCAAGGAAATGATGGTGCTGCGCGCCGTCTGAACCAGAACAGCACACGTGGACACGCTGGACGTTGATACGCTGCTCGATGAGCGGGCTCTGAGCAAGCTGAAGTGGCGTTGCCGCCGCGGCCTGCTGGAGAACGACCTCTTCATCGAGCGCTTCTTCCAGCGCTTCGAGCCCAGCCTGACCGTCAGGCAGGCACAAGGATTGGGCGCTCTAATGGACCTGAGCGACAACGACCTGCTGGACCTGAACCTGGGTCGAAAGACCCTGTCGCAGGTGGATGAAAGCCTGGTGCGCGACGATGTGCAGGAAGTTTTGAATATGTTGAAGAAAACCGTAGAAAGGGCATCCCCATGAAACTCGCCGACAACAAGGCCACGCTGTCGTTCAGCAACGGCAGCCCCAGCGTAGAGCTGCCGGTCTACTCGGGCAGCGTCGGCCCGGATGTGGTGGACATCCGCAAGCTGTATGCCCAGACCGGCATGTTCACCTACGACCCGGGCTTCCTGTCCACGGCGTCGTGCCAGTCGTCCATCACCTACATTGACGGCGACAAGGGCGAGCTGCTGTACCGCGGCTACCCCATCGAGCAATTGGCCACGCAGTGCGACTTCATGGAGACCTGCCACCTGCTGCTGTACGGTGAGCTGCCCAATGCCGAGCAAAAGGGCAAGTTCACGCACAACGTGATGCACCACACGATGGTGAACGAGCAGATGCAGTTCTTCCTGCGCGGTTTCCGCCGTGATGCGCATCCGATGGCCATCATGACCGGCCTGGTGGGCGCGCTGTCGGCCTTCTACCACGACAGCACCGACATCAACAACCCGGAGCACCGCGACATCTCGGCCATACGCCTGATCGCCAAGATGCCCACGTTGGTGGCCATGGCCTACAAGTACAACGCCGGCCAGCCCTACATGTACCCGAAGAACGAGCTCAGCTACGCTGGCAACTTCCTGCACATGATGTTTGCCACGCCGTGCGAGCCGTATGTGGTGAACCCGGTGATCGAACGCGCGCTGGACCGCATCTTCATCCTGCACGCCGACCACGAGCAAAACGCTTCCACCTCCACCGTGCGCCTGTGCGGATCCTCGGGCACCAACCCGTTCGCGGCCATCGCCGCCGGCGTGGCCTGCCTGTGGGGCCCCGCCCACGGCGGCGCCAACGAGGCCTGCCTGAACATGCTGGAAGACATCCAGAAGATGGGCGGCGTGGCCAAGGTGGGCCAGTTCATGGAGCAGGTCAAGGACAAGAACTCCGGCGTGCGCCTGATGGGCTTCGGCCACCGCGTGTACAAGAACTACGACCCGCGCGCCAAGCTGATGCAGGAAACCTGCAAGGAAGTGCTGGCCGAACTGGGCCTGGGCAACGACCCGCTGTTCAAGCTGGCCATGGCGCTTGAAAAGATCGCGCTGGAAGACGATTACTTCGTGCAGCGCAAGCTCTACCCCAATGTGGACTTCTATTCCGGCATCGTGCAGCGCGCCATCGGCATCCCGGTGTCGCTGTTCACCGCCATCTTCGCGCTGGCCCGCACCGTGGGCTGGATCGCGCAACTGAACGAGATGATTGGCGACCCCGAGTACAAGATCGGCCGCCCGCGTCAGCTATTTACCGGGTCACCCACCCGGCAAGTCAAGCCGATTGCGCAACGCTAATTAGCCCAATCCAAGACGCCCGCCGGAACTCCCCGGCGGGCGTTTTGCTTTGGCCCGCATAAAATTGAAGACCACCAAGGAAACATCATGGGACGCACCCTCTACGACAAGCTCTGGGACGACCACGTCATCCACACCGAGGACGACGGCACCGCCATCCTGTACATCGACCGCCATCTGGTGCACGAAGTCACCAGCCCGCAAGCCTATGAAGGCCTGCGCCAGGCCGGCCGCAAGGTGTGGCGCGTCAGCTCCATCGTCGCCACCGCCGACCACAACACGCCCACCACCGGCTGGGAACGCGGCTACGACGGCATTGCCGACCCCACCAGCAAAGAACAAGTCCTGACGCTGGACAGCAACATGGCGGAGTTCGGCGCGGCAGCCTACTTCCCCTTCCTGTCCAAGCGCCAGGGCATCGTGCACGTGATCGGCCCCGAGAACGGCGCCACGCTGCCGGGCATGACTGTTGTGTGCGGCGATTCGCACACCTCCACCCACGGTGCCTTCGGCGCGCTGGCGCACGGCATAGGCACCAGCGAGGTGGAGCACGTGATGGCCACGCAGACGCTGCTGGCCAAGAAGGCCAAGAACCTGCTGGTCAAGGTGGAAGGCACCCTGCCCCGGGGCTGCGGCGCCAAGGACATCGTGCTGGCCATCATCGGCAAGATTGGCACGGCCGGCGGCACCGGCTACACCATCGAATTCGGCGGCTCGGCCATACGCGCTTTGAGCATGGAAGGCCGCATGACGGTGTGCAACATGGCCATCGAAGCGGGCGCCCGCGCCGGCCTGGTGGCGGTGGACGACAAGACCATCCAGTACGTCAAAGGCAAGCCGCTGGCGCCAGGACACGCCAGCAGCGGCGATGCCGCGAAGCTGGAATGGGACATGGCAGTGGCCCACTGGCAGACGCTGCATTCGGATGCTGATGCCAAGTTTGACAGCGTGGTGGAACTGGACGCGTCGCAGATCATCCCGCAGGTGACCTGGGGAACCTCGCCCGAGATGGTGCTGGGCATTGACGGCCGCGTGCCCGATCCCGACAAGGAGAAGGACTCCAACAAGCGCAACGCCATTGAGCGCGCGCTGACCTACATGGGTCTGGAGCCGGGCAAGCCGATGGACGACCTGTTCGTCGACAAGGTATTCATCGGCTCGTGCACCAACAGCCGCATCGAGGACATGCGCGAAGCCGCCGCGGTCGTGAAGAAGCTGGGCCTGAAGGTGGCCAAGAACATCAAGCTGGCCATGGTGGTGCCGGGCTCGGGCCTGGTGAAAGCCCAGGCCGAAGCCGAAGGCCTGCACGAGATCTTCAAGGCCGCCGGCTTCGAGTGGCGCGAGCCGGGCTGCTCCATGTGCCTGGCGATGAACGCGGACCGGCTGGAGCCGGGCGAACGCTGCGCCAGCACCAGCAATCGCAATTTCGAAGGCCGCCAGGGCGCCGGTGGGCGCACCCACCTGGTCAGCCCCGCCATGGCCGCCGCTGCCGCCGTGCACGGCCATTTTGTCGACGTGCGCAAATTCGCCTGAAAGGAACCACACCATGCAGCAATTCACCGTGCACCAGGGCCTGGTGGCCCCAATGGACCGCGAGAACGTGGACACCGACGCCATCATCCCCAAGCAGTTCCTGAAGTCCATCCGCAAGACAGGCTTCGGCCAGAACCTGTTTGACGAGTGGCGCTACCTGGATCCGGGCTTTCCGGGCCAAGACCCGGCCAGCCGCCGGCCCAACCCCGACTTCGTGCTGAACCAGCCGCGCTATGCAGGCGCCTCCATCCTGCTGGCGCGCAAGAACTTCGGCTGCGGTTCGTCGCGCGAGCACGCGCCCTGGGCGCTGGACCAGTTCGGCTTTCGCGCCATCATCGCGCCCAGCTACGCCGACATCTTCTTCAACAACTGCTTCAAGAACGGCCTGCTGCCCATTGTCTTGCCCGAGGCCCAAATCAGCCAGCTGTTTGACGAAGCGCTGGCCTTCCCCGGCTACACACTGACGATTGACCTGGAACGCCAGGTGGTGGTCAAGCCCGGCGGCCAGGGCGAGTTGCCGTTTGAGGTGCAGGCCTTCCGCAAGTACTGCCTGCTGAACGGTTTTGACGACATTGGCCTCACCTTGCGCCATGCCGACAAGATCAAGGCCTTCGAGGCCCAGCGGCTGGCGCAAAAGCCGTGGCTGGCGCACACCATGGTGTCGTGAGCACTCCCATCAGTTTGAAACAGAAAGACCGCATGAAGATCGCAGTGTTGCCGGGTGACGGCATTGGCACCGAAATCGTCGCCGAGGCCGTCAAGGTGCTCCAGGCCGTGGAACTGCCGCTGGACATGGAGACCGCGCTGGTGGGTGGCGCCGCCTACGAGGCGCACGGCCACCCGCTGCCAGACAGCACGCTGAAGCTGGCCAAGGAAGCAGACGCCGTGCTGTTCGGCGCCGTGGGCGACTGGAAGTACGACAAGCTGGAGCGCGCGCTGCGCCCCGAGCAGGCCATCCTGGGCCTACGCAAGCACATGGGCCTGTTCGCCAACTTCCGCCCCGCCATCTGCTACGAGCAACTGGTGGGCGCCTCCAGCCTGAAGCCGGAGCTGATCGCCGGGCTGGACATCCTGATCATCCGCGAGCTGACGGGCGACATCTACTTCGGCCAGCCGCGCGGCCGCCGCACCGCCACCGACGGCCTGTTCCCCGGTGCCGAAGAGGCCTTCGACACCATGCGCTACTCGCGCCCGGAGATCGAGCGCATCGCCCACGTGGCTTTCCAGGCGGCGCAAAAGCGCAGCAAGCGCGTGACCAGCGTGGACAAGGCCAATGTGTTGGAGACCTTCCAGTTCTGGAAAGACGTGGTCACCGAGGTCAGCCAGCAATACCCCGACGTCGCGCTGGACCACATGTATGTGGACAACGCCGCCATGCAGCTGGTCAAGGCACCGAAGAAATTCGATGTGGTGGTGACCGGCAACATGTTTGGCGACATCCTCAGCGACGAGGCCGCCATGCTGACCGGCTCCATCGGCATGCTGCCCTCGGCCAGCCTGAACGCCAAGGGCCAGGGCCTGTATGAACCCAGCCACGGCAGCGCGCCGGACATCGCCGGCAAGGGCATTGCCAATCCTTTGGCTACAATACTGTCTGCCGCCATGATGTTACGTTTCTCGCTCAACCAAGCCGCCACTGCCGACCGCATCGAGTCTGCCGTGAAAGACGTGCTCGCGTCCGGTTTGCGCACGGCAGACATCTACGCCGAAGGCACCACGAAGGTCAGCACCCGCGACATGGGTGACGCTGTCGTGGCTGCGATTACCAAGACGACCACCAAAGGCTAGGCTAGCCCGGTTCGTCACGCGCCCACCCGGCCACGACGAGCCGGGCAAACAGGAATATGGCCTTCCAAGGCCTGCAACATTGTTTGAAACTGAAAGGGCAACGCGATGATGAAGAAACTCAAGGGCAACCTGGTCGGCCTGGTCGGCTGGCGTGGCATGGTGGGCTCGGTGCTGATAGACCGCATGCAGGCCGAGGGCGACTTCGGCCTGATCGAGCCGGTGTTCTTCTCCACTTCCAACGCCGGCGGCAAAGCCCCGGCGCAGGCCAAGGCCGAAACCAAGCTGAAAGACGCCTTCGACATTGACGCGCTCAAAAAATGCGACGTCATCATCACCTGCCAGGGTGGCGACTACACCACCGAGGTGTTCCCCAAGCTGCGCGCCGCCGGCTGGGACGGCCATTGGATCGATGCCGCCTCCACGCTGCGCATGAAGGACGATGCCATCATCATCCTCGACCCGGTCAACCTGCCCGTTATCAAGAACGCTCTGTCCAACGGCGGCAACAACTGGATTGGCGGCAACTGCACGGTCAGCTGCATGCTGATGGGCGTGGGTGCGCTGTACAAGGCCGGGCTGGTGGAATGGATGACCAGCATGACCTACCAGGCCGCCTCCGGCGGTGGCGCCCAGCACATGCGCGAACTGCTGACGCAGTTCGGCACGCTGAACGCCGAGGTCAAGAGCCTGCTGGACGACCCGAAATCGGCCATCCTGGAGATCGACCGCAAGGTATTGGCCAAGCAACAGGCGCTGTCAGGCGACGCCATCGCGAACTTCGGCGTGCCGCTGGGCGGCAGCCTGATCCCCTGGATTGACAAGGACCTGGGAGTGGGCAAGGCCAAGGGCGAGGACGGCTGGGGCACCAGCCGCGAAGAGTGGAAAGCCGGCGCAGAGACCAACAAGATCCTGGGCCAGGGCCCGGGCTTCGGCACCGCCGCCACACCGGTGGACGGCTTTTGCGTGCGCGTGGGCGCCATGCGCTGCCACAGCCAGGCGCTGACCTTCAAGCTGAAGCAAAACGTGCCTTTGTCGGACATCGAAGGCCTGATCGCCCAGGACAACGCCTGGGTCAAGCTGGTGCCCAACGACAAGGACAGCACGCTGCGCGACCTGACGCCGGTGGCGGTGACCGGCACCCTGGGCATCCCGGTAGGCCGGGTGCGCAAGCTGGCCATGGGGCCGGAATATGTGGGTGCGTTCACCATCGGCGACCAGTTGCTGTGGGGCGCGGCGGAGCCGCTGCGCCGCATGTTGCGCATCCTGTTGGACGCGTAAGCAGTCCTGATGCTTTGCGGGACAGACCGCCGCCTGCGCAGCAGGCAAGCTCTGTCCTCAACACTTCAAATGCCAGCGACCGGCCACGAGGTGAGGACTGGCGCGTCAGCGCCATTTACATATACAGCCTACGGCTGACCGGGAAGTCCCGGTCAGCCGTTGTCGTTTGGCAACGTCGCAGCACTTCCAAATTGGCACGAATACACGTGCCACGAACTTAAAAGCTTTCTTAAGCTTGTCAGGCTAAGATATTGATGTTAAGGTACTTTTCCAGTTTCGTACCTTGTTCGAGGAATGACAAATAATCGCAGTTCAGCCGGACAACGGAGGCCACAAATTGATCGATAAGTCACACCGGTGGCGAAGAACGGCCTTGGCCGCCGCCACGGCCGCGCTGACTGGCCTGTTGAGTTCAAACGCCATGGCCTTGTCGTTGGGCCGCATCCTGGTCCAATCGTCTTTGGGCGAGCCTTTGCGCGCCGAAATCGAAATCCTGGACATCAATGCCGAAGAGGCAGCCAGCCTGAAAACCACCATCGCCGGCCCCGACGCCTTTCGCGCCGCAGGTCTGGACTACCACCCGGCCTTGTCGGCCATCAAGCTGACGCTGGAGCGGCGCGCCAATGGGCAGGCCTACGTGCGCATGAGCAGCGACCGGCCCATCAACGACCCGTTTGTGGACATGATCCTGGAGGCCAGCTGGGGCTCAGGGCGCATCGTGCGCGATTACACGATGCTGTTTGACCCGCCCAACCTGCGTCCGTCCACCGCTGTGGCCGGCGCCGCACCGGCGCAGATCACGGCCCCGCAGATCAACAGCACCGCGCCCGGCACTGCCGGCGGCAAGAGCGTGCCGGCCCGCCCCCCTGTGGCCGTGGCGGCCAAACCCGCTGGCCCGGCGCCGGTGGCCACAGCCGCCGCCAAGAAGCCCGCCGACGGTAACCAGCAACAGATCACCGTGAAGGCCGGCGACACCGCCAGCAAGATCGCCGCGAGCATCAAGCCAGCCAGTGTGTCGCTGGACCAGATGCTGGTGGCCATGCTGCGTGGCAACCCGGACGCTTTCCTGGGTGGCAACATCAACCGCATCAAGGCCGGTGCGGTGCTCAATGTGCCCACCGAGCAGCAGGCCCAGGCCAGCTCGGCGACCGAGGCGTCGCAGACCATCGTCGCGCAAAGCAAGGACTTCAACGACTTCCGCCGCAAGCTGGCCGGCACCGCGCCGGTGGCCCAGGTGGCACCGGCCGACCGCAAAGCCTCAGGCAGCGTGCAGGCCAAGGTCGAAGAGAAGAAGCCCTCCGCCGGCGCGCCGGACAAGTTGACGCTGTCCAAGGGCGCCGTGCAGGCCAAGGCGGCTGAGGACAACCTGGCCAAGGAGCGCGCCGCCAAAGATGCCGCCGCGCGCAGCGCCGAGTTGTCCAAGAACCTGGCGGACCTGAACAAGGTGGCTTCGGCCGCTGGCGTTGCGCCCGCAGGCAAAGCCAGCGCGGACAAGCCGACGGTGCCGGCCATCGCCGTGCCGGCCGCGCCGCCCCCGGTGGCAGCCGCGCCCGCCGCGCCACCCGCCTCTGCCGCAGCGGCTGCTTCGGCCGCCGCGCCGGTGGCCGCCGCCTCCAAACCGCCGGTGAAAAAACCCGTGGTGGCCGCCCCGCCGCCGCCCGAGCCCGGCATGCTGGATGAGCTGCTGGAAAATCCGCTGCTGCCCATAGGCGGTGGCGCACTGGTCGCGCTGCTGGGTGGCTTTGCCTTCTACCGCGCGCGCAAGAACAAAAAAGCCGCGCCGGTGGACAGCGCGTACCTGGAAAGCCGGCTGCAGCCGGATTCCTTCTTCGGCGCCAGTGGCGGCCAGCAGATCGACACTAACGATGGCGCCGCCACCGGCTCGTCCATGGTCTACTCGCCCAGCCAGCTGGACGCCGCCGACGACGTGGACCCGGTGGCCGAGGCCGATGTGTACCTGGCCTATGGCCGCGACATGCAGGCCGAGGAAATCCTGAAGGAAGCGCTGCGCACCAACTCGCAGCGCCTGGCCATCCACCAGAAGCTGCTGGAAATCTACGCCAAGCGGCGCGACGGCAAGTCGTTCGAGAACATTGCCAACCAAGCCTACAAGCTGACCGACGGTGAAGGCGCCGACTGGCAGCGCATCTGCGAGCTGGGCCTGACGTTCGACCCCACCAACCCGTTGTACCAGCCTGGCGGTGCGCCATTTGGCGGCAGCGAGTCCAAGCTGGCCGCGCTGGATGTGTCCGCCGTGCTGGACCAGCCGCCCCCGCCCAGCGCCAGCGAGGCTGCTTCGCCGGTGGACCTCGATCTGGACCTGGATTTCTCGCTCGACGACGAGCCGGCCCCCAGGGCCGCCACCGCCACGCCGCTGAGCGCCACGCCCGTCACCGAGCAAACCGTTCGCATGCAGGCCGTCGACGAGCAGACCGTGCGCATGCACGCCGCCGAGCCTGAGATGCCCCCCATGCCTACGCTGGACCTGGAGTTCGGCGACAGCATGCCGGCCGCCATCCCGCCAGCTCCGGCACCCGCCCCGGCTGCGGCCGCCGGCAACGCGCTGGAGTTTGAGTTGCCCGAGCTGCCGCAAGCCCACGCGCCGGCTGCCGACAGTGGCCTGGGCATTGAAGATTTCGAGCAGCAAGCTGCCGTCAGCTTTGGCTCCACCGCGCCAGCCCCGCTGGCCGACGACAGCGCCAAGGCAGCCCCCAAGGAGCCCGACACCGGCATGCTGGAGTTCGACCTCGGTTCGCTGTCGCTGGACCTGGGCGACTCCACCGAAGGCACCTCGCTGGCCACGCCGGCAGCGCCGGAAGACCCGCTGGCCACCAAGCTGGCGTTGGCCGAGGAGTTCAACGCCATTGGCGACGCCGACGGCGCCCGCGCGCTGATCGAGGAAGTGGTGGCCGAGGCCAGCGGCGACATGAAGGCCAAGGCCCAGCGCGCTCTGGCTGCGCTGTAAGCCGCTGCCGCACCCCGTGTCTGCCCCTGCCAAGCTCCACCGGATGGCTGTGCCATGCGGGTGGCGCTAGGCGTCAGCTACAACGGTCAGCCCTACCAGGGGTGGCAGAGCCAGCTCTCGGGCCAGACCGTTCAAGACCAACTGGAAAAGGCGCTGGGGCAATTGGCCGCACAGCGCATCTCCACGCTGTGCGCCGGCCGCACCGATGCCGGCGTGCATGCATTGATGCAGGTGGTGCATTTCGACACCGATGCGCAGCGCGAGATGAACTCCTGGGTGCGCGGCACCAACGCCAACCTGCCGGCTGACATTGCCGTGCAGTGGGCCCACGAGGTGCCAAAGGAATTCCACTGCCGCGCCAGCGCCTTGTCGCGCCGTTACGCCTACGTGCTGCTGGACTCACCGGTGCGCCCCAGCGTGGATGCCGGCCGCGTCGGCTGGGCCTACAAGCCGCTGGACATGGCCGCCATGCAGGCGGCGGCGCAGCAGCTGCTGGGCGAGCATGATTTTTCATCGTTCCGCGCCTCGGCCTGCCAGGCGCTGTCGCCGGTGAAGCACCTGAGCAGCATTGCCATCACCCGCAAGGGCGCCTACTGGCGCTTCGACTTCGAGGCCAATGCCTTCCTGCACCACATGATCCGCAACATCATGGGCTGCCTGGTGTACATCGGCCAGGGCCGCCAGCCGCCCGGGTGGATGCAGCAGGTGCTGGAGGCGCGCAGCCGCGACGCCGCCGCACCCACGTTTTCGCCCGATGGCCTGTACTTCCTGGGCCCGCGCTACGATGCCCACTGGGGCCTGCCGGAACGCACCCCCGCGTATGATGGCCTGCCATGAACCCGGCCATGCCCCAGCCTGACAGCGCCCTGCCCCCGGCCCAGCGCACCCGCGTGAAGATCTGCGGCCTGAGCCGTGAAGCCGACGTGGACGCGGCGGTGGCCGCCGGCGCTGACGCGGTGGGGTTCGTCATGTACCCGCCCAGCCCGCGTTTCGTCACGGTGGCGCGCGCAGCCGAACTGGCGCGCCGGCTGCCGCCGTTTGTGACACCGGTGCTGCTGTTCGTCAATGAAACGCCCGATGCCGTGCAGGCGGCATGCAAAGCCATACCCCAAGTGCTGTTGCAATTCCATGGCGACGAAACGCCCGAGCAATGCCACCAGGCCGCCGCCGGCCATCCTTACATGCGCGCGGCGCGCATTCCGTTGGGCGATGGCGCGGCGGGCTTCGACCTTGTAAAATACGCGCAAGAGTATTCTCAAGCCCAGGCCATCCTGCTCGACGCCCATGTCGAGGGGTTCGGCGGCGGCGGCAAGGCATTCAATTGGTCACTGCTTCCTCCAAGCGTCAACTGTCAGCTCGTCTTAAGTGGTGGGCTCACGCCTGCAAACGTGACCGATGGCATCTCGGCGCTGCGCACACGCTGTAAATCGCTCGCGGTCGACGTGAGTTCAGGCGTGGAAGCCAGCCGGGGCGTCAAGAGTCCCGAAAAAATCCAGCAGTTCGTGGCCGCCGTGCGGGCGGCCGACCAGCAATTCGCCACCCGGGCTTGAAGCCTGCGGGCCCTTGACCAGGATTCACCGCGGTTTCCCGCGGTTTTCCGCGGCCGGCCTGGGTGGCCTTGAAACCCATTGAAGCCAACATGAACACCTACCAGCAACCGGATCCCAGCGGCCATTTCGGCATCTACGGCGGCAGCTTTGTCAGCGAGACGCTGACGCACGCCATCAACCAGCTGAAAGCGGCCTACGCCCAGTACCAGCACGACCCGGCCTTCCTGGCCGAATTCAAGTACGAGCTGGCCCATTTCGTCGGCCGTCCGTCGCCCGTCTACCACGCCGCGCGCATGAGCCGCGAGATGGGCGGCGCGCAGATCTACCTGAAACGCGAGGACCTGAACCATACCGGCGCGCACAAGATCAACAACGTCATCGGCCAGGCCATGCTGGCCAAGCGCATGGGCAAGCCGCGCATCATCGCCGAGACCGGCGCCGGCCAGCACGGCGTGGCCACCGCCACCATTTGCGCGCGCTACGGCCTGCAGTGCGTGGTCTACATGGGCAGCGAGGACGTCAAGCGCCAGAGCCCCAACGTCTACCGCATGAAACTGCTGGGCGCCACCGTGGTGCCGGTGGAGAGCGGCAGCAAGACCCTGAAGGACGCGCTGAACGAGGCCATGCGCGACTGGGTGGCCCATGTGGACGACACCTTCTACATCATCGGCACCGTGGCTGGCCCGCACCCCTACCCCATGATGGTGCGCGACTTCCAGAGCGTGATCGGCGAAGAATGCCTGACGCAGATGCCCGGCATGCTGAAGGAACAGGGCATTGCCGCAACCCAACCAGACGCCGTATTGGCCTGCGTGGGCGGCGGCAGCAACGCCATGGGCATTTTCTACCCGTACATCGGCCACCCAAACACCCGCTTGATCGGCGTGGAAGCCGCTGGCGAGGGGCTGGACAGCGGCAAGCACGCGGCCTCGCTGCAACGCGGCAGCCCCGGCGTGCTGCACGGCAACCGCACCTATGTGCTGCAGGACGACAACGGCCAGGTGACCGAGACGCACAGCATCAGCGCCGGGCTGGACTACCCCGGCGTGGGGCCGGAGCATGCCCACCTGAAGGACATTGGCCGCGCCGAGTATGTGGGCGTGACGGACAAGCAGGCGCTGGAAGCCTTCCACTACCTGTGCCGCACCGAAGGCATCATCCCGGCGCTGGAATCCAGCCATGCGGTGGCCTACGCGATGACGCTGGCCAAGACCATGCGCGCGGACCAGTCCATCCTGGTCAACCTGTCGGGCCGGGGTGACAAGGACATTGGCACGGTGGCGGACTTGTCAGGCGGCGAATTCTTCTGTCGTCCGAGTTGCCAGGGCCAGTCCGTCAAAGGCGGCTCGGCAGAGCAGGCCGTGACGCTGCACACGGGGAGCCGCGCATGAGCCGCATCACCCCCACGCTGGCCGCATTGAAGGCCCAGGGGCGCAAGGCGCTGATCCCCTACGTGACGGCGGGCTTCCCCTACCCCGACATCACGCCCGAGCTGATGCACGCCATGGCCGCGGCCGGTGCCGACATCATCGAACTGGGGGTACCGTTTTCCGACCCCAGCGCTGACGGCCCGGTGATTCAGAAAGCCGGCGACAAGGCATTGGCCCATGGCATAGGCCTGGCCCAGGTGCTGGCCATGGTGCGCCAGTTTCGCCAGGCCGACGACAAGACACCGGTGGTGCTGATGGGTTACGCCAACCCGGTGGAGCGCTACAACCAGAAGCATGCCGGCAACGATGCTGCCAGTGCCTTCGTGCGCGATGCCGCCGCTGCCGGCGTGGACGGCGTGCTGATTGTGGACTACCCGCCTGAGGAGTGCGAAGCCTTTGCCGCCGAATTGAAGGCGACGGGGCTGGACCTGATCTTCCTGCTGGCCCCCACCAGCACGGACGAACGCATGGCCCAGGTGGCCCAGGTGGCCAGCGGTTATGTGTACTATGTGGCGTTGAAAGGCGTGACCGGCGCCGGCACGCTGGACACCGAGCAGGTGAAAGCCATGTTGCCGCGCATACGCCAGCATGTCAGCGTGCCGGTGGGCGTGGGTTTTGGCATACGCGACGCCACCACGGCCCGCGCCATCGGTGAGGCGGCCGACGCGGTGGTGATTGGCAGCAAAATCATCCAGGTGATCGTTGATTTGCCACGTGAGCAGGTGGCACCGGCGGCGGCCGGCTTCCTGCGCGAAATCCGGGCCGCTTTGGACGGATAATAGACCCTCTGAACATGGAGAAAGCCGACATGAGCTGGTTGGAGAAACTGCTTCCGCCCAAGATTCAGCACACCGATCCGGCGGACCGCCGCAGCATCCCCGAGGGGTTGTGGATCAAGTGCCCAAGCTGCGAAACCGTGCTGTACAAGACCGACCTGGAGCAAAACCAGAACGTCTGCCCCACCTGTAGCCACCACCACCGCATAGGCGCACGCGCCCGGCTGGACGCCTTCCTGGACAACGAGGGACGCTTCGAGATCGGCCAGGAAGTGGTGCCGGTGGACGCGTTGAAGTTCAAGGACAGCCGCAAGTACCCCGAGCGGTTGAAGGAAGCCATGGACAACACCGGCGAGACCGACGCGCTGGTGGTGATGGGCGGGGCTGTGCACAGCGTCAGCGTGGTGGTGGCCTGCTTCGAGTTCGACTTCATGGGCGGCTCCATGGGCTCGGTGGTGGGTGAGCGCTTCGTGCGTGGCGTGGAAACCGCCATCGAACAAAAAGTGCCCTTCATCTGCTTCACCGCCACCGGCGGCGCGCGCATGCAGGAAGGCCTGCTGAGCCTGATGCAGATGGCCAAGACCAATGCCGCGCTGACGCAGCTGGCCAAGAAGGGCCTGCCCTACATCAGCGTGCTGACCGACCCCACCATGGGCGGTGTCAGTGCCGGCTTCGCCTTCATCGGCGACGTGGTGATGGCCGAGCCCAAGGCGTTGATCGGCTTTGCCGGCCCGCGCGTGATCGAGTCCACCGTGCGGGTGACGTTGCCCGAGGGCTTCCAGCGCTCGGAGTTTTTGCTGCAAAAGGGCGCCATCGACCTGATCTGCGACCGCCGCGAACTGCGCAAGACGGTGGCCAATACGCTGTCCATGCTGTTGCGCCAGCCGGCCGACGCGGTGATTTGACGCTACAGCAGCAGGATGGCCGGCTCCAGCGCGTTGAGCACGATCAGCGCGATCTGCAGCAGCACCAGCAGCACCAACGGCGACAGGTCTATGCCGCCCACCAGCGGCAGCAGCCGGCGTATCGGTGCCAGCGGCGGCGCGCACAGGCGCTCCACCACGTCGGCCAGCGGGTTGTCGCTGCGCACCCAGGACAGCACGGCGTAGACGATGATCAGGCCGGTCATGCCCGAAATGCCCACGCGCACCAGGCCGAACACGGCGGCGATCGGTACCGAGCCCAGTCCGGCGGTGCCGCCGCCCATCAGCAGCCACATGGCCAGGAAGCGGGCCAGCTCCAGCAGGTAGGCGCCCAGCACGCTGGCGGTGTCCCAGCGCCCAAATGCCGGCACCACCCGGCGCAGCGGCAGCACCAGCCAGTCGGTCAGGGCAAAGACGAAGCGGCCCAGCGGGTTGCCCGAACGCGCCGACATGGGGATGCGCTGGTACTGCATGTAAAGACGCAACAGGCAGGCGCCGCCCAGCAGGCCGACGACCACCTCCAGCAGCAGGGATACGATTTGATAAAGCATGACAATGGATGACCGTGAACGTGGGATGATAGCCGGCTCAAACGCCGCCGTCATCGCATCCGCCACCGGGCCTGCCCCATGCTGACCCGGTGCATGCCTACCTGAGCCTATGCCAAGCGATTTTCTGATCCACACCGCCATCCTCAACTGGCCCCGCTCCATCAAGCGGCTGGTGGTGGTGGCGCTGGATGTCGCCATGTCGCTGCTGGCCATGTGGCTGGCCTTCACGCTGCGGCTAGACACGCCGCACTGGCCGTTGGGCGTGGAATGGCTGATCTACGCCATGGGCCCCATGCTGGCGGTGCCGATTTTCATCCGCTTCGGGCTGTACCGCGCCATCTTCCGCTACACCGGCCTGGCCGCGCTGATGGCCACCGCCCAGGCCACGGCACTGTACGGCGCGGTGTTCCTGACGGCACTGCTGCTGCTGCAATGGAGCGGCGTGGCGCAAGGCGTGGGCCTGGTGCCGCGCAGCGTAGGCATACTGCAGCCGCTGATCTTCCTGCTGCTGGTGGGTGGCAGCCGCGCCATGGCACGCTTCTGGCTGGCCAGCCTGGGACAGGCAGGCAGCGCCGCGCGGAGCCGCTTCCTGGTCTATGGTGCCGGGCATGCAGGCGTGCAGACGGTGGCCGCCCTTGCCGCAGCAGGGCAAAGCAGCGTGGCGGGCTTCGTCGACGACGACACGGAAAAAGCCGGCCGCAGCATCAACGACCTGCCGGTGTTCAAGCCTGCAGATGTGCCGGGCCTGGTGGAAAGCCACGGCGTCACCGACATCCTGCTGGCCATCCCCAGCGCGTCGCGCGAGCGGCGCAACCAGATCATCAAGAGCCTGCAGGCGTTGCCGGTGCACATACGCACGCTGCCCGGCATGGCCGACCTGGCCAGTGGGCGCGTCACCGTGCAAGACCTGCGCGAATTGGACATCGAGGATCTGCTGGGGCGTGAACCGGTGAAGCCGGACACCGCGCTAGTCCGCACCCATCTGCTGCACAAGACCGTGCTGGTGACCGGGGCCGGCGGCAGCATAGGCAGCGAACTGTGCCGCCAAATCGTGCGCATGCAGCCGCGCCAACTGCTGCTGCTGGACCATAACGAGTTCGGCCTGTATTCGATCCACCAGGAGTTGCAGGCCATCTGCGCCGACGGCGGGCTGGACGTCAAGCTGACGCCCTTTCTGGGCAGCGTCACCCACCATGCCCGCGTGCTCGACATCTGCGCCAGCCACCGGCCGGCCACCATCTACCACGCGGCGGCCTACAAGCACGTACCCCTGGTGGAGCAAAACGCCAGCGAAGGCATCGTCAATAACGTCTTCGGCACGCTGAACGTGGCGCGCGTGGCGATCGAATGCGGCGTCGCCAACTTCGTGCTGATCTCCACCGACAAGGCCGTGCGGCCGACCAATATCATGGGCGCCACCAAGCGGGCGGCGGAAATGGTGCTGCAGGCGCTGGCGGCCACGCCCGCTCCCTGGTTTGACGAAGCGCAGTCGACCCTGGCAGCGCAAGGCATCTGTTTTTCCATGGTGCGCTTTGGCAACGTGCTGGGTTCCAGCGGCAGTGTGGTGCCGCTGTTTCGCAAGCAGATTGCGCAAGGCGGCCCCATCACCGTGACCCATCCGGACGTCACGCGCTACTTCATGACCATCCCAGAGGCCGCCGAGCTGGTGCTGCAGGCCGGCGCCATGGCCAAGGGCGGCGAGGTGTTCGTGCTGGACATGGGCGAGCCTGTCAACATCTTTGAATTGGCGCGCCAGATGGTGGCGCTATCCGGCCTGAAGGTGCGCGGCGCCGACAGCCCCCAGGGGGACATCGACATCGCCATCGTCGGCTTGCGGCCAGGCGAAAAGCTGTATGAGGAGTTGCTGATCGGCGACAACCCCGTGGCCACCCAGCACCCCCGCATCATGAAGGCCAACGAACACTTCAACGCCTGGCCGGAATTGGTGGAGCAATTGCGGCTGCTGAAGTCGGCCACCCAGGGCGTCGATGTCGCGGCCATGCAGGCGGCGCTGAAGCACCTGGTGCGCGAATACGAGATACCGCAAGCGTGAGCCGCCCGGGCACTGCAAGCGCGCATTGGCCAATTGGCCAGGAAAAGCCCAAAAACGCGGCAAAATAGCAACTGTTCCCGAGTTTGCGGCGCGCGGCGCGCCCGTTGCACGGCACGACCAGCCCCGCGCGCGCAAGCCGCGACCGCAAGAACCTTGATTTATGCATCCAAAGACAGCTCCCGCCTGCTTTATCCTGGACGTGGATGGCGTGATGACCACCGGTCATTTCCTCTACACGGCCGAGGGCAAGGCCATGAAGATTTTCGGCCCCGACGACAACGACGGCCTGTCGCTGTTGAAGCCCTGCATGGAAATCCGCTTCATCACCGGCGACAAGAAGGGTTTCCCGATCTCCAAGAAACGCATCGTGGACGACATGGACTACCCGCTGGACGTGGTCAGCACCGTGCGCCGCGTGGACTGGATCCGCGAGCGCTATGCGCTGGACCAGGTGGTGTACATGGGCGACGGCATCTTCGACCACTATGTGATGCGCGAAGTGGGCTATGCCATCGCGCCGGCCAACGCCGACCCGCTGGCCAAACAGCACGCGCACTATGTGACCCAGCGCAAAGGGGGCGACCGCGCGGTGGCAGAGGCCTGCCTGCACCTGTTGGAAAAATTCTTCACCCCCTATGACCCCGGCAAACTGCCTGGCGTGCAAGGCAAACTGTCAGGAGAGTGGGCCATATGATCCACCAGCGACTCGAATCCTTCCTTCACAAGCGCAGGTGCACGCTGCTGGGCGTCGGCCCCATGAGCGTTAACTGCGTGGACGCGGCCATTGAGCTGGCCAACGAACACGAGGTGCCGCTGCTGCTGATCGCGAGCCGTCGCCAGATCGACTCGTCTGAGTTCGGCGGCGGCTACGTCAACAACTGGACGACAGAGGAATTCGCCCGCTACGTCATCGACCACGACCGCAAGGGCAAGGTTCTGCTGGCACGCGACCATGGCGGCCCCTGGCAGAGCACCAAGGAGAGCGACGCCGGGCTCAGCCTGCGCCGGGCCATGGAATCGGCCAAGGCCTCGTACCGTGCGGACCTGCAGGCGGGCTTCCAGATCCTGCACATCGACCCCAGCGTGGACATCCACGGCCAGCCGGACGTGGACGAGGTGCTGGACCGCATGTTTGAGCTGTACGAATACTGCTGGAGTCAGGCACAGCAATTGGGGCGCGACGTCATCTTCGAGATCGGGACCGAAGAGCAAAGCGGCAGCACCAACAGCCAGGAGGAACTGGACTACACACTCAATGCAGTGCAGAAATTCTGCAAGAAGTACCAATTGCCGCAGCCCAGCTTCGTGGTGGTGCAATGCGGCACCCGGGTGATGGAGACCCGCAACGTCGGCTCGTTTGATAGCCCCGTGCGGGTGGCGGAAGAACTACCGGCGGAAATCCAGTTGCCCAAGATGATCGAGATCTGCAACCGCTACGGCATCCTGATGAAGGAGCACAACACCGACTACCTGTCGGACGAGGCGCTGCAATGGCACCCCCGGCTGGGCATCCACGCAGCCAACGTGGCGCCAGAATTCGGGGTGGCGGAAAGCCGCGCACTGGTGGACGTGCTGGAGGCCAACGGACAGCAGCAACACGCCGAGCGCTTCCTGCAATTGGCCTTCGACTCAGGCAAGTGGGGCAAGTGGATGCTGCCCGACACCCAGGCCACCGACCGAGACCGAGCCTTTATCGCCGGCCACTACGTGTTTGCCTCCGAAGCCTGCGTGGCGCTGAAAAAGGAAGCCGCAGCCGCGCTGGCCACCAAGGGCATCGCGCTGGAAGCGCACCTGCGCCAGCAGGTCAAACACAGCATCGCACGCTACCTGCGCAATTTCAGACTGGTCAAAACCGCATGAACCGCGTCGCCACCCTCATCCTCAACCGCAACCTGCCCGAGGTCACGGACCGCCTGTGCGAGCACCTGACCCGGCATGACGGCGCGGCCACCGACGTGTTCGTGGTGGAAGCCGGCTCCGACGCCGACAGGCTCAGCCAACACACTACCTGGCACGCGGACTGGCCGGAGGCGCTTGCCCAAGGCCTGCGCTACTCGCGTGGCATGAACCACGGGTTGAGCCAGCTTTGGAAGGACGGCCGCTTCACCGACTACGACGCCTTCTTTCTGTTGACCAACGACACCGAACTGCAGCAGCGCCCCACGGTGGCTCCGCTGATGGAGGTGCTGCGTCAGCACGCGCGAGTGGGCATCCTGTCACCCTGCTCGGCACGCTGGGGCGAGCGCCTGTTGCTGAAGGAGCAGGCCACAAAGTACTTCTGGTTCATCCACAACAATGCCTACCTGCTGCGGCGCGAGTTCGTGGAGGCGATCTGCAACCCCGAGCAGCCCCACCACATGGGCTTCCTGTTTGACGGCAGCAATTTCCGCGGCTACGGCTCGGAAAGCGAGCTGATCGCCAAGGCCTACGCCAACGACTGGGCCGCCGCCATCACCTCGGAAGTCTGGGCGATGGAAAACGAGTCGCATTTACTGACCCACGCCGACCTGATCAAGACCGAGGGCTACAAGGAGAACCTGACGCTCTATGTGGCAGAAGGCCGCGACTGGATGCGCAGGAAGTACGGTTTCAACAGCCGATGGTCCATGCAGCAATACGTCAAATGCTTTTACGACAAGTTCTTCGAATTTCATCCGGAATTCGCGTCCTACCAAATTTGAGGATCCGCCATGCAAGTGATTGAAAAGCCCTGGGGCAAGGAAGAGGTCATCGAGATCAACGACCGCTACATGATGAAGAAGTTGACCATGTGGGCCGGGCACCGCTGCAGCCTGCAGTACCACAACGTCAAGTGTGAAACCATCTATGTGCTCAGCGGCGAACTCCGCATCTACAGTGGCGCCACGCAGGATCAGCTGGCGTCCAGGGTCTACCTGCCGCACGAAACCATCACGCTGACACCCGGCGTGGTGCACCGCATGGAGGCGGTCACCGACAGCGTCTACCTGGAGGCCAGCACGCCGGAGATGGAGGACGTGGTGCGCCTGGTGGACGACTACCAGCGCGCGCCGCAATGAGTTTGCGGGTCTGTATTCCCACTGCTGGAACCGGCTCCCGACTGGGCGGGCTCACGCGCTTCGTCAACAAGTCGCTGGTGGCCATCGCCAACAGGCCGACACTGTCACACCTGATAGAGCAGTTTGCGGATGACACGGAGTTCGTCATCGCGCTGGGCCACCAAGGCCATCTGGTGCGCGAATACCTCCGCCTGGCCCATCCCGAACGAAAATTCTTTTTTGCCGAGGTTCAGCCGTTCGAAGGACTCGGCTCCGGCCTGGGGCTCAGCCTGCTGGCCTGCCGGGAACATTTGCAGCAGCCCTTCATCTTCCTGTCGTGCGACACCCTGGTCAACGGCACCATTCCCAGCCCCGACGACGGGAACTGGATGGCCTATGCCGACGTGGCAGACCTTGCCCCTTACCGCACTGTCGCGGTGGATGCCGGACAGGTCAGCGCAATATGCGAGAAAGGCGAAGGCCGGATCGGCACGCACAAGCCCTACATCGGGCTGGCAGGCATACGCGACCATGAGGTTTTCTGGGCGGCCATGGTGCAGGGCGGCGATACCGCCGTACAAACCGGCGAAGCCCACGGCCTGCGCAGCCTGTTGCCCCTGGGCATGCGGGCGTTGCCCTTTATCTGGCATGACACCGGCAACCCTGACAGCCTGGCGCGCACGCGCGCAAGCTACCAGCAGGCGGATGCCCCCAATATCCTGGAGAAAGCCAACGAGGCCATCTGGTTCGTGGACGGGCAGGTCATCAAGTTCTCGGACGACCAGAAGTTCATCGCCAACCGAGCTGCCCGGACCAGCGAACTGGAAGGCTTTGTCCCCGCGTTAACCGGCGTTCAACCGCACATGTACCGCTACAGCCGTGTGAAAGGGAAGGTGCTGTCCGAGGTGGTGAACTTGCCGCTGTTCGACAAACTGCTCGCGCACAGCAAGCGCTTCTGGACGGAAAAGTCGCTCGATGAAGTCGCCTCCCACGGCTTCCAGGCCTTGTGCATGAAATTCTACCGGGACAAAACCTTCGAACGGGTGGCGCTGTTCTACAAGAACTTCGACCGGCAGGATGGCACCGAGGCCATCAACGGCAAGCCCATGCCCCGCCTGGACAGCCTGCTTCACGCCGTCGACTGGCAGTCGCTGGCGCAGGGCGTGCCGGTGCGCTTCCACGGTGACTTTCATTTCGAGAACATTCTGTGGGACAGCGACAGCGAGCATTTCACCTTTTTGGACTGGCGACAGGACTTCGGCGGTGATCTGGTCAACGGCGACATCTACTACGACCTGGCCAAACTGTTGCACGGCATGGTCATCTGCCACGAACTGATTGCCCGCGATTTGTACACCGTGCAGTGGCGCGCCGGGGCCATCGACTACGACTTTCACCGCAAACAGGTGTTGGTGCAATGCGAGCGGGCCTTTCTGGCCTGGGTGCAGGCCCAGGGCCTCGATGCGCATCGGGTGCGCGTCATTACCGCGCTGATCTTCCTCAACATCGCCGCGTTGCACCACAACCCTTACAGCCTATTGCTGTTTGCATTGGGCAAGGACATGCTGGCCGATGCGTTGGAGCCCTGAATGGAACTGATTGAACGGCATGTGGACGTGGTCACAGGCTCGCCGAACCTGGAAGACCTGCACTCGTTGGCCAGCTTCCCAGTCTTCATGGGCACGGTCAGCCATTCGATGGCGGAGGACCTGAATGCCGAGCAAACCTGGTCCATCTCGCGCGCCAGCGGCCTGGTGCAGTTGAAAAAACTGCTGCCGTTGGACGTGCTGTACCAGTCGCAAACCACCACCAGTGCGGTCGGTGCGCTGTGGATGACACATCACAAGGCGTTCGCCGAATTCGTGCACCGTTATGCACCACGCCAGGTGCTGGAGCTGGGTGGCGCCCATGGCATCCTGTCCAAGGAGTATGACCAGGCCTACGGCCACACGCCCTGGACAATCCTGGAGCCCAACCCGTCACCGGTGGAAGGCTGCCAGGCCGCCTTCATCCGTGGCTTCTTTGACGAGACATTCACGGCCAATGTCGAGTTTGACACGCTGGTGCACTCGCACGTGTTTGAACACATGTACGAGCCCGGGCGCTTCATGCAGCAGCTGGAGCATTTCCTCCCAGTGGGCAAACGGATGATTTTCTCCGTGCCCAACCTGTTTGCCTGGCTGGGGAAAAAGTACACCAACTGCATCAACTTCGAGCACACGGTGTTCCTGACGGAACCCTACATCGATTTCCTGCTGGCCCGCCACGGCTTCAAGCTGCTGATCAAGGAATACGTGATGGGCGACCACAGCATTTTCTACGCGGCGGAGCGTGCAAGCGATGTGCCACCGGTCGCACTGCCACCAGACTTGTACCAAGTGAACAAGCAGCTGTTCCTGGACTATGTGCGGTACCACGAGCAGTTGATCCTTGATCTGAACCGCCAGATCTCTGCTGCCCCGGGGCCGGTGTTCCTCTTCGGCGCCCATGTCTTCGCCCAGTACCTGATCGCGTTTGGCCTGGACACCGGGCGCATCACCGCCATCCTGGATAACGACTCGCGCAAGCAGGACAAGCGCCTTTATGGCACCCATCTTGTTGTGCAATCTCCCAAAGTGCTGAAGGACATCGCACAGCCCACGGTCATCCTGAAGGCCGGCATATACAACGATGAGATCCGCCGCGACATCCTGCAGAACATCCACGCCGGCTGCGTGTTCCTGGAATGACAAGCAACGGCTGACCCATGCAACCGCGAGCCGCCATCAAGGTCGTTCTGTACCGGCCGCACACCACCATCTGGTTCAAGAACCCGGTCCGTAACGTCATCAAGAAGACCACGCTGCCCACAAAATACGGTGTATTGCTGGACTACCTGTGCCAGGCCGATGTCAAACTGCATCTAAGCACGCGGCTCAGCGCGCAGCGCGGGTGGCGCGCCGCCATGGCCCGCGTGAAGGAGCGCCTGGAGTTGCTGGCGTGGTGCGTGCTCAACCACATTCCGTTGAGCCGCGTCAGCATCATCTCCACGGCGCGCGCGCTGGACGGCATGGACGTGCTGTTCATCATGCACTATGGCAATCTGACGGCGGAAACCCCTGCGGATGCCCTGGCTTGCCGCGCGCTGGCAGAGTACCTGGCGCCGCGCCCTGTGCTCAAGGTGGTGCACATGACCCACTACGCCTATTGCCCCACCCTTGGCGCCACCAATCTGGCGGTGCTCCAGCCCGACCTGCTGGTGGCGGAAAACAACCTGCAGCGCAATTCGCCTTTTTTCAACAGGTATTTCGGCGCGCTGCCATCGGCTTTCCGCTGCCTGCCCTACACACCGGCGCCCAGGTTCCGCCAGACCCAGCCGTTTGAAGGGCGTATCAACAAGATCGTGGTCACTGGCTCCATCACTTACAAGATGCGCAACGCCGAGTTCAATGACTACTACCACACCGACGAGCTTCAACCCATGCGGCGTATCCTGTTCAACGAGAAGGACAAGTACCTGGATGAGATGGACTGCCTGGTGTCTGACCTGAACGCCAGCCGCGACGCGTCCGCACCGGCGGCGCCCCGGTCGTTCTTCGCCCGGGCCTGGGCCCGGCTGACCTACCAGCACCCGCAGGCGCGGTACTACGGCAAGAACATCGTCGACATCTACAACAGTTACACGATGTTCGCCGTGCCGGAAGAGATTTGCGACCTGCCTGCCATCGGGTGCGTGGAGGGCATGATGTGCGGCGCGGCCTACTTCGGTGTGGATGACCCGATGTACACCGACCTGGGCCTGCAGCCCGGCGTGCATTTCGTCGCTTATGACGGCACGCCGGAAGGCCTGATGGCGCGCGTGCGCCACTACCAACAGCACTCCGCGGAGCTGAGGGCTATCGCGGAGACCGGCAAGCGCTTCGTTGAGAGCGCGCTCAACTCCACCAAGGTCTACTCCGAATTCCTGGAAGACCTGCGCACCAGGCTGCCACGCCGGAACGCATGAGCATGGCTGAGCCAGCCCAAAGTGGCCGCGAGCCCTTCGTCCGCGCCGGCATCGTCAACCTGGCCCTGGGCGTCCTGGCGGCAGTGGCCAGCTACCTGTCCCTGCTGCTGATCGCGAACCGCTTCGGCAGCAGCGCGGGGAGTGATACCTATTTTTTCGTGCTGTCCCTGACCACTATCGCAACCAGCCTGTTTGGCAGCGTGCTCGGCACGGTGTTCATGCCCCTGCTAGTGGAGCTGCGGCACAAGGACGCTCGCCAAGCCTCTCGGTTTGCCAGCGTGGTGCTGACCTGGTGCGTGTTGCTGGTTTTGACGTTGTGCTTGTACGTTCAGGCCAGCCCCGGGGTCTTTCTCGCCATCTTCTCCAAGTTCACGGCGCAGCAGATCGCCGAGCGGGGCGCGTTGCTAGCCTACCTTCCCGGCATCATTTTTGCCTCGGTGCTGGCCGAATATTTCCGCATCCTGACCATTGCGCTGGGTCGCTACTCCTGGGCGGCAGTGGGCTCGGTGGTGCAACCGCTGGTGCTGGTGGTGGGCGTTGCGCTGTTTTCCACCTCTTACGGCGCGGCCTGCCTGCCAGCCGCGCTGCTGGCATCCAAGTGCCTGGCACTTCTGCTGGGCGTCGCGCTGCTCAAAGGCCAAGGCCTGCGCCTTCGACCCGTCGTGCGGGGCGATGGCGTACTGCTGCGCTTCCTGCGGGCAGCACTGCCCTACTGGTCTGCCAGCCTGGTGACCAACTACGCAGTGTTCTATTTCGACTATGTGGCCACCGGCCTACCCCAGGGCACCCTGGCCTCGCTGAGCTTCGCGCAACGGATATTCGCGCTGCCGACCGGCATGCTCATCATTCCCCTGCTGGAGATTGCGCGGGCCAGGTTTGCCGAGCACCGAGCCCGGGACGAAGAGGTGGGCTTCACGCACCTCTACAACCAGTTGCTGCTGTGGACCGTCTATCTGAGCGTGCCAGTCGCAGCACTGTTCCTGCTCTATCCACACGGTCTGGTCGCCGCCCTGCTGGGCAGTGGCGCCTATACTTCGGACAGCATGGACCTCACGGCGAACTGCCTGCGGGTGTATGCCTTGTCCGTGTTGCTGACCTCCATCTTCATGCTCAACGGTCGTTGCATGGAATCCTTCCAGCGCCTGGGCTGGCCATCGTTGTTCGGCACCGTGGGCAACCTGGCCATGATCGCGCTGACGTTCAACCTGACCAACCGCTGGGGCTACATGGGCATTCCGGCCGCGCGCCTGTGCACAGACGCCCTGTACTTTCTGCCCATGGGTTTCCTGTTCTTGCGGCACTATGGGGTGGCCGTCAACATGCGCGGCCTGGTCGACGCGGGATGGAAGTCCACGTTGGCCTGTTTGCCACTGGCCGCGCTCAGCCTGGCACTGTTGGCAGCCATGCCTGGTGCCGAAGGCCTCTCGCGCTTGCACCACCTGGCCATCATCATCGCCGGCCTGTTGGCTTACGCCGCCGTGTTGCTGGCGCTGGATAATCCCCTGCGACACACCGTGCTCCACATACTGAAAAACAGACACTTGCCAGCCAGCCAATCCCTGCCATGAAACGGTATATGCAAGCCCTGTCCCACCTGGTCCAGGCCGCCCGCCATGAGCGGGGGCTCTACGGGCCGCTCAGCCTGTTCAGCAATGCCTGGGCGCTGCTGGCCACCCGGTGGGCGGCGCGCCTGCGGGGTTGGCCCAGGGTGTCACTGGGCAGCGGGGCGCGCACCATCGGCACCCGAGCGATCTCCATTGGCCCCTATTCGGCCATCAAGCGCCATGCCTGGCTGGAGGCGATCTTCCAGTACAACGGGCAGGTCTTCAACCCGCGCATCGTCGTGGGCAGCCATTTCCTGGCGTCGGAGCGGCTGCATGTCTCCTGCGTGGAGCGGGTGGAAATCGGGGACAATTGCCTGTTTGGCAGCGGTGTCTATATCAGCGACCACAACCACGGTGCCTACCGCGGCAGCGTTCAGAGCCCGCCAACCCGAGCCCCAAAGGACCGGGCGCTGGCGCCAGCCGGCCCGGTGGTCATCAAGTCCAATGTCTGGCTGGGTGACAACGTGGTCATCGTCGGCCCGGTGACGCTGGGCCACGGTTGTATCGTCGGCGCCAATTCTGTTGTCACCCGCGATGTGCCAGACCACGTGATGGCGGCAGGCGCACCCCTCAAACTGCTGAAGCAATACAACCACCAGACCCGAGCCTGGGAACGGCTGGCCTGAAGGCCACCACACTGCGCGCAATGATCAACGAACGCAAAAGTCATGACCAACAGACAGCCATCCTTGCCATGACTGACATAGGCCAGCAACCCGCATCCCAGGGACAGGCTGCGCACCGGCGCGCCAAAGTCATCGCCATCTACTTTCCACAGTTGCACGCCATTCCCGAGAACGATGCCTGGTGGGGCAAGGGCTTCACCGACTGGGACAATGTGCGTTCGGCCGAGCCGCAGTATCCCGGGCACTACCAGCCGCGGGTACCGCAAGGCGGCATTTACTACGACCAAGCACACTTGGAGACGCTGCGCTCTCAGGTGGAACTGGCGAAACGGCACGGGGTGTATGGCTTCTGCCACTACCACTATTGGTTCGACGGCAAGCAGCTGCTGGAAACGCCCACCAACCTGATGCTGCAAAACCGTGACCTGGATATGCCGTTCTGCCTGTCCTGGGCCAACGAGACCTGGTCGCGCCGCTGGGACGGCCGCGACCACCACGTGCTGATACAGCAGACCCATCCCCCGCTGGAGAGCAGTTGGGCCAGGCACTACAACTACCTGATCACCGCCTGGCGCGACCCGCGTGCCATCAAGGTGGACGGCAAGCCGGTGTTCGTCATCTACCGGCCGCAACGCATCGCCAAGATTGACGACATGCTGGCCTATTGGCGCCGCCGCGCCGTGGCCGATGGCCTGCCGGGACTGTATTTCATCTTCCAAAAGCAATACGAGCTGCCATCGCACGACTGCTTGAAATCATTTGACGCGCTGTTCCAGTTCCAGCCCTTCGAGGCCATCAATTCACCGGGTTTCGACAAGGGCTCCATCAAACACTCGGCATTGTTTCGGCTGATTCGCAGTCTGCCGGAATCGTGGCAGGACAGGCTGCGCGGCCTGCGGGCCAAGTTCGTCAAAGAGCTAACCTTTCAAGACTACGATGCCGCCTGGCGCCAAGCAGCACAAGTTCGGCCCGACAGGCGGCTCACCACATTTCCGGGCGCCTATACAGACTGGGACAACGCCTCGCGCTACAAACGCCGAGCCATCGTCTTTCGCGGCGCTAACCCCGAGTCGTTCAAGATCAATTTCGAGCGCTTGCTGGACTCCATGCCAGCGCGTCACCTGCCGGAGAGCTTCATCTTCCTCAATGCCTGGAACGAATGGAGCGAAGGTGCCTATCTGGAACCTGATGACCGGTATGGCGATGCCTACCTGCGGGCACTGCATGACGCGCTGGTGACGCCGCAGCCCGCCCAGCCCTGAGGGACAACCGTCATGGCACCCGCATCCCCCGATTTCGAGCACTACATGGCGCACCTGCGGCAAATCAGCCGCTTGGGCCAGCTGTACAAGCGCCATGTCAGCTCCCCCGTGCTGTACCGTGCCGCCCGAAGCTTCGGCCCGGCGCTGGTCGAAGTGGGCAGCGGCACCGGCAGCGGCTGCCTGGGCAGCTACCCGGACAAGGTGCGCGGGCTGGAGATCAACCCACTGGCCGTCGACTACTGCCGCGCCCAGGGTTGGGACGCCCAACTGATACCCGCCGATGGCCGCTACCCCTTGTCCGATGCCACCTGCGATGCCTGCATACTGGACAACGTGCTGGAACACATTGCCGATCCCACCCAGACCCTGGACGAATGCCACCGCATCACCTCGGCCCATGGCGGTCTGGTGATCGCGGTGCCGGGCCTGGCCGGCTATGCCAGCGATGACGACCACAAGCGCTTCTACGGCGAAGCCGAGCTCCGGCGCCTGGACCCGCGCTGGCGGCTCAAGCGCCTGCTGGCCACGCCGTCGCGGCTGACAAGCGAACTGCTGTCGCGCAAGATGCGCCAATACTGCCTGGTTGCGGTTTACCAGAAAACCTGATGGTGGAAACGGCGTCACCCCGGATCGCGGTGGGTCTTGCAGCCTACAACGGCGTGGCCTACCTGACGCCGCAGCTGGCGTCCATCCTCGGCCAGACCGGCGTCGCGGTGACCGTGTTTGTCAGCGTCGATCCATCGACCGACGGCACCGAGGCCTGGTTCCAGCAACAGGCGGCCACCGAGCCACGCCTGCACCTGTTGCCGCCAGCCGGCCGCTTCGGCTGCGCGGCCGCCAATTTTCTGCGCCTGCTCAGGGAGGTGGACCTGCAGGGCTTTGACGCTTTCTGCTTTGCCGACCAGGACGACATCTGGGCGGCAGACAAACTCGCCCATGCCTGCCTGCGCATGGCCGAGTCCGGCGCCCAGGGCTACTCCAGCAACGTCACGGCGTTCTGGCCCGATGGCCGGCAGCAGTTGATCGACAAGGCCCAGCCGCAGCGGCGTTGGGACCACTTGTTTGAGGCTGCCGGACCGGGCTGCACCTATGTGCTGGCTGCAGAACTGGCCGTCGCCTTGCAGCAGGTGGTACGCGCCAGGCAGCAGGAGCTGGTACCGCTGAACTACCACGACTGGTTCGTCTATGCCTTCGCGCGCATACACGGCCACCGCTGGTTGATAGACCCTCGCCCCGGCGTGTCGTACCGCCAGCACACCGGCAACCAGGTCGGTGCCAACACCGGCTTGCGGGCTTTTTTGCGGCGCGCGGCCAAGGTGCGCAACGGCGAAGCGCTGTCCCAGGCGCGGCTGATCGCCCGTGTGGCCGGCCTGGCGGCAGACCACACGGTCATGCGCCTGCTGCAGCAAGGGCGCGGCGGCGTGTTTGGCCTGGCTTTCAAGGCCCGGCACTGCCGCCGCAGGCGTGTGGAACAGGTGTACTTTTTCTTCTCTTGCCTGTTGACCGCACTGGTCGGCACCCAGAGCGAGGCACGACCATGAAGCCGGTGGTGGTGGTTACCGGCGCCAGTGGCTTTGTCGGCAACGTGTTGGTGCAGCGCCTGAAGACTGAAGCCGCCTGGGAATGCCGGCCGTTGAAATTGCCACCGGCAGCGCTCACCGAATCACCGCCAGCGGATTTGCGGATCGGGCTGCCGGAACTGGCCGGTGCACAGGTGGTGGTGCACCTGGCCGCCCGGGTGCATGTGATGCAGGACGCCTCAAGTGACCCGCTGCGGGCGTTTCGCCTGGCCAACGTCCACGGCACCGTCAACCTCGCCCGCGCGGTGGCGGCACAGGGCGTCAACCGCTTTATCTACATCAGTTCCGTCAAGGTGCACGGCGAGCAATCACTTGCGGGCCACGCATTCACCGAAAGCGATGCACCGGCGCCCGCAGACCCTTACGCCGTCAGCAAATGGGAAGCCGAAACAGCTTTGCACCAGATCGCCCATGAAACCGGCATGCAGGTCGTGGTCATCCGCCCGCCGCTGGTCTACGGCCCCCGCGTCAAGGCCAATTTCGCCGCGCTGATGCGCGCGGTACGCCGCGGCCTGCCGCTGCCACTGGGCAGCCTGCAAAACCGGCGCAGCCTGGTGGGCGTGGACAACCTGGCCGATCTGATCATCCGCTGCATGGACCACGCTGCTGCGGCCAACCAGGTCTTTCTCGCCAGCGATGGCGACGACCTGTCCAGCGCCGAACTGGTGCACCGACTGGCGCGCGCCATGGGCCGGCCGGCGCGCCTATTGCCCGTGCCACCCGCACTGCTGCTGGCGGTCGGCAGCCTGCTGGGCCGGCGTGCCGCCGTGGAGCGGCTGTGCGGCAATCTGCAGGTGGACAACGCTAAGGCCCGCACGCTGCTGGGCTGGCAGCCGCCGCTCAGCGTGGACGAGGGCCTGAGGCGGGCGGTGGCGGGCATGGAGGCTGGCGCATGAAGCGGCTGTTTGACCTGTTGCTGGCGCTGTTGGCGGTGCTGCTGCTCAGCCCGGTGGTCGTGCTCACTGCGCTGGCGGTACGGCTGACCTCGCGCGGCCCGGTTCTTTATTGGTCAGACCGGGTCGGCCGGCACAACCGCATCTTCCGCATGCCCAAGTTCCGCTCCATGCGGGTGGACACGCCGGTGGTGGCCACCCACCTGCTGACCGACCCGGCCGCTTACCTGACGCCGGTGGGCAGCTTTCTGCGCAAGAGCAGCCTGGACGAATTGCCGCAGCTATGGAGCATCTTGCGCGGCGACATGAGCTTTGTCGGCCCGCGGCCCGCGCTGTTCAACCAGCACGACCTGGTGGAGCAACGCACCCGCGCTGGCGTGCACGTGCTGGTGCCGGGCCTGACCGGCTGGGCCCAGGTCAACGGCCGCGACGAGTTGCCCATTCCCGACAAGGTGGCGCTCGACGCCGAGTACCTGCAACGCCGCTCGTTGGGCTTCGATCTGAAAATCCTGCTGCTGACCTTCATCAAAGTGCTGCGCGCCGACGGCGTGTCGCACTGAGGCGGTCGCTCACCCCCGCTGCCGGCCTAGAGAGCCGCATCGCCCGGTGCACACCGGAAGAACCTAAAATAGCCCCATGCGGCCCCAGAAGCCGCTTTTTTCACACCTGCACAAGCACCCCATGTCCGACCAGACCACCCCGAGCGCGCCCCAAGACGAAAACCAGCTGATGGCCGAGCGCCGCGAAAAACTCAAGGCCCTGCGCCAGCGCCAGGCCGAGGGCAAGGGCGTGGCCTTCCCGAACGACTTCAAGCCGGCCAACCATGCCGCCGACCTGTTTGCGGCTTTTGAGAGCAAAACCGCCGAGGAACTGGAAGCGCTGGGCGCCACCGCCAAGGTGGCCGGGCGCATGATGCTCAAGCGCGTGATGGGCAAGGCCAGCTTCTGCACGCTGCAGGACTCGTCCTTCGGCCCCACGGGCGGGCGCATTCAGATCTACGTCAAGGGCGAAGACATCGGCCAAGACCTGTACGCCGACTTCAAGCATTGGGACCTGGGCGACATCCTGGCCGCCGAGGGCAAGGTGTTCCGCACCCGCTCCGGCGAGCTGTCCATCCACGCCACCAGCGTGCGCCTGCTGACCAAGAACCTGCGTCCGCTGCCTGACAAGTTCCACGGCATGGCCGACCAGGAGATGAAGTACCGCCAGCGCTATGTGGACCTGATCACCGACGAGGCAGCGCGCAAGCGCTTCATGGCGCGCAGCAAGGCCGTCAGCTCGCTGCGCGAGTTCATGGTGGCCAACGGCTTCCTGGAGGTGGAAACGCCCATGCTGCACCCCATCCCGGGCGGCGCCAATGCCAAGCCGTTCAAGACCCACCACAACGCGCTGGACCAGGAAATGTTCCTGCGCATCGCGCCCGAGCTGTACCTGAAGCGCCTGATCGTCGGTGGCTTCGAGCGCGTGTTCGAGATCAACCGCAGCTACCGCAACGAAGGCATCAGCGTGCGGCACAACCCCGAATTCACGATGATGGAGTTCTACGCGGCCTACTGGAACTACCAGGACCTGATGGACTACACCGAGGCGCTGATCCGCGACGCCGCGCTGAAGGCCACCGGCTCGCTGCAGCTGACTTACGCCAGCAAACCGGTGGACCTGGAAGCCCCCTTCCAGCGCCTGACGATCCGCGAAGCCATCCTGAAATACACCGAAGCCGGCGCGAACGTGGACGACGCCACCTGGCTGACCAACGCGCTGCGCAAGCTCGGCCTGACGGAAGAGAAGAACCGCCTGGCCGGCCGCACGCTGGCCAGCCTGCAGGTGCTGTATTTCGAGGAGACGGTGGAAGAAAAGCTGTGGCAGCCCACCTTCATCATGGAGCACCCGACCGAAATCTCGCCGCTGGCGCGCGCCAACGACACCCGCCCCGAGGTGACCGAGCGCTTTGAGCTGTACATCACCGGGCGCGAGTTCGGCAACGGCTTCTCGGAGCTGAACGACGCCGAAGACCAGGCCCAGCGCTTCCTGGCCCAGGTGGCGGCCAAGGACAGCGGCGACGACGAAGCCATGTTCTACGACCACGACTTCGTGCGCGCGCTGGAATACGGCATGCCGCCCACCGGTGGCTGCGGCGTCGGTATCGACCGGCTGATGATGCTGCTGACCGACAGCCCCAGCATCCGCGACGTCATCCTGTTCCCGGCGCTGCGCCGCGAAGCCTGACGTTTTCCCAGCGGGCCGCCCCAAGGCAAAAGCGGCGGGGCTAGGTTCGAGGTTGCTTGCGCCGCTCCACCCGGGGCTGCTTGCGCCGCTCGACGAAAGGCGGCGCTGTGAACGGCTCCGACGCTGCCGCCTGCCGGGCGCGCGACACCGGCACGCGCAGGTCGTCCAGGTAATCGCGCGCGATGTTGACACTGCTGTCCACACCCAGCTGTTTGAAGTGGCGCGCCAGCCAGGTCTTGGTGCAGGCGCGACCCAGTTCGTGCAGGCGCTGGATCATCTGGCCGTCGGTGGACGACTTGCTGGAGGCGCTGAAGGACTCCAGTTCCTCGCCACCATCGATGCGGTGCATCAGCACATCCTTGTAGTGCGCCGGGTCCAGCTTGCCCTGGGCCAGCAGGCGCTTGACGAAGTCGATGGCGCGCATTTCCGCGATCAGCCCGGCGTTGAAGGTGATCTCGTTCATCCGGTCCATGATCTCGGCGGCGGTGGTGGGCACGGCGCCGCGCCGTATCGGGTTGATCTGCACCAGCACGATGTCACGGCTGCCGCAGTGGTACAGCAGCGGGTGGATGGCCGGGTTGCCGGAATAGCCACCGTCCCAGAAATGGTCACCCTCAATCTCTACCGCCTGGAACACCGTGGGCAGACAGGCTGAGGCCATGACGGCGGCCGAGGTCAGCCGCCGGCCGGAAAACACCTCCGCCTTGCCGGTGCTGACCCGGGTGGCCACCACGAACACCTTGGGCTCGCTCAGCCGCGCCAGGCGCGCAAAGTCCACGTGCTGCTCAAGAAAGCGCTTCAGCGGGTTGATGTCCAGCGGGTTGCTCTGGTAGGGCGAGACGGTGTTGGTCCACAGGTGCGTCATCGCCTCGGCAAACAGTTGCGCCGGCGAGGCACTGCCCAGCCCGCCAAACAGCATGTTGAAAGGCGCGCGCTGCACCAGCGACACCGAGTTGGACAGGGCGCCCATGCCGATGATGCCGTTCCAGAAATTGGCCAGTGACTCACGCGCCGCCTCGCGGGCGTCGCGCCCCTGGTCGCCGGCCACCGCAAACCCATGGGCCAACGCCACCGCGTTCATGGCTCCGGCGCTGGTGCCGCTGATGCCCTCCAGCACCACCCGGCCGTCTTCCAGCAGCGCATCCAGCACGCCCCAGGTGAAGGCACCGTGCGAGCCACCACCCTGCAGCGCCAGGTTGATGTGGGGCGTGCCGGGCGGCGTGGACGGCGGGTGCGCCATGCTTCAGTCCCCCGGCGCTGGCCGTTCCACCACGCAAAAGCTGGCGGCGTAATCGGTCTCATCGGTCACGCTGATGTGGGCGCTCAGGCCCTGGGCGTCAAACCACTCCTTCAGCGCGCCGTGCAGCACCAGTGTCGGTTTACCGCTGGCCAGCTTGCCCACCTCGCACAGCCGCCAGCTCATGGGCATGCGCATGCCCATGCCTATGGCCTTGCTGAAGGCTTCCTTGGCGCTGAAGCGGGTGGCCAGATAACGCACGCCGCGCTCAGGCCAGCGCGCGCTGCGGGCTTTCCAGGTGGCCATCTCGCCATCGCTGAGGATCTTGGCGGCAAAGCGCTCGCCATGGCGCTCCAGGCTAGCGCGTATGCGGCGTATGTCGCAAATGTCGGTGCCTATGCCGTAAATCATCGGCGCTTCAGGCAAACGCCTCGTCAATGCAGCGCAGGTATTCCTGCACCGCGGCGGTGTAGCCCAGCTCCAGCGCATCGGAGATCAGCGCATGGCCTATGGACACCTCCTTGATGCCGGGCACCCAGCGCAGGAAGGTGCTCAGGTTGGCACCGTTCAGGTCGTGGCCGGCGTTCAGCACCAGCCCGGCGTCCAGCGCGGCCTGCGCGGCTCTGGTGAAGCGGTCCAGCTGCGCCTGCTCGCGGGGCGTGCCCCAGGCCGCGGCGTACGGCTCGGTGTACAGCTCCACCCGGTCCGCGCCCAGGGCCTTGGCCGCCGCCATGGCTGACGGCTCGGCATCCATGAACAGGCTGACGCGCACGCCCAGTGACTTGGCCTGCGCGATCAGCGGGCGCAGGCGCTCGCCATCCTTGGCCAGATCAAACCCATGGTCGCTGGTGGCCTGGCCCTCGGCGTCAGGCACAAAGGTGCACTGCTGCGGGCGTTCGCGCCGCACATGGTCCATCAGGTTGTGAAAGGGGTTGCCCTCGATGTTGAACTCGCAGCCGGGCCAGGCCTTCAGCAGCTTGCTCAGTTCTGGCACATCGCTGGCACGGATGTGGCGTTCGTCGGGGCGCGGGTGCACGGTGATGCCGGCGGCGCCGGCCCGCAGGCACAGCTCGGCCGCGCGGGTCACGCTGGGGTAGGCCAGGTTGCGCCGGTTGCGTATCTGCGCCACCAGGTTGACGTTGACCGACAGCAGGGTCTTGGGTGAGTTGCTCATAGGCTCATAGCGACTGGATGTCCATCATCATCCTGCGGGTGCGCAGGGTCACGCCGCCACAATGGTAATGCAGCAGCGCGCGCAGCTGGGATTTCAGCTCGCCGGCCAGCACCGCGCAGGCGCGCAAGGTGCTGGTGAAAGGCGCCTCGTCGTCCAGCGCCTGCTGCAAGGCCATCCATTGCCCGCCGCTCAAGCTGGCGCGGTCTTCGCTGTGGCTTTGGCGCAGGCCGCCTTCGGGCACCAGCGTGTAGGCCACGTCTGGCCCCAGCGGCGCCAGCGTCATGGTCTGCGTGTCCAGCTGCGGCAGCAGGCCCACTTCGCGCAGCAACAACAGCTCGAAGGCGCGCAGCGCCGCCTGCAACACCTCGCCGTGCTCGGAGGCGATCACCTGCACCACGTTGGCGTAGACGTCGAACAAGCGCGCGTGCGCATCCTCGCGCCCCAGCAGCGTCATCAGCAGCTCATTGAGGTAGTAGCCCGACAGCAACGCGTCGCCGGTGGGCATCACATGCCCGCCCTGCCATTCGGCGCCTTTGAGGGTGCGGATTTCGGCGTCGCCGCCGTAGCTGACATGCAGCGGCTGCAAGGGCAGCAGGATGGGCCGGAAATTGGAACTGGGCCGCTTGGCCCCCTTGGCCACCACCGCCACCCGGCCGTGGTGACGGGTGAACAACTCCAGGATCAGGCTGGACTCGCTCCAGTCGTAGCGGTGCAGGACGTAGGCGGGTTCGTCAGAGATGCGCTTGGTGGCCACGCGGGCTACTCATATCCAAAGCTGCGCACGCGCGCCTCATCATCGGCCCACCCCGAACGCACCTTGACCCACAGTTCGATGAACACCTTGGCGTCCATCAGTTTTTCCAGCTCCACCCGGGTCTCGGTGCCTATGCGCTTGATGCGTTCGCCCTTGTCGCCAATCACCATCGCCTTGTGGCCGTCGCGCTCCACCACGATGGTGGCGGCAATCTTCACCAGGCGCTTTTGCTTGCCGCGGCCGGCCTCTTCCTCAAACTTGTCGATGATCACGGTGGAGGTATAGGGCAGCTCGTCGCCCGTCAGGCGAAACAGCTTTTCGCGCACGGTTTCCGAGGCCAGGAATTTCTCGCTGCGGTCGGTCAGCTCATCGGCGTCGTACCACCATTCCTGTTCGGGCAGGTATTTCTCGCACAGGCCCAGCATGCGCTCGATGTCCTTGGCATTCTTGGCCGATATCGGTACAAACTCGGCAAAGGCGCGGCGCTGCTGCATTTCCTGCAGCCAGGGTGCAATGTCTGCGCGTTGCTGCACCAGGTCCAGCTTGTTGGCCACCAACAGCGTAGGGATGTCCTTGTTCAGCAAATCCAGCACCTTGGCATCGGCCTGGTTGAACCTGCCGGCTTCCACCACAAACAGGATCAGGTCCACATCACCCACGGCGCCCATCACGGTCTTGTTCAACGAGCGGTTCAGCGCGTTGTTGTGGCGGGTCTGAAAGCCCGGTGTGTCGACAAACACGAACTGCGTGGCGCCCTGGGTGCGCATGCCGGTGATGCGGTGGCGTGTGGTTTGCGCCTTGCGCGAGGTGATGCTGATCTTCTGCCCCACCAGCGCGTTGAGCAAGGTGGATTTGCCCACATTGGGCTTACCGACGATGGCCACCAGGCCACAGCGATGCGTCTGGGCCGCGTCAGCGGGGGTAGCGAGGGTATCGGCTGCCGCGCCTGTTGGCGTTTCAGCCGGGGTTTTGGTTGCCATCAATCAGCTCGTCTTGGATTTCAACATTTGCAGCATGGCCGCCGCCGCCGCCTGCTCGCCGGCGCGGCGCGAACCGCCTATGCCGCGCTGGGCCAGGCCCAGCTCGGCAATTTCGCACTCGACGTCAAACGTCTGCTTGTGCGCCGCGCCCAGCGTACCCACCACCTTGTACACCGGCAAGCGCATCTTGCGCCCTTGCAGCCATTCCTGCAACTCGGTCTTGGCGTCCTTGCCCAGGGCTTCCATGTGAGGGTTGATTTCCACCGCCTTGAACAGCCGCCGCACCAAGGCCTGCACCACGGTAAAGCCGGCATCCAGGTAGACGGCGCCCAGCACCGCTTCCAGCGCATCGGCCAGGATGGAGGGGCGCTTGTGGCCGCCGGAGCGGACTTCGCCCTCGCCCAGCCGTATCACCTCGGACAGGCCCAGCTCCAGCGCCAGTTCATGCAAGGTGTCCTGCTTGACCAGGTTGGCGCGGATGCGCGACAGATCGCCCTCGGGCAGGCCCTGCAGACGTTCATACAGCAAATCGGCGACGGCCAGGTTCAGCACCGAGTCCCCCAGGAACTCCAGGCGCTCGTTGTGGTCCGCCGCGAAGCTGCGGTGCGTGACCGCCCGGCTCAGCAGGGACGGATTGGAGAATTCGTGCTGCAGACGGCGCTGCAGGCCGGTGAGGCCGTCTTCCACGCTACTTGGTACGCCCTTCGTACTTCAGCGTCAGCCAGGCCGGGCCGACCAGGTGGATCTCACGCTGGTAGGCGAACTTCACAACCACTTTTTCGCCTTCCTTGGTGACCTCGATGTCCTTGCCGCTGATGGACTTGATGTCGTCCACCGCCGCCGAGCGGTCAAAAGCGGCACGCACCTCGGCCACCGAAGTGCCCTCCTTGGCCCGGCCGGCAGCTTTGACCACCGCCTGGTATTCGATGAAGGTAGGAAAGACCTGCGCCGCGATCACGCCGGCCACCGCCAGCACACCGCCGACGAAGATCAGGCCCAGAAAGGTGATACCGCGCTGCCTAGATCTCAGTTGCACTGCCATACATTCCCCCGGCTTGCCCAGCCTAGTTGAAAGAACCGATACGCTTGATGTTGCCGAAGTTCATCCAGATGAACACGGCCTTGCCCACAATGTTCTTGTCAGGCACGAAACCCCAATAGCGCGAATCCTGCGAATTGTCACGGTTGTCGCCCATCATGAAGTAGTGCCCTTGCGGAACCTTGCATGTCACGCCCTCCACACTGTAGCGGCAATTCTGCTTGTTGGGAAAGTCAAACACGTCGCGCTCGGACAGCCCCGCCGAACGGTCTTCCCGGTTCAATATGCCGTGCTTCGCCCCGCCCAGCTGTTCCTCGAACTGCGGGTAATAGCGCATCTCGTCCTCGTCCAGGAACTTGGGCAGCTCCGCCACCGGCACCGGCTTGCCGTTGATGGTCAGGCGCTTGTTGAGGTAAGCCACCTCGTCGCCCGGCACGCCCACCACCCGCTTGATGTAGTCCAGGCTGGGCTTGGGCGGGTAGCGGAACACCATCACGTCGCCGGCCTTGGGCTTCTCGCCTTCGGTGATCTTGACGTTGACCACCGGCAGGCGCAGCCCGTAGTGGAATTTGTTGACCAGGATCAGGTCGCCCACCAGCAGCGTGGGGATCATGGAGCCCGAAGGAATCTTGAACGGCTCGATCAGGAACGAACGCAGCAGGAACACCACGATGATCACCGGGAACAGGCCAGCCGTCCAGTCCAGCCACCAGGGCTGCATCAGCACCTCGGCCTTGGCCTGGGCGACGTCGCCGTCCACCTGGCTGATGCCTTTGGTGGCGAGGTCCGCGCGGCGCGCGGCGTCCTGCCGCTCCAGCTCAGCCGCCGCCAGCTCACGCTGAGGCCGGAAGTGGAAACGCTCGGCCAGCCAATACAGACCGGTCACCACCGAGGCCAGGAACAGCAGCAGCGCGAAATTGCCGTCAACGTCTCCGTGCCACCAGGCCCCTATATAAAAGGCGAACGCCGCCAAAACCAGGGAAGTCAGAACCTGCATCAGTCCTCCACCTGCAGGATTGCCAGGAATGCCTCTTGGGGCACTTCCACCGAACCGATTTGTTTCATGCGCTTCTTGCCCGCCTTTTGCTTTTCAAGGAGTTTGCGCTTGCGCGAGATGTCGCCGCCATAACACTTGGCCAACACGTTCTTGCGCAGCGCCTTGATTGTCTCACGCGCGATGATGTTGGCGCCTATGGCGGCCTGTATGGCGACGTCGTACATCTGGCGCGAGATGATCTCGCGCATCTTGGCCACCACAGCGCGGCCGCGGTAGGCCGACTGGCTGCGGTGCACGATGATGGACAGCGCGTCCACCTTCTCGCCATTCAGCAAAATGTCTACCTTGACCACGTCGGCCGCTCGGTACTCCTTGAACTCGTAATCCATGGACGCGTAGCCACGCGACACCGATTTGAGCTTGTCGAAGAAATCCAGCACGATCTCGCCCAGCGGCATCTCGTAGGTCAGCATCACCTGGCGGCCGTGGTAGGCCATGTTCATCTGCACGCCGCGCTTCTGGTTGGCCAGCGTCATGACCGCGCCCACGTATTCCTGTGGCATGTACAAGTGCACGGTGACAATGGGCTCGCGCACCTCCACCAGACGGCCCTGGTCGGGCATCTTGGAGGGGTTTTCCACCATCGTGACCTCGTTGCCGGCGGTCACCACCTGGTAGACCACGCTGGGGGCGGTGGTGATCAGGTCCTGGTCGAACTCGCGCTCCAGCCGCTCCTGCACGATCTCCATGTGCAACAGACCCAGGAAGCCACAGCGAAAGCCGAAACCCAGCGCCTGCGACACCTCGGGTTCGTAGTGCAGCGACGAGTCATTGAGCTTCAACTTTTCCAGGCTGTCGCGCAGCCCTTCATACTGGTTGGCCTCGGTCGGGTACAAGCCGGCAAACACCTGCGGCTGGATTTCCTTGAAGCCGGGCAGCGCCTCGGTGGCGGTGAACGCCGCGCCGCCGGTGCCGGGCTTGATCAGCGTGATGGTGTCGCCCACCTTGGCGGCCTGCAGTTCGCGGATGCCGGCAATGATGTAACCCACCTCGCCCGCCTCCAACGACTCGCGCGGCTGGTTGGCCGGTGTGAATACGCCCAGGTTGTCGGCGTTGTACGTGGTGCCGGTGGCCATCATCTTGATGCGCTCACCCTTGGCCAGGCGGCCGTCCACCACGCGCACCAGCATCACCACGCCGACGTAGCTGTCAAACCAGCTGTCGATGATCATGGCGCGCAACGGGCCGGTGGGGTTGCCCTTGGGCGCAGGGATGCGCGCCACGATGGCTTCCAGAATTTCGTCAATGCCCATGCCCGTCTTGGCTGAACACGGGATGGCGTTGCTGGCGTCAATGCCGATCACGTCTTCCACTTCCGCCTTGGCGTTCTCCGGGTCGGCATTGGGCAGGTCCATCTTGTTGAGCACCGGCACCACCTCAACGCCGAGGTCCAGCGCGGTGTAGCAGTTGGCCACCGTCTGCGCTTCCACGCCCTGGCTGGCATCCACCACCAGCAGCGCGCCTTCGCAGGCGCTGAGCGAGCGGCTCACTTCATAAGAGAAGTCGACGTGGCCGGGTGTGTCGATCAGATTCAGGTTGTAGACCTGCCCATCCTGCGCCTTGTACTGCAACGCAGCGGTCTGCGCCTTGATGGTTATCCCACGCTCTTTCTCGATGTCCATCGAATCCAGCACCTGCGCTTCCATGTCGCGCTCTTCCAAGCCGCCACAACGCTGTATCAAGCGATCCGCCAACGTCGATTTGCCGTGATCAATGTGCGCAATGATCGAAAAGTTTCTGATGTGATTCATCAACGAGAACGCTTAAGTGATTGAATTAAAACAGCGCTGAAAAGAAAAAAGGGCGCGTCCTGTTGTGACGCGCCCTAAACCAACAATCAATGGCAACTGCGATAGTTGGAACTTCATTGTAGGCAAAAAGGCTTGCACGTACAGTCCAAAAACTCGCCGGCCATGGTCGTTGCGACGCAGCAACAAGAACCTTATGCACAACTTATTCACATTTTCAAGCAGGTAACATCTGGACAACATGTGGGTGATCTGTGGATCGGCTGTGAGCCGATTCAAAACGTCTTCAAATTGAGACGTTGACACGCGCGATATGCCGTCAATCCCTGCTGGCAACCCCATATTCTAACCAAAGTCGACATTGGTCGGGTAGAAGTTAGTGACTGCAAACATATTTTTCCGACCACACGATGCTGGAAAAAAATTTTGCGCGCTGCGGTTTTTGCGCTGAATTCCAAAAAAAACCCCAAAACCCAATCGGGTTCTGGGGTTGTTTTGGTAAAAGGGCTGGCCGCGCGGACTACTTGGCGGTGTTGATCACCACGAACTGCGTCCACTCCCCGCGCCGGTACAGCACACTCACCGGGCGCCCCTTTTCCAGCTTGGCCACGGCAGCGTCGAAATCTTTGACCGTGTGCACTTCGCTGTTGCCCACGCGCAGGATCACATCGTCCACCTGCAGGCCGGCACGCGCCGCGGCGTCGACGGCGGCGTCCACCCGCACACCGCCTTTGAGGTTGAGTTTCTTCTTCTGCGCCTCGCTCACTTCGCTGACACTCAGGCCCAGCAACTGTGCGGCCTTGGAGGTCTTGGCGCCATCGTCCTTGCCGGGCTGCTGGGCCCGCGCCTGCGGTTTGTTGTCGGCCTCGGCCTCGCCCACCACCAGGCTGAGCTCCTTGTATGCGCCACCGCGGAACACCGTGATGCTGCTCTTGGAGCCCGGGCGGGTATTGCCCACCAGGCGTGACAGATCCCCGAGCTTGTCGATCGTCTTGCCGTCGAACTTGGTGATGATGTCGCCCGCCTCCACGCCAGCCTTGTCCGCCGGCAAACCAGGCTCCACGCCGCGCACCAGCGCGCCCACGGGTTTGCCCAGGCCAATCGATTCGGCCACGTCCTTGGTCACCGGCGCCAGGTTCACGCCTATGCGCCCGCGCGCCACGCGGCCGCTGGCGCGCAACTGCTCGCTGACACGGATCGCTTCGTCGATGGGAATGGCAAAGGAAATGCCCATGTAGCCGCCGGAACGCGAATATATCTGGCTGTTGATGCCCACCACCTCACCGCGCATGTTGAGCAATGGGCCGCCGGAATTGCCGGGGTTGATGGCCACGTCCGTCTGTAGCAGCGGCAGGAAGTCACCGGTGTCGCGCTGCTTGGCGCTGACAATGCCGGCCGTCACCGTGCTGTCCAGGCCGAAGGGCGACCCGATGGCCAGTACCCATTCACCCACCCTCAGGCGGCTGACGTCACCCACCTTCACCGCAGGCAGGCCGGTGGCCTCGATCTTCACCACGGCCACGTCAGTGCGCTTGTCCAGGCCGATCAGCTTGGCCTTGAATTCGCGCTTGTCGGTCAGCGTCACCAGCACCTCGTCGGCGCCGTCCACCACGTGGGCGTTGGTCATCACATAACCGTCAGTGGTCAGGATGAAGCCCGAGCCCACGCCGCGCGGCTGGGCCTCTTCGTCCTGCGGTGAGGGCTGCGGCCGGTTCTGGCGTGGCACGTTGGGCACAGGCACGCCGAAGCGGCGGAAGAACTCCAGCATGTCCTCGTCCATGCCATTGCCTTGGCGCTGCGCCACCTTTTCCAAGGTGCGTATGTTCACCACCGAGGGGGCGGCTTGCTCCACCAGGTCGGTGAAATCGGGCAGCGCACGCACCTGCGCCTGGGCAGGTGTGGCCGGCAGCAATGCCAGGCCGGCGCTTGACGCGATGGCTGCACCCAGCAAGGCCGAGCGCAACAGCTTCCAATCGAACTGCATCATCTTTGAGCTTTCCTTTGAGCGTTCTTTTGACAAACAAAAATAGTGACGGCTACAGCCTGGCACCCTGTGTCCGGATGTCAGCCTGCCGCCTTATGAACCCGCGCGCGGCCTTTGGTTCCGCAAGCCAGCCCCAGCAGTCTACTTGCGCCGCTCCAGGCCTTGCGCGAAGCCCACCAGCGTGGGCATGGGCACTTCGCCCACCGCGGTGACCCACCAATCGCCGGCACGCCGCGTCAGCGTCTGGGTGGCCCCCAGCGACAAGGCGCCCTCGGCGACGTGGCGACGCGGGTCATAGGCCTCCATGAACAGCGACACGGACGCCAGGCCGTCGGAAAAAATGCATTGCAAGGTGCTGCCCGCGGCGGCACCAGACGTTGCACCGGGCACTGCCGCACCAGGCGTGGCGCCGGGTGTGGCGGCAACGGCAACCGGCCGGCGGTAGCAATTGAGGGGCTTGAAGCCAGGGGCCACGCCCTTGACCGCCCAGCCCTCGCTGGCGGCATCGGTCTGCACCATCTCGGGCGTTTCCACCCGGTAGCCCTCGGTACGCGCCATCATCTGCATCAGCTTGGCCGCACTCACCGGCGCATCCAGCTGCAGCTCGGAAAAGGCAGCCTGCTCCAGCACCTGGCCGCTGACGTCCAGCGTCTGCATCTTGACCACCAGGCCGGTGCGCTTCTCGGTCCAGATGCGGTAGCCCAGGCGCAACGTGTCCTTGGGCTGCAACTGCACCACGTCGGCCTCCACGCCTGCAATGCGGTCGCTGCCCAACAGGCTGGCACCATAGAACTGCGGGATGCCGGAGCCGCCTGCGGCCAGCAGGTTGGGGAACATGCCCAGCGAGGTGCGCCGCTCCTTGTAGGCCACGCGGCTTTCGGGCAGGAAGGTGACCACCTGCTCGTTGCGCCGGAAGGTCGAGCGCGGCGTGCCGGTCAGCGTCTGCACCCGCTCCACCTGCTGGTCACCCTCGCAGGCGTGCCAGATGCGGGCGCTGGACAGGCCACCGGCCGACGACACCACGAAGGTACCGATGAAGGGCTGGTGGCTCGACGCATCGTGCATGCGCATCAGCCATTCGGACACGCTGCGCTCGCTCAGGCGCGTGTCGGTGACGGTGGTGACGCTCATGCGGATGCTAGCCTGCTGGGCATGCGCGGCGCTCGCCACCCCCAGCGCGCCAGCGGCCAGCGTCATCACCAACCGGCGTCTGCGCATCATCGTTCGGGCAAGCATCAGCATCAACTCAGCCAGTTCCGCTCAGCGCCCCTTAGCGGGACGGTTCCTCATACGTGGCGTTGCGCAGGAAGCCGGCTGGCATCTGCAACGCCGAAGTGCCCCCAAACTGCTTGTGCGCAACCAGCAATTGGTCCAGCCGCGGATCGCGCATCATCACCTGCCGGCCCGGGCCGGCCACGGCCACCCCTTGCACACCGGGCGGGCCCTGCACAGCAGGCACCGCCTGGGCCAACTGGGGCGCGACCTGACCGCTGCCGCCCACAGGCACCAGGGCCGACCAGCTGAGCGCGGCCACCGCCGCCACCGAGGCCAGACCGGCGACCAGCTTCCAGCGGAACTGCCCGTCGTTGGCGCTGGCGCCTTGCGCGGACACCACCGGTGCCAATTGCGCCACCTGCACCACCGCCTGAACATCCGGGCGCTGCACCGGCCCCTCAGCGGCCAGACGGGCCTGAAAGCGCGCGGCAAAGCCGTTGTCAGCCGCATGGCTCGACAACTCGGCAGTGCGCAGCACATCACCCACCACATGGTAGGCACGCCACGAGGCCAAGGCCTGGGTATCGCTGGCCAGCATGCCCATGGCGGCCGCGAATTCGGCCGCATCCAGTTGCCCGTCCGCCAGGGCGGACAGCCATTCATGTTGTTCCATCGCTTGATTGGACATCAGCAACCTCTCAGTTTCCCGCTCATCACCAACGCTTGCCGGACTGCTTGTCCAGCAAGGGCTTGATCCTGGCCGATATGGCCTCGCGCGCCCTGAAAATGCGCGAGCGCACGGTGCCGATCGGGCAATCCATCACCTGCGCGATTTCCTCGTAACTCAAGCCTTCGATCTCCCGCAAGCTTACCGCCTGGCGCAAATCCTCTGGCAGGGCTTCCATCGCGGCGTTGACGGTGGCGGCGATTTCCTTGGCCGCCAGCACCGACTCCGGCGTTTCGTCGGATATTGGTTCGTTTCCGCTGGCGTAAGTTTCATCGTTTTCGTCGTTCAACCTCAACGAAGCCTCAGACACCGTGGGATCGCGCTTGAGTTCCATCAGCGCCTTCTTGGCGGTGTTGACGGCAATGCGGTACAGCCAGGTGTAGAACTGGGCGTCGCCACGGAACTGGTGCAGTGCCCGGTAGGCGCGAATGAAGGTCTCCTGGGCGATGTCCTCCACCAGGTCCACATCGCGCACCATGCGGCCGATCAGGCGCTGGATACGCCGCTCGTACTTGACCACCAGCAATCCGAAGGCGCGCTGGTCGCCCGCCAGCGTGCGCTGCACCAGCTGCAGGTCGCTGTCGTTGCTGGACTCTGGCGGCGGCGCGGCAGCGTTCATGCGCGCCTCCCGCCGTCAGCCGGCTCGCCAGGCTGACCCGGCGGGTCGACCCGGGTGCCGGCCAGCAGCGCCCGCCGCAACGGCTTCCACAGGCCTGGCGAGCCGGACCTTTCAGCCCACAGCCAGCCCAGCGTGCGGCCACGCGCGTCGGCCAGACGCAGCAGCACGGTGAATTGCAGATCGGCGGCGAGGTGAATGCTTTGCAGCGTGCCAGCCGGCACGCCAGACCAGGCCCAGGCAGCGCCGTCCCAGGCCAGCCGGCCAGCCGGCGTGCGCCACCAGGCCCATGCCGCCAACGCCAAGCCGCCCCATAAGGAGGCCAGCATCAACAGCGCACGCCCGTCCCAAGCGCGCTCAGCGCGCCCGGCGCCCAGCTGCCAGGCCCAGGCCAGGCCAGCCAGCGTGCCGACGACGGCCAGCCCCAGCAGCACAGCGGCCTCCATGCGCGAGCGCCCCACCGGGTACTCGACCGCTGGTGCATTTCGGCTATGCATTGTTAACGGTGTGCGCGGGTGCTGCGCTCACGTGTGGGGGTAGCTGCGGGTCAGCGCTCAAACGCGTTTGAACACCAGCGTGCCGTTGGTGCCGCCGAAACCGAAGTTGTTCTTCAGCGCCACATCGATCTTCATGTCACGCGGGGTGTTGGCGCACACGTCGACGTCGCACTCCGGGTCCTGGTTGAACACGTTGATGGACGGCGGACATTTCTGGTTGTGGATGGCCAGGATGGTGTACACCGACTCAATGCCGCCGGCACCGCCCAGCAGGTGGCCGGTCATGCCCTTGGTGGAGTTCACCACGATCTTGCTGGCGTGGTCGCCCAGTGCGGCGCGTATGGCCTTGATCTCGTTGGTGTCGCCCAGCGGCGTGGAGGTGCCGTGGGCGTTCAGCAGGTCGACCTGGTCGGCGTTGATGCCGGCATTCTTCATGGCCACCAGCATGGCGCGGCGCGGGCCGTCCATGTTGGGCGCGGTGATGTGGCCGGCGTCGGCGCTCATGCCGAAGCCCGCCACCTCGGCGTAAATCTTGGCGCCGCGTGCCTTGGCGTGCTCGTAGTCTTCCAGCACCACCACGCCGGCGCCCTCGCCCAGCACGAAGCCGTCGCGGTCGCGGTCCCAGGGGCGCGAGGCCGTTTGGGGATCGTCGTTGCGGGTGCTCATGGCGCGCATCGCGGCGAAGCCGCCTATGCCCAAGGGGGACACCGTGGCTTCTGAGCCGCCGGCCACCATGACGTCGGCGTCGCCATACTCGATCATGCGGGCGGCGACGCCAATGCTGTGCAGCCCGGTGGTACAGGCGGTGACGATGGCGATGTTGGGGCCCTTGAAGCCAAAACGCATCGACACCTGGCCCGAGATCATGTTGATGATGGAAGCCGGCACGAAGAACGGCGACACGCGGCGTGGACCGCGGTTGACCAGCTCGGTGTGCGTCTCCTCGATCAGCGGCAGGCCGCCGATGCCGGAGCCTATCAGGCAGCCTATGCGCACCGCCAGGTCTTCGTCCAGCGCCTCGCCAACTGGCAGGCCGGAATCGGCCACCGCCTGCGCGGCGGCGGCGACGCCAAAGTGCACGAAGGTGTCCATGCTGCGCGCCTCCTTGGCGCTCATGTAGGACTCCAGCTGAAAGCCTTTCACCTCACCGGCGACCTTGCAGGCGAATGCGGAGGCGTCGAACTTGGTGATCAGGCCGATACCCGACTGCGCCGCCATCAGGCCGGCCCAGTTCTCGGCCACGTTGTTGCCAATGGGGCTGATGCAGCCCAGGCCGGTGACTACGACACGACGACGGGACATGGTTCTATCTATCCGTGAAATTGGTGGGCCCCTAGCCGACGGCCAGCTCCAGAAAGGTCTGCGGCTCCACCGGCAAGGATGTCAGCACGGCAAGGCAACACGGGGCTGCACTCACGTGCGCGGCCTGGCTCAGGCCTTTTGGTGCGCGACGGCGTAGTCGATGGCGTTTTGCACCGTGTTGATCTTCTCGGCGTCCTCATCCGGGATCTCGATGCCGAATTCGTCTTCCAGCGCCATCACCAGTTCCACCGTGTCCAGCGAGTCGGCACCCAGATCGGCCACGAAGGCTTTCTCGTTGGTGACTTGAGACTCTTCCACGCCAAGTTGTTCGGCAATGATTTTTTTGACACGTGCTTCGATATCGCTCATGGTTCCCTCAAAGGGTTGTAAATGAATCCGTGATTCTATCCGGCCCAGAGGGCCTGTCCGGTATGCTGCCGTACGGACGAACCGGCAGCGGACTGTGACACAGCTCTATGACGCCTTACGACATGTGCATGCCGCCGTTGACGTGCAACTCCTGCCCGGTGATGTAGCCGGCCTGCGGCGAGGCCAGGTAGGCCACCGCGTGCGCCACATCGGCAGGCTTGCCCAGGTGGCCGAGCGGAATCTGGCCCAGCAGGGCCTGTTGCTGCTCTTCGGGCAGCGACGCGGTCATGTCGGTCTCGATGAAGCCCGGCGCCACGCAATTGACGGTGATGCTGCGCGAACCCAGCTCGCGCGCCAACGCGCGCGTCATGCCGGCCACGCCGGCCTTGGCGGCGGCATAGTTGGCCTGGCCCGGGTTGCCGCTGGCACCGACCACCGAGGTGATGCTGATGATGCGGCCGTAGCGCTGCTTCATCATCTGGCGCATCACCGCGCGGCTCATGCGGAACACCGCCTTCAGATTGGTGTCGGCCACGGCGTCCCAGTCCTCGTCCTTCATGCGCATGGCCAGGGTGTCGCGGGTAATGCCGGCATTGTTGACCAGCACCTGCAAGCCACCATACTCCTTGATGACGGCGTTCACCAGCATGTCCACGCCGGCGGCGTCGTTGACGTCCAGCACGCGGCCAGCGCAGCCGGGAAAGGCCGCCAATGCGGCCGTGATCTTGGCCGCGCCCGGCTCGCTGGTGGCCGTGCCCACCACCTTCAGGCCCTGCTGGGCCAGTTCCTGCGCGATGGCCGCGCCTATGCCGCGCGAGGCACCGGTGACCAGGGCCACCTGGCCGTTGAATTTGATTTCGGACACGTCAGGCTCCCAACAATTGCTTCACATCGGCGAGGCTGGCCGGGTCGAACAGCGCCGCGCCGCTCAGCTCGCCATCGATGCGCTTGACCAGTCCGGCCAGCACCTTGCCCGGGCCGCATTCCACCAGCGTGGTCAGGCCGCGTGCCTTGATGGCCTGCACGCATTCCACCCAGCGCACCGGGCCGAAGGCCTGGCGGTACAGCGCATCGCGGATACGGTCGGCATCCACCTCCACGGCGACGTCGATGTTGTTGATCAGCGCAATCTGCGGCGCGCCGAATTCCAGCTCTTCCAGCCGGGCCTTCAGCGCTTCGGCAGCTGGCTTCATCAGGCTGGAGTGGAACGGCGCGGACACCGGCAGCAACAGCGCGCGCTTGGCGCCCGCGGCCTTCAGCACCTCGCAGGCCTTGTCCACGGCGGCCTTGCTGCCAGCGATCACAGTCTGACCCGGGTCGTTGAAATTGGCGGCTTCCACCACCTCGATCGAACCGGCGCCAAAACCGGCTGTCACCTCTGCGCAGCCGGCCACCACCTTGGCCGCCTCCAGCCCGAGCACGGCGGCCATGGCGCCCACGCCCACAGGCACCGCCTGCTGCATGGCCTGGGCACGCAAGCGCACCAGCGGCACCGCTTGCGCCAGGCTCAGCACGCCGGCAGCCACCATGGCCGAATACTCGCCCAGCGAGTGGCCGGCCACCGCTGCGGGCGCCTGCCCCACTTCGGACATCCACACGCGATAGGCCGCCACCGCCGCCACCAGCATCACCGGCTGGGTGTTGGTGGTCAGTGCCAGCGCTTCCTTCGGGCCCTCTTTGATCAGCTTGGCCACGTCCTCGCCCAGCGCGTCTGAAGCCTCTTGCAGGGTCTGGGCCACCACCGGATGATCGCCCCAGGCGTCCAGCATGCCTACGGACTGCGAGCCCTGGCCGGGGAAAACAAAAGCGAATGCGTTGTTCATGGGAGAAACAGAATAAATTGAAATGGCACCGCCTGACAAGCGGCTAGGCCACAGACAACAGCGGTCGGTTCAATACTGAACCAGCACCGCGCCCCAGGTGAAGCCACCTCCCACGCCTTCGAGCATCAGCAGCTGGCCAGGCTTCACGTTTCCGGCGCGCACCGCGCTGTCCAGCGCCAGCGGGATGGAGGCAGCCGAGGTGTTGCCGTGCTGGTCGACCGTGACCACCACCTTGTCCATGGGCAGCTTCAGCTTCCTGGCTGTGCTTTGCATGATGCGGATGTTGGCCTGGTGCGGAATCAGCCAGTCAATGTCGGCCTCTGTCTTGCCGGCCTTGGCCAGCGTGGCGCGGGCGGCGCTTTCCAGCACGCCCACCGCCAGCTTGAACACGGCTTGCCCGTCCATCTTCAGCAATGGGTCGCCCAGGATCTGGCCGCCGGACACATTGCCCGGCACGCACAGGATGCCCACATGCTTGCCATCGGCGTGCAGGTCGCTGGCCAGGATACCGGGGGTTTCGGATGCCTCCAGCACCACGGCACCGGCACCGTCGCCGAACAGCACGCAGGTGGTGCGGTCCTTGAAATCGAGGATGCGCGAGAACACCTCGGCGCCGACCACCAGTGCCCTGTTGGCGGCACCGGTCTGGATCATCGCGTCGGCCACGCTGAGCGCGTAGACGAAACCGCTGCACACGGCCTGGATGTCAAAAGCCGCACCGCCATGCGCACCCAGCTTGTGCTGCAGGATGCAGGCGGTGGACGGGAACACCATGTCGGGCGTGGAGGTGGCGACGATGATCAGGTCGATGTCACTGGGTGCCAGCTTGGCAGCCGCCAGGGCGGCTCGTGCGGCTTCCAGCCCGAGGTCGCTGCTGCACACGTCGGGCGCCGCGAAATGGCGCGCCCGGATGCCGGTGCGCTCCACAATCCATTCGTCCGAGGTTTCCACGCCGCTGGCGGCCAGTTGGGCCGCCAGGTCGGCATTGGTCAGGCGGCGCGGCGGCAGGTAGCTGCCAGTGCCGGTGATGCGGGCATAACGTCTCATGTTTATACAGTGGCCGCGACAGGCGCCGCTGCTGCAGCCGGCTCCATGCTGACCAGCAGGGGGGCCGCATGCGCGATGCGGGTCTGGACGCGGTCCAGCAATTTGTTACGGGCTGCATCATACGCCCGAAGCAAAGCGTACTCGAACGCCAAGGCGTCCGCCGAGCCATGGCTCTTGAACACCAGGCCACGCAGGCCCAGCAGTGCGCCGCCGTTGTAGCGCCGGTGATCCATGCGCTTTTTCAGCGCCGATATCACCGGATAAGCCACGATAGCGGCAAATTTGGTAAAGATATTGCGAGAAAACTCGGCCTTCAGGAAATCCACGATCATCGTGGCCAGGCCTTCACTGGTTTTAAGCGCCACGTTGCCGACGAAACCGTCACAAACCACGATGTCTGAACTGCCCTTGAAAATGTCGTTGCCTTCGACATTGCCGTAAAAATTCAAATCGCCGGCGTTGGCGGCAGTTCGCAGCAGTTCGCCTGTTTTTTTGATGACTTCGTTCCCTTTGATGGCTTCTTCGCCAATATTCAACAGGCCCACCGTGGGGTTGTCGTTGCCGCTGAGCACCGACACCAGGGCCGAGCCCATGACGGCAAACTGGAACAGGTGTTCGGCCGTGCAGTCCACGTTGGCGCCCATGTCCAGCACCGTTGTGGCGCCTCCCTTGGCGTTGGGAATCTGCGCGGCAATGGCCGGGCGGTCTATGCCGTCCAGCGTTTTCAGCACATAACGGGAAATGGCCATCAGCGCGGCGGTGTTGCCGGCCGACACGGCCGCCTGGGCCACGCCGCTCTTGACCTGCTCCACGGCAATGCGCATGGACGAGTCCTTCTTGCGGCGCAGCGCCACTTCCAGCGGGTCGTCCATGCCCACCACCTCGCTGGCATTCACCAGCTGGGCACGTGGGTGGGAAAAGCCGGCCAGGCTGTCGGGCAGGCCCACCAGCAACAGCTGGGCATCCGCGTGGCGCTCCAGGAAAGTCCGGCAGGCAGGCAGGGTGACGGAGGGACCGTGGTCACCCCCCATGCAGTCAACGGCAATCGTGATCATCTGAGACCCGCAATGTAGCGCAAATGCGTGCGCCGCAAATGACAAAGCCCGACGCTACAGCCTGCTGCAGCTTCGGGCTTGGTGCGGTGAATGCCTGTGTCAGGCTTCAGACTTGGTCTTCAGCACCTTGCGGCCACGGTAAAAGCCGGTCGGGCTGATGTGGTGACGCAGGTGGGTTTCGCCGGTGGTGGGTTCCACGGCGATGCCGGGCACGTTCAGTGCATTGTGCGAACGGTGCATACCGCGCTTGGAAGGCGACTTCTTGTTCTGTTGGACGGCCATGGCAGGCTCCTAAGGTTTCTGTGCCGCGCCGGGGTGCTGTTGCACTTGTTGCGCCTTGTTCGGGCGCCCGGCGGGGCCACTGGGTTAATGGGTTGGTCTGAATGCGCGCGGTGCGTTTCCGTGCGAAGCCTTCAATTATAGCCTAACTTATTGATTTTGTTCAATTCGGCTGCTGCGGGCGATCATCGGGCGCCGCCCAGGCCTGCGGCATGGCGTGCCCTCATTCGGGCTTGCCCTTTTTCAACTGCTGCAACACCGCGAAGGGATTGGGCTTTTCGGCCAATTTCTCCTCGAAATCGGCGTCCGCCACCGCCAGCTTGACCTCGGTGGGGCAGGTGTCGTGGCGCGGCACCACGGGCAGGTCCATCAGCAACTCGTCTTCTATCAGCTGGCGCAGGTCGAAATCGGGCTGCACAGCCAGCACGTCTTCTTCGGCCTCCTCGTCTTGCTGCTCGGCGGATTCCTCGCTGGCGACGAAGCGGAACGAGCGCCGCACCGCCAGCGGCCAGTCCACCAGCCCCAGGCAACGCTGGCAAGTCAGCGGCAAGGTGGTGTCCACCTCCAGGTGCAGCCAGGTCTGCTCGCCGCCGCTGGCGTCATGGCGCAACTCACCCTGGGCCGCCCAGTTCACCAGGTTGCTGGCGCCCAGGCCCTGGGTCTCCAGCATCAGCCGCTCGTACTTGGACAGCAGATCGCCCGCCGCCACATGCCCGGCGGTGCGGGCGAACGACTGTACATCCAGCCGGAAAGCGTGCGTCTCGTGCGTCATGCCGCCAGTGTAAGAGAATCGCGGCATGCCTGACACGATTCAACGCCCGCTGGTGCTGGGTTCCACCTCCGTCTACCGCCGTGAACTGCTGGGCCGGCTGCGCCTGCCCTTCGAGGTCGCCGCCCCCGACGTGGACGAGACGCCGCTGCCCGGCGAAGCGCCGGTGGACCTGGCGCGCCGCCTGGCCTTGGCCAAGGCCCAGGCGGTGGCAACACGCTTTCCGCAGGCCATCGTCATCGGTTCGGACCAGGTGGCTGACTTGGAAGGCCAGCCGCTGGGCAAGCCCGGCAACCATGAGCGCGCCACCGCACAACTGCGCCAGATGCGCGGGCGCACCGTGGTGTTCCAGACCGCGCTGTCGGTGGTATGCCGGGAAACCGGCTTTGTCGCCAGCGACCTGGCGCCGGTGCAGGTGAAGTTCCGCGACCTGAGCGATGCCGAAATCGAGCACTACCTGCGCGCCGAGCAGCCCTATGACTGCGCCGGCAGTGCCAAGAGCGAGGGCCTGGGCATCGCACTGCTGGACGCCATACTCAGCGACGACCCCACCGCGCTGGTGGGCCTGCCGCTGATACGCACCTGCCGGCTGCTGCGCGCGGCCGGCCTGCCAGTGCCGGGTGAGGCCGCGTGACCGCGCCCCTTGAGGCCGCACGCGGCCGCCTGTTCCTGGTGCCGGCGCCACTGGATTTTGGCTGCGACGCGGCCATGCCTTTGCAGGATGTGCTGCCGTTGCACACGCTGGAAACCGCGGCCAAACTGCAGCACTGGGTGTGCGAAAACGCCAAGACGGCGCGCGCCTACCTGAAGCGTATCCATGAAGTGACGCCGTTGGCCTGCTCCATGCAGGAAATGGCGTTGCAGGAATTGCCGCGCGAGGTGCACAAGAAAGGCGACCACGGCGGCAGCTTCGACGCCAAACCCCTGTTGGCGCCGGCGTTGGCCGGGCACGACATGGGCCTGCTCAGCGAGGCCGGCATGCCGGCCGTGGCCGACCCGGGATCGTCCGTCGTGCGCGCGGCCCACGACCTGGGCTTGCAAGTGCTGCCGCTGGTCGGCCCGGTTTCCTTGCTGCTGGCGCTGGCCGCCAGCGGCCTGAGCGGCCAGAACTTCGCCTTTGTGGGTTACCTGCCCCAAGACGCGGCCGCCCGCACCAGCCGCATACGTGAACTGGAGGCCCTGGCGTTGAAAACCGGCCAGACCCAGCTGTTCATAGAAACGCCTTATCGCAACGCCGCACTGCTGCAAGCGCTGCTGCAAACCCTGCAACACAACACCCGGCTGGCCGTCAGCGCCGGGTTGACGCTGGCAGCGGCCCGCAACCACAGCGCGACGGCGAAAAGCTGGAAGCAGCAGCCTGGCTGGGCGCCGGGGAACGACACACCGGCGGTGTTTGCGATTGGGCGCTAGCGCGACACGGGGATGGCCAGATGAACAATGTGTTTGTGCTCCAACACCTTCACCTCCTTGCTGGCAGAGAGGAAGACATCAAATTCATTGGCGTCTACCGTTCACGCGAATCAGCGTTGGCCGCGGTTGCGCGCCTCGTTTCGCACCCGGGATTCAAGGAGTTTCCCGAGGTCCGTCAAGGCTGCGAGGATCGCGTTAAGGGGTTTTACCTCGACGCGTACGCGATGGATGTGGACCATTGGACAGAGGGTTTCGTCAACCTCTAGGGTCCAAAACACGCAGGCGTGCCGGGTGACTGTAGCCGGGTTGCCGCAGGCATTCGCGCATGCTGCAGAGTCACGCGCACAGGCTATGACGGTCGCGCCAGCCAATCCACCGAGCCAAACGCGTCATCTGCGCGAGGTCCGAAGGCAGTCCGGCTACGGACGCCCGGTGCGCTCGTCTACCGGGTACGTGCGGCGCCAGCTTGATGGGCGGCTCAGCCCGGACGGTTGGAGAACGAGCTGGTCAGCGAATCGCCGGCACGCTCTTCATCGCCCGCACCGCCCCCTCGCCCATGGCGGCGCCAAATCGCTTGACCAGGCGCTCGGCCACGTTGTCGCGCCGGGTGTAGTCGACGATCTCCTCGGCCTTGACCACTTCGCGCGCCACGTAGTCCAGGTTGCCCAGCTGGTCAGCCAGGCCCATGGCCACCGCCTGCTGGCCGTTCCAGAACAGGCCGCTGAAGGTCTCGGGAGCCTCCTTCAGGCGCTTGCCGCGCCCGGTCTTCACGACGTCGATGAACTGGCGGTGGATCTGGTCCAGCATGGCCTGGGCATAGACGCGCTGCCTGTCGGTCTGCGGGCTGAATGGGTCCAGGAAACCCTTGTTCTCGCCGGCCGTCAACAGCCGGCGCTCCACGCCCAGTTTCTCCATCAGCCCGGTGAAGCCGAAGCCATCCATCAGCACGCCGATGCTGCCCACGATGCTGGCCTTGTCGACGAAGATCTTGTCGGCCGACACGGCGATGTAGTAGGCCGCCGACGCGCAGGTCTCCTCCACCACCGCGTACACCGGCTTGCCGTGCTTGGCCTTCAACCGCTTGATCTCGTCGTTGATGATGCCGGCCTGCACCGGGCTGCCGCCGGGTGAGTTGATCAGCAGCACCACCGCCTGGGTGTTGGCATCTTCAAACGCGGCGCGGGCGGCGGCCAGGATGGTGTCGGCGCTGGCATCCGCGCCCGGGGCGATCTCGCCCTTGACTTCCACCAGTGCCGTGTGCGGCGTGCTGGTGTTGGCGGCCGTGCCGCTGCCCCGACTCAAAGCCACCCACAGCAGCGCGGCGAAAAACGCCAGCCAGGCCAGCCGTACGAAGGTGCGCCAGCGCCGGGTGGCGCGCTGCTCCTCCAGCGTGGCGAACGCCAGCTTTTCCAGCAGCGTGCGCTCCCAGTGGGAACCGGGCGGGTCGCCGGGCTTGCTCACGGGCTGGGGGGCGGGTTGCGGCGCCGGGGCCTGGCCAAACGGGTCATCAGACATTCAAAACTCAAGGGGTTGCAGATGCAGCGCAGTATGCCAGTGCACCACACCATCGCGCTCGGTCAGGGCTATCTTGACCAGGCCGCCCCGGCAGGGGCCGCCCCGGCAGTCGCCGGTGCGTGGGCTGTAGACGGCGCCATGCGTGGCGCAAATCAGGAAGCGGCCGGTCATGTCGAAAAACTGGTCGGGCTGGTAGTCCATCTCCATCGCCACATGGGTGCAGCGGTTCAGGTAGGCCTGCACCTGGTCATCGTGCCGCACCGCGAAGGCGCGGCAACTCATGCCGCAATACATGACGTCGAACGACACCGCCCGGCCGCCGTTCACCAGATCGCCCGAATTGCACAGCGCGATCTGCTGGCCTTGCGGGTCCGGCTCACCCATGGGTCACCAACCAGTCGTGCAGCTCGGGCACCGTGTGGGCAACGAAGCGCGGCTGCAAGGCGTGGAAGGCATCCGGCTCATGGGCGCCGTAGCTGACGCCCACGCTGGCGCAACGGGCGTTCAGCGCCATTTGCAGGTCGTGTGTGGTGTCGCCCACCATCAGCGTGCGCTGCGGCGTGACGCCAAACTGTTCCATCAGCTCATGCAGCATGCGCGGGTGCGGCTTGCCGGCGGTCTCATCGGCCGCGCGCGAACTGTCGAACACCCCCTTGAGCTGGGCCGACTGCAACGCCTCGTCCAGCCCGCGACGGCTTTTTCCCGTGGCCACGGCCAGCTTGTGGCCGCGGCCTTTCAGCACCGCCAGCATGGCCAGCACGCCGTCGAACAGGCAGATGTCGTTCTGATGCTGCTCGTAGTAGTGGCGGTAGCGCGCACCCAGTTCCGGGTACTTGTGCTGCGGCACGTCGGGCGCGGCGTGCGCCAGCGCCTGCATCAGCCCCATGCCAATCACATAGGCGGCATCCTTGTCGCTCGGCACGCTGCCGCCGACGTCACGCACCGCCTGCTGTATGCAGCGGGTGATCACGGTGGTGGAATCGAACAGCGTGCCGTCCCAGTCGAAGGCGATCAGGTCGAATTGCAGAGGTGGCTCAGAGGTCATGAAAGGCCTGTTCAGCGTCGCCGCGCGACATCCGGCAAGTGTGCCACGGCTGCACACCCCGGGTGCAGTGGCCGGGTCAAGCCCCTGGCGTGCAAGCCTCAACAAAGGCCTGCAGGGCCGGCGGCAACTCAGCCTGCAGCTGCACCCGCTCGCCGCTGTGCGGGTGGGTGAACTGCAGGCGCCAGGCGTGCAGGAACATGCGCTTCAAGCCCTGCCGTTGCAACGCCTTGTTCAACTCGAAATCGCCGTACTTGTCGTCACCCAGGATGGCGTGGCCCTCGCTGGCCAGGTGCACGCGTATCTGGTGGGTGCGGCCGGTCTTGATGGTCACCTCCAACAGCGACGCCTGGCTGAGCCCCCCCAGTGCCTTGGCCATCGCCGCCGGCAATGCCAGCACTTTGGCCAGCTTGACCAGCGTGACCGACTTCATGCCGTCCGGATCGTCCTTGGCCACCACCTTGACGCGGCGCTCACCGTCGGCCAGCAGGTACTTGTGCAGCGGTTTGTCCAGCACCTTCTTGTTGGCCGGCCACTGGCCTGACACCAACGCCAGGTAGGTCTTGCCGGTTTCGCGCTCGCGAAACTGGTCCTGCAGCTGGTTCAGCGCGCTGCGCTTCTTGGCCACCAGCAGGATGCCGCTGGTTTCGCGGTCCAGCCGGTGCACCAGCTCCAGGAACTTCTGCTGCGGCCGCGCCATGCGCAGCTGCTCGATGACGCCAAAGCTGATGCCCGAGCCGCCGTGCACCGCCACCCCAGCCGGCTTGTCGATCGCCAGCACCTGCTCGTCTTCCAGCAAGGCCGGAAACTCCCGGCCCGGCACGAAGTTGGCGGCCCCTTCCGCCATGGCCTGTGCTTTTTCTGCAACACGTTCAGAAATCCGCACCGGTGGCACCCGCACCATGTCCCCGGCTTCCAGGCGCGTGTCGGCCCCGGCCCGGCCCTTGTTGACGCGCACCTCACCGCTGCGAATGATGCGATAGACGTGGGTTTTGGGCACGCCCTTCAACTGGCGCAGCAGGAAATTGTCCAGGCGCTGGCCGGCGTCGTCCGGCTCTACCCGTACGGTTTTCACCTCGGGTGTTGGCGCAGGCGCTTTGGCCCCTATAATGTGCTTCACTAGCGATGTGCCGTAAGTGTTTGATTTGGCTGGAGTTTAGTCCAGTGCACCAAACCCTTGCCAAGCGGCACCGCGCTGGGACAAAGGTCGATGCCGCCGATTCCGGGCGCACGCAGACCCCAAGCCAAATGCTTGCGGTGGCCTGCCCCAGGGGACGGACGAGCTGACGATTTGAAACACTGTTACGGAATACAAGTTTGCAGCCCCACACGGCTTGCAAACGGACCAAAGCGAGATGTTTGTGTTGATGAGCCTGATTCTTGTATGCCTGCAGCGCCTGTTTTTTGCGCTGTGCCCCGGCATCGATCGGCTCATCCCGCCCTACCCACGGGCATCCCGCGCAGCCCTACAGGCCGCGCACCCACAACGGCATCCCCTCGCCCCCATCCACGCGCCTACCCCGCGGCTCATGATTTGAGCAGCGGGCGAATCGGCATTCCTCCTCGTTTCAAACTGTTGGTTCCGGCATCTGTGCTCGTCAAGAGCAGGTAAAAAATCGCCATAAGGCGACCGGGCCAGCCCGCCGCAACCCTAAGCAGGCGGGCAAGCTCCGGCAATGAGGAAGGATGCTACCGATGAAACGGATGCTGATCAACGCGACGCAAACCGAAGAGCGCCGCCTGGCCATCGTGGATGGCCAAAAACTGCTGGATTACGAGATCGAGGTCGAAGGCCGCGAACAACGCAAGGGCAATATCTACAAGGCGGTGGTGACCCGCGTGGAGCCGTCACTGGAAGCCTGCTTCGTCGACTACGGCGAAGACCGCCACGGCTTCCTGCCGTTCAAGGAAATCTCGCGCAGCTACTTCGCGCAAGGCGTGTCGGTCAGCCAGGCGCGCATCCAGGATGCCATCAAGGAAGGCCAGGAACTGCTGGTCCAGGTCGAAAAGGAAGAACGCGGCAACAAGGGCGCGGCGCTGACCACCTTTGTGTCGCTGGCCGGCCGCTACGTGGTGCTGATGCCCAACAACCCGCGCGGCGGCGGCGTGTCGCGCCGCATCGAGGGCGACGACCGGGCCGAGCTGAAGGAAACGCTGGACCAGCTGGAATACCCCAACGGCATGAGCATCATCGCGCGCACCGCCGGCATCGGCCGCAGTGCGCCCGAACTGCAGTGGGACCTGAACTACCTGCTCAAATTGTGGAACGCCATTGACGGCGCGGCCAAGGGCGGCAAGGGCGCCTACCTGATCTACCAGGAATCGTCGCTGGTCATCCGCGCGATCCGTGACTACTTCAACAACGACATCGGCGACATCCTGATCGACACCGACGACGTGTACGACCAGGCGCAGCAGTTCATGGCGCACGTGATGCCCGAGCATGCCGCCCGCGTCAAGCGTTACCGCGACGACGCACCGCTGTTCTCGCGCTTCCAGATCGAGCACCAGATCGAATCGGCTTACGCCCGCACCGTGCAACTGCCCAGCGGCGGCGCCATCGTGATCGACCACACCGAAGCGCTGGTGTCGGTGGACGTGAACTCGGCGCGCGCCATCCGTGGCGGCGACATTGAAGAGACCGCGACCCGCACCAACCTGGAAGCCGCTGAAGAAGTGGCGCGCCAGATGCGCCTGCGCGACCTGGGTGGCCTGATCGTCATCGACTTCATCGACATGGAAGAAAGCCGCAACCGCCGCGACGTCGAAAACCGCCTGCGCGACGCGCTGCGGCAAGACCGCGCACGCGTGCAGTTCGGCACCATCAGCAAGTTCGGCCTGATGGAAATGAGCCGCCAGCGCCTGCGCCCGGCGTTGTCTGAGGGCGCCTCCATCCCCTGCCCGCGCTGCGGCGGCTCCGGCCACATCCGCGACACTGAAAGCTCGGCGCTGCAGATCCTGCGCATCATCCAGGAAGAGTCCATGAAGGACAACACCGCTTCCGTGCTGTGCCAGGTGCCGGTGGAAGTGGCGTCTTTCCTGCTGAACGAGAAGCGCACCGAAATCGCCAAGATCGAGTTGAAACAGCGCATCAGCGTGCTGATGGTGCCCAACAAGACGCTGGAGACCCCCAACTACCGCCTGGAGCGGCTGAAGCACGACGACCCGCGCCTGGACGGCATGGAAGTCAGCTACAAGATGGCCGAAGAGGTGGAAGACCCCACCGCCGTGACGCGCCGTTCGCAAGAGCCCACCAACAAGCAGACGCCCATCATCAAGGGCGTGCTGCCCGACGCGCCGGCCCCGGTGGCCGTGCCCAAGCCGCCGGCAGAGCCCAAGGCACAACCGGCCGCCGCCCCGGCCCGGGCACCCGCCCCGGTGGTGGCAGCACCTGCTCCGGCGGAAAAAGGCTTCATGGGCTGGCTCAAGGGCCTGTTCGGCAGCACCCCCGAGGTCAAGCCCGCACCGGTGGCCGCACAGGCCACCAGCAGCAGTGGCGACAAGCCGGAAGGCCGTGGCGCTCAGCGCAGCGGCGAACGTGGTCGTGGTGACGGTGCACGCGAAGGCGGCCGTGGCGATGGCCGCGGCAACCGCAGTGGCCGTGGCGGCCGTGGCGGCGAGCGCGGTGACCGCGCCGACCGTCCGCCGCGCGGCGAGGGCCAAGCCCGCGCTGACGCCAACCCGACCGGCGAAGCCGGCAAGACCGAGGCACGCGGCGAGCAACGCCCGCCGCGCGGCAATGGCGAGCGCTCCGAACGGGGCGAACGCGGTGGCCGCGGCGAGCGCAACCGCAACGACCGGGGTGAACGCAGCGAGCGCGGCGAGCAACGCCCGGAAGGCCGCGGCGAACAACCGCGCAACGAAGCCCGCGGTGAGCGCACCGAACGCGGTGACGGCCGTGGGGACAACCGTGGCGAGGGCCGAGCCGACCGCCCGGACGAGGGGCGTGGCGAATCCGGCGGCCGCAACCGCGGCGAACGCGGCCCGCGCCGTGACGACGAGCAACAACGCCCGCCGCGCCAGGATGCCAACACCGACATGGCACAGCAAAGCCTGCTGCCACCGGCTGAAGGCGAGCAACTGACCGCGCAGCCCACCGACAACACGGCCCAGGTCGACGGCAACAGCGCCGACAACCGTGGCAACGGCGAAACCCGTGAACGCCGCCCGCGCGGCGAGCGTGGTGGCCGCAACCGTGGCGAGCGCGGTGAACGTGGTGAGCGCAGCGAGCGTGGCGACCGCGAACCCCGTGGCCCGCGCACCGAAGGCGCGGATGGCGCTGCGGCGGAAACGCTGGCCCATGGCGACGCAAGTGCCCCGGTGGCCGAGCAGGCCCAGCCTGTGCCCAGCCCGGTCTACCGCCCGGCCGCTGAGCCCATCGTCGTTGCTGCCACGCCGGCACCCAGCCCGGCACCGGTAGCGGCCACGAGCTCGGCACCAGCACCGGCCACGGCGTCGCGCGAGTTGCCCAAGGTGCAGAGCTTCGTGCTGCCGGTGACCGATCTGGCGCAGGTGGCCTCCTCCTCCGGTTTGCAATGGGTGAATTCGGACACCGACAAGATCGCTGCCGCCCAGGCCGCCATCGCTGCCGAACCCAAGCCCTTGCACGTGCCGCGCGAGCGCCCCCCTGCGGTGGTCATCGACGAGCGCGAGCTGGTGCTGGTGGAAACCAAGCGCGACCTGCGCAACATGACGCTGCCGTTTGAGCAGCAGACGCCGGCGCAGTAAACACTGCCGCTGCAGGCAACGAAAAGGCACCCGAGGGTGCCTTTTTTCATGGGTGATGGGCCAGCACGCGATCCAGCGGTGCAGGCACTTTGGCCAGCGGCAAGGCTTGCACCAGCAGTTCACCGTAGCGGATCTTGCGCCCGGCACGGGTGCCCATGAAGCGATGCAAATGCGCCTCCAGGCTGCGGCCGGCCTGAGCCGGTTGCTGTTGAAATTTGCGGAAAGACGCCAGCTCGCCCTCAGCCTCGACCACTGCCTCCACAGCCGGTGCGCCCAGTGCCCGTATCAACTCATCCTCCAGGTCGATGTCACACACAAAAAAGCCCAGTGACGCCATCTGGCATTGGTCGACATGCTCACCTGGCCGCATCCGCTGCAGCGCGCGCCGCACCAGCGGTTCCTCAGCCACGTCGCACAAGCCGGCCAGGCGGAGGTTGAGTCCCTGCGGCCCCAGGACCTGGAGAAACTTGTCGATGTTGGTGACGCCGCCCATGGCCAGCACACAGACGCCTTCGTCATCGAGTTTTCGGCCACGGCGTCTGGCCAGCGTTTCCACAGCGGCCTGGTCGCTCCAGCCTTCCACCAGGGTGGCGGCATGGCCTTTGACGCGGGTAACCCATTGGCAGGCCTGTGCCGGCGTCAACGGCGGGCGCACGCCAGCCGCCGGCTCATGCATGCCAGGGCCTAGAAAACGTCCACGCTCCCAACGCGCGGCACCTCGCCATACAAGCCCTTGCGCACCAGCTCCAGGTGGCTGCAGACCTTGTTGCGGCCGCTCTTCTGCGCGAACACCACCGCCTGCTCGGTACGCTCCAGCGCGGTGCTGGGCGAATCGTCGGACAGGATGTTGGTGAAGCCGGCGCTGATGGTCACGCGCCCGGCCTGGGGGAAGTTGAATTTCTCGATGTTGGCGCGCAGCCGCTCGAAGGCGCCCAATGCCAGCGCCTCGTCCGGGCAGAAGAACAGCACCACGAAGTATTCGCCACCGAAGCGGTAGATGCGGTCGTGCGTGCGGAAGGTGTTGTTCAGCACCCGGGCCACCAGCAGCAGCACCTCTTCGGCGATCAGGTGGCCGTTCTTGTCGTTGATGACGCCAAAGTTGTCCACCCCCACCATGCCCAGCCAGTAGTTGGGCGGCAGGCGGTGGCGGCGCTCCTGTTCGGGGTCCACCGCGGCGTCGGCCACCTGGGTCTTGGGCAAGGGCACCACGCCGTCGTACTCGGCCAGGATGGCGCTGTAGAAGGCGTCGTCCAGCGACTTGCGGTTCAGCAGGCCGGTCAGAGGATCGCGGTCGCTGTACTCCAGCAGCGTGTACATGTTGCGGTACAGGTGGCGCACCTGCGTGATGACCTGCACCTCGTCGTAATTCAGCGCCCCGCCCGAATGCACCTCGATCACGCCCTGATCGTCCGAGCGGGTGTCGGAATAGAGCGGGAAATACGTGATGCGCGGGCCATCGGGCCCAGCCCAGGCGATCTCCACCGGCTCGCGCGACTGGATGCAACTGCACCGGTCCTTCATGTCGTCCAGCGGCTTCAAGCTCTTGAAGTCGGCGCGCAGCGGGTCCGTCACCTTGCCACCGCCCTTGGCGTCCAGCGTGGCCAGTTCCAGCCAGCGCCGCTCACCCTCCTCATTCACCACCTTGGCAATCACCACGCGCTGTATGCGCAGCAGATCCACCAGGGCCTTGGCCACGGTCAACTCCAGCAGATCACGGTCACGGTGGTCGCTGAGCTTGATGATGTGTTCGATCAGGGTTGCCATTCAACCATGATAGGGTGATTGCCTTTACCCCGCAACAGCAATAGCGTGAACAGAAGCCTGAGTCCCCGCCGGGCCGCCCCAAGGGGACTCGCGGCCCCGAGGGGCTGAGGTCCGCAGCTTCAAGCCTGCGAGTGCAGGCTTGAACGGACCGAAGAGCCTCAGCCTCTGGCTGAGGCCTGTCCAGCGACCCACACGAAGTGGGGGAGCGTGGGGGCTAACGTCTGGCTGCGCTGCGATAGGCATCTGCTGCGGCCTGGGCGTCGCCCCGCTGCTCGGCCAGTTCAGCCAGCGCGCGCCACGCGCTGCGCTTGAGCTCGGCGTCCTGCAGCAGCGGCAGCGCCTGCGTCAGCAATTGCTGGGCCTTGCCCCACAGCTGCAGGTGCTTGCAGGCTATGCCCGCCAGGTACTGCAGGCCGGCGTCGCGCGGGTTGCTCATCTGCGCCGACTCGATGCGCGTCAGCCAGGCGGCGTCGGGGGCACCATCAGCCAGCGAAAAGCCATGCTCCAGAACGCGTATCAGCTGCACGCGCTGCAAGGCGTCCAGCGCCTCGGGTTGCTGCAGCATGCGCTCCCAGATCGGCACCAGCCAACGCCGCGCCTGCCCCACCTCGCCGCCCACCTGCACCATGCGCTCGGCCGCTGCAATGGCTACCTGCGGCATCTGGTGCTCGGCCGGGTCCAGCTGGTTCCAGGCGTTGTGCAGTTGCGTCGAGTCGTAGGCGCCTTGGATCAGCTCCAGCGCCAGACCGCGTATCAGGCTCTGGCCGGCGGCCTCGGAAAAAGCGCGGTGCTTGGCCAGCAGGCGCGCGGTTTCCAGGGCCTGCAAGATGTCGCCAGCGCGCCGGGCCACCTTGAAACGCAGCCGCAGTGCGATGGTGCGGCGCGCCGCGCCCTGCGGCAGCTCATCCAGCAGACGCGCGGCGGTGCGGGCGTCGCGGTCGTCAAAGGCCCAGCGGGCGGCGCGCAGTTGCACGCCTTCGCGCGTTTCCTGCGCTTCGCGCGTGGCGGCCTGCTCCAGCGCCTGGCGCACATGCTCCTGGCGCGAGGCACGGTCCTGCAGCGCATGGGCGCTCTCCGCCGCCAGCAGGTGCGAGACGGTGCGCAGCCGCCCGGCGTAGGCCAGTTTCTGCTCGCTGCGCGCCAGCGAGTGCTCCTGCGCCAGCACGCTCTCGGCGGCCTTGCGCGCGCGGATGAAGCGCCCAGCGGTCAAATGCGACAAGGTGTCCAGCAGGCCCACGTGCATGGCACGCTCCTGGTGCTGCAGGCGCCAGCGCCGCGCCTCGCCAGGCAACGCGAACAACAGGCCCAGGGCGCGCAGCGCCATGTGCAGCACGATGAACAGGCCCACCAGCACCAGCAGCACCAGGTTCAGCGACAAGTCCAACCGGTAAGGCGGCCAGAACACGGTCACCGTGCCCTGGTTGTTGCCGGCAAACAGCGCCACCGCCACCGCGATGCCGAACAAGGCCAGTAACCACAGGGCAGCGCGCATGGTGCTCAGCGTCCCGCCGCCGCCGTCTGCAAGGCGGTCAAGGTGTCGTCCACGCGCGGCAGCTCCAGCGTCTTCATCTGGCCCTGGATCTGCTGCAGCAAGGCCTGCGCGGCCTGGGTCTTGCGCGAGCCGGCGTCAAAGTATTTCTGCAAGGCGGTGCTGGCGGCCGCCAGGTCAGCACGCGACGCATCCGTCTGGCGCGCCAGCAGGCCCAGGCGGGCGTTGAGCAGGCGCAGCTTCAGGTTTTCGCGCAGGAAGAACGACTGCTCAGGCGACAGCAGCGCCGCCTCGGGCGCCTCCACCCGGCTGACGCGCACCAGCTTGCGCGCCTCGTCGCCAAACACCTGCAGCAGCCGGTGCCACCAGGTGATGAAGTTGTCGCCGGCCGGCGCCGGCTTCGGGTTGCTCATGGAGCCGGCGGTGGCCACGGCGTTGGCCACCGGCAGCTCGTCGGCCAGGCGGGTCAGTTCGTCCATCTTGACCAGCAGCGCCGGGGTGTCCGACACGGCGGTGAGCTTCACGCGGTCCATGTCACGGGCAATGGCGCGTTGCAACTGCGCCAGGCGCGGTTGGGCGGCACGCTGCACGCGCTGCTCGGCGGACTTCAGCGCCGCCAGCAGCGGCTGCACGCTGCCCGCCAGCTGCGCCTGCTGCTGCGCCAGGCGAATGGCGGAATCGATGTCCACCACCAGGTTCTCATCGCGCGAGCGCGACAGGCTTTGCATCAACTCGTCCAGCTGGGTGCGCTGCAAGGCCACCTCGCTGAGCTTGGCCTCGCTCAACGCCACCCGGGCGGCGGTGTCGCGCGCCAGGTCTTGCGCCTGGCGGGAACTGGCGCGCGCCTCCATGGCCTGCTGGCTGGCGTCGGCGCTTTGCCGGGCCAGCGCCTCTTGCATGCCGGAGAGTTTTTGCCACAGCAGGCCACTGAGCAACAACGCCGCCAGCGCCACCACCGCCAGAAACAGCACCAGGGGCCGCGCCACCGCCACCGGCGTGGCGCCGGCTTTGGGGGGCGTGGTGTCAGCCTGGCCAGGCTGCGCCGGCTCGGCGGAGACGTCGGAGTTCATGGCATGGATTCTATCGAGGCCACCACATCGACCAGCCCCGGACGTGACGCCTGTACAACACCGAAACCGGCGGCGCGCGCGCTGGCGGCAATCCGCTCGTGGGTGCACAGGGCGCTGGCCTGGCCCCAGCCCTGGCCCGGCCGCAGCGCCAGCAGGTTGGTCACGGCCTGGGAGCTGTTGAACAGCCACAGCGCCCCACCCCGCGCCGCCTCGTTGGCCAGCGCGATGGCTTGCGCGTCCAGCACCGGCAGGCCGCGCTGGTAGCTGACAACGAAATCCACCTCGGCCCCGCAGGCCCGCGCCTGCCTGGCCAACCAGTCGCGGCCGGCGCCGGCATCACCCTCTTGCGGTGGGTCCCCAAGCTGCGCCGCAGGCGCGCCGGCATCATTGCCGCGCACGATCAGCAACCGCCGACCCGGCGCCAGCTGGGCCTGCACCAGCGACCACAGCGCTTCGGAATCAAACTGCGTGGCATCCGGCGCTGGCATGTCGATCGCGCTGGGCGCCACACCGCAAGCGCGCAGTGCCGCCGCGGTGCCCGGCCCAGTGGTCCAGGCGCGCGGGCCTCCGGCCTGGCCGAAAATCGACGCTGCGGCTGGCGCAGCGGCAAAAAAACCCTGTGCCGCATGGGCGCTGACGAACATCACGGCTGCGCAGCGCCCCAAACCCGCAGCGGCCTGGCGCAAGGCGCCGGTGTCCGTCACGGGCTGAATCGCGATCAGCGGCAGCGCTTGGGCCTGGACGCCCTGGGCGCGCAGGTCGTCCACCCAGCGCGCGGCGTCCGGCTGCGCCCGGGTCACGATGACTTTCATGTCAGGTATCTGCGGGAGGACTCAGGCTGCCACCCTGCGCGGCCACGCCCTGCGCCAGTTGCGCGGCCACCCGGCGGCCCAATTCGTCGGCGCCGGCCAGGTCGGCCACCGAGGCCGAGCCCCTGGCGCGCACCAGCGGCAAATGGCCTTCCGGGTCACCCCAGGCGGCATCCAACGACAACGTGGGGCCCTGCCAGGTGGCAAAAGCCGCCAACGGCATGGAGCAACTGCCGCCCATGGCGCGGCTGACGGCGCGCTCGGCCGTCACCGCCAACCAGGTGGGTGTGTGGGCCAGCGGCGCCAGCGCATCGGCCACCTCCTGCCGGGCACTGCGCACCTCGATGCCCAACGCGCCCTGGCCGGCGGCCGGCAGCATCTGCGCCGGTTCGAACAACTGGCGTATGCGCCCGCCCAAGCCCAGGCGCTTCAGGCCGGCCGCAGCCAGCACGATGGCGGCATACAGCCCCTCGTCCAGCTTGCGCAAGCGGGTGTCCAGGTTGCCGCGCAGCGGCTCGATTTTCAAATCCGGGCGCTGGGCGCGCAGCAATGCCACCCGGCGCAGGCTGGAGGTACCTACCACCGCACCGGGGGGGAGTTCCTCCAGGCTGGCGTGGTGGTTGGACACCAGCGCGTCGCGCGGGTCTTCACGCTCCATCACGCAGGCCAGCGCAAAGCCTTCGGGCACGTCCATGGGCACGTCCTTCAGCGAATGCACGGCCAGGTCGGCGCGGCCTTCTTCCAGTGCCACTTCCAGTTCCTTGACGAACAAGCCCTTGCCGCCCACCTTGCTCAGCGTGCGGTCCAGGATCTGGTCGCCCTTGGTGGTCATGCCCAGTAAGCTGACGCCATGGCCCAGCACGCGCAGGCGCTGCTGCACATGTTCGGCCTGCCACAGGGCCAGGCGGCTTTCGCGGGTGGCGATGACCAGGCTCAGTCCGGCCGGCCCCGCATTGCTCACTGCATTGCTCAAAATCGTAACCTGTTGGTAATTTCCAGGGGGTTGGCGATGCTAGCATGGCTCTATGAACAGCCTTGCCAAAAACGAGCCCCAGGACCGCGTCGCCAAGACCCGCAAGAGCAACGAGCAGCCGCTGGTGGACGACATCCGCCTGCTGGGCCGCATCCTGGGTGACACGATACGCGAGCAGGAAGGCGCAGCCGCCTTTGAGCTGATCGAGCAGATACGCCGGCTGTCGGTGGCCTTCCGTCGCGACGCCGACCATGAAGCCGACAAGGCGCTGAAGAAGCTGCTCAAGGGCCTGAGCGCCGACCAGACGGTGAGCGTGATTCGCGCCTTCACCTACTTCAGCCACCTGGCCAACCTGGCCGAGGACCGCCACCACATCCGCCGCCGCCATGCGCACGAGCGCGTGGGCGACACGCAAGAGGGCAGCATCGACGTGGCGCTGTCGCGCCTGCGCTGGGCCGGCATAGGCGGCAAGGCGGTGGTGGAAATGCTGGAGGGCGCCTATCTGGCGCCGGTGCTCACCGCCCACCCCACCGAGGTGCAGCGCAAGAGCATCCTGGACGCCGAGCGCGACATCGCCAACCTGCTGACCCAGCGCGACGAGATCAAGCAGCGTGCCCTGGGTGCCGACACCAAGCGCGACACGCTCACCCCGCGCGAACTGGCCGCCAACGAGGCGCAGATGCGCGCCCGCGTGACCCAGCTGTGGCAAACCCGGCTGTTGCGCTTCACCAAGCTGACGGTGGCCGATGAGGTGGAAAGCGCCTTGAGCTACTACGAAAGCACCTTCCTGCGCGAAATTCCCCGCCTGTATGCCGACCTGGAACAGGCGCTGGGCCAGGGCCCCATCCACAGCTTCCTGCGCATGGGCCAATGGATAGGCGGCGACCGTGACGGCAACCCCAACGTCAGCGCGCAGACGCTGGAATACGCCTTGCGCCGCCAGGCCGAGGTGGCGCTGCGCCACCACCTGACGGAGGTGCACAAGCTGGGCGGCGAACTGTCGCAGTCGGCGCTGCTGGTGGAATGCAGCCCCGAAATGCAGGCGCTGGCCGCGCGCTCGCCCGACACCAACGAGCACCGCCAGGACGAGCCCTACCGCCGCGCGCTGACCGGCATCTACGCCCGCCTGGCCGCCACGCTCAAAGGCCTGACCGGCGGCGACGCCGCGCGCCACGCGGTATCGCCGCAGAACCCCTACCAGAACGCCCAACAGTTCCTGGCCGACCTGCGCGTCATCGAGGCCTCGCTGAAGGCCAACCATGGCGGCGCGCTGCTGGCGCACCGGCTGCAGCCCCTGATACGTGCGGTGGACGTGTTCGGCTTCCACCTGGCCACGGTGGACCTGCGCCAGAGCTCTGACAAGCACGAGGAAGTGGTGGCCGAGCTGCTGCGCACCGCGCGCGTGGAAGCCGACTACAGCGCGCTGGATGAAGCAGCCAAACGCGCGCTGCTGCTGCGCTTGCTGAACGAGCCCCGCCCGCTGCGCGTGCCCAACACCAGCTACTCAGCCCTGACCGGCAGCGAGCTGGCCATCTTCGAGGCCGCCAAGCGCTTGCGCGAGGCCTATGGCGCCCAGAGCATCCAGCACTACATCATCAGCCACACCGAGGCCGTCAGCGACCTGCTGGAGGTGCTGCTGCTGCAAAAGGAAGCGGGCCTGCTGCGCGGCACGCTGGACGGGCTGGGCACCGACGGCAAGGCGCCGTCCACGCTGGACCTGATCGTGGTGCCGTTGTTCGAGACCATCGAGGACTTGCGCAATGCCGCGCCCATCATGCGCGAGTTCTATGCGCTGGCGGGCATTGCCGCGCTGGTGCGGCGCAGCGGCGCGCAGCAGGACATCATGCTGGGCTATTCCGACAGCAACAAGGATGGCGGCATCTTCACCAGCAACTGGGAGCTCTACCGCGCCGAGATCGCGCTGGTGGACCTGTTCGACCAACTGGCCGGCGCCACCCCGGCCGGCGAGAAGACGGTGCGCCTGCGCATGTTCCATGGCCGTGGCGGCACCGTGGGCCGGGGCGGCGGCCCCAGCTACCAGGCCATCCTGGCCCAGCCCCCGGGCACCGTGCGCGGCCAGATACGCCTGACCGAGCAGGGCGAGGTGATAGGCTCCAAATACGCCAACCCCGAGATCGGCCGGCGCAACCTGGAAACCCTGGTCGCCGCCACGCTGGAGGCCACGCTGCTGCAGCCCACCAAGACCGCGCCCAAGGCCTTCCTGCAGGCCGCCAACGAGCTGTCATTGGCCAGCATGGCGGCCTACCGCGCGCTGGTGTACGACACCCCTGGCTTCACCGACTACTTCTTCAGCTCCACGCCGATCCGCGAGATTGCCGAGCTCAACATCGGCTCGCGCCCGGCCTCGCGCAAGGCGACCCAGCGCATTGAGGATTTGCGCGCCATCCCCTGGGGTTTCAGCTGGGGCCAATGCCGCCTGGCCTTGCCGGGCTGGTTCGGTTTCGGCTCGGCGGTGCAGGCCTTCATCAACCAGGGCACGCCGCAGCAGCGCAAGGACCGGTTGGCCTTGCTGCAGAAAATGCAACGCCAGTGGCCGTTCTTCAAGACCCTGCTGTCCAACATGGACATGGTGCTGGCCAAGAGCGACCTGGCGCTGGCCTCGCGCTACGCCGAGCTGGTGATGGACGCCAAGTTGCGCAAGAAGATACTCACCGCCATCGAGGCCGAGTGGCACGCCACCGCAGCGGCGCTGGCGCAAGTCACCGGCGAGAAGCAGCGTCTGGCCAGCAATGCCGCGCTGCAACGCTCGATACGCCACCGCTTCCCGTACATCGACCCGCTGCACCACCTGCAGGTGGAGCTGGTGCGACGGCACCGGGCTGGCGTCAAGGACCAGCGGGTGCAGAACGGCATCCACATCTCCATCAACGGCATTGCCGCCGGTCTGCGAAACACCGGTTGATCAAACTGTTACGGGCGCCACCAGCGGCAGCAGCAGTGTGAAACTGCTACCCTGCCCCGGCTCACTCGCCACAGTGATGCTGCCGCCAAGAGGGCCTGTGATCAGGTTGTAGCAGATGCTCATGCCCAGGCCGCTGCCACCCAGGCCCAGTGCGGTGGTGAAGAAGGGGTCGAAGATGTGGCTCAGCACCTCGGGTGTCATGCCCACGCCATCGTCGCGGTACAGCAGGCGCACCTGCCCGCCCTGTTCCTGCAACGGCTCAGCCTGCAGCCACATGTTGCCCAGCTCGCGGCCAAAAAAGCCGTGCATCAGTGAATTGGTCACCAGGTTGGTGACGATCTGCTCCACCGCGCCGGGAAAGCTGTCCATCATCAGCTTGTGCGGCACGCTCAGGTGCAATTGAAAGGGCGTGGTGCGCAAGGTGGGTTGCATCAGCGCGGCCACATCGTCCACCGCTTGGCGCAGGTCGAACACCCGGCGCTGTGAACTGCTCTGGTCCACCGCCACCCGCTTGAAGTTGGCCACCAGGTCGTGCGTGCGGTTGAGCCCGCGCAGCAGCAACTGCATGCCCTCGCGGGCGCTGTGCAGGTAGTCGTCCAGCTGCGAGCGGCGCAGCGCGCCGGCGCTGACCTGGTCGCCGAACGCCTCGGTCTTGTGCTGCAGCGTGCTGGCCACGGTGACGCAGTTGCCTATGGGGGTGTTCAGCTCATGCGCCACGGCCGCCACGATGGAGCCCAGGCCGGCCAGTTTTTCGGACTGCACCAGTTGCGCCTGGGTGCGGCGCAGATCGTCCAGCGCCCCCTGCAACTGCTGGGAGGACTGCTGCAACGCCGCCGTGCGCTCATGCACGCGGGTGTCCAGCTCGGCATTGAGCTGCAGCAGGCTGTGCTGCGCCGCCAGTTGCTCGGTGATGTCGCGCGCCATGCCCAGAAAGCCGGTGGTCTTGCGCTGCTCGTTGCGCACCGCACTCAAGGCCAAAGACACCTGCACACCCTGCCCGTCCTTGCGCATGTAGACCCAGTTGCGAATGTCGGAACGGCCATCGCGCGTGAACTCCACGAACACCTGCACGTCGGCCACCGGCCGGCCCAGGCGCTGCGACAGGTCGCGCGCACACGCGGCCAGGTCGCCCTCGCGGTGCAGCACGGCGATGGAGCGGCCCAGCATTTCGGCGGCGCTGTAGCCCAGCATGCGCTCGGCGCCGCTGTTGAACATGGTGATCAGGCCGCGCGGGTCGGTGGCGATGATGGCCACTTCCACAGCGGCGTCGAACAGCGCCTGAAGTTGCTGGTTCAGGCCGTACAGCTTGGCGTCGGCTATTCTGCGCTCGGTGACGTCGGTCAGCGTGCCGATGTAGCCCACCACCGCGCCGTCCTCACCGTGCGCCGCCAGCGCCTGGCCGTGCACCCAGCGCGTGCCGCCGTCGGGCCGCAGGAAGCGGTATTCGAGGTCGAACGGCACGCCCGTCTTCAGGGTGGCGCTCCAGGCCGCTTCCACCAACGGCTTGTCAGCCTCCACCAGGTGCTGGTTCCATCGATCGCCCACGGCCTGCTGCTCACTCAGGCCGGTGATCTCGCACCAGCGCGGGTTGACGAATTGGCACACCCCCTGAGCGTCGGTGCGGAAGATGCCGACCGGGCTGGACTGCGTCAGCGTCTGGTAGAAGCTCTGGCTGTGGCGCAGCGCCACCAGATCGCGGGTGACGCGGGCCAGACCAACCTGTGCGCCCACCCGGCTCAGCACCTCTTCAGCCGACAACGGTGGCACCAGAAAGTCGCTGGCACCGGCTCGAAAGCCCTGCTGTTTGGCCACCGCGTCGCCAGCAGGCACCAGCATCACCACCGGAACGCTGGCCACTCCGGGCAGTGTCTTGAAATGGCGGCACAGGGCGGCGCCCTGTGCCCCCGGGAGATCCAGCATCACCAGGTCCGGCAAGGCCTGCTGCATCAGCGCCAGGCCGGCCTCGCCTTGCGCCACCCGGCGCACGGCGTGGCCGGCGCCGGACAGCCAATCCACGGCCGCCACCAGTGGCCCTTTCGCGTCACCAATGATCAGGATGTCGCTCATATCCCTGCACAGCTTAACGCAGGCAACGGCTGACCCTCAAGCAGGGTAAATGCCGGGCCCTGCGCGTCCCTGCCACCTCAGCCGCCTTGGCTGCGCACCCGCAGCGGCGCTGCGCCCGGCGGCGCTTCCAGCACTTCGCCGATCTGTGCAGCGGCGGCAAAGCCGTGGCGTTGGAACACGGCCAGCACCTGGGGCAGCGCTTGCGGCGCGCAAGACACCAGCAGGCCACCACTGGTCTGCGGGTCGGTCAGCAGGGCCTGGTCGGCGGCGGCAAAGCCGGCCGGCAAGGCCACATCAGCACCGTAGCCGGCCCAATTGCGGGCGGAGGCGCCGGTGACCAACCCTTGGGCGGCCAGGTCGCGCACGCCGCCCAGCAGCGGCACGTGGGGCCAGTCCAACGCCACCTGCAGATGGGCGCCGCGCGCCAGTTCCAGCGCGTGACCCGCCAGGCCAAAACCCGTCACATCGGTCAACGCGTGCACACCGGGCAAAGCGGCCAGGTCGGGACCGGGTGTGTTCAGCTGCGTGGTGCTGGCCAGCATGCGCTGGTAGCCGGCGGCGTCCAGTTTGTCCTTCTTCAGCGCCGCCGACATCACGCCCACCCCCAGCGGCTTGCCCAGTACCAGGCAGTCGCCCGCCTGGGCCGCTGAATTGCGCTTGACGTGTTTCGGGTGCACCAGCCCCAGCGCCACCAGGCCATAGATGGGCTCCACCGAGTCGATGGTGTGGCCACCGGCAATCGGGATGCCGGCCTCGCGGCACACCGCCTCACCGCCGGCCAGGATGCGGCCTATGGTCTCCAGCGGCAGCACGTTGATGGGCATGCCCACCAGTGCCAGCGCCAGGATGGGCTTGCCGCCCATGGCGTACACGTCAGAGATCGCGTTGGTGGCGGCAATGCGGCCAAAGTCGAACGGGTCATCAACGATGGGCATGAAGAAATCAGTGGTGGCGATCAGCGCCTGCTCATCGTTGAGCTGGTACACCGCCGCATCGTCCGAGGTCTCTATGCCCACCAGCAGTTGCGGCGGCACCGGCATGGCGGCCGTGCCCTTGAGGATGTCGCGCAGCACGCCGGGCGCAATCTTGCAGCCGCAGCCGCCGCCGTGCGAAAGCGACGTCAAACGCGGGCCGGCTGGCTGCGCGGTAGGGGAAATATCGGAAGTACTCATGGCAAAGCTGGCAAATGGGGCACCCAGCATAGCCCAAACACGGCCGCCAGAGGCTGTGTTAACGTCATTGGCCTGTGGCTGACACCCGGCAATTTTTCACCCCATGACGCTGCGCGCGCTCCTGCTGACCCTGACACTGGCCTGCCTGGCCACCACGGCGTGTGCGGCCGAACCGGCACCCCCCTGCGAGGTGAAGGGCAAGGTGATGTTCGCCGGGCTGGACTGGGATTCCAACGCCTTCCACACCGCGGTGGCCCAGCGCATCCTGCGCGATGGCTATGGCTGCGCGGTGGACACGCTGCCGGGCAGCACCATCCCGCTGATCAACGCGGTGGCGCGCGGTGAGGTGCAGGTGATCATGGAGGTGTGGAAGTCCAACACCCCGGCCAGTTGGACGGACGGCGTCGCCGCTGGCCGGCTGGTGGAAGCCGGCGTCAACTTTCCCGATGCCACGCAGGGCTGGTATGTGCCGCGCTACCTGGTGGAAGGCCCGGGCGCACCGGCCGCCGGCCTGAAAAGCGTGCAGGACCTGCCGCGCTTCAAGGCCTTGTTCGCCGACCCCGAACAACCGGGCAAGGGCCGCTTCCTGAACTGCCCGGCCGGCTGGCAATGCGAGTTGTACAACAGCAAGAAGCTGGTGGCCTACGGATTAGCGCCGCATTACAGCAACTTCCACCCCGGCACCGGCGCCGCGCTGGATGCCGCCATCCACGCCGCGGTGCTGCGCAAGAAGCCGGTGCTGTTCTACTACTGGGGCCCCACCTGGCTGCTGGGCCAGTTGGGCAAGGACCTGGTGCAGTTGCAGGAGCCGGCGTTTGATGCCGCCATGTGGAAAACCTTGTCCGACACCAAGGACCCTAGCAACGCGAGGGCCGCCACCGCCTACCCGGTGGTGCCGGTGGTGGTGGGCGCCAACAAGGCTTTTGCCGACAAGGCACCGCAGTTGTACCAGTTCCTGCAGCGCTACCGCACCAGCGCACAACTGGTGTCGGAGGGCCTGGCCTACATGCGCGATCACCAGGGCAGCGCCGATGCAGCCGCCAAGCACTTCCTGGCCACCCACCCCGAGGTGTGGGCCAACTGGGTGCCGCCGGCCGCTGCGGCACGCATCAAGGCCGCGCTGTGATGGCATTCGCACCGGAGACACCCACCACGGGTTTCCCGGACTGGGGTACGCCGCTGCGCGAAACCACCAACCAGGCCGTCAACGCCATGGTCACCCACTGGGGCGAAGCCTTTGAGGCTGGCGCCAGCAGCCTGCTGGCGCTGTTGCTGCTGCTGGAGCGCGCCCTGAGCGCCCTGCCGCCCTGGGGCCTGGTGCTGGCCATCGGGCTGCTGGCTTGGGCCGCCAGCCGGCGGCCGCTGTTCGCATTGGCTTGCGCCGCCGGCCTGTGGCTGGTGGGCGCCCTGGGCCAATGGGAGCAGGCCATGCAGACGCTGGCGCTGGTGCTGGCGGCAGTGGCCGTGGCGCTGGCGCTGGGCTTGCCGCTGGGCGCGGCCTGCGCCCGCTGGGCGCGGCTGCGCCGGCTGGTGTTGCCGCTGCTGGACCTGATGCAGACCATCCCCAGCTTTGTCTACCTGATCCCAGCGGCCATGCTGCTGGGCCTGGGCAAGGTGCCGGCGCTGCTGGCCACGGTGGTCTACGCCACGCCGCCCATGGTCCGGCTGACCGATCTGGGGCTGCGCCAGGTCAGCCCCTCGGCGGTGGAGGCGGCGCGTGCCTTTGGCGCCACCCCCTGGCAGCTGTTCCGCAAGGTGGAGCTGCCCCTGGCACTGCCCTCGGTGCTGCAGGGCCTGAACCAGGCCACCATGATGGCGCTGGCCATGGTGGTGGTGGCCTCGATGATTGGTGCGCGCGGTGTCGGCGAGACCGTGCTCTTGGGCCTGCAGCGCAACGACCCCGGCACCGGCCTGGTGGGCGGCCTGGCCATCGTGCTGCTGGCCATCGTGCTGGACCGCAACCTGCAAGCCTGGGGCCAGCGCCAGGCACCCGCACGGCATGGCACGGATTGAAGTCAGCGGCGTCAGCACCGTATTCGGTGCCACGCCGCACACCGCGCTGCAACGCCTGCGCCAACAGGGCCTGGGCAAGGCGCAGTTGCTGGCGGACAGCGGCCATGTGCTGGCGCTGGACGACGTCAGCCTGAGCATCGAAGCCGGCGAACTGTTCGTCATCATGGGCCTGTCCGGCTCAGGCAAGTCCACGCTGCTGCGGCACCTGAACGGCCTGATCGCCCCCACCGAGGGCATCGTGTGCCTGGACGGCCAGGAGATCACCCGCCTGGCCGCCGCCGAACAGGTGGCGCTGCGCCGCCAGCGCCTGGCCATGGTGTTCCAGGACTTTGGCCTGCTGTCGCACCGCAGCGTGCTGGACAACGTGGCGCTGCCGCTGGAACTGCGCGGCCTGGCGCCGGCCCAACGCAGGGCGCAGGCCCGGCCCTGGCTGGACATGGTGCAGCTAGCCAGCGTGGCCGATCAGCGGCCCGACCAACTGTCCGGCGGCATGCGCCAGCGCGTGGGCCTGGCACGCGCGCTGTGCGCGCAGACCGACATCATCCTGATGGACGAACCCTTCTCCGCGCTGGACCCGCTGACGCGCGCGCAGTTGCAAGACGAGCTGCTGAAGCTGCAGGCCCAGGCCGGCAAGACCATCGTGTTCGTCACCCACGACCTGGACGAGGCGCTGCGCCTGGGTAGTCGCATCGCCATCCTGCACGAGGGCAAGCTGATGCAGGCCGGCCTGCCGGCCGACATACTGACCCATCCGGCCAACACCCATGTGGCGGAATTCACCAGCGGCATCAACCGGGCGCGGGCCTGGCGCGTCAGCGCCGCCACCGTGGCCTGGCCGGCCGGCCTGGCCCTGCCGTCCTGGGAAGAGGCGGTGGACGAAGGCGCAGCGCTGGAGCAAGTGCTGATGCAGTTGCTGGGGCGCGAAACACCGCTGGCGGTGCGCCGCGCGCAAACGGTGGTGGGCCAGGTCAGCGTGGACAAAGTGCGGGAACTGCTGACGCGCTGAGACCCCAAGCTCAGGGGTCGCGAAGCCTCGCGATGGGCTTCAGCCGCTCAGCGAAACCCGTTTCTCAGTGGCGCAAGCAGGGCTCAGGCGCGGCACATCACCATTCAGGTTGGACAACCAGCACTCCTGAAACACCGAACAGAAACAGGCTTCCACCGTGATGCGGCTGGCCCGCGCCTTGTTCAGATCGCCCCAGGCCTTCAGCGCCACAGTCTCCGTCGGGGCTGGTTGGCGCCAGCTGAAAATACGCTGGTCGACGCCAGGGGACAGCACACGCCCGGCGACCGGGCCGGAGTTGAAGGTCAGCGCCCAGTTCTTCTCTTCTGGCGCCAGGCTGCGGATGGCGTCCGTCATGTGCTGCATGGGCTTGCCGTCCAGCTTCAGCTCAAACCACACCACGCGCGCCATGCCGCTGCCGGCGTTCTTGACGTTGAACTCCAGGCTGGCCGTGCCGTCGTCACGCGCGTTGCCATGGCTGAACTCCAGCACCGGTGTGGAGCTGGCCCGCACCAGCCTGGCGTTCTGCTCCACCAAGGCGTTCATGGTGCTGCTGGTGTGCAGGGTGGCGATCAGCGCGCTGACGGCGCTGATGACCATGCTGGCGGCCACGGCGATGTGGAACCAGCGCGGTGCCGGCCCGTCCTTGGGCTTTGCCAATTGGGAAATTTCATTCATGGGTCAGGCCTGTGGCGATGCTGAAGACTGCGACGGTCGGTACACGCATTTGTCGCCCACCGAGCCGCGCTCCACGGTGACGCCCGCCAGCCCGGGAATGCGAGGTTGCAGGTTGCGCCAGATGAACAGGCACAGGTTTTCCAGCGTGGCCGGGCCCAGGCCCTCGATGTCGTCGAGGAAATGGTGGTCCAGCTTGGCGCGCACGTCGGCAATCTCGCGGCGCACGAAGCCCAGGTCCAGCACCATGCCGGAGTCGTCGACCGCCTCGCCGCGCACGAACACCTCGGCGTGGTAAGTGTGGCCATGGGTGCGGCGGCTGCCTTCGGCCTCGATCTCGCGGCGCAGCGTGTGCGCGGCGTCGAAGAAAAAACGCTGGCTGATTTCAAACATGCCGGGACTTTATCGGATACCGATCATCTTGTGCGACTGCACGCCCAGCCGCCATTGCGGATGGCTCTGGCAGTAGGCAATGGCCTTGCCGGTGTTGGCGGCGCGCTCTGGGCCGTCCATGGGTTGCAGGAAGAAGTGCTCAAAATCCAGGCCCACAAAGCGGCCGGGGTCCACACCCTCTTGCGGAAACACCAGCTTCAACTCGTCGCCACGGGTGATGGCAAGCAAGGTGTCGGCCTTGGGGCTGACGCACACCCAGTCCAGCCCCTCGGGCGCCGCCAATGTGCCATTGGTTTCCACCGAGACGCGAAAACCGCGTGCGTGCAAGGCGGCTGTCAGCGCCGCATCCACCTGCAGCAGCGGCTCGCCGCCGGTCAGCACCACCATGCGGTGGCCGGCATCCCGGGGCTCCCAGGCCGCCGCCACGGCGTCGGCCAGCGCGTCGGCAGTGGCGAACTTGCCGCCGCCCGTGCCGTCCACGCCGACGAAATCGGTATCGCAGAATTTGCAGACGGCCCCCGCGCGGTCTTCCTCGCGCCCGCTCCACAGGTTGCAGCCGGCAAAACGGCAAAACACCGCCGCCTTGCCCGACTGCGCGCCCTCACCCTGCAAGGTGTAAAAAATCTCTTTCACCGAATAAGCCATGCTGACCAGCCCCACTCTGCCGAACCGGTGATTTTCGCAGAGTTGGTGACCGCTGTCCGTCCAGCCCCTCAAGCGGGCTGGCGCGGGCGCCTACAGCGCGGTGGCCTTGCCCTTGGCCAGCGCTTCGTCGGCGATGGCTCGCAACGCGGGCTCGGCGGCGCGCGCCACGGCCTCTTGCTGGCGGCCCAGGGCTTCCATCTGGCGGCCCAGGATCTCGATGGGCTTGGCCGCCTCTTCCATCTTCTTGCCTATGGCTTCCAGGGAAGCGCCATTGACGTCCAGCATCTTGCGCTGCTCGTCCATGGCCTTCACATACATGTCCATCTGCTCCTGCAGCGAGCGCATCGTCTCCTGCTGACGGTCCAGCTCGCGCTGCAGGGGCCGGCGCTGGGCTTCGGTCTCGGCGTCGCCCAGGCGGCTGCTGACGCGGGCGATTTCCAGGCTGACCTCACCCTGGCGCCGGCCCAGCGCGGCCATCTGCACGCCCAGCTTGGCCATGGCCTTGTCCACGCCCTTGCCGGCGCCCGACATCTGCTTGCCCAGCTCCTTCATCAGCTTGCTGTGCTGGTCCATCTGGGCGCCCAGATCGTCCATGCGGGCCGACAGCGCCTCCATCGGCTTGAGCAGGTCATTGACGCGGGCCAGCGTGGCGGCATCGTCCACCACGTAGTAGCGGCCATTGCGCTGGAACCACAAAAAGTCGGTCGAACGATCGGCATTGAGTTTGCGCGCCTTGCGCATGTCGCCGCCGTCGCCGAACACGATGGATTCGCCCTGCTGGGCCGGGCGCATCACGGCGATGGCGTCGTCGCTGCGCCGGGGGTCCATCACGATGACGCGGTGGCCACCGTACATCTTGCCGTAGGAGCGCGGCAGCACGGGAATGGCTGGCACGGCCGGCACCACCGGTGCGACGTGCACCACAGGCGCCGCCGGTGCGGCGGGTGCAGCGGGTGCGGCCGGCGCAGCGGGCACGGGGTAAGGGTTCGGATTGGGGCGCGGGTTGGGATTCGGGTTCGGGTTCGGCTGGGCCGTGCCCTGGTCCGCGTCACCTGCGGCCAGCGCCGGGCCGACGGCGCCGGCGGCCACCAGCGCAACCAGCAGCAGCGTGGAAAAGGTGTTTTTCATGGTCTTGGGGGGACTCTGTAGCATGGTGAGAATACTAGGCCCCGCCGGGCGGCCCCGCCAGCCAACTGCGACGGATTGCGAAAGCCAGGGCACGGATGACGGGTGAAAAAACCCAGTAGGGGCCCGCCAGCCCTGCTCACGCGGCGGCCACCAGCTCGCGCACCGCCGCCAGCTGGCGGCGCGACACCGCCAGCACCTCGTCCGTGCCGGTCAGCCGCACCGCCCAGCCCTCGCCCTCTTCAGGGTCGTAGTGCTTTTCCAGCGCGCGCACGGCGCGCCGCGCCACCAGCGCATTGCGGTGGATGCGCATGAACTGCGGGCCAAACCGCTCCTCCAGCTCCGACAACGAACCGTCCAGGATGTAGCTCTTGGCCTGGGTGCGCACCGTCACGTATTTCAGCTCGGCCTTGAAGTACAGCACCTCCGACAGCGGCACGCGCTCGGTGCGGCCACGCTCCTGGATGATCAGCACGTCTTCGGGCACGTCCGCCGCCGTGGAGGCCGGTGCCGTGGTCAGCACCAGCCGTTCCACTTTCTGCAGCGCCTGCAGCAAGCGGGCCTGGCGCACCGGCTTGGTCAGGTAGTCCACCGCGTCCAGCTCGAAGGCGCGCAGCGCGTGCTCGGCATGCGCGGTGACAAACACCAGCCGGGGCGGGCTGGGCAGGCCGCCCAGCGTCTGCGCCAGCGTCAAGCCGTCCGCGCCGGGCATGTGCACGTCCAGCAGCACCAGGTCGAAGACCTGGCGGCGCAGCAGTTCCACCGCCTGGCTGGCGTTGGCGGCCTCGGCCTCCACCTGCAACGGCACGGCGCCACATTCACCCAGCAGCGTTTTCAGCCGGGCGCGCGCCAGCGCCTCGTCGTCGACGATCAACACCCTCAGGCCCATGGGGTCGCTCCCTTCATGCCGGCACCTGGATGCGCACCTGGTAGACGCCGTCCTTCAGCCCGGTGCGGAACTGCCCCTGCACGTCGTGCAGCAGGTTCAGGCGGTCGCGCACGTTCTGCAGCGCCACGCCATGGCCGGCCGGGCCCTGGCCGGCCGGCACGGTGTTGGACACCTTGATCACCACCACCGAGCCGCGCCGCTCGGTGGAAACGCGCACCTGGGCGCCGGTGTCGCTGGGCTCCACGCCATGGCGCACGGCGTTTTCCACCAGCGGCTGCAGCAGCAGCGGCGGCAGGCGCGCCTGGCCAGCCTGTGGGTCCAGCGCCCACTCCACCCGCAAGCGCTCTGCAAAGCGCACCTGCTCTATGGCCAGGTAGCGGCCGGCCAGTTCGATCTCTTCGGCCACCGTGCTGGATTCGCCCTGCTCCAGCAGCGCATGGCGGAACAAATCGCTCAAATCCTCCAGCAGCGCCTCGGCTTTGGCCGGCTCGGCCCTCACCAGCGCGATGGCGCTGTTCAGCGTGTTGAACAGGAAATGCGGGCGGATGCGGGCCTGCAGCTCCACCAACCGCGCCGCCGTGGCGGCCGGGGTGCGGCCCTTGGCGCGCAGGCGAAAGCCGGCGATCAGCGCCGCCGCCAGCAGCGCGCCGGTGCCGGCACTGGCGACCCAGGGCGCCGAGTCCGCCAGGCCCAGCAGCACCAGCACACCGCAGCCGTACAGCGCCGCCAGCATGCCCAGCAGCAGCACCAGCGCGGTCTGCCAGCCGGTGGCCAGAGGGATCAGCCAACGCTTGAACGCACATGACGCCACCAGCCACACCAGCGTGGCTGGCACCGCAGCGCCCGACAGCAGCGCGAAGCCCGACAACCAGGCCAGCGGGTCGCCGGCGCCATACATGGCGGCCACGGCCACCACCGCCTCCACCGACAGCACCGCGCGCAGCACCACCCCGACATGGCAGGCGTCGAACACCACGTCGCCAGCCACGGCGGCCGGCTGAGCCGGGGCGTCGTCCAGGAAGACCGATAATTGGGTGTCTTCTTTCATGCAAAGAACATTATCCCCACATGTCCCAGAACCAATTCGACAAGAAATCCGAAGCCTGGTCGGCGCTGTTTTCCGAGCCCATGAGCGAGCTGGTGCAGCGCTACACCGCCAGCGTGTTTTTCGACAAGCGGCTGTGGCAGGCCGACATCACCGGTTCGCTGGCCCATGCCGAGATGCTGGCCGCGCAAGGCATCATCCCGGCGCAGGACTTCGAGGCCATCCGCAAGGGCATGGCGCAGATCACGGCCGAGGTGGAATCCGGCGCGTTTGAGTGGAAACTGGCGCTGGAAGACGTGCACCTGAACATCGAGGCGCGCCTGACCCAGCTGGTGGGCGATGCCGGCAAGCGCCTGCACACCGGCCGCAGCCGCAACGACCAGGTGGCCACCGATGTGCGCCTGTGGCTGCGCGGCGAGATCGACCTGATTACCGGCCTGCTGGGTGACCTGCAAAAGGCGCTGGTGGAGATTGCCGACAAGAACGTGGACGTGATACTGCCCGGCTTCACCCACCTGCAGGTGGCCCAGCCGATCAGCTTTGGCCACCACATGCTGGCCTATGTGGAGATGTTCAGCCGCGATGCCGCCCGCATGGCCGACGTGCGCAAACGCGTCAACCAGTTGCCGCTGGGTGCCGCCGCACTGGCCGGCACCAGCTACCCGCTGGACCGCGAGCGCGTGGCCAAGACCTTGGGCATGGACGGCGTGTGCCAGAACAGCCTGGACGCCGTCAGCGACCGCGACTTTGCCATCGAGTTCACAGCCGCCGCTTCGCTGGCGATGGTGCACATCAGCCGCCTGAGCGAAGAACTGGTGCTGTGGATGAGCCAGAGCTTCGGCTTCATCGACATCGCCGACCGCTTCTGCACCGGCTCCAGCATCATGCCGCAGAAAAAAAACCCCGACGTGCCCGAGCTGGCGCGCGGCAAGACCGGCCGCGTGGTGGGCCACCTGATGGGCCTGATCACCTTGATGAAGGGCCAGCCACTGGCCTACAACAAGGACAACCAGGAAGACAAGGAGCCGCTGTTCGACACCGTGGACACGTTGAAGGACACGCTGCGCATCTTCGCCGAAATGGTAGGCGGGATCACCGTCAAGCCCGAGGCCATGGAACGCGCCGCGCTGCGCGGCTATGCCACCGCCACCGACCTGGCCGACTACCTGGTGAAAAAAGGCCTGCCATTCCGTGACGCCCATGAGACGGTAGCGCATGCGGTGAAAGCCGCCATCGCCCAGCGCGTGGACCTGTCGCAGCTGCCGCTGGAAGTGTTGCGGCAATTCAACCCCAGCATTGAACAGGACGTCTACGACGTGCTGTCGCTGCGCGGCTCGCTGAACGCCCGCAACATCCTGGGCGGCACGGCGCCTGAGCAGGTGCGGGCGCAGATTGCGCTGCATCGGGCGCGACTGACCTAGCGGGGTTGCACCGCGCGATCGGCCGCTTGTGCATTAACGCTGCGTTAACCGTGCGTTAACAGCGTGCGCGCTAACATGCCGGCATGGCGCCATGCCGGCGCTCGCGCATGCTCGCACCAACCACCGGAGTTTCGTTTTGAAGCCGTCGTTCGCCCCTCGCCAACCCTTCCACCGTCTCGCGTTGTCCGCTTTGAGCCTGGCTGCGGCTCAGCTGTTCGCTGTCGCACCCGCCTGGAGCCAGGCACCGGTGGTGCCGCTGTCGGCTGTCGCCTATCCCGGCCTGATGACACTGGACGTGGACCTGCGCGACACCACCCGCAAGGTGTTTGGCGTGCACCAGGTGATCCCGGTCAAGCCCGGTGCGCTGACACTGCGCTACCCCAAGTGGATACCCGGCGAGCATTCGCCCAGCGGCCCGCTGGATGGGGTGACCGGCCTGCGCATCAGCGCCGGTGGCAAACGCATCGCCTGGCGGCGCGATCTGGTGGACATGTACTCGCTGCAGTTGCAGGTACCGGAAGGCGTCAGCAGCATCGACGTGGATTTTCAGTTCCTGTCGCCGGTGGGGGGCGGCAACTTTGGGCAAAGCCCGTCGTCCACGCCGCGCCTGGCCGAGCTGGAATGGAACCAGGTCGCGTTTTACCCGGCTGGCTACGCGGTGGCCAAGATCACCGTGCAGCCCAGCATTCGCGTGCCAGAGGGCTGGCAGTTCGCCACCTCGATGGAGACTGAGGGCGTGGTGGATGGCAAGACCCGCTTCAAGCCGCTGAGCTTCGAGATGCTGGTGGATTCGCCCTTGTTCACCGGCAAGCACTTCAAGCGCATTGACCTGGCGCCGGGTGCCAAGCGCCCGGTGCACCTGAACCTGGTGGCCGACAGCGCCGCCAACCTGGCCATCAAGCCCGAGCAGATCCAGGGCCACCGGGCGCTGGTCAAGCAGGCGGTGGCCATGTTTGGCGCCGAGCACTACCAGCACTATGACTTTCTGCTGGCCTTGTCGGAGCACACCGGCTCCTTCGGCCTGGAGCACCACCAGTCCAGCGATGACCGCGTGGGCGCGGATTTCTTCACCGACCCCGACCTGTACGTGCAGGCCGGCAGCCTGTTGCCGCATGAGTATGTGCACTCATGGAACGGCAAGTTCCGTCGCCCGGCCGGTTTGACCACAGCGGACTTCCACACGCCCATGAAGGGCGAGTTGCTGTGGGTGTATGAGGGCCTGACCGAGTACCTGGGCAACGTGCTGGCGGCGCGCTCCGGCCTGTGGAGCAATGCCGACTACCGCGACCAGCTGGCCATCACCGCCGCCGCCATGGACTACGTGGCCGGCCGCAGCTGGCGCCCGCTGCAGGACACCGCCGACAACGCCCAGGTGCTGTACTTTGCGCCGCGCAGCTGGTCCAGCTGGCGCCGCTCGGTGGACTTCTACCCCGAGGGTGAGCTGCTTTGGCTGGACGTGGACACCCGCATCCGCGAGCTGTCCAACGGCACCCGCACGCTGGATGATTTCCTGCGCGCCTTCCACGGCGTTCAGGACGGCAGCATGCAGGTGCTGACTTATGAGTTCGACGACGTGGTCAAGACCCTGAACGCGGTGCAACCCAATGACTGGCGCGCCTTCCTGCGCCAGCGGCTGGACAGCGTGCAACCCGGCGCCCCGCTGGACGGCCTGAAGCGCGCCGGCTGGAAGCTGGACTACGGCCCGGAGGCTTCCAAGGGCTACAAGGGCGCGGAAAAGTCACGCAAGCTGGTGGACCGCAGCTTCTCGCTCGGTGTCCAGATCGCCAATGACGACAACAAGGGCCAACTGGTGGATGTGCAATGGGGCAGTGCCGCCTTCGAAGCGGGCATGGCACCAGGCATGAAGCTGATCGCCGTCAATGGCGACGACTACACACCCGACGCGCTGGACGCCGCCATTCTTGATGCCGCCGCCAGCCGCAAGCCCATGGCCATGCTGGTCAAGAGCGCCGGCAACTACTGGACCATCAACGTGCCGTATTACGGCGGCCAGCGCTACCCGAAGCTGGTGCGGGTGGATGGCACAGCGGAGCGGCTGGACGCCATCATCAAGGCGAAGTGAGGTCGAAATCCCCGCCGGGCCGCCCCAAGGGGATTTGCGGCCCCCTCGGGGGGCAGGGAGCTACACGCAGTGAGCGACCGTGGGGGCTACATTCACAACGGATGTTCGGTGTAGAACTTGCCGCCGTGGAACAGCAGTGGTGAGGCGCCGATACGGTGCGCGCAGTGCTCCACCTCGCCAACGAAGATCACGTGGTCGCCCTCGTCGTAGCGGCTGCGGTTGAAGCACTCGAAGGTGGCCGCGGCGCCATCCAGCAGTGGCGCGCCGCTGGCGCTGACGCTGTAGGCCACGTCGGCCCAGCGGTCCACGCCGCGGGCGGAAAAGCGCACCGCCAGGTCGTGCTGGTCGGCTGCCAGGATGTTGATGGCGTAATGCGAGCCGGCGCTGAACTCGGCCAGCGAGCCGGCCGCCTTGGCCAGGCTCCACAGCACCAGCGGTGGCGCCAGGGATACCGAGTTGAATGAATTGGCTGTCAGCCCCAGCAGCCTGCCATCGGCCCCGCGCGCGGTGACGATGGTGACGCCGGTGGCGAACATGCCCAGGGCGAGCCGGAATTCGGCGGCCGAGAAGGCGGGCGGCAGAGCGCGGGTGGGCGACAAGGTAGGGCAGGGATAATTGCGGTTGCCGTGATTATCGCGTTCACCCACGTGCAGCCATTGTCGCCGTGGCGGCAACCCGGCGGCACCTGGGGGGACACCCGCTCATCCTGTTGCCGCTGTTGTGATGCGTTTTCCCACATTTGTTCGTTGGACATGCCTGGTTTGCCTGGCCGTTCTGCAGGCCGCCAGCGCCCGCGCGGCCGGCAAGACCGCCTGCGATGACTTTTCCGCCCGCCTGCCGGGCGTCAAGACCGCCTTGTGCGAGTCGGCGCGGCTGCAGCCGGGCAGCGCACGCAGCGTCAAGGGTCGGCCGCTGTACTGGGGCGACGTCGGGCCGGCCAATGCACCGGTACGCGTGCTGGTGGTGGGCGGCATCCATGGCGACGAGATGTCCTCGGTGTCAGTGGCCTTGCACTGGGCGGCGTTGGCGCAGCGCGAGGGCGCGCCGGTGTTGTGGCGCTTCGTGCCGGCGCTGAACCCCGATGGCCTCTTCAGCCGGCCGGCGCGCCGGGTGAACGCCAACGGGGTGGACCTGAACCGCAACTTCCCCACCCCGCGCTGGGAAAAGGACGCACCCACCTACTGGCAGCAGCGCACCCGCAAGGACCCGCGCCGCTGGCCCGGCCGCGCGCCGCTGAGCGAGCCGGAGACACGCTTTCTGGACCAGCAACTGAAAAGCTTCAACCCCGATCTGGTGGTCAGCATCCACGCGCCCTATGGCGTGCTGGATTTCGATGGCCCGGCGCCCGCGCCTACCCGCCTGGGGCGTTTGCGCCTGGACCCGGTGGGCGTATTCCCCGGCTCGCTGGGCAATTACGGCGGCGTGCACAAGGGCATGCCAGTGGTGACGATTGAGCTTCCCAATGCGCAGCGCGTGCCGCAAGATGCCGAGCTGAAGCAGATGTGGGCCGACCTGCGGCACTGGATGGGGAACCGGCAGGCCAAGCGCGTGCCTGTCGGTGGGCCCAGCGGCTTGGTCCCGCCGGCTGCTGCTGTGCTGCCGTGATGTCAGGTCGTGGCAGCGGCCGGTGTCGGCTTGTAGGCCGCATGCCAGGCGGCCACGGCCGCCTTGTCCATGGGCTTGCCGTAGCAATAGCCCTGGGCATAGGTGCAGCCCATCTCGGCCAGTTTGCGGCCGATGGCGGCGTCTTCTATGCCTTCGGCCACGGTGGTCAGGCCCAGTGAGCGGGCCAGCTCCAGCGCCGACTGCACGATGTGGAAACTGCGGTCCGAGATGTTGAGCTGCTGCACGAACACCTTGTCGATCTTCAGGCAAGAGAACGGCAGCGTTTGCAAATAGTCCAAGCCGGCGTAGCCAGTACCAAAATCGTCCAGCGCCACGCCCACGCCCAGCGTGCGCAGGCGCTGCAGCGTGCCCGAGACCACGGCGATGTTGTTGATGATGATGGACTCGGTCAACTCGATGCGCAGTTCCTCAGCAGCCATGCCATGGCTGTCCAGGCACTGCTTGACCGCCGCCACGATGTCGCCGCTGTCCAACTCGGGTGCCGACAGGTTGACGCTCATGAAAGGCGGCTGCGCCCCATCGGGCTGGCAATAGCGCTTCAGGTCCGCCCAATCGGTGGCCGCGCGCTGCAGCACCCAGGCACCCAGCTTGTGGATCAGCCCGGTTTTTTCGGCCAACGGGATGAATTCCACCGGCGTGACCATACCGAGCACCGGGTGGCGCCAGCGTATCAAAGCCTCGAAGCCAATCGGCTGCATGCTGGTAAAGGTGATCAGCGGCTGGTAGTGGATTTCCAGCTGCCCCTGCTCGATCGCCTCGGCCAGGTCTTGCACCAGCGTCAGCGTGCGCACGGCGGCGCGCTGCAGGTCCTGCACAGCTTGGGCTTCGTGGTCTGCCTGCGCCGACAGGTCGTGCTGCTTGTCCGGTTGCGAGGCGAAACCGTGCGAATTGCGAAAGCGTGCCAGCAGCAGGCGCATCAGGTACTGGATGACCGGGTCGGCCCGCAGCAGCAACTCTTCCACATGGCTGCGGTCTATGCGGATCAGATTCGTGGGCACCAGCGTGCGCACGGTGGCGGTGCGTGGCAGCCGGTCCATCAGGGCCACTTCGCCAAACATGGCGCCCTGGGCCAGCACGGCGATGCGGCGCAGGTTGTCGCCGCTGCCACTCAGCACCTCGACGCAACCTTCTTCGATGACGTAGGCGGAGTCGCCCGGCCCGCCGAGGTGGAACACCACCTCCTGCCCGCCAAAACGTTCGCGCTTGAACAGTTCCACCGTCAGCTCCCCAGACATCCCTGTCACTTGCCCGCCCTTTTTACCTGCCGTATTGGAATACCGCATTATGGGGGGCAAGACCGGCAAGCGCCCTTTTATGAGGGTGGGCAACCCACCATCATTTGCGCTGGCGCAACGCTTTTTCCTGGCATGACACCACAGCAGGCAAATAGGCCATTGTCAAAACAACTCAGACCACGCCTTGCTGGCGCAGTTGCGCGATGCGATCGGCCGACAAGCCCAGCTCAGTCAGCACCTCGTCGGTGTGCTCGCCCAGCGCCGGTGGCGGCCGGTGCAGCACCGGCGGTGTGTCCAGCAGCCGCAGCGGGCTGGCCACGGTGCTGATCTGCGCGATGCCGTCCTGCGCGACCACGCGCGGGTCACGCGGCTGTGTGACGGCCAGGCCGCGCGCCTTCACCTGTGCGTCATCAAAGGCCTGAGCGATGTCGTTGATGGGGCCGCAGGGCACGGCACGGTCTTCCAGCAGCGCCACCCACTGTGCAGTGGTACGCGTACGGGTGACGTCCACCATGGCCGGCACCAGCTCCTCGCGGTGCCGCACGCGCAGCGTGTTGGTGATGAAGCGCTCGTCCAGCGCCCATTCGGGCTTGCCGCAGGCTTCGCAAAAGCGGGCGAACTGGCCGTCGTTGCCAATGGCCAGCAACATGGCGCCGTCCTGCGTGGGAAATTCCTGGTAGGGCACCAGGCTGGGGTGGCTGTTGCCCTGGCGCTGCGGCGTTTGGCCGGTGTTCAAAAAACCGGTGGCCTGGTTGGCCAGGATGGCCAGGCCCACGTCCAGCAACGACATGTCGATGTGCTGGCCCGCGCCGGTGCGGTTGCGCACCTCCACGGCGGCCAGGATGGCGGTGGCGGCGTAGACGCCGGTGAACAGGTCGGTCAACGCCACCCCCACGCGCAGCGGGCCGCCGCCGGGCACATCGTCGGGCCGGCCGGTGATGCTCATCATGCCGCTCATGGCCTGGATCATCAGGTCGTAACCGGCGCGCGGCGCATACGGGCCGTCCTGCCCGAAGCCGGTGATAGAGCAGTAAATGAGGCGCGGGTTGACGGCCTTCAGGCTGTCGAAATCCAGCCCGTAGTGCTTCAGCCCGCCGACCTTGAAGTTCTCCACCAGGATGTCGCTTTGCGCCGCCAGCTGGCGTATCAGCGCCTGGCCCTCGGCCTTGGCCATGTCCACGGTGAGGGCGCGCTTGTTGCGGTTGGCGCAGGTGAAGTAGCTGGCCTGGTCGGTGTCGTTGCCGTCGGCATCCTTCAGGAAGGGAGGGCCCCAATGGCGGGTGTCGTCACCGGCGCCGGGCCGCTCCACCTTGATGACGTCAGCGCCCAGGTCGGCCAGGATCTGGCCACACCACGGGCCGGCCAGCACACGCGACAGGTCCAGGACTTTCAGGTGCGCGAGCGCGCCGGCGTTGGGGGTGGTCATCTTGGACTTTTTCCGAACACTCAATTGGAGAACGCGGCAATGCCGGTCTGTGCCCGGCCCAGGATCAGCGCATGGATGTCGTGCGTGCCTTCGTAGGTGTTGACCACCTCCAGGTTCACCAGGTGGCGGGCGACGCCGAATTCGTCGGAAATGCCGTTGCCGCCCATCATGTCGCGCGCCATGCGGGCAATGTCCAGCGCCTTGCCGCAGGAGTTGCGCTTCAGGATGGAGGTGATCTCCACCGAAGCCGTGCCCTCGTCCTTCATGCGGCCCAGGCGCAGGCAACCTTGCAGGCCGAGCGCGATTTCGGTCTGCATGTCGGCCAGCTTCTTCTGGATCAGCTGGTTGGCGGCCAGCGGGCGGCCGAACTGCTTGCGGTCCAGCGTGTACTGGCGGGCGCGGAACCAGCAGTCTTCCGCTGCGCCCAAAGCGCCCCAGGCGATGCCGTAGCGGGCCGAGTTCAGGCAGGTAAATGGGCCTTTCAGGCCCTGCACTTCAGGGAAGGCGTTTTCTTCGGGGCAGAACACGCCGTCCATCACGATCTCGCCGGTGATGGAAGCGCGCAGGCCCACTTTGCCCTTGATGGCCGGCGCGCTCAGGCCCGCCATGCCCTTTTCCAGCACGAAGCCGCGTATCGGGCCGACCTGGCCGCCCTCTGACACCTCCTTGGCCCAGACCACGAACACGTCGGCAATCGGGCTGTTAGAAATCCACATCTTGCTGCCGGTGAGCTTGTAGCCGCCAGCCACCTTGTGCGCACGCGTGGCCATGGAACCGGGGTCAGAACCGTGGTCGGGCTCGGTCAGGCCGAAGCAACCAATCCACTCGCCGGTGGCCAGTTTGGGCAGGTACTTCTGCTTTTGTGCTGTGGTGCCGAATTCAAAGATGGGCACCATCACCAGCGAGGACTGCACGCTCATCATCGAGCGGTAGCCGGAGTCCACCCGTTCCACCTCGCGCGCGATCAGGCCATAGGCGACGTAATTCAGGCCGGGGCCACCGTAGGCTTCAGGAATGGTGGGGCCCAGCAGGCCCAGCTCGCCCATCTCGCGGAAGATGGCGGCGTCGGTCTTCTCGGCACGAAAGGCGTCCGTCACGCGCGGCAGCAGCTTGTCCTGGCAATAGGCAGCGGCGGCATCGCGCACCATGCGCTCGTCATCGCTCAGTTGCTGGTCCAGCAGGAAGGGGTCGTTCCATTGAAAGGCGGCGTGGGCCATGTCAGTCTCCAAAGTCGTTGGAGGCTATGTTAGCCGCCATGGGGTGCGCGGGCAAACCACAATTTGGCACCGAGATATGCAATTTCAGCATATTAAAGTGCCCGTGCGGCAGGCGATCACCAAGATATGGCGCTACCCAAGCGTCACCATTTGTGTATATTCAGCACATCATGCGCAAGAAAATCCCGTCGCTGCAGGCCCTGGCCTGCTTTGACGCCGCCGCCCGCCACGAAAGTTACACCCGCGCGGCGCAGGAGTTGGCGCTGAGCCAGAGCGCGGTGTCGCGCCAGGTGGCTGCGCTGGAACAGTTTCTGGGCCTGGCGCTGTTTCGCCGCACGCGCCACGGCGTGGCGCTGACCACCAGCGGCGCCCAGTATGCGCGGCAGATCGCGCCACGCCTGCAGGCACTGGAGCGCGACACGCTGGACGCCATGGCCCACCAGGGCCGTGGCAGCGCCATCCACCTGGCCACCGTGCCCACCTTCGCCACCCGCTGGTTGATCCCCCGGTTGGCGCAGTTGGCGCATCAGCACAGTGAGCTGGTGGTGCACCTGGAAACGCAAACCCGCCCCTTCCTGTTCACCGGCTCCCCTTTCGACGTCGCGCTGTACTCCGGCACGCCCGAACAGGTGGCCAACTGGGCCGGCACGCTGGCCCTGCCCTTGCTGCGCGAACAGGTGTTGCCAGTGTGCGCGCCGGCATTGCTGGGCAAGCGAAGAAGCCTGAGCCCGCAGGACATCGCCACCCTCCCCTTGCTGCAGCAAAGCACCCGGCCCAATGCCTGGCGCCAATGGTTCGACGCCCAGGGCGTGGCGGCACCGCTGGCGCTGTCCGGCCCGCGCTACGAGCTGTTCTCGCTGACGGCTGCGGCCGCCGCCTGCGGCATGGGCGTGGCCCTGGTGCCCGCGCTGCTGATCGAAGCCGAGCTGGCGCGCCGCGAACTGGTCGTCGCCTGCCCCCAAGCCTTGCCCCAACAGCGCGGCTACTACCTGGTGACGCCACAGCGCGGTGACCCGCACCCGGCGCTGGCCACTTTCAGCCAGTGGCTGCGCCAGGCAGCCCAGGCCAGCCCGGATTGCCTGCCGGTGTAAGACCCGCAGCGCCGCCACACGCTGGCCTGCCACAATCGACGGTTTTGTGCATCTGCTGTCTCTGTGAATTCCCGTTTTCTCATCCGCTCCCTGGTGGCGCTGGCGCTGCTGGCCGCCGCCGGCTTTGCCACCTGGTGGTACCTGTCCCCCACACACAATTTCATGCGCCGCGCGGCAACGCCACTGGGTTGGCCCGCCCACACCCGCGCCATCCTCGGCGCCCATGCCAACCCCGCCTCTGGTCTGCAAGACCCGTTCGGCCTGGCGTATGACGCCCAAGGCAACCTGTACCTCAGCGATGGCGGCGATGCCAATGCCATCTACAAACTGGCGCCAGAAGGTGCACTGACCCTGCTGGCCGGCGGCCAGCGCGAAGGCCTGGCCGACGGTCAGGGCGCCGCTGCCGCGTTCCACACGCCATCCGGGCTGGCGGTGGACAGACAAGGCAACCTGTATGTGGCCGACACCGGCAACCACGCCGTGCGAAAAATCACGCCGCAAGGGCTGGTCAGCACGGTGGCCGGCACCGGCCAGCCGGGCTGGCGCGATGGCCCTGGTGCACAGGCGCTGCTCAATGGCCCCATGGGCGTGGCCCTGGACGACGCCACCGGCAAAATCTATGTGGCCGACAGCTACAACGACCGTGTGCGCGTCGTTGATGCCGCTGGCAACGTCAGCACGCTGGCCGGCGGCGAACGCCCCGGCTGGCAGGATGGGCTGGGCGCGCAGGCCCGTTTCGACACCCCCACGCTGCTGCTGGCCCTGCCCGGTGGCACCTTGCTGGTGGCCGACAGCGGCAACCGGGCGTTGCGCAAGCTCGACGCCGACGGCAACGTCAGCACCTTGCTGCGCGCCGACCCGGAAGACGACACCGCCCTGCTGCGCCGCCCCATGGGCATGGCCGTCACGCATGACGGCCTCATCTACGCCAGCGATGGCGCCAGTGGCCGTGTGGTGCAGCTCACGCCCGGCGGCCAGGTGCTGGCACTGCCAGACGCCAGCAAACCCGCCACCGTACCCGCCGTCGCAACCGTGGCCAGCGGCCCCGCCGGCACCGCACCCGCCCAGCGCGCCGCGTTGCGCCTCAGGCGTCCTGCAGGCCTGGTGCTGGATCGCGCCGGCCGGTTGGTGGTGGCCGATCAGGCCAGTCACACCGTGTGGCAGCTGTCCGCGCAGCCCGCCAGCGCGCCCACGTCGCCTGCCAGCGCCGTGCCAGCAGCTTCCGCAGTGGCGCAGCCAATCACCCCGCTCGCAGCCAGCGCACCAGCGCCTGCGCTGCCTGCCAAACCCTTCCCTTGGCCCACCAGACCACAACACGTCTGGCATGAGGTGGTGGGCGTGGTGGGCGAGGTGCGTGGCAATTTCGATGGCGAAAGCCGCCACCACCTGCACGCCGGCCTGGACGTGCAGGCCGAGGTGGGCGACACCGTGCTGGCGGTGGCGCGCGGCAAGGTGGCGCTGGCGCTGCCGAACTGGGGTTTCAATACGCTCAGCGAAGGGCTGAACGTCGCCGAGACGGCCTACATCCACATGCGGGTGGGTCGAACCCCGGTCCACCGCTTGCTGGATCCCGCGCGCTTTGCGCTGGTGAACGGCGACGACGGCAAAACCGAGCGCGTACGGGTGCGCCGCGGCACGCGTTTCGAAGTAGGCGACGCGCTGGGCACGGTGAACCGCATGGCCCATGTGCATCTGGAGTACAGCCCGCAGGGCCAGGTGGAGAACCCACTGGTGCTGCCGTTTGCCGACATGCAGGACACGCTGCCACCGCGCATCCTGGGCATTGCGTTGTATGACGCGGCCGGCCAACGGCTGGGCAGCAAGCGGGACGGCAAGGCAGGCGGCAAAACTGACGGTGCGCTGCGCGTGTCGCGCGATGCCGGCCCCCTGAGCATCGTGGTCGATGCGCTGGACCTGGTGAACGGCAACCTGCCCCGGCGCCGCCTGGGCCTGTACAAGCTGGGCTACCAGCTGCTGCACGCCGATGGATCCGCCGTACCTGGCTACGAGCAGCCGTTGGTGAACCTCGAATTCAACCGCCTGCCCGCAGACCGCGAAGCGGTGAAGACCGCCTACTGGGCCGACAGCGGCGTCACCGTGCACGGCGCCGCCGCCACGCGCTTTCGCTACACCGTGACCAACACGCTGCGCGACGGCCAGGCCGGTAGCGGCAATTGGAACCCCGGCACGCTGCCGCCCGGTGCATACCGCATCCGCATCCTGGCGGCCGACTTTGCCGGCAACCAAGCCATCGCCGGGCGCGACCTGGCCATCCTCATCGAGTAGGCGCACGCTGGCCCGGCTGCACACAAACTGCACACCGCACGGCCCCAACCTGCAAACGCCACCTCTAGAGTGCGGCCCATCACCAACACGGGAGATGGGCCATGAAATTTTTCCTGCGCATTGCCGCCATGGCCATGGTGGCCGTCAGCCTGTTGATCGCGGTCGGCTCGGTGCGCCACCTGGTGCGCGAGCGCCAGCAGCGCGCGCACGAAGTGCAGGCGTCCATGGCCTCTTACAGCGCCGGCAGCCAGACGCTGAACGGGCCGCTGCTGGTGTTCCCCTACCAGGTGTCGGTGCAGACCTGGAGCGGCCCCGGCAAGCCCGGCAGCGGTGCTGGCAGCTGGAACGAGCAGCAACTGCTGCAACGCAGCCTGGTGCTGGCGCCCAAGACATTGAAAGTGGACGGCCAGCTGCAGACCGAGACGCTGAAGCGTGGCATCTTCGAGGCCCGCATCTTCTCCGGCCCGGTGGTGCTGACCGGCCAGTTCGAGTTGCCGGGCATCAACCCCGCCAGTCTGGCCGCCAGCAGTGCCGACGGCCAGCGGCTGGAGTTGCAATGGGGCCAACCGTCGCTGCTGCTGGGCCTGGGCGACACGCGCGGCATACGCGCGCTGGCCGGCAAGCTGGGCGACGCCGCGCTGCGCTTTGACTCCGGCACCGGCGTGGCCTGGCAGGCCCACGGCGTGCACGCGCTGACGCCGCAGTGGAACGCGCCGGCAATATTGGCGGGCAACAGCACGGTGGAGTTCGATGTGCGGCTGGAGCTGGCCGGCAGCGAGTCGCTGCAGATCGAACCCTCGGCTGGGCAGACCCACATCAGCCTGCGCTCCAATTGGCAGCACCCCAGCTTTGTCGGCAGCATGGCGCCCACCGCGCGCGAGGTGTCGGCCGCCGGCTTCAACACCCAATGGGCCATCAACCAGCTGGCCACCGGCACCGCCCAGGCGAAATGCAAAGGCGGCAACAGCGCGCTGCCCCGGGTCGGCGGTTCCTCTTTGCTGCTCCAAGGGCCGGGCAGCGAAGGCTGTGAACGCCTGCCGGCCGCCATGGTGGGCGTGAACCTGATCGACCCGGTGGACCATTACGCGCTGTCCGAGCGCACGCTGAAGTACGCCGAACTGTTCCTGCTGATGGTGTGCGCCGCCGTGTTCGTGATGGAGGTGGTGCGCCGCGTCAGCGTGCACCCCATCCAGTACGCACTGGTAGGGGCGGCGCTGGCGCTGTTCTTCCTGCTGGTGCTGGCGCTGGGTGAGCATGTGCCGTTCTGGCAGGCCTATTGGGGCGCCTCGCTGGCCTGCGCCGCTTTGTTGACCTACTACGCCAGCTATGTGCTGCGCGGCTGGCAGGCCGGCGTGTTGTTCGGTGCGCTGGTGCTGGGGCTGTTGGGCGTGCTGTTCGCCATCCTGCAAAGCGAAAGCACCGCCTTGCTGCTGGGCAGCGGCGCGCTGTTCGCGCTGCTGGCCACCATCATGGTGCTGACCCGGCATGTGGACTGGTCGACGCTGGAGGGTCCGCTGCACCGTCCCGCACCGTCCACCCCGGCCTGAGTCTTACACTCCCCCCATGACGCCGCCGCGCATCCTTCTGGTGGAAGACGAAACCGCCATTGCCGAAACCCTGCAGTTCGCGCTGACCCGCGAGGGCATGCAGGTCAGGCACTGCCGGCTGGCGCAAGAGGCCCAGGCCCTGCTGGCGCGCGAGACTGTGGACCTGCTGGTGCTGGACGTCGGCCTGCCCGACGCCAACGGCCTGGATGTGCTGCGCCAGCTGCGCCAGGCCGCCGGACCGACCAGCACCCTGCCGGTGATGCTGCTGACCGCACGCGGCGAGGAAATCGACCGCGTCACCGGGCTGGAGCTGGGGGCTGACGACTATGTGGTCAAGCCCTTCAGCCCGCGCGAGGTGGCCGCCCGCATCAAGACCATCTTGCGGCGGGCGCAGCCACCGGCGGTCAGCAACGGCACACCTGCCCCGGCGCGCGACGATGCTGCCACCGCGCCGGCCAACCCCTTCGTGCATGACCTGGCTGGCCTGCGCATACGCTTTCACGGCAGTTGGCTGGCGTTGACGCCGTCCGAGTACCGGCTGCTGTCCACGCTGCTGTCGCGCCCGGGCCGGGTGTTCAGCCGCGCCCAGTTGCTGGACGCGCTGGGTGACGCCAAGGAAGACAACTCCGAGCGCACCGTGGACAGCCACATCCGCAGCCTGCGCGCCAAGCTGCGTGCGGTCAGCGCCGAGGACGATCCAGTGCAAACGCACCGGGGGTTTGGCTACCGGCTGAACCTGCCCGAAGCCGGTTGAAAGGCTGGGCAACGCATGCGGTTCTCGCTGCGCATCTTCCTGGGCTTCTTCCTGCTGATCGCGGCCGGCGGCTGGTATGGCCTGAATGTGCTGCGCGACGACCTGCAACCGGCGCTGCGCCAGTCCACCGAGGAATCGCTGGTGGAGACGGCCAACACGCTGGCCGCATTGCTGGGCGAAGACATGCGTGCAGGCCGGCTGGACAGCCAACGCCTGGTCCGGCTGGGGCAGGAACTGGCGCTGCGCCACCCGAACGCGGAAATCTGGGGCTTGCGCAAGAACAGCATCGATCTGCGTATCACCGTCACCGACGCGCGCGGCATCGTCATGGCCGACTCCAAGGGACTGGGTATGGGTGAAGACCACAGCCAGTGGCGCGACGTGGCGTTGACCCTGCGCGGCCAATACGGCAGCCGCACCAGCCGCGCCGACCCCCGCGACGCCGCCAGCACCGCCATGTATGTGTCCGCGCCCATCTATGCGCAAGCGTCTGGCGGCGCGGCCAGCCGGCCAGCGCTGCTGGGTGTGCTGACGGTGGCCAAGCCATCCAACAGCCTGCTGCCTTACCTGACGCGCGCCGAGCGCAAGGTCACCCGCCTGGGTTGGGCCCTGCTGGCCGGCGGCCTGGTGCTGGGCGCGTTGTTCTCCTGGTGGCTGTCGCGCGGCATCACACAGCTGACGCTCTATGCCCGCGCCACCAGCCAGGGCCATACCCAGCCCATGCCGGCCTTTCCCGCCAACCGCGAACTGGCCGAGCTGGCCCGCGCGCTGGAGCAGATGCGCCGCCAGCTGGACGGCAAGGCCTATGTGGAGCGCCATGTGCACGACATGACGCACGAGCTGAAGTCACCTCTCAGCGGCATCCTGGGTGCGGTGGAACTGCTGGAGGACACTGGCCTGGATGCCGCCCAGCGCCAGCGCTTCCTGGGCCACATCCAGGCCGAGGCCCTGCGCATGCGCGACACCGTGGACCGTCTGCTGGAACTGGCCCGGGTGGAAGCGCGCGAAGCCATCGCCCATGAGCCGCTGGACCTGGCGGCGCTGGCGCGAGAGTTGATCGAAACCCTGAGCCCGCAACTGGGCAGCCGGCGCATAGAACTGCAGGCCAACCCACCCTGCACGTGCAGCGGCGAAGCCTTCCTGATCTCACAGGCGCTGCGCAACCTGCTGCAAAACGCGCTGGATTTCACGCCCGACGGCCAGACCATCCACCTCAGCATCAGCCCGCAGGACACGCGCTGGCGCATCAGCGTCAGCAACCCCGGCAGCACCATCCCCGACTATGCGCAGCCGCGCCTGTTCGAGCGCTTCTACTCGCTGCCCGGCCCGCACCGCAAGGGCAAGGGCAGCGGCCTGGGCCTGGCACTGGTGCGCGCCATTGCCAGGCTGCACCGGGGCGATGTGGAACTGCACAACCGCGCCGATGGGGTGGCCGGCGTGGAAGCCGTGTTGACACTGTCCATGGCATAGGCCGCTATGTAAAAGCTGTCCGGCTGACTTTGCCGAGTCAGTCATTTCCGCTACGCTGTGGGCTCTTCACAGGGGATAGCGTGAAAATCAAGAAAACTCTCATCGCTTTCGGGTTGCTGCTGGGCGCCATGTCAGCCCAGGCCCTCCAGATCACCAGTCTGTCGCCGCAAGGCGAAGTGGCGCGGGTGCGCCAGGTGGTGGTCAAGTTCAACGAATCGGCCGTCACCTTTGGCGACCCCAAGGCACCAGCGCCGGTAGCCCTGAGTTGCAGCGATGCCCAGGCCACCAAGGGGTCGGGTCGCTGGATCAGCGACAAGGAGTGGGCCTTCGAGTTCGAGGCCGACCTGCCGCCCGGCGTCAGCTGCGCGCTGCAAACCCGCGCCGGCTTCAAGTCGCCCCAGGGTGCCGAGCTGAGCGGCACAAGCAGCTACAAGTTCAACACCGGCGGGCCGTTTGTGCAAAACATACGCCCCTCCGTCTACCAGGCCATCGACGAAGAGCAGTATTTCGTGCTGCAGCTCAATGGCGCAGCCACACTGGCCAGCGTGCAAGCCAGTGTGTGGTGCGCGCTGGAGGGCCTGGGCGAACGCGTGCCGGTGCGGCTGATTGACGGCAAGGAGCGTGACCAGTTGCTGAAATCGCAGGGCTATGAAAAAGCCGCTGCGTCGGCCCCGCTGAAATTCGTCACGCTGGCTTGCAACCGGCGGCTGACGCCGGCGTCCAAGGTGCAGATCGTGTTCGGCGCCGGCGTGGCCACGCCGGATGCCGCCGGCGCCCCAGGCATCGCCAACAAGGTGGAGAAGCGCTTTGCCTTCAAGGTGCGCGAGCCCTTCACCGCCAGCTTCAGTTGCGAGCGCGAGAACGCGCAGGCCGCCTGCCTGCCGATTCGCCCGATGAACCTGACGTTCAACGCACCGGTGCCGCGCAAGCTGGCCCAGGGCATTGTCCTGACCGGCGGCAAGGACACGTTGAGGCCCGATTTCGACAAGGGCGAGAGTGATGGTGACAACGTGGTCACCAGCGTCACCTTCAAGGGCATTTTTGCGGAACAGACCGCTTTCACGCTGCAGCTGCCCCAGGGTTTCGCGGACGCCTCGGGCCGCGCGCTGAAAAACGCCGACAGCTTCCCGCTGAAGGTGGCTACCGGCCCCATGCCGCCGCTGGCCAAGTTTGCGGCGGCGCCGTTTGGCATCGTGGAGCGCTTCGCCGAGCCGGACGGCCCGCCCATGCTGCCGGTGACGCTGCGCAACGTGGAGCAGAAGCTGGCCGTGCAGGGCCTGGCACCGGGCAAGGTCAGCGACCTGGCGCCCAGCACGGACGCCGAGATCATCGCCTGGTTCCGCAAGGTCAAGCGCTACGACAACTTCACCGTGCAGCGCGCCTTAGCCCAGCGCGACGTCAAGGGCCCGCTGCCCCAAAGCCTGGAGAGCGGCGACAAGGACTGGGTGCAATCGCGCATGGTGTCGCTGCTGGCCGGCCAGAGCGGCGTGAAGACGCTGGACCTGCCCAAGCCGGTGGAAGGCGGCGACCCCAGGCCGTTTGAGGTGGTGGGCATACCGCTCACCCCCGGTTTCCACGTGGTGGAAATCGCGTCGCAAAAGTTGGGAGGCAGCCTGCTGGACGAGCGCCACGGCGGCAACCGCACCATGTACGTGCGCACCTCAGCGCTGGTGACCAACCTGGGCGTGCACTTCAAGCTGGGGCGCGAAAACGCCGTCGCCTGGGTCACCACGCTGGACAAAGGCAGGCCGGTGGCCAACGCCACGGTGCGCGTGTCGGACTGCCGCGGCAAGGAAGTGGCCACCGCCACCACCGACGCCCAAGGTGTGGCCCAGTTGAAGGACGTGCCGGTGCAGGCCCCCCCCTGCAACCGCAACAACGATGGGGACGGTGAAGGCAGCGGCGCCTATTTCGTCAGCGCCCGCGCCAAGGACGCCGGCGGCGTGCAGGACATGGCCTTCACCTGGAGCAACTGGTACCGCGGCATCGAGCCCTGGCGCTTCAACGTGCCCACCAGCCGCGACGCCCGGCCGGACGAACTGGCCCACACCATCTTCGACCGCACGCTGCTGCGCGCCGGTGAGACGGTGTCCATGAAACACCTGATACGGTCGCAGACCAGCAAGGGCTTCGACCTGCCGCAAGCCCTGCCGGACACGCTGGTCATCACCCACCAGGGCAGTGGCCAGCGCTTCACCCAGCCGCTGGCCTGGCGCAAGACCGCCACCGGCGGCCAGAGCGCTGAAAACACGTTCTCTGTACCACCGGCGGCCAAGCTGGGGATGTACTCGGTGGAGCTGCGCGGCGCGGATGACAAAGCGCGCACATTCTCCAGCGGTGAGTTCCGCGTGGAAGAGTTCCGCTTGCCTGTGTTGGAGGGTCGGGTGACGCCGACTGACAAGAAACCGCTGGTCAACGTGCAGACGGTGCCGGTGGACGTGCAGATCAACTACGTGGCCGGCGGCGGCGCGGCCAACCTGCCGGTGCGCCTGTCGGCCCTGGTGCGCAGCAAGTCCCTGAGCTATGGCGACTTTGAGGACTTCAGCTTCAGCCCACCGCGCAAGGCGCGCGACGGCAGCACCAGCAACAGCAACCCCGATGAGGGCGATGAGGCCCCGACCGCCCAGGACCAGCGCGTGGTGGCCGACAAGCTGCCCCTCACCCTGAACAAGAGCGGTGCCGGCAAGGTGACGGTGGACAAGCTGCCCAAGTCCGCCCAGCCGCAAGACCTGCTGCTGGAAGCCACCTACGCCGACCCCAATGGCGAGGTGCAGACGCTGCGCAGCACGCAGACGCTGTGGCCGGCCGGCGTGGTGGCCGGCATCAAGACCGAAGGCTGGGTGTCGGCCAAGCAGCAGATGCGCTTCCAGGCGCTGGCGCTGGACTTGAGCGGCAAACCGCAGGCCGACGTGGCGCTTGAGGTGAAGGCGGTGGCGCGCATCGTCACCACCAGCCGCAAGCGCATGGTGGGCGGCTTCTACACCTACGACAACAAGACCGAGCTGAAAGACCTGGGTTCGGTGTGCTCAGGCAAGAGCGATTCGCGCGGCCTGCTGCTGTGCGAGGCCAAGCTGGGCGAGCCGGGTGAGGTGGAGCTGATCGTCACCGCCAAGGACACGGCCGGCAACAGCATCCAGGCGGCGGCCTCGGTGTATGTGACACGCCAGGGCGAGCTGTGGTTCGGCGGCGAAGACCACGACCGCATGGACGTGCTGCCCGAGAAGAAAAGCTACCAGCCTGGCGACACTGCGGTCTTCCAGGTGCGCATGCCGTTCCGCTATGCCACCGCGTTGGTGGCGATAGAGCGTGAGGGCATCATCGACACGCAAGTGGTGCAGCTCAACGGCCAGGACCCGACCTTCAAGCTGCAGATCAAGGACAGTTGGGGGCCCAACGTGTACATCAGTGTGCTGGCACTGCGCGGGCGGCTGCGCGAGGTGCCGTGGTACTCGTTCTTCAGCTGGGGCTACAAGGCGCCGCGCGAGTGGTGGACGGCCTTCTGGTACGAGGGCCGTGAATACGTGGCGCCCACCGCGCTGGTGGACCTGAGCAAGCCGGCCTACCGGCTGGGGCTGGCCGAAATCCGCGTCGGCACCAAGGCGCACCAGATCGCCGTGACCGTGAAGGCCGACAAGGAAAGTTACCCGGTGCGCGGCCAGGCCCGCGTCACCATCTCGGCCAAGCTGCCCAACGGCCAGCCGGCTGCCAATGCCGAGGTGGCACTGGCCGCCGTGGACCAGGCGCTGCTGGAGCTGATGCCCAACACCAGCTGGAATGTGCTGGATGCCATGCTGCAACGCCGCAGCTGGGGCGTGGAGACGTCCACCGCGCAGATGGAAATCATTGGCCGCAGGCACTACGGCCGCAAGGCGGTGCCGGCCGGCGGCGGCGGTGGCCACAGCGGCGCCCGTGAGTTGCTGGAAACGCTGCTGCTGTGGAACCCGAAAGTGCAGCTGGATGCCAACGGCCAGGCCACGGTGACGGTGCCGCTGAACGACGCGCTGACCAGCTTCAAGATCGTGGCCGTGGCCGACAGCGGCACCGGCCTGTTCGGCACCGGCCAGACCAGCATACGCGCCACGCAGGACCTGCAGATCATCAGCGGCCTGCCGCCGCTGGTGCGCGAGGACGACCAGTTCCGCGCGCAAATCACACTGCGCAACACCACGCAAAAGGCAATGAAGGTGGACGTGACACCGCGCGCCACGCTGCTGGACCTGAAGCCGCAGCAGGTGGACATTCCCGCTGGTGAGGCGCGTGAAGTGGCCTGGATGGTCACCGCGCCAGCCCAGCTGGCGCAGATCCGCACGCAGGCCATCCTGTGGGAGATCGAGGCCAAGGACACGCTGGGCGGCGCGCGCGACGCGCTGAAGGCGCAGCAGCGCATCATCCCCGCCGTGCCGTTGACGGTGCAGCAGGCCACGCTGGTGCAGTTGGACGGCCCGTACACGCTGGCGGTCAAAGCCCCGGCGGACGGCATCGTCACCAATGGCCAGCCGCGCGGCGGCCTGAAGCTGTCGCTGCAACCCAAGCTGGCCGAGGGCCTGCCGGGCGTGAAGGACTACTTCGCCAACTACCCCTTCATCTGCCTGGAACAAAAAACCAGCAAGTCGGTAGGCCTGCGCGACAGCAAGCTGTGGGCCAATGTGGTGGCGCAACTGCCCACCTATCTGGACAGCGACGGCCTGGCCAGCTACTTCCCGCCACGCGATGGCGACGCCAACCGGGGCAGCGACACGCTGACCGCCTATGTGCTGGCCGCCACCCATGAGGCGGCAGGGATAGACCCCGCCTTCGCACTGCCGGACGAGGTGCGTGCGCCCATGGAACGCGGGTTGATCGCGTTTGTGGAAGGGCGCATAGAGCGCAAGTTCTGGAGTCCGCGCGCCGACCTGGACGTGCGCAAGCTGGCCGCGCTGGAGGCGTTGTCGCGCTACGGCAAGGCGCAGGGCCGCATGCTGGGCAGCATCACCATCGCACCCAACCAGTGGCCTACCGGCGCGGTGATCGACTGGCTGAACATCCTCAAGCGCGTGATGGATGTGCCGCAGCGCGAGCAGCGGCTGGCGGAGGCCATCCAGGTGTTGAAGGCCCGCCTGAGCTACCAGGGCACCAAGCTGATCTTCAGCACCGAGCGCGACGACTACTGGTGGTGGCTGATGGGCAATGGCGACGTCAACACCGCCCGCCTGCTGCTGGCGGTGATGGACGACCCGGCCTGGAAGGATGACATGGGCCGCCTGGCCAACGGCTTCATCGCCCGCCAGCAACGCGGCGCCTGGCTGACCACCACCGCCAACCTGTGGGGCGGTCTGGCACTGGAGAAGTTCTCGGCCAAGTTTGAAGCCGTCACCGTGGCCGGTGCTACCCGCGCCAACCTGGGCGCCAACAGCGCGGCCGTGGAGTGGAGCAAGGTGGAGCGGGTGAAGCCCACCGATGCCACGGGCGCGCCCCACCAGGGCACGCTGTTCGGCGCCCCGGCCTCGCCCGGCAACCTGCGCAACAACAGCATGTTCCTGCCCTGGGCAGCCGGTGAAGGCCAACTGAGCGTCACCCACTCTGGGTCAGGCAAGCCCTGGCTGACGCTGCAGTCGCTGGCTGCGATTGACCTGAAGGCGCCCTTCAACGCCGGCTACCAGATCAAGAAGACCATCACGCCCGTGGAGCAGGCGGTGCCCGGCAAGTACACCCGCGGCGACGTCCTGCGCATCACGCTGGAAGTGAACGCCTCGGCTGACATGACCTGGGTGGCGATCACCGACCCGGTGCCCGGCGGCGCCACCATCCTGGGCAGCGGGCTGGGGCGCGACTCCGAAATCGCCACCAAGGACGAAAAGCGCGAGGGCTGGGCCTGGCCGGCGTTCGAGGAGCGCAGCTTCGAGGCCTTCCGCAGCTACTACGAGTACCTGCCCAAGGGGGTGATGAAGATGGAATACACCGTGCGGCTGAACAACGTGGGCGAATTCTCGCTGCCGCCCAGCCGGGTGGAGGCGATGTACGCGCCCGAGATGTTTGGCGAGGCGCCGAATGCCAAGGTGAAGGTGGAGGCGGCGAAATGAAGACGACCCTGATCGCAATGGTACTGGTGGGCTGCGGGATGGCACAGGCCCAGACCAACCCGGCGCCAGGCAGCTACGTCATCAGCGAAGGCGCCTTTGGCAGCCTGGAGGTGAAGGCCGGCAACCGCTTCACCATCAGCACCGTGGGCGGCAATTTCCACACCTGTGACCTGGAGGGTGTGATCGTGGCCGGCAAGGCCAAGATGAAGGACTCGGCCTGCGTGGTCAGCTTCAAGCTGCAGGGTGCCGATGTGCAGGTGCAGGGCAACGCCAATGGTGGCTGCCAGGAGTTTTGCGGTGCGCGCGGCGGTTTCGAGGGCGTGTACAAGAAACCGCCGCCGGCATGCCAGAAGACGGCGATGGCCCAGTCGCGTGCCACGTTCAAGAAGAAGTACGACGCCAAGGACTACCCGGGTGCCGTGGCGGCGCTGCAACCCGTGGTCACGCAGTGCAGCAGCTTCCTGTTCTGGACCGAGCGGGGCCGCGTGCAGAACGACCTGGCGATAGCCCAATACCACCTGGGCGACAAGGCCGGCTGCTTGGCCACGCTGAAGGACCTGAGCGAAGACGCAGCCAAGACCGACGCGCAGGTGCGCGACGACTTACCGCCGTCCGACGCCGACAGCTACCTGCCGGTGGTGCGGGCAGCGCGCACCAACCTGAAGAAATGCAAGGAATAAACCGCCCCCGCCTGCTGAAGCTGGCCCGCCGCGCCGCACTGCTGCTGGCGGCCAACGGCCTGGCCGCCTCCTGCGCCTGGGGACTGCCCACCTTCGCCGAGGTGAAGAAAGACTTCAAGCCTTCGGATGTGCAGGTGCTGGACCGCCACGGCGAGCTGCTGCACAGCCTGCGCAACGACAGATCAGTGCGGCGTGGCCAGTGGGTGGCGCTGGCCGATATTTCGCCGGCACTGCGCAACGCCATGGTGTTGAGCGAGGACAAGCGCTTCTACGAGCACAGCGGCGTGGATTGGCAAGCCGCCAGCGCGGCTGCCTGGGCCAACCTGTGGAACACCCGCACGCGCGGCGCCTCCACCATCACCATGCAACTGGCCGGCTTGCTGGACGACGACTACCGGCGTGCCGGCAGTGGCCGCAGCCTGGTGCAAAAGCTGGGCCAGACGCTGGCCGCGCAGTCGCTGGAGCGTGGCTGGCGCAAGGACCAGATCCTGGAGGCTTACCTGAACCTGGTGCCGCTGCGCGGCGAGCTGGTGGGTGTGGACGCGCTCAGCCACACGCTGTTCGGCAAGGCGCCGCATGGCTTGGACGAGCGCGAGGCTGCTGTCACCGCCGCGCTGGTGCGTGCCCCCAATGCCAAGCCGGACATGGTGGCGCGCCGCGCCTGCGGCGTGTTGCAGGACATGGCGCGCGCCAACCCCACGGCGGTGAACTGCCAGGCGCTGGACATGTTCACCGCCGCCGCTTTGCAGCGGCGCGACTTTGATGCCAGCACGGGCATCGCACCCCATGTCGCGCAACGGCTGGTTTCCGTTCGGGCTGAGCAGACTGTCCTGAGCCGTGTCGAAGGGGTCGAAGCCCAGGGCAAGCCTGCCAAGCTCCCAGTGGCGACCATTGCCCCCTCCTCCATCCGGACCACGCTGCGCGCCCCGCTGCAGCGCTTCGCCCAACAGACCCTGCAAACCCAGTTGCGCGAGCTGCGCGGCCGCCATGTGGAAGACGCTGCGCTGGTGGTGCTGGACAACGCCAGCGGCCAGGTACTGGCCTGGGTGGGCTCGTCGGGTGCCTTGAGCAGCGCTGCCGATGTGGACGCCGTCACTGCGCTGCGCCAGCCCGGCTCCACGCTGAAACCGTTCCTCTACGGCGAAGCCATCGCCGAGCGCCGGCTCACCGCCGCCTCGCTGCTGGAGGATTCACCCAACCAGATCGCCACCGCCAGCGGCCTGTACATCCCGCAGAACTACGACCGTCAGTTCAAGGGCTGGGTGTCGGTGCGCACGGCGCTGGGTGCGTCGCTGAACGTGCCGGCGGTGCGCACGCTGGAGATGGTGTCGCCCAATGCGTTTCACCGCCAGCTGCGCGCCCTGGGGCTGCCACTGCGCGAGTCAGGCGACTATTTCGGTTACAGCCTGGCGCTGGGCAGCGCCGAGGTCAGCCTGCTGGACCTGGCCAACGCCTACCGCGCACTGGCCAACAACGGCCGCTACAGCCGCGTGGCGCCGCTGGCACTGGCTGGCAACGGCAAGCCCACGCCCGCCAGCCCCGCCTCCCAGGCGCTGGACGCACGCGCCGCCTACATCGTCAGCGACATCCTCAGCGACGGCAACGCCCGCGCGCGCACCTTCGGCACCGACAGCGTGCTGGCCACCCGCTTCTGGACGGCTGTGAAGACTGGCACCAGCAAGGACATGCGCGACAACTGGGCCGTAGGCTACTCACGCCGCTACACGGTGGGCGTGTGGGTGGGCAACGCCAGCGGCGCCGCCATGTGGGACGTCAGCGGCACCAGCGGCGCCGCGCCGATCTGGGCCGCTGTCATGAATTTTCTGCACCGCAGCGAGCCCAGCAAGGCACCCGCACCGCCCCCCGGCCTGGAACAGCACGCCATGCGCTTTGCCCAGCAGCAGGAGGCCAACCGCAGCGAATGGTTCCTGCGCGGCACCGGGCAGGACGTGATCGCCTCCACCACCACGCCACCGACCAAGGCGCGCGGCCGCGCCGCAGAGCCCGCGCCAGCCCGCATCACCAGCCCGGTGTCGGGCACCATCGTGGCGCTGGACCCGGATATCCCGCCCACGCACCAGCGGCTGCGCTTCACCCAGGAAGGCACCGCCGGCCGCTGGCTGATGGACGGCAAGGAATTCGGCCGCGGCGCCCAGGTGGCCTGGCTGCCCTGGCCTGGCAAGCACCAGGTGCAACTGCTGAACAACCAGGGCCAGGTGGTGGATGAGGTGCGCATCGAGGTGCGCGGCGCTGGCGTGCTGAAGGCCAGGTACACACCCAGGTAGCGCTTGAGCCAGGACAAGGCGGCTGGCCGGCACAGCGGCTAACATGGCGGCTGACAAGGAAAAACAACCATGGCCGCAGTGATCACCAACATTGAAGACCTGCGCGTGCTGGCGCAAAAGCGCGTGCCGCGCATGTTTTACGACTACGCCGACTCCGGCTCCTGGACCGAAAGCACCTACCGGGCCAACTCGGACGACTTCCAGACCATCAAGCTGCGCCAGCGCGTGGCCGTGAACCTGGAAGGTCGCAGCACGCGCACCACCATGATCGGCCAGGACGTGACCATGCCGCTGGCCATTGCCCCCACCGGCATGACCGGCATGCAGCACCCGGACGGCGAGATCCTGGGCGCGCGCGCGGCCAAGGCGTTTGGCATTCCGTTCACGCTGTCCACCATGAGCATCTGCTCCATCGAGGACATTGCCGAGCACACCGGCCGCCATCCGTTCTGGTTCCAGCTGTATGTGATGAAGGACAAAGGCTTCATCGAGCGGCTGATAGACCGTGCCAAGGCCGCCAACTGCTCGGCGCTGGTGCTCACCTTGGACCTGCAGATCCTGGGCCAGCGCCACAAGGACTTGAAGAACGGCCTGTCGGCGCCGCCCAAGCTGACCCTCCCCAACATCCTGAACATCGCCACCAAGCCCGCCTGGGCCTTCGGCATGCTGGGTACCAAACGCCGCCAGTTCGGCAACATCGTGGGCCATGTGCAGGGCGTGGGCGACATGTCCTCGCTGATGGACTGGACCGCCAGCCAGTTCGACCCGGCGCTGAACTGGGCCGATGTGGAATGGATCAAGAAGCGCTGGGGCGGCAAGCTGATCCTGAAGGGCATCCAGGACGTGGAAGACGCCAAGCTGGCCGTGGCCACCGGGGCCGACGCACTGATCGTCTCCAACCACGGTGGCCGCCAGCTGGACGGCGCGCCCTCCTCCATCTCCATGCTGCCATCCATCGTGGCCGCCGTGGGCGACAAGATCGAGGTGCACATGGACGGCGGCATACGCAGCGGGCAGGACGTGCTGAAGGCCAAGGCGCTGGGCGCCCAGGGCTGCTACATCGGCCGCGCCTTTTTGTACGCGCTGGGCGCCATGGGCGAGGCCGGCGTCACCAAGGCACTGCAGATCATTCACAAGGAGCTGGACCTGACCATGGCCTTTTGCGGGAAGACCGACATCAACACGGTGGACCGCAGCGTGCTGCTGAACGGCTGAACCAGCGCCAGCCGGGCTAGAAAAAGCCGCGCAGAAAGGTGGTGGCCTGATCCGACAGGCCGACGATCTTGTTGGTGGCCTGGCGGTAGAACTTGAAGTTCAGCTCGGTCTCGGGCCGGCCGTCGTCCCAGTTGGCAAATGGTTTCAGTTCGGCGCGCCCCAGGCGCCGCCTGGCCAGCGCGGTGCGGCGCACGGTGATGCTGACACGCGGCGTCTGGCGCTCTACACCGGCTTTTCGCGGCGTCGCCGCGGCCGAAATGACCACACCGCAAGCGATCAAACCCTGCCCAACCTCGTTCTCGCTGGCGAAGATGAAGATCTCGTCGCCTTCGGTGATCAGCTTGCCACCGTACATGGTCTTTTGCGCGGTGAACTCAAAGGTCTTGGCGCCCGGCTCCTGTATTTCGATCTTGATGGCGTACACGCGGCCCCCTACACGTACCCAGCCCGCTGCATGATCTCGTTCACGCGCGGCACCACCGCCTGCAGCGCCTGGGCCGGCGTCTTCTGCCCGGTCAGGCCCTGGTGCACGACGGCGCCCAGCGGCCCGGTGTTGATGTCGTCCCAGGGCGGGATGATGGGCCGCCAGTCCGGGTCAGCATGGCGCAACTGCTCCTTCAGGGTGATGTACTCGGGGTACCTGCGCACCAGCTCGGCGTCGCCCAGCGTGGACCAGCGGGTGGGGCCGCCGCCCAGGCGGCACACCGCCTTGTCCTGGGCCTTGGCCGTCAGCCACTGCATCAGCAGGAAAGCGGCCTCGGGGTTCTTCGCATTGCGCGCCACTGCCAGGCCCAGGCCACCCGACTGCGACGAATGGCGCACGCCGCGCGGATGCAGCACGTAACTGACCTTGCCGTCCACTTTGGACTGCGCGGCATCGCGCACCGGGCCGAAGATGATGGTGGAATCCAGGTACATCGCCGTCTGCCCTTGCAGGAAGGCGCGCATCATCTCAGCCTGGCCCATCTGCGCCGTGTCAGGGTGGCCGGTGTCGGCGATCTCTTTCAGCAGCGCCAGCGCCGCCACGCCCTCGGGTTTGGTAAAGGCGGGCCGCCAATGGTCGTCAAACACCTTGCCGCCCAGCGGGTTCAGGTGCAGCAGCCAGGCATGCACGCAGGGGTGGCCGGCTTGCCCGCGCGAGGCCAGTGCCGGCATGCCCACGCGCGCTTTCAGCACCTGCAGCAGTTGGCGCAACTCGGCATAGGTTTTGGGCGGCTGCAGGCCGGCCTGGGCGAACACATCGCGCCGGTAAGCCAGGATGGAGGTCTCGGCGCCATAGGGCAGGCCATACAGCTTGGCGCCTGGGCCGGCCAGGTAGCCTTTAGGGCCGCCCACCAGGCCCAGGTTCTGCAGGTACCCGGGCACGATGTCGGCCAGGTCGAACGCCGGGTCGGCCAGCTGCGGGTCAGCCAGGAACGGGGCCAGTTCACGCACCAGGTTCTTGGCCACGTACTCGCCCTTCCACATCACCACATAGCACACCAGATCCAGATGGCCCTGGGGTTTGCTCATCTCGCCCAACTGCTGGAATTTCATGCGCAGCATGTGCTCGCGCGCCACTTCCACCTTGATGCCAGTCTGTGCGGTGAACTCGGGTAGCAGCTTCAGCATGGCGTCGTAGTGCGCATGCTCAGGGATGCTGAAGCCCACCGTCTGCCCCTGGAACTTGCTGTGGCGGCCCTGCGCCCGGCTGGAGGCCAGCGGCAAGCCGGCGCCGAACACGCTGACAGCCGCCTGGCCCAGGAACGATCTTCTGCTGCTGCACATGCGCCCATGATAGTGCCCGGCGGTCTTGCTATCCTCACGGCTTGCCAGCCACGTCATGACCAAACCGCAACGCCGAATCGCCCACCTGGACATGGACGCCTTCTACGCGTCCGTGGAGCTGCTGCGCTACCCCCAACTGAAGGGCCTGCCGGTGGTCATCGGCGGCCCGCGCAGTGCGCGTGACGAAGCCTTGCGCGCCCAGTATGGCGAGCGGCGCGCCGACATCCCGGTGGAAGCGTTCGGCCAGCTGAAGGACTACGTAGGCCGCGGCGTCATCACCACCGCCACCTATGCGGCACGCCAGTTCGGCGTCGGCTCGGCTCTGGGGCTGATGAAGGCGGCCAAGCTGTGCCCGCAGGCCATCCTGCTGCCGGTGGACTTCGCTCAGGTGCGCCTGTACTCGCGCCGCTTCAAGAGCCTCATCACCGCCATGGCGCCGCAGATGGAGGACCGCGGCGTGGACGAGGTCTACATCGATTTCACCGACGTTCCCGGCGGCCAGGAGGACGGCGGCCGCACGCTGGCCCTGCGCATCCAGAAGGCGATCTTTGACGACACCGGCCTGACCTGCTCGGTGGGCGTGGCGCCCAACAAGCTGCTGGCCAAGATGGCCAGCGAGTTCAACAAGCCCAATGGCGTGTCCATCGTATTCCCGCAGGATGTGGAAACGAAAGTGTGGCCGCTGCCCTGCCGCAAGATCAACGGCATAGGCCCCAAGGCCGACGCCAAGCTGCAGGCCAGGGGCATACACACCATCGGTGAGCTGGCGGCGCGCGACCCGGCCTGGCTGATGGAAACCTTCGGCCGCAAGACCGGCGCCTGGCTGCACAACGCCGCCCATGGCCGCGACCAGCGCGAGGTGGTGACCGAAAGCGAGCCGGTGTCCATGAGCCGCGAAACCACGTTTGAGCGCGACCTGCACGCGGTGCGCGACAAGGCCGAGCTGGGCGCCATCTTCACCGAGCTGTGCGAGGCCGTGGCGCAGGATTTGCAGCGCAAGGGCTACGTGGGCAAGACGATTGGCGTCAAGCTGCGCTTTGACGATTTCAAGATCGTCACCCGCGACCAGACGCTGGCGCATGCCACGGCAGACGCGCGCACGATACGGCATACTGCCGGGCAATGCCTGAAACGGGTTGACCTGGGCCGGCGCCTGCGCCTGCTGGGGGTGCGGGTGGGCACGCTGTACAAGCTGGAAGCTTACGAGGCCCTGGAGGCGCTGAACACGCTGCGCGAGCCGGTGAACGGCGAGCTGTTTTAGGCCGGCATCAAGCCATCAGGTTTCATTGCGAGGAGTCCGTCATGCGAGCACTGTTGACCATCTGCACCCTGCTGCTGGGCCTGTGCGCCACCGCCCCGGCGTTGGCACAAACCACCGCCGCCGACCCGCTGTACCAGGCCCTGGGTGAACAAGCCGGCATCGCCACGCTGATGGATGATTTCGTCAACCGGCTACGCGCCGATGCCCGCATAGGCAGCCAGTTCAAGGACGTGAAACCGGCGTTTCTGAAGAAGCAGCTGACCGACCAGATCTGCAAGGTGGCCGGCGGCGCCTGCGTCTACGACGGCGAGGACATGAAGAAGGCCCACGCGTCGCTGAAGATCAACACCGGCGACTTCAACCGCCTGGTGGAGGTGCTGCAGGACGCGATGGATGCCAAGGGCATCCCCTTCCCGGTGCAAAACCAGTTGCTGGCGCGGCTGGCGCCCATGCACACCGACGTCATCACCGTGAAATGAGCGCGGCGGACCATCGCCGCCGGGCCGCCCCAAAGCGATGACGGCCCCTTGGGGGCAGGGAACTACACGAAGTGAGCGACCGTGGGGGTTATTTCACCCAGTTCGGAAAATAACCCAGCTGGTCGTGCACCCGCGCATCGTGCGCCGGCACCACCACCATGCGCGGGTTGGCCACCATCAGCGCCTGCAACTGCGCCAGCAGCCCTTGGGTGGCCAGCGCGTCGTTGTCCACCAGCTTGCGCGCCACCAGAAATTTGGGCGACTGGGTGGTGATGGCCTCCAGCTTCCACACCGCGTCGCCGACGAAGAAATACGGCGTGCCGCCGGCGGTGGTCAGCATCAGGCCGGTGGAGCCCGGCGTGTGGCCGCCCAGCAGCACCAGCACCGCGCTGCCGTCGCCAAACAGGTCCAGCGATTGCGGAAAACCGGCATAGCGCCGGGCGGCAAACGCATAGGTCTTCCAGCGCAGGCCGGTCTGTGCCACCTGGCTGGGGAACACCATGCCCTGGTGGGCGGCGATGAAGGCCCGCTCAGCGTCATTGATCCAGATCTCGGCGCCGGGGAATTCGCCCAATGCGGACGCGTGGTCCCAGTGCGCGTGCGACAGGATGATGCGCCCCGGTATCGGCTCGCCGGCCTGCTCCAGCTGGCGGCGCACAGGCTGCACCGACCCGTAGCTGAAGAAGGGTTTGGCCCACCACGGCATGTCCTGCGCGAATTGCTGGTCTATGCCCTGGCCCAGGCCGGTGTCCCACAGGAAGCTGCCCTGCGGGTGGCGCACCAGCACCGCCGTGTGGTTGACCTTGGCCCGCTTGAACCAGCTGCCGGATTGGTACAACAAACCCTCCAGACTGGTCAGGTCCGAGGTCTTGACGATGGCGAACTGCAGCGGCACCGGGCTGGCGAGCGCCGGCAACTGCAAGTCGGCCGCCGTCTGCATGCTCATGCGCACCGGCGGCGCGGTCTGGGCCGCGGCCAGCGCGGCGCTCAGCAGCAGGGCACCGGCGCTCAGCCAGCGCTTGAAAGGATGGGGGGTGTTCATCATGGTGTGTGTCGCCCGAGTATGCCAGTGCACCTGCGTGACAGCCGGCCTGGCCCCGGCACGCCTATAGTGCTGCCCATGAACACCCTGACCTGCTTTTCCCTCAGCATCACCGACCACATCGCCCACCTGGTGCTGAACCGCCCCGAGGCGCTGAACACCATGGGCCCGACCTTCTGGCGCGAGCTGGACCAGGTGCTGACCCAGCTGCACAAGGACAACACAGCGCGTGTGCTGGTGATGTCCAGCACCGGCAAGCATTTCAGCGCCGGCATGGCGCTGGACACCTTTGGCGGCGCCATCGCCATGGACGACCGCAGCCCCGAAGGCCGCGCGGCCATGTTCGACACGCTGGGCGAATTGCAAGCCACCTTCACCAAGCTGGAGGCGCTGCGCATCCCGGTGATCGCCGCCATCCACGGCGGCTGCATAGGCGGCGCGGTGGACATGGTCACCGCCTGTTGCATCCGCTATGCCACCGCAGATGCCTTCTTCTGCATTCAAGAAATCAACATCGGCATGGTGGCTGACGTCGGCACGCTGCAGCGCCTGCCCAAGCTGATCCCGCTGGCCGTGGTGAAGGAACTGGCCTATACGGGCCGGCGACTGCCCGCTGCCAAGGCGCTGGGTTACGGCCTGGTCAACGAGGTCTTCGACACGCAAGAGGCGATGCTGGGCGCCGCCCTGCAGTGCGCGAAAGAGATCGCCGCCAAGCCGCCGGTGGCCATCTGGGGCAGCAAACAGGTGATCCACTACGCACGCGACCACACGGTGGACGACGCGCTGAAGCAGATGGGCTGGGTGCAAGGCGCGATCTGGAGCAACGCCCACGTGCTGGAAGCCATCCACGCGATGAAGGACAAGCGCGCGGGGAACTTCACTTCCCTCTCCGAGCTGCGAGACTTCAAGGACATGGGCGCTTAGCGGAGGGAAATCACTTCCGCTGCCAGCGATCCCCTGGCTGCAACACGCTGGCAGGCCCTGCCCCATCCAGCCAAGCCCGCGCCTGTGCATCGTCGCGCAGGTAGGCGTCCCAGAACGCGGTGCTCAAGCCCAGGATCACGCGGTAATGGTTGGGGTTGCGCGGCTGCGTGTCGCCGGGCAGCGGGCGGTCGCTGAAGGCAGAGTGCTCGGCACCGTCCAGCACCAAGCCGTACTTGTGGCCGGGCGGCAGCGCGGTGAACACCGCTTGCCGGGTGGCCGGCGTGGCCTCGCCCACCATGCCCTGGTCGTGGGTGCCGGTCATCAGCAGCCAGGGGATGGCCACCTTGTCGAACGGCGCCGCATTGCGTGCGGGCGGCGGGCTGCTGGGGCTCATCGGCAAGGCGGCGCGTATGCGCGCATCGGTGAAGCGGGTCTGGCCGGTGACATCGGTCTGGCCGCTGACGGCCTGTGTCGTGATGGCACCGAACGAATGACCGGACATGCCCACGTGTGCCATGTCCAGCCGCCCGGCCAGGGGATGGCCTGGCGTCTGGTTCCACTGCGTCAATTGATCCAGTACGGCCGGCACGTCCTTCATGCGCAGCAGGGCGTTGCGAATGCTGGCGGCGGACTTCAAAGCCGCCAGGCGCTGCGCTGGCGCCGCCTGTTTCCACACAGCATCGTCGCTGCCCGGGTGCTGCAAGGCCACGGTGACCAGGCCGTGGGCCGACCAGTGCTGGCCCAGGTAGGCATAGCCCTCGCGCGAGCCGCCCAGGCCATGGCTGAACAACACCACGGGCGCTGGCGCGTTGGTGGCCGGCAGGTAGACACGCACCGGGATGTCCCGGTGACGCGTGGCGTCATGCACCGTCAGGTCCAGCGGCGCGGATGGCGCTGCGCTGCTGACGGACATCGGGTCATAAGCGGCAGCGCCGCTCTGCGCCCAGGCACTGTGCACAGACGACAAACCGGCAGCGAGGCACAGTGCGAGCAGAGTCCTTTTCAATGGATTCATCGCGGCAGCAGGTCTTTCAGAATTCGTAGCGCAGCCGCGCCGTCACCATCTTGGAATGCTTGGTGTAGATGGAGCCATAGAGGTACGCGGCCTCGTACCTGAAGTTCTGCCCATTGCCCAGCGGCAGCGTGCCAAAAATCGCCGGGCCGGCGCGGTGCGACTGCTTGTCGCGCGGCGCCCAGTGGCTCCACTCGCCCAGTTCGCCAAAGCCCTGGGCGCCAAACTGGAAACCCGGGCGCCAGCGGTACTTGAGCTGCCACTGGTAGTTCATCTCCGTCGGCTTGGAGCCGTCGTCACCCCCCACATGGCGCTCCAGGAACAGGTTGGCATTGAACTGCAGGCGCGCCGCCAGTTCGGTCTGGAACACCAGGCCAAACTCGATGCCCTTGCCCTCATACGACTCGTTAGCCCACTTGATGTTGCTGTGCAGCGCCAAGTCGAACGGGTACTGCCCCTGCGTCAGCAGGAAGTCGTTCTGCCAGTTGTAGTCGGCCAGCGTGTTGGGCTGGCCGGGGCCACCGATGTAGCTGAGCAGGAACTCGGTGTACCAGCGCTTGGTCACGTTCCAGCCCAGGCCGATTTCGGGCCAGGTGGTGGACGGCGTGCCTGGCTTTTGCTGCACCGCCCAGTAACGGAAGTCCAGCGTGCGCAGGCCTTCGTTGTCGTACACCGACACCAGGTAGTAGCCGGGCGGTGCGCCAGCCAGGGCCGGGCCAGCCGCAAGGGCCAACGGGAGCAAAGCGACGGTCAGTGTCCTCATGCGGAGAATCCCCACCTGCGTTCACGCGGATCCCTCCCTACCCCGGCGCGGCCCACGCGCCGACCGAGGCCCTTCTTAAGCGGTTGGGCGTTCAGTTGCCATGCAGCTTGAAGGGGTTGAAATTGGTGTTCTTGTCGAAATAGTCTTCCTGCTCCTTGCGCTTCAGGAAGTTCACCACCTTGTAGGTCACCGGCGTCATCACCACTTCCCAGCCGGTCTTCAACAGGTACTGCGCCAGAACCACGCTGACCAGCGTCGCCGTGTCCCAGATGCCGTAGAAGGCGATGACGTAGAACAGCGACGAATCCACCGCCTCGCCGACGATGGTGGAGCCTATGGTGCGCGTCCACAGCCACTTGCCTTGCGTCATGACCTTCATCTTGGCCAGCACGTAGCTGTTGACGAAGCTGCCGCACCAGAAGGCGATCATGGAGCCGGCGGCGATGCGCCAGGCGTTGCCAAACACGGCCTCCAGCGCCGGCTGGTAGCTCTTCATGTAGTCGCTGGGGCCGGGTGGCAGGTGCACCACCACCCAGGCCATGAAAGAGGCGAACACCAGCGCGCCAAAACCGGCCCAGACCACGCGGCGGTCACGGCCGTAGCCGTAGACCTCGGTCAGGATGTCGCCAAAGATGTAGCTGATGGGAAAGAACAGCACACCGGCCCCAAACGGCGTCGGTCCCAGCAGCGGCAGGTCCACCACCGCCTGCTTGGCCGCGCCGATGAAGTTGGAGCACAGCAGCACGCAGACAAAGGCCGCCATCACGAAGTCGTAATAGCGGTAGTTGCGCTGGGCGGGCGGCGCGGCGGCGGTGTCGGCAGTCATGTCGTTGTCAGGGGTTGCAGGCCATGGGAATTCGGGCCATTGTGCAGCACGGGGCCGCAGGCAGCGCCACTCAGCCGGAGCCGGCGGCCCGACTGGCCAGCACTTGGTGGCGCCAGCGCAACACCCCCAGCGCGTAAGCCACGTAGTAGCCCGCCAGCATGCCGAAAATGGCCAGCGTCAGCGGGCTGTTGACGAACTGCTGCGCCGGCGCATGACCGGTCGGCATGCCGGCCATGTACATCACGCCAAAGCGGTACAGCATGCGGCCGATGAACAGCGCCGACAGCGCGATGCCGATGTGCGCATTGGGCGTGTAGAAGAAACCTTCTTGCGTGGCTTCAAAGCGCGTCAGCTTCAACCCGTACAGCGCCAAGCCTACGCCGCAGGCCAGGCCAGCGACCATGCCCGCCACACTGAGCAGGCCGTCGTCGTGCAAGGCTGCCGTGGTGCCCAGCAAGAGCAGCAGCAACGGAAAAAACACCACCGTGAACCAGTGGCGCGGTGCGGACGACTTTTGCCGCCCCACCATGCGGCGCACACGCGCATACAGCCGCCAGGCGATCAGCGGCAGCATGACGAGGAAAACCAGGCTGGATGGGTTGGACGGGACGGCCATGCGAGCGGGGAGCGGTCAAAAAATCAACTGCGCGCAAGGATACACGCGGCGACCCGCGCATCCGCCAACTTTACAACCCGCTCACACAGCCCCCAGCGCGCTGTCGGTGGCGACCTACTGAGGCCGCTGCATCTTGCAGCTGGTGGGCTGCTGCGCCGCGGGGGCGCTCAGGGCCTTGACGACGCGAAAGCCGTAACCCGAGCCCTCGACGTCGAACTTCACGCCTGGGCTGCCCTGGCGCTCCATCAACCCCACCACCAGCGGCTGTTGGAACTGGTGGTCAGCCGCGCGCATGGCGCCACCTTGCCCACCCAGGCTGACCTGGGCTTTTTCCAGTTGGGTTGCCACCGCCGTCACGTCGGGGGCCGCCTTACCCTTGGCCACCGCTGGCGCGGCCTCCAGCGCCTGTGCCAGCGCCTCCACCATCAGCTGCATGCGCATGTGCACGTAGTCGTCAGCCGGCTTGGGGAAGCGCGCCTTGAAGGCCTGGTAAAAGGTCTCACTGGCGGCACCCGGCACATTGGGCAGCCAGTCGGCCACCGCCAGCACGCGGCCCACACCGGCGTCGCCAATGGCGGCCGGTGCGCCCAGCGCATTGCCATAGAAGGTGTAGAACTTGCCGTCGAAACCAATCTCGCGTGCGGCCTTGACCAGCAATGTCAAATCATTGCCCCAGTTGCCGGTGACCACCGCCTGCGCGCCGCTGGTCTTGATCTTGGTGGCATAAGGCGAGAAATCTTTCACCCGGCCCAGCGGGTGCAGCTCGTCGCCGACGATGCGGATGTCCGGCCGCAGCTGGGCCAGTTGGCGCTTGGTCTCGGCCGACACAGCCTGCCCAAAGCTGTAGTCCTGTCCCAGGATGTAGACGCTGTTGACCTGTCTGTCGTCCTTCAGCAGCCCCATCAGCGCAGCCAGCCGCATGTCGGCGTGGGCGTCGAAGCGGAAGTGCCAGAAGCTGCATTTCTCATTGGTCAGCACCGGGTCCACGGCCGAATAGTTCAGGTACAGCACACGGTGCTCGGGGTCGCGCTCGTTGTGCTTGTTCACGGCATCCAGCAATGCCGCCGCCGCGCCCGAGCCATTGCCTTGCAGCACGAACTGCGCGCCATCGTCGATGGCGGACTTCAGCGCCGACAGTGTCTCCTCGTTCTGGCCCTTGCTGTCGTAGCGCAGCAGTTGCAGTGGCCTGGCCACGCTGCCACCACCCGGCTGGGCAATCTTCACGCCGCCGCGTGCATTGACACGCTCCACCGCCCACACCAGGTTGCGGAAAACCGCCTCGCCGGTGTTGGCGAAAGGGCCGCTGAGACCGTCGACCATGGCCAGCTTGATGGGGCCCCCCGTCGGCTGCGCGGATGCGGGGAAACCGGCAAAAACCGCGACAGATAACGCCGTCGCAACCAATTTCAAGGCCCGGCGCACAACAATATTCATTTGAAAAAACTCTTGAAAATCAACGACCAACGCACCAGCTTCTGGACATGCGGCGAACAAAGAGGGAGCCGCGAAGTTTACTAGGAGCCACCAACCATGTTTTTCGCCACCACCGCCCCCGCCCTGCGCCGCCAAGCCTACACCCCGGCAACCCGCTCGCTGGAGCGTTTTCTGAACGACGCCCTGACCACCACCCACCAGCGCACGCAAGCCTTCACGCAGGACGACAAGAGCTACACGCTGACGTTTGACGTCCCCGGCGTGACCAAGGAACAACTGAGCATCGGCATTGAAGGCAATGTGGTGCGCGTGGAGTCCAAGGAAGACGCTCCGCGCAAGTACCGCGCCGCCTACGAGTTGCCGCTGGACATCGACACCGGTTCCAGCCAAGCCAAGCTGGAAAACGGCGTGCTGACGCTGACGCTGACCAAGAAGCTGCCGGTCAGCAACGTGGCCCAGCTGACCATCAACTGAGTCCACCCAGCCCCCCAAAGCAAAGCGGCCCCGAAGGGCCGCTTTTTCATGCTCGGAAGGCTCAAACGCCGCTGCGCACGAGGGAGGCCTTCAACACCTCCGCCAGCGTCGCCTGGCTCTCCAGCAGGTGGGCACGTGCCGCCGGGCTCATGGGCTTGCCCTGGGCCGCGCGCAGGCTGGCCAGCAGCCGGGTGGCCTGCTCGCGCTGCAGACTGCGCACGTCGGCCGGGGTGGCCGCGCTGGGGCGTATCAGACCGTTGGCCAGGCGCTTCAGGTGCTCGCGCTGCAGGTTGCGGCGCGCGCCGCTGATGTCGCCACCCGTGGTCAACTCACTCCAGATGGCGGTCTGCAGGCTGCCATACAGCTCATCCAGGGGCAGCGCGTCCTTGGGGCTGCGCACCTTCTCGGCGGTGGACAGCAGGCGCTGCGCCACCGTGTCGGACATCAGTTGGTCCAGCGCGGCGGTCTGCAGGCCCAGCAGGCGCGCCGACACCGTGATGTCGTTGCGGTTGCTGCCGCGCTGCAGGTGGTCCACACCCAAGCGGCTGAGCAGCTCGGGCGAGAAGACAAAGCTCTTGGCGGTGAACAGGCTGTCGGACACCAGTTTGAGCGCCTGGCGCTGCTGCTGCACCGGCACCGGCGTGTAGGTGGCCCGGCCTGTGCCGGCGTGGTCGCGCAGGAAGGTGGTGCCGCCCACGTACTTGGTGGCCAGCGGCACGGTGCGTGCGAACTGGCCAAAGCCGTATTCAAAGCTGCGGCGCAGCGACTCGTAGCTGTCGCCGTCCTTCAACTTGCGCTTTTGCAGCCGGTCCCACAGCTCGCGCGACATGGTCAGGCGCTTTTGCACGTAAACCAACGGCTCGGCGCCCAGGTCGAAGGTGTTGACGGCCGGGTCGGACACCTGGGTACCGCTGGAGTCCTCGTCGGTGCCGTAGGCCAGCAGCGGCTCGGTGGAGCGGCCCGCGATGCGCGCCAGTTCGTCCTTCTCCTTGTCGGCATCTATCGGCTTGTAGGCGTACTCCACCGCCCAGTAGTCGTAGGGCCCCAGGTTGGACATGATGTACTCACCCTGCGGCTCGCCCTTGACGGCCAGGTTGAAGGGGATGTAGTCCATCACCGAACCGGCCAGGCCATTGGCCTGGGTGAAGGCCTTGTCCTGCAGCTGCTTGAGCGTGTAGATGGTGGACGAGCGGAAGTTGTGCCGCAGACCCAGCGTGTGGCCCACCTCGTGCACGATGACGTTCTTCACATAGGCCTGGGCCAGCGCCTCGGCCTGCGGGCTGTCCATGTCCATGTCGCCGCGCGCCTCCAGCAACTCCATGGCGAAACCCATTTCCATCGAGGCTTCCTGCGCGTAGTCGCAACTGCCGTCGTGCCTGTGCGTGGCGCTGCCCGGCTGGTCCTCGGCCACCATGCGGCGTATGCCACGGGCAAACACGTCGGACATGCCGATGTCGGCGTCCAGGATCTCGCCGCTGCGTGCATCCACCTTGGACGGGCCGATGGCAAAGCCCACGTCGGCGCCCACGAACCAGCGAATGGACGCGTGGCGCGCGTCCAGCGTGTCGAAGCTGTCGCTGTCCTGCTGCTGGCGGGCCACCAGCGCATTCTTGAAGCCAATCTTCTCAAACGCCTTGTTCCACTCCAGCACGCCCTCGGTGATGGACTTGCGGTACTTCTGCGGAATGTTCTTGTCCAGCCAGAAGACGATGGGCTGTACCGGCTCGGACACGGCGGCCGCCGGGTCTTTCTTTTCCAGCCGCCAGCGGTTGACGTAGTGGCGCGAGGTCTTGGGCTTGGTGTCCTCGGTGAAGTCCTGGCTGGTGGTGACGAAGTGGCCCACCCGGTCGTCAGCCAGGCGCGCTCGCATGGGCTGCTCGGGCAGCGCCGCGAAGTTGTAGTAGAAGCCGACGAAAAAGCTGCGCGGGTCTGGCGTGGTCGTGGGCGGCGTGGGCACCGGCGTGGTCGGCGGTGTCAGCGGCGGCGCGGCAATGCGGGTGACCGAGAAGTGCGCGTTGACCAGCATGCCGGTCAGCTTGTCCTCCACGTTCAACGGGCCGAAGCTGGTGTTGGGCTTGTCCAGCGCGTAGACCAGACGGTAAGCATTTTCCAGCGCGGTGGTGTAGCCGGCGATGTCGTTGAACAGCAGCGCGCTGGCATCCACCAGCACGCCCTTGCTGTCGGGATGGGGCGCGCTGAGCACGCTGGCGCTGGCCAGCAAGCTGGCGGAAAAAGCCTGGGCCACAGCGCGCGCTTGCGGCGTACCGGGGGTGGCCACATACTCGGTGTTGTTGGCGATCAACTGCACCTGCGAGCCGATCTTGCGGAACTCGGCCTGGTAGCTGCGGCCCATCTGGCTGCCGTACAGGCCGCGCTCACCCAGACCGTTGGCGATGTTGTACGAGAAGAAGAAGGGCTTGCCGAACTGCTCGGGCTTGATCTCCAGCCACACCTTCTCGTCCTTCTGGTACAGCGTGAAGAAGCCCTTGAGCTCCTTGGCGTCCTTGACGATTTCCTTGAACGGGCGCGGCGCCGGGGCCGGTGGCGCCGGTGCGGGTGCCGGGGGCGGCGGCAACACGTTGGGGCCGGGCGCGGCGGTCGTGGGCGCGGGCGCCGGCGTCTGCGCCTGGCTGGTGCCAGCCAGCGCGCACACCAGGGCGGCCAGCCCGATGAGGTTGGAACGGGGGATGCGGGGGGTCGTGCTCTGCTTCACCTGAGTTGTCCTGGACTTATTAAAGTGCGAGAAAAAAAGAAACCGGGGACTGAATCTTAGGGCATGGCCGCTGCGTCCAGAGAGCCCAGCGGCCAGCGCGGCTTGACGTCAAAGGCGTAGGCGGCATTGGCTTGCTGCAGGCCGGATTCCAGCCGCATGGCCGCCGCCATGGCAATCATGGCGCCGTTGTCGGTGCACAGGTGCAACTCGGGGTAGTGCACACGCACGCCCCGGCGTTCGCAGGCGATGTTCAACTGCTCGCGCAGCGACTGGTTGGCGCCCACGCCGCCGGCCACCACCAGGCGTTTGAGCCCGGTGGCTTTCAGAGCCGCCAGTGACTTTTTCAGCAGCACTTCCACGATGGCAGCCTGGGTGGATGCGGCCAGGTCGTTCAGCACCTGGTGTGGCAGCACATCCAACGGGGCCGGTGGCAAAGAAAAGCTACCGGTGCCCGACGGCGCGGGGGCATCGGCACCCAGCTGGCTGGCCATCAGTTTCTTGGTCTGCACCAGCACGGCTGTCTTCAGGCCGGCGAAGGAAAAATCCAGGTTCCCGCTGTGCAGCAACGGCCGCGGCAGCTTGTAAGCCTCGGGATTGCCGCCATGGGCCAGCCGCGCCAGCGCCGGCCCGCCGGGGTAGCCCAGGCCCATCAGCTTGGCGGATTTGTCGAAGGCCTCGCCGGCCGCGTCGTCAATGGTTTCGCCCAGCATCTCATAGCGGCCCACGCCATCCACCCGCATCAGCTGGGTGTGGCCGCCGGACACCAGCAACGCGACGAAGGGAAACTCGGGCGGATCGATGCTCAGGAAAGGCGACAGCAAATGCCCTTCCAGGTGGTGCACGCCCAGCACCGGCTTGCCCAAGGCGGCACCCAGGGCGCAGGCCACACCGGCACCCACCAGCAACGCGCCGGCCAGACCAGGCCCGCGGGTGTAGGCCACCACATCCACCTCGGTCAGCGCGCGGCCGGATTCCTGCATCACCTGCTCGGTCAGCGGCAGCACGCGGCGTATGTGGTCGCGGCTGGCCAGCTCGGGCACCACGCCACCATAGGCCTGGTGCATGGTGATCTGGCTGTGCAGCGCGTGCGCCAACAGCGTCGGCACACCATGGCCTTGCCCTTGCACCAGCGCCACGCCGGTTTCGTCACAGGAGGATTCGATGCCCAACACCAACAAGCTGTCCATACCTCAAGTGTAGGGGACGGCCCCACACCCCTGCGCGAGCGTTCTCAAGGGCTTGTGCACAATCAGACCATGACGGAATTGACGGAAAACGACATTGCTGACCTGGAGCGCGCCACGCTGGACGCCGTCTCGCCGCAGGCGGTGGAAGCACTGGACGGCTGGCTGCTGCCGTTTGACGACAGCACCATCGGCCGCGCCAAAAGTGCGGTGCCGCTGCGCCACCAAGGGCTGGCCCCCGAGGTGCTGGCCGAGATTGCCCAGCGCTACGCCGCACGCGGCCTGCCGCCGGCTTTCCGCGTGGCCGACCTGCCAGGCCTGGCGCCGTTGCACGCCGAACTGGCGCGCCTGGGCTTCCATGCCGAACAGCCCACGCTGGTGCAGGTGGGCAGCGTGGACGCCATGCGCCAGGTCAGCCGGGGCGAGCCGGCCGCAGTCCGCGACAGGCCCTACCCGGCCTGGGCCGCCGTGTACACCGCGCCGGGCTTCGACGCCGTGGACGGTGCCAGCCGCGTGCAGGTGCTGAGCCGTGCCGGTGATGCGGCCTATGCCAGCGTGGTGGATGCCACAGGCCTGCCGCTGGCCGCCGGCATCGCCGCCTTTGGCTTCGGCTGGGCCAGCGTGCACGGCATGCGCACGGTGCTGGCGCAGCGCGGCCGTGGCCTGGCCGGGCGCCTGTTGGGCGGGCTGGCTGACGCGGCGCTGGCGCGCGGGCTGCACCGGGTGTTTTTGCAGGTGGAAGAGGACAACACCTCCGCGTTGGCGCTGTACCAGCGCGCCGGGTTCAGCACCGTCTGGCGTTACCGCTACTGGCGCAAGGCCTGAGTGGCACCAGCGACCCGACCCGGCGGATGCGCAGCGCATCGCGCTGCCCGACATAGGCGCGCTCTATGGCGTCAGCCTGGTGATGAAGGGCGGCACGCTGTACCGGCGGCCCTGAGCCGAGCCCATGATGCGCCACCCGGACCGGGTGAGCGCTCTAAAACCAGCGCTGAAGCGACTGGTTGGCGCGATTCTTGCGCAAACAGCGCATGTCCGAACCGCTGCGCATCGTCGTCATCTCGCCCGACCTGGCCGTCAGCGACCCGGGCGACAGCTACGCGCTCACCCAGGCCGAGCGCTCGCGCAGCCTGCGCATAGGCCTGCTGGAAAACGGCTTCAACCTGGTGGCCTCGCTGCCGGCTGACGTGTTCCTGACCGAGCGGCTGGCACAGCTGGCGCCAGACATCATCATCGTCGACGCCGAAAGCGAGGCGCGCGACGCGCTGGAGCACGTGGTGATGGCCACGCGCGACGCCCGCCGCCCCATCGTGATGTTCACCAACGACGGCGCCAAGCAGACGGTGGACGCCGCCATGGACGCCGGCGTGACCGCCTATGTGGTGGCCGGCCTGTCCAGCGAGCGCATACGCCCCATCCTGGACGTGGCGCTGGCGCGCTTCCAGCACGAGGAGCGGTTGCGCCAGGAACTGGCCGCCACCCGCACCGAGTTGCAGGAACAAAGCCAGGAACTGCGCGAACTGAATGCCACGCTGAACGACCGCAAGCTGATCGAGCGCGCCAAAGGCGTGCTGATGCACAGCCAAGGGCTGAGCGAGCAGCAGGCCCATGACAAGCTGCGCAAGACCGCGATGAACAAGAACCTGCGGCTGGTGGACGTGGCCCAGCGGGTGCTGGATTTGTCGGACCTGTGGGGCTGAGTCTGCACGGCGGTTGACAGCGCGCAACGGGCCGGAATGGTGCGATGCACAAAATCAGTGCAGCGACGGGCTTTTGACGGGCTACCGGCCCGAATCGCCCGGGAACCGCCTGAGACCATCGGCCGGCGGTACTTCGACGCTACAATTTTTATAGCGAATCGCGAGCAATCCGTGTTGGCACGTGCCTTGCATAGAACCTGACAAGGCTTGAGAAAGCCATGCACACCCGGGTCCAAAGACGGGCTGGGGTGCGCAAAAGGACAAAGGCGTCCCCATCGGTTGGTTGTGCTTTTCCGTCGCGGAAAGGGCGTAACTGACGATGCGGGCGCCTTTTTGTTTTTCCGGCTTTCTCGTGCGATCGCTTTTTCCATTCCACCGAGGATTTTTGCCATGACCGATCTTCTGAAAACCAGACTCTCCCGACGAGCCATCCTGCAGACGGCCGCCGTGGGTGCCGTGGGCATCAACCCGGCGCTGCGCGCCGCGGTCTACGCGGCCGGCTCCGACAAGCCGGAGAAGGAGGAGGTCAAGATCGGCTTCATCCCGCTGACCGACTGCGCCAGCGTGGTGATGGCCTCGGTGCTGGGCATCGACAAGAAATACGGCGTCAAGATCATCCCCAGCAAGGAAGCCAGCTGGGCCGGCGTGCGCGACAAGCTGGTCAATGGCGAACTGGACTTTGCCCACGTGCTCTACGGGCTGATCTATGGCGTGCACCTGGGCGTCAGCGGCCCGAAGAAAGACATGGCCATCCTGATGACGCTGAACAACAACGGCCAGGCCATCACGCTGTCCAAGAAACTGGCCGACAAGGGCGCCGTGGATGGCGCCGGCCTGGCCAAGCTGATGAAGGCGGAAAAGCGCGAGTACACCTTCGCGCAGACCTTTCCCACCGGCACCCACGCGATGTGGCTGTATTACTGGATGGCGGCCAATGGCATCAACCCGATGACCGACGCCAAGGTGATCACCGTGCCGCCGCCGCAGATGGTGGCCAATATGCGGGTGGGCAACATGGACGGCTACTGCGTGGGCGAGCCCTGGGGCCACCGCGCGATTGCCGATGGCATTGGCATCACCGCCATCACCACTCAGGACATCTGGAAAGACCACCCGGAGAAGGTGCTGGGCACCACCGGCGAGTTCGTCAAGAAATACCCCAACACCGCACGCGCCGTCACCGCCGCCATCCTGGAAGCCGGCAAGTGGATTGACGCCGGCCTGCAGAACAAGTTGAAGATGGCCGACACGGTGGCCGACAAGTCCTACGTCAACACCAGCGTGGACGTGATCAACCAGCGCATCCTGGGCCGCTACCAGAACGGCCTGGGCAAGACCTGGGACGACCCCAACTACATGAAGTTCTACAACGACGGCGCGGTGACCTTCCCCTGGCTGTCCGACGGCATGTGGTTCCTGACGCAGCACAAGCGCTGGGGCCTGATCAAGGACCACCCCGATTACCTGGCGGTGGCCAAGCAGATCAACCAGATCGACATCTACAAGCAGGCCGCCGCTGCCTCCGGCACACCGGTGCCGAAGGACGTACTGCGCACCTCCAAGCTGATGGACGGCGTGGTGTGGGACGGCAAGGACCCGAAGAAGTACGCCGACAGCTTCAAGGTCAAAGCCTGAGAACTTGCGGGACAGACCACACATTGCGCAGCAATTTGCTCTGTCTTCAATGGATTGTAGAAACTAGGAGCCCGCCATGGTCAGCGCCGTTTTTCACACCCCCCTGGAGCCCACTGCCGTGGGCGCACCACCCACCCGTGCGGCCAAGACCGCCATGCACAACATCGCGTTCAGCCTGCCAGCGGCCGCCAATGAGCCGGTGGCACCCGCCCTGGCCCCTGCGKACACCACGCGTGTGCCCATAGACTGGCGCGAGTGGGCGCTGAAGGTGATCCCGCCGCTGCTGGGCCTGGGCCTGCTGGTGGGCATCTGGGCGTTGGTATCGCTGGGCACCAGCAGTTCCATCCCGTCGCCTGCAGAAACCTTCAAGCAGGCGGTGCAGGTGTTCAGCGACCCGTTCTATCAAAAGGGTCCCAACGACCAGGGCGTGGGCTGGAACATCCTCAGTTCGTTGAAGCGCGTGGCCATGGGCTTCGGCCTGGCGGCGCTGGTGGGCATTCCGGCCGGCTTCCTGATTGGCCGCTTCACCTTCCTGAGCCGCATGTTCAACCCGCTGATCAGCCTGCTGCGTCCGGTGTCGCCACTGGCCTGGCTGCCGATTGGCCTGCTGGTGTTCAAGGGCGCCAACCCGGCTGCCATCTGGACCATCTTCATCTGCTCGATCTGGCCCATGGTGATCAACACCGCGGTGGGCGTGCAGCGGGTGCCGCAGGACTACATGAACGTGGCCCGGGTACTGAACCTGTCGGAATGGAAGATCGTCACCAAGATCTTGTTCCCCGCCACGCTGCCCTACATGCTGACCGGCGTGCGCCTGGCGGTGGGCACAGCCTGGCTGGTGATCGTGGCGGCCGAGATGCTGACCGGCGGCGTGGGCATAGGCTTCTGGGTCTGGGACGAGTGGAACAACCTGAACGTCAAGAACATCATCATCGCCATCTTCGTCATCGGCATCGTGGGGCTGGTGCTGGAGCATGCGCTGATCAAGCTGGCGACCGCATTCACGTTTGAAGAGGTGAAATCATGAACGACACGTCCAAATTCATCGAGATCACGGGTGTTGAGCAGGTGTTCAAGACGCGCAAAGGCCCGTTCCAGGCGCTGCGCGACATCCACCTGAACGTGGCCAAGGGCGAGTTCGTCACGCTGATCGGCCACTCGGGTTGCGGCAAGTCCACGTTGCTGAACCTGATCGCCGGGCTCACCATGCCCACGGCCGGCTCGCTGATCTGCGCCAACCGCGAGATCGCCGGCCCCGGTCCGGAGCGCGCGGTGGTGTTCCAGAACCACTCGCTGCTGCCCTGGCTGACCTGCTTCGAAAACGTCTACCTGGGCGTGGAACGCGTGTTTGGCGCCGGCGGCAAGAGCACCGGCGCAGCGGCGGAAAACAAGGCGCAGCTGAAGGCCCGCACCGATGACGTGCTGGCCATGGTGGGCCTGACCGCCGCCGCGCACAAACGCCCGGGCGAAATCTCCGGCGGCATGAAGCAGCGCGTGGGCATTGCCCGGGCGCTGGCCATGGAGCCCAAGGTGCTGCTGATGGACGAGCCCTTCGGCGCGCTGGACGCGCTGACGCGCGCCAAGCTGCAGGACGAGCTGCTGGCCATCGTGCAGAAGACCCACAGCACGGTGGTGATGGTGACGCACGATGTGGACGAGGCGGTGCTGTTGTCCGACCGCATCGTGATGCTGACCAATGGCCCGGCCGCCACCATCGGCGAGATCCTGCCAGTCGACATCCCGCGCCCGCGCGACCGCGTGGCGCTGGCCGAGGATCCGTATTACGTGCACTGTCGCAAGGCGGTGATTGATTTCCTGTACACGCGGCAGTCGCACGTGGAAAAGCAGGCCGCCTGAGGCTTGGCGCAACCGCACGGCAACCTTGCGGCCACCGGGCTCCGGCGCGCATGAACCCGGTGCGCTGAAAATATTTGGCGGGCTTTAACCCCGCGCGACCTGCTGGGCCGTGAAACCCTCGTCCAACACACTGAACGAGGTTGTCATGTCCCTGTCCAGCATTCTTCACCCGTTACGCCACTTACGCCACCTGGCCCCCCTGGCCTGTACCGCCGCGCTCGGCCTGGCCGCACTGGGCGCCCTGGCCCAGACCGCGCCACCCCCGCTGGCCATCAGCCCACCGCCCCCCACCTGGCGGCCCACGGCCATCACCAGCAACTTCGCACAAGGCCAGCCCATCCAGTTGCGCGAGGCGCGCGTGCTGGTGCAACTGATGGACGACCAGGCGCAGACACGGGTGGAACTGCGGCTGTACAACCCCAACCCGCGCGTGCTGGAGGGCGAACTGCAGTTTCCGCTGCTGGACGGCCAGGTGGTGACCGGCTTCGCGCTGGACGTCAACGGCCGGCTGCGCGACGCGGTGCCGGTGCCCAAGGCGCGCGGGCAAGAGATCTTTGAGGACATCCGGCGCCGCCGGGTGGACCCCGGCCTGCTGGAAGCCACCGCCAACAACCAGTACAAGCTGCGCGTGTACCCGATTCCTGCCCAGGGCGAGCGACGCGTGGCCATCACGCTGACCGAGACACTGCCGCGCCAGGCCAACGGCAGCGCGCTGCTGCGCCTGCCACTGGCCTTTGCCGCCAGCGTGGGCCACCTGGAAGTGCTGGTGCAGGCCCCCGGCCTCAGCCGCCAGGACGCGCATGCCCTGCAGGTGCCGGCGGACGCGCGCTGGCAATGGGACGGCCAGGGCATGACGCTGAGCCTGCAGCGCGACAACTGGCTGGCCCCCACCGGCACACTGGGCTGGCTGCAATTGGCGCTGCGCCAGCCGGCCAAACCGCAATGGTTGGTGGGGGAGTCCGCCGGCCAGCACTTCTTTGCCGGCCAATTCCTTGTCCACGGCGAGCCCGTGCAACGCCCCACCCCGCGCCACATCGCGCTGGTGTGGGACGCCTCGGGCTCGGCCGCCACGCAAACGCGCGTGCTGCCGGTGCTGGAGGCGTATTTCCGCACGCTGCGCCAGCCTGTGAAGCTCAGCTTGCTGGTGATGCGCAACCGCCCCGAGCCGGTGCGCAGCCTGACCGTGGCGCCCGGCGGCTTTGCCGCGCTGGCCGAACAACTGCGCAGCGAACCGCTGGACGGTTCCAGCAACTTTGACGACCTTCCCATCCCCGCGGACGTGGACACCACGCTGATGGTCACCGACGGCCTGATGACCGATGGCCACCGGTTGATCAACTACACCGCCCGGGCGCCGCTGTTCGTCATCAATGGCGCTGCCAGCGCCGACCTGCCACGGCTGCGCCGCCTGGCCGAGCGCAGCGGCGGCGAGCTGATAGACGCCACGCAAGTGAGCCCCGACGAAGCCGCGCGCGCGATGCACCGGGACGGCTGGCGCATCAGCGCCATCAGCAGCCTGTCGGCACGCAACCTGGTGGCGCCCTCGTTGCGGGTGCAGCAGGGCCGCATCGCGCTGGCGGGTGAATTGCTGGAGCGGGAAGCGCGCATAGACATCACGCTGAGCCAGGCCGGCGGACGCACCCGCACCGTCAGCGTCACGGTGGACGGCAGCCGGCCCCAGGCCAGCCGTTGGCCGGCCCAACAATGGGCGCTGTGGCGCAGTGCCGAACTGGCGGACAACCCCAGCCTGCACAGCACGGAGCTGGCCACCATCGCCGCGCGCCATGGCATCGTGGGGCCGAACAGTTCGCTGATCGTGCTGGAACTGGCGGCAGACTATGCCCGCTTTGACCTGCCCGCCCCGCCCGAGCTGGCCGACGAGGTGGCGCGGCTGGGCCAGTTGCGCCAGGCCAGCATGGCGCAGCAGCAGCGCGCCCATCTGGAGAACATCGCACGCCAGTTCGCGCAGCGGCAAGGCTGGTGGGACAAGGCCTTTGCCAAAGATGCGCCACCGAAACGTGAGCCGGCGCTGCAGATTTCCGGCGGCCTGGGCAACACCTTGGCGGCACCGGCCGCAATGTCGGAACTGAGGGCGCAGCGCGAGTCCGCCAGCATGGCCGGCAGCGACCGGGCGGCCAAGTCCGCCGAGATGCGCCAGGACGTGCGAGGCGCGCCGGCCATGCCGCCCCCGGTACCCGCCCCCGCGATGGCCCCGCCGGCGCAAGCCGCCCCCATGGCCAAGGCCCGGGCTGCCGACGCCACCGGCGCCGCCTCCGCCAGCATCGCGCTGCAAGCCTGGAGCCCGGATGTGCCGTACCTGAAGCGGCTGCAAGCTGCCCCCCAAGCCCAGCTCTACCGCATCTACCTGGACGAGCGCCAAATGCACGCCAACAGCAGCGCCTTCTACCTGGATGTGGCCGGCCTGCTCCTGGAGCGCGACCTGCCTGAGCTGGGCTTGCGCGTGCTGTCCAACCTGGCCGAGATGAACCTGGAAAACCGCCAGTTGCTGCGCCTGTATGCCTACCGCCTGCAACAGGCCCGCCACCCCGAGCTGGCGCTGCCGGTGTTCGAGCGCATCAGCGTGCTGGCACCCAACGAGCCGCAATCCTGGCGTGACCTGGGCCTGGCGCTGGCCGACTGCGGCCAGCCGCAGCAGGCGGTCAACGCGCTGTGGCAGGTGGTGTCGCGCCCCTGGGACGGCCGCTTTACCGGCGTGCACATGATCGCGCTGGCCGAGCTGAACGCCATCGCCGCCCAGCAACAAGGCCAGGGCCGCCCGCTGGACCTGAATCAGGTCGACAGCCGGCTGCGCCGCAACCTGCCGCTGGACCTGCGCGTGGTGATGGCCTGGGACACCGACGAAACCGATGTGGACCTGTGGGTGACCGACCCTAACGGCGAAAAAGCCTTCTACGGCCACCGCCTCAGCTACCAGGGCGGCGCCATGAGCCCCGACGCCACCGGTGGCTACGGCCCCGAAGAGTTCGCACTGAAAGAGGCCAAACCCGGCAAGTACGGGGTGCAGGCCCAGTTCTACGGCAACCGCCAGCAGGTGCTGTCGGCCGGCACCACGGTGATGGTGCGCATCACCACCGGCTTTGGCACCCCGCAGGCGCGCGACGAGTGGGTCAGCCTGCGGTTGACGGCCGGCCAGGAGGTGGCCAAGGTGGCTGAGGTGGAGGTGAAGTGAGCGCCAATCCGCCGAAAGCTTGTATATGGATATGACCGAAAGTCATCAAGCTTCCCGCACAATCGGGCATGGGCATCAGCCACTACATCAAGGAAATCGGCCGCGGCAAGGAAGGCGCGCGCGCACTGACGCGTGAGCATGCAGCTGACCTGTTTGGCCAGGTGCTGGATGGCGCCGTCACCGACCTGGAGATCGGCGCCTTCTGCCTGGCCATGCGGATCAAGGGTGAAACGCCACAGGAGATGGCCGGTTTCCTGGATGCCACCCACCAGCGGCTGGCACGTGTGCCTACCAGTGGTCAGCCAGTGGTGGTCATCCCCAGTTACAACGGCGCGCGCAAGCTGCCGGTGCTGACACCTTTGCTGGCACAGCTGCTGGCACGCCAAGGGGTTCCGGTGCTGGTGCACGGCGTGGCCACCGAATCCACCCGCGTCTACACCTCTGCCGTGCTGGAAGCCTTGGACGTGCCGGTGCTGAAGACCCCGAGCGCCGTCGCCGCCGGCCAAGTGGCCTTTGTGCCCACCGCCGTGTTGCATGGCGGCCTGCAACGGCTGCTGGACGTGCGCCGCACCGTGGGCCTGCGCAACCCGGCGCACAGCCTGGTCAAGCTGATGAACCCCTGCGACGGTGAGGCACTGGTCATCAGCAGTTACACGCACCCGGAATACGCGCTGTCCATGGCGGCCACCTTCGAGCTGATGCAGTCCAACGCCCTGCTACTGCGCGGCACCGAGGGCGAGGCGGTGGCCGATGCGCGCCGCCTGCCGCAGATGGAAGGTTTCTTGCGCGGTCAGCGCAGCCTGCTGCAAGAGGCGCAAGCCGGCAGCCTGGCGCAACTGCCCGATCTGCCCAAGACGACTGATGCCGCCACCACGGCACAGTACGTGCGCAACGTGCTGGCCGGCAATACCCCTGTGCCAGCACCGATTGCCAGGCAGGTGGAACATATCTTGCATATGCTCAAGCAGCTATGAACCACCCCACCCATCCCCGCACAAACCTGGGCAGTTGCACCCTGGTGGGCGCTGGCCCGGGCGATCCCGAGCTGCTGACGCTGAAGGCCGTCCGGGCCATCCAGGCCGCCACGGTGTTGCTGGTGGACGACCTGGTCAGCGAAGAGATCGTGGCACTGGCCTCGCCCACGGCCCGGGTTGTACGGGTGGGCAAGCGTGGCGGCTGCAAGTCCACGCCGCAGGCCTTCATCGACAAGCTGATGCTGATGGCCGCGCAGGAAGGTGAAACCGTGGTGCGGCTGAAGGGTGGCGACCCCTTCATCTTCGGCCGCGGCGGCGAAGAGATGGAAGCACTGCGCGCCGCCGGCATACCGGTGGGCGTGGTCAACGGCATCACCTCTGGCCTGGCGGCGGTCAGCGCCCTGGGCGTGCCGTTGACGCACCGCGCGCATGCGCGCGGCGTGGTCTTCGTCACCGGCCATGCCAAGCCCGGCGCCGACGACACCGACTGGCGCACACTGGCCGCCGCCGCCCACAGCGCGCGCCTGACCCTGGTCATCTACATGGGTGTGGCCGGTGCCCAGCGCATCCAGGACGAGCTGCTGACCGGCCTGCCCGGCGACACGCCGGTGGCCGTGGTGCACAACGCCAGCCTGCCCTCGCAGCGCCACATCGTCAGCAGCCTGCGGCACCTGCAGCGCGACCTGGCGCTGTCGCAATTGGCCAGCCCCAGCATCATCGTCGTCGGCGACGTGCTGCGCGGCCTGGCGGCTGCCACCGGCGAGTTCGATCAGGCCGAAGCACAGCGCCTCACCGGCTAGGTGAGCCCCCCACCAGCAGTTGCCGCGCCAGACCCACGCGGCGCTACACTGCTGCCCACGAGCCGGCCTTGCAAGCCGGCCAACCGCAAAAAGGGGGTAAGAACATGCTCGGGAAACTCAACGAACTGTCCGAAGGCCACGGCGCTCTGCAACGCGGCCACGGCATGGTCAGCGGCGTCATCGCGCTGACGCTGGCCATCCTGTGCTTTCTGGGTGTGCTGGCCTTCCATTTTCCGCAGTACCTGACGACACCGGAGCTGCGCAAGAGCTACGACGTCAACGTGATCCGCATCATCATGTTCACCGCCATGGTGATCGCCGGCGGCATCTCGCTGGTCAACGTCATCTTCAACCGCGCGCGCTGGCTGTCGGCCTTTGCCTTCCTGCTGGTGGCGCTGACGGCGCTGCTGGGCGGCCACAAGGTGCCGGTGAACGACTTTGCCGACAACACGCCCTACATCGGTCTGGACTGGTTCATCCTGGACCTGCTGGGCTCGTCGCTGATCTTCATGTTCATCGAGAAGCTGTTTGCGCTGCGCCGCGACCAGCCGATCTTCCGCCCCGAGTGGCAGACCGATTTTCACCACTTCATCGTCAACCACATGGTGGTGGGCTTTGTGCTGCTGGCCACCAACCTGCTGGTGCACAAGCTGTTCGGCTGGGCCGCCAAGGACGGCATTCAGGCCTGGGTGCGCGACCTGCCCTATGTGGCGGGCGTGCTGCTGATCATCCTGGTGGCTGACCTGGTGCAGTACTGGACGCACCGCGCCTACCACGAGGTGCCGCTGCTGTGGCGGCTGCACGCGGTGCACCACAGCGCCAAGAGCATGGACTGGATGGCCGGCTCGCGCCAGCACATCCTGGAGCTGCTGATCACCCGCACGCTGGTGCTGGCGCCAATCTTCGTGCTGGGTTTTTCCAAGGACGTGATAGACACCTACATCGTCATCGTCGGCTTCCAGGCGGTCTTCAACCATGCCAACGTCAGCGTGCGGCTGGGGCCGCTGCGCTACATCATCGTCACACCCAACTTCCACCACTGGCACCACAGCCAGGACCAGGAGGCGCTGGACCGCAACTATTCAGCGCACTACGCCTTCATCGACTACCTGTTCGGCACCGCCGTGAAGAGCGACAAGCCGTGGCCCGAGCGCTATGGCGTGCTGGGCGACTATGTGCCCGATGGATTCTTCAAGCAGTTGAAGTTCCCTTTCGTCTGGAAGGGCTGACCCGTGACGCCCCTGCGACCGCCGGCTGATGGAATCGTTTGACGCGGTCGTGGTCGGCGCCGGCGCGGCCGGCCTGTTCTGCGCCGGCGTGGCCGGCCAGCTGGGCCTGCGCATGCTGCTGCTGGACCACGCGGACAAGGTGGCGGAGAAAATCCGCATCTCCGGCGGCGGGCGCTGTAACTTCACCAACCGCGAGGCCACACCGGCGAACTTCCTCGGCGACAACCCGCATTTCTGCCGCTCGGCACTGTCACGCTACACGCCCAAGCAGTTCATCGAGCTGGTGCAGCGCCACGGCATCGCCTTCCACGAAAAGCACAAGGGCCAGCTGTTTTGCGACCATTCGGCGCAAAACATCATCGACATGCTGCTGGCCGAATGCGCCGCAGGCGGCGTCACTCACTGGCAGCCCTGCGGCGTGCAGGCCATCCGGCACAGTGAGGCCGATGGCGGCTGGTACGAGTTGGACACCGCCCGGGGCCCGGTGCGCAGCCGCGCGGTGGTGGTCGCCACCGGCGGCCTGTCCATCCCGAAGATTGGCGCCACCGATTTCGGCTACCGCATGGCCCGCCAGTTCGGCCTGAAGCTGGTGGAAACGCGCCCCGCTTTGGTGCCTCTGACGTTTGACGAGCAGGCCTGGGCTCCGTTTGCCCAATTGTCGGGCCTGTCGCTGCCGGTGCTGATTTCCACCGGCAGCAAGAAAGCCAAAGCCAGCTTTCATGAGGATCTGCTGCTCACCCACCGCGGACTGAGCGGCCCGGCGGTTTTGCAGATTTCCAGCTTTTGGAAGCCGGATACCGAAATTTCAATCAATTTGGCACCCGAAGAAGACATTTTGGCCCGACTGATGCAGGCCAAGCAGCATTCCCGCAAGCTGATTGCCAATGAATTGGCCGCGCTGGTGCCCACCCGCCTGGCCGACACCTGGGTGCAGCAGGATGCAGCCTGGCAGCGCCCCATCAACGAGGCCGGCGACAAGGCTCTGGCAGCGCTGGCCCAGCGCTTCAGCCAATGGCAGCTCAAACCGACCGGCACCGAGGGCTACCGCAAGGCGGAGGTGACGGCCGGTGGCGTGGACACGCGCGAACTGTCCAGCCAGACGCTGGAAGCCAGCCGCCAGCCGGGCCTGTATTTCATCGGCGAGGTGGTGGACGTGACCGGCTGGCTGGGCGGTTACAACTTCCAGTGGGCCTGGGCCAGCGGGTTTGCCTGCGCCCACGGGTTGAAGGCCAAGTCCCCGACGGGCCGCCCCTAGGGGACTTGCGGCCCCCTTAGGGGGCAGGACGGACACGCAATGCCGGACGTGGGGGCCAACATGCTCCGGCGGTTGAAACCGGCTCAAAAAACGTTATAATCCAAGGCTTTGCTGGCAAACCTCCGCTGCCAACTGATCATTGATTGAGCGGGGGACCCCCGCCCGGGGCCCGATCTTCCCCAGGCACACTTCGGAACAACATTACGTAATGACAACCATCCGTGTTAAAGAAAACGAGCCGTTTGACGTGGCTCTGCGCCGCTTCAAGCGCACCATTGAAAAACTGGGCCTGCTGACCGACCTGCGCGCCCGCGAGTTCTACGAAAAGCCCACTGCCGAGCGCAAGCGCAAGAAGGCTGCCGCCGTCAAGCGCAACTACAAGCGCATCCGCTCGATGCAGTTGCCCAAGAAGCTGTACTGATCGCACGGCTGCGGCTGCCCATGCGGCAGCCGTCGGGAGATTGAAAAACCCGCGCTCGGGACGCCAGGCGCGGGTTTTGTGTTTCTGATTGTTGATTCCCACAGAGAAAGCAACCACCATGTCCCTCAAAGACCAGATCACCGAAGACATGAAGACCGCCATGCGTGCCAAGGACGCCGAGCGCCTGGGCACCATACGCATGCTGCTGGCTGCCTGCAAGCAAAAGGAAGTGGACGAGCGCGTGGTGCTGGACGACACCGCCGTCATCGCCATCGTGGACAAGCTGATCAAGCAGCGCAAGGACTCGCTGGCCGCCTTCCAGCAGGCCGCCCGCCAGGACCTGGCCGACAAGGAAGCGGCCGAGATCAAGGTGCTGGAAGCCTACCTGCCCGCGCGCCTGAGCGCCGACGAGGTGGCCACCGAGGTGAAGGCCATCGTGGCCCAGGTGGCCACCGAACTGGGCCGCCCGGCAGCCCCCGGCGACATGGGCAAGGTGATGGGTGCGGCCAAGGCCCACCTGGCCGGCAAGGCCGAGATGGCGCAGATTTCCGCCGCCGTGAAGGCTGCCCTGGCGGGTTGACGTCCGCCTTTCACCAGGCACCGGGCTGAAACAGCCCGGCTTGCGTTCCTGCCCGCAGCCCCCACCTGCCCTGCTCAGCAGGAGAACAACGTGGGTGCATCAGACCAGTTATTGCTGGACGCGTATTCGCAAACCGTTAGCGGCGTGGTGGAACAGGCGGCCGGCAGCGTGGCCGCAGTGCGCACGCTGGCCGGCGGTGGCGGCGGCCGCGTCGATCGCGGGGGCGGTTCTGGCTCTGGCTTTCTCTTCACCCCCGATGGCTATGTGCTGAGCAACTCGCACGTGGTGCGCGCCGGCCGCAAGGGCGACTGGGGTCAGCCACCCAAGGCGCACTGGACCATCTCGCTGGCCGATGGCCGCGAGTACGACGCCCGCTGGGTCGGCGATGACCCCGACACCGACCTGGCTGTGCTGCACATCGACGGCCAGTCGCAAGGCGCGCTCAGCCATGTGGCACTGGGCAGCGCAGCGACGCTGAAACGCGGTGAGATCGCCATTGCCATCGGCAACCCCATGGGGTTTGAGCACACCGTCACCTCCGGCATCGTCAGCGCGCTGGGGCGCAGCATGCGCGCCAGCACCGGACGGCTGATTCCCAACGTGATACAGACTGACGCGGCGCTGAACCCCGGCAACTCTGGCGGCCCGCTGCTGAACGCCCGTGCCGAGGTGATAGGCGTCAACACCGCCATCATTGCCGGCGCGCAGGCGTTGTGCTTCGCCGTGGCGGCCGACGTGGCGCGCTGGGTCATCCCGCAGCTGCTGCGCCACGGCCGCGTGCGCCGCGGCCACCTGGGCGTGGGCGGCATGACGCAGGAACTGCACCGCCGCGTGGTGCTGGCCCACGGGCTGCAGCAGGCCAGTGGCGTGCGCGTGCAATCGGTGGAAGCCGGCAGCCCGGCGGCGCTGGCCGGTGTGCGCGAGGGCGACGTCATCGTCGGGCTGGACGGCCTGGAAATCACGTCGGTGGATGCGCTGCACCAGGCGCTGGACGAGAGCCGCGTCGCCCGGGACTGCCTGCTGAAGCTCCTGCGCGGCGTGCGCTCGCCGCAGCCGCTGTACCTGAACGTGCGGCCGGCTGACCGGACCGGCTGACGCCAGCCCCGCATGAACGTCATGACAGATTCATGACGTCCGCATGACAAATCTCAGGTGTCTTGTCAGTCGAGTTAAAACGATTTATATTGTATAAACTGTATAAATTGTTTTAACCGCCATGACCCTCCACGACTTCCCCCTGACCCCCTGGGACCTGGCCGCCAACTGGCCCGCCACCAGCCCCACCCAGGCGTGGTGGTCGCTACTGTGCGCGCTGGCACTGGCCAATGTGCTGGCCTGGCTGGCCACCGCCACGCTGGTGCGCCGGCGCGCCGCTGGCTTGGCCAGCCACCCCACGTTGCCGCTGGTGCGGCTGCAGCTGCTGCTGTCGGCGGGCTACGTGCTGGGTTGCGGCTACCGCTCGGTGTTCCCGGTGTATGACATCGCGCGCCTGTCCATGGTGGATTCGTGGCTGGGAAGTGTCGTCGTCGGCCGCTCGGTGGCCACGGTGGCCGAGCTGTGCTTCGCCGCTCAATGGGCGCTGCTGCTGCGCTGGCTGGGGCAGGACAGCGGCAGCACGGTGGCGGCCTGGGCGGGCAGGCTGATCCTGCCGCTGATCGTGCTGGCCGAGGTGTGCTCGTGGAACGCCGTGCTGACCACGTCCAACCTGGGCCATGTGTTCGAGGAATCGCTGTGGGGCCTGTGCGCGCTGCTGGCCGTGGCCGGCTTTGTGCATGCCGGCCCGCGCAGCCGCCCGGGCCTGCGCCCGGCGTTGGCCGGTGCCGCGCTGGCCGGTCTGGCCTACGCCCTCTACATGTTCCAGGTCGACGTGCCCATGTACTGGGCGCGCTGGGTGCACGACGTGGACCAGGGCCGTACCGTCCTCAGCGTCACGCAGGGGTTGGCGGACGCCTCGAGCCGCTGGACGGTGTCGCACCAATGGGCCGACTGGCACACCGAGGTGGGGTGGATGTCGCTGTATTTCAGCGTCGCGGTCTGGCTCAGCGTGGGGCTCGCGCACTTCAGCAGCCGGCTGGCATCGCACGCGCCGCAAGATGCGGGCCAACCCGCTGCGCCGCAACAGCCAGGCGTTTACGGCCTGTTGGTGCCGCGCTGAACCGCTCTTCCCCAGCGCTGATTGAGCTTGCGAATTGACTGAAGGAACCTCCATGTCCACGATGATGAAATCCACCACCGCGCTCAGCGTCACCCGCGTCTGGCGTGCGGCGCAGTACTCCGAGCAGGGCATTCGCAGCGCCTGGAGAGACGAAGCCGCCTTCCGCCAGGAACTGGTGGCCGCATTGCTGCTGGCGCCGCTGACACTGTGGTTGGGCCTGCCGCGCCTGGACACCGTGCTGCTGCTGGCATTGATGGCCCTGGTGCTGGTGGCCGAGCTGCTGAACTCTGGCCTGGAAGCCGTGGTGGACATGGCGTCGCCCGACTTCCACGCGTTGGCCGGCAAGGCCAAGGACTGCGGCAGCGCCGCCGTGTTCATCACGCTGCTGCTGCTGGGCGGCGCCTGGGTCACGCTGGCTGGGCCCACGCTGTGGGCGCTGCTGACGCGCTGAGGCGCGCTGTCCACAGGGCGATACGGGCAACCTGCCTGCCCGCCCGTCCGCCGCTCCTCTTCAGAACTGCCGCACCAGCGCAAACTGCCCGCTGTTGAGCACGTCGAGCAGGTCCGTGCCCCAGCCCACCCACAAGGTCAGGCCAGCCGGCAAGGCCCGGATGTCGAAATTGCGCAGCAGGTCCACGCTGGCCACTGCCGGCCCGCGCGCGCTGACCAGCGGCGTGGCGAACTGCGTCGTCCAACCCCCGGGGCCGCGAAACAGCAATTGGCCGTTCCACAACATCACGGCGTAGATGTTGTAGTCGCGCGCAGCAGGCAGGCTCAGTTGGGCGCTGATGCCGGCCGCGGCCGTGCTGCCGCTGAGCACCACCACCGGCTCGGCGGCGCTGATGACGCCATTGGAGGCCGCCGTGCTGAAGCTGAGCTGCCGCACCACGTCGTACGAGTGGGCCGGCTGCCCGTCGTCCTGGTCCAGCTTGTAGCGCGGGCGATCGCTTTCCAGCCACAGCGCCACACTGTTGCTGCCCGCTTGCGTGGGCGCGGTCAGGGTACCCACTGGTTGGCCGTTGACCACCAGCACCTGGGTGCTGGTGGTGCCGCCTCGTCCATAGGGAGCAGCCCGCCACTTGATCTGCCCACTGGCGGTCTCACGCTCACCCAGCAAGGCCATTTCGAACGGCGCCACGGGCTCCAGTTCACCACGCGTGACTTCGAACGGCACATTGGTTGCCACCTGGCCATTCACCACCACCTGCAGCGCCCATTTGCCGGCATAGCGAAAGCTGTAGTCGGCCGGGTAACTGCTGTAGTTGAAACCATTGACCGAACTGCTGGTGAACCGGGTGGTGTTCTGGTAGTAGTTGCCCTGGGGCGTGATCCAGCGGCGGTAGAACTCGGTGCCCAGCGGCAGGTTCTTCCAGTAGGCAGAGAAGTAGTACGAAGCACCACTGGCGGCGTCGATCTGCGCCACGCTGCTGGCCGGCTGCGCGCTGGTGGGTTGCGTCGAATGCACGTAAGACTGCATGGCGGCGGCCAGCGGCGAGGTGATGGGCGCATTGCGCAGGTCAGGCTGAGTCACCAGGCCGCGCCCGCCGTACAAGCTGGCGCAGGCGGTGATGTCGTCCCCCTGCAGGGTGGCCTCATACGCCGCCGTGTTGTACGGGTTGGCAAACATGATGGAACGGGGGTCGTCGCTGTGCGCCAGGCCCAGCGCGTGGCCGATCTCATGCTGGAACAGGCTGATCATGTTGTTGCCCAGCACGCCATCGAACAACCCTCGCAATTCGGTGTTGACGCTGTTGATCTGGATACTGCCGCCGGTGAAGGGCCGGTAGTTGCCACTGCTGGTGCTGCTGGTGTGCGTGCCGCGGGCATGGAACTGGCCACCGCCGAAGTCCAGGTACCCCACCACGAACAGGTTGCCGGGTGTGGGCGTGACGGGCGTGCTGGTCAACCCGCCGTACACCCCTTCCACCTGGCAGACCTGCTTCCAGGCCGCAAAAGCGGCGCTGACAGCGGCGATGACTTCATCGTCCGTCAGGTTGGCCGGTCGATTGACAGGGTTGTAATACCAGGTGATGCGCCCACCGGGCCAGGCACCGGGGATCCTGATGTTGTACATGCTGGCCTGTGCGGCCAGGGACAACAACAGCAAGGTCAGCGCGGCGATGCTGCTGCGAACAAGGTGCGGGACAGACATGCGGGCCTCCTGCGGTGGGGAGAACGCCCACAGTAACCCGGGCGCGCAGGAAGCATACGCGCAAAGCCCGCAGCAAGCCAGCCCAGGCCGCGTCAGCCGACGGCTAGGGCTTGTAGGGCATGTCCCCGGCGTGCTTCTTCCACATCGCCGCCGCCGCGCCGGACTTGATCAACTCCTCCAGCGCCACATTCAGCTTGGGGACCAGCTCAGCGGCCCGGCTGCCCTTGGCCGCCACCACGTGCGTGGCGGGTGCCTTCACGTTGGGCAGGCCGAAGTGTTGCAACTCCGGGTCGGCCAGGTAATCGGTGCCCAGCAGCTTGTAGCCCAGGAACACCTCCAGCTCCTCGACAAAGAAGTCGCAACGCTTGAACTTGAGCTTTTGCACCAACTGCTCATAGGTCTTGCCCTGGTCCATCGTGGCGCCATCCAGCCCGTAATGGGCGTAGCTGGCACCCATCATGCCGCAGCCGCGGTAGCGGCGCAGGTCAGCGAGCTGCTTGATGGCAGGCGGATTGGCCCGGCGGGTGAACACCTGCGGCGTCAGCGAGTGGTAGTGCACGGAATAGGCAAAGCGCTTGGCCCGGTCCTCGTCATGGTAGGCACCCATGGCGTAATCAAAGCGGCCCTGCTCCACCATCAGCAGGCAGCGCTTCCATGGCAGGTCACCGGTGAACTCGACGCCCCGGCCCAGCTTGGCAAAGGCGGCGCGCATCAGGTCCACCTCAAAGCCCACCAGTTCGCGCGTCTTCTTGCCCGTGGCGTCGCGCGCCCAGTAAATGGCCGGCGGTGGGTCGGCGTCGGCACAGATGCTGACCGGGGGTTCTTCTGCCGCCAGGGCGGCGGTGCTGAAAAGCGCAAGCCAGGCCAGCGCCAGCAGACTGCGGCACCCCATCAGCCCACGACTTTCCAGGTGATTTTCAACATCATCACGCCGGGTGAAGCAATTGCCATACCCGGTGCGGGCTCAGCGGCATCTGTAAAGCCGGTGCCAGCGCGCCATGGCCAGCGCGCGCCAGCGCATCGGCCACGGCGTTCACCAGCGTGGGCGTGGCGCCTATGGTGCCCAGCTCGCCCACGCCCTTGACGCCCAGCGGGTTGTTCTTGCAGGGAATGGACTGGTCCATCTCGGTCTTGAAATCGGGCGAGATGTCGGCGCGCGGCGCGGCATAGTCCATCAGGCTGCCGGCCACCAGCTGGCCGCTGTCGGCGTCGTACAGCAGGTTCTCGCCCAGCGCCTGGCCCAGGCCCTGCACGGCGCCGCCATCCAGCTGGCCACGCACGATCAGCGGGTTGACCACGCGCCCCACATCATTGACCGATGCATAGGCCACCACCTTCACGTCCCCGGTCTGCGGGTCCAGCTCCACCTCGCAGGTGTGGCAGCCATTGGGCCACGACGGGCCGGCCACCTGGCTGGTGGAGTCCACATGGATGCGGCCACCGGCTTGCGCGCCGGCCAGCGTGAACAGGTCCAGCCGCAGGTCAGTGCCCTTGACGCTGAATTCGCCGCCCTGGTAGTCCAGATCCTGCGGCGCCACTTCCAGCCTGGCGGCCGCGAGCTGGCGCGCCTCGTCCATGGCTTTCTCCGCACCCACACGCAGCGCCGAGCCACCGGTGAACAGCGAACGCGAGCCGGCACTGCCAAAGCCGTCGCCCCGGTCCGTGTCGCCCAGCACCACGCGCACCTTGTCTATAGGCACCTGGAACACGTCCACCACCAGTTGCGCCAGCGTGGTGGCAATGCCCTGGCCCATGGCGTTGACAGCCGAATACACCTCGATGCCGCCATCGCCCAACACCGTGACAGTGACGCGCTCCTTGAACACATTGCCGCCGGTCCATTCCAGGAAGGTGGCGATGCCCTGGCCGCGCAGCAGGCCGCGCTGCTTTGATGCCTCGGCCCGGGCGGCGAAGCCATTCCAGTCAGCCAACTGCAACGCCTGGTCCATCACGGTCTCAAAGCTACCGCTGTCATAGGTCTGGCCCATGGGGTTCTTGTAGGGCATCTGCTCGGGGCGGATGAAGTTGCGCCGGCGCAGCGCGATGCGGTCCATGCCGATCTGACGCGCTGCCTCGTCCATCAGCCGCTCCATGGTGAAGATGGCCTCGGGCCGGCCGGCACCCCGGTAGGGGCCGGTGGGCGCGGTGTTGGTCAGCACAGCCTTGATGTGAAAGTCTATGGTCTGCAGGTCGTAGACGCTGGTCTGCACCCAGGGCCCTATCAGCACCTGAATGGCAACACCGGCGCCGGTGGCGTACGCCCCCACATTGGCCAGCGAGTGCAGGCGCAGGCCCAGCAGCTTGCCGTCGGCGGCCAGCGCCAGCTCGGCCTGGGTGTGCAGGTCGCGCCCATGGTGGGAGGCGAGAAACTCTTCGCTGCGGTCGGCCACCCACTTGACCGGTCGGCCCAGTCGGCGGGTGGCCCAGGCCACCACCACGTCTTCCGGGTAGGCGCCGGTCTTCATGCCGAAACCACCGCCCACGTCGCTGACCAGCACGCGCAGTTGCTCGCGCGGCAGGTCCATGGTCTGCATCAGCGTGTCGCGCACGCCGGAAGGCATTTGGGTGCTCATCTGCAGGGTGAGGCGGCCGTCGGCCGGGTCCAGGTAGCCCAGCACCGAGCGCGGCTCCAAGGTCAGCGCGGCCAGCCGCTGGTTGACCACCTGCAGCTTCACCACATGCTTGGCCTGGGCAAAGGCGGCGTCGCAAGCGGCTGCATCCCCATGGCGCATCTCGCCGGCCACGTTGTCGGGGGCCTCGTCACACAGCGCAGGTGCACCGGGCGCCACGGCGAGGTCCTGGCGCACCACCATGGGCAGTTCCTCAAAATCCACCAACACCGCCTCGGCGGCGTCGCGCGCCTGCGCCAGCGTCTCGGCCACCACGGCCACCACCGCTTCGCCGACAAAGCGCACACGCTCGTGCGCCAGCACATGGCGCGGCGGCGACGCGGCCACGCCATCGGCACGCTTGAAACCGGCGTTGCCCGCCATGGGCTTGACGCCGTCGGCCACCAGGTCGGCGCCGCTGAACACACCCAGCACGCCGGGCATGCCCTGCGCGCCGGAGGCGTCCACCGACACGATGCGCGCATGCGGGTACGGCGAGCGCACGAAGCACAGGTGCGTCAAACCCTGCGGCTGGAAGTCGTCGGTGTAGCGGCCCAGGCCCTTGAGCAGGCCTTCGTCCTCGATGCGCTGCACCGCCTGGCCGCTGCCAAAGCGGGCAAATGTCTGTTGCTTGTCATCCACGGCTGTGCATCCTCTGTGTGTCAGCGGCACCGGCTCAGCTGCCGGCGACCTTCATCTTGGCCACCAGCACCGAGCCCACCGTCTTGGCGCCGTAGTTGTAGGTGTCGGCACCGATGGCCACGATGTCCTTGAACATCTGGCGCATGTTGCCGGCAATGGTGATCTCGTGCACCGGGAAGGCGATGCGGCCTTTTTCCACCCAAAAACCGCTGGCACCGCGCGAGTAGTCGCCGGTGACGTAGTTGACGCCCTGGCCCATCATCTCGGTGACGAACAGGCCGGTGCCCAGCCTGCGCAGCATTTCATCCAGATCGTCGCCAGGTTTTGTCAGGCGTGAGGTCAACGTCATGTTGTGCGAGCCGCCTGCATTGCCGGTGGTCTTCATCCCCAGCTTGCGTGCCGAATAACTGCTGAGGAAGTAGCCCTGCACCTTGCCGCCCTCCACCACCGTGCGTGCCTTCACGCGCACGCCCTCGTCGTCAAACGGCGAACTGCCCTTGCCGCGCTTGACGAACGGGTCTTCGGCGATGTCGATGTGCTTGGGGAAGACCTGCTTGCCTAAAGCGTCCAGCAGGAAGCTGCTGCGCCGGTACAGCGCGCCGCCGCTGACGGCTTGCACAAAGCCGCCCAGCAGCCCAGCCGCCATGGGCGACTCGAACAGCACCGGGCATTCGGTGGTGGAAATCTTGCGCGAGCCCAGGCGCGCCAGCGCGCGCTGGGCGGCATAGCGACCCACCGATTCGCCCGACGCCAGCTCGTCGGCGCTGCGCATGGAGCTGTACCAGGCGTCGCGCTGCATGTTGTCGCCCTTGCCGGCGATGGGTGACACCGAGATGGAATGGCGCGAGGTGGCGTAGCCACCGCGAAAGCCGCTGGTGTGCGCGCTGAAAAAGTGCGACTGCTGGGCCGACACGCCGGCACCTTCGCTGTTGGTGATGTCCTTGCTGACGCCCAGCGCCGCCGCTTCACATTCGGTGGCCAGCTTGGCGGCCTGCTCGCTGCTGACGGCCCAGGGGTGGAACAGGTCCAGGTCGGTGCGCTGCTCGGCCTCCAGGGCAATGTCGTCGGCGTCCGGCAGGCCAGCCATCGGGTCTTCGGCGGTGAAGCGGGCAATGTCGTAGGCGGCCTGCACCGTCTGGGCAATGGCGGCTTCGGAAAAATCCGACGTGCTGGCGTTGCCCCGGCGGTTGCCCATGTAGACGGTCACGCCCAGCGACTTGTCGCGGTTGCGCTCCACGTTTTCCAGCTCACCCTTGCGCACGGAGACGCTCAGGCCGCAGCCCTCGGAGGCTTCGGCACCGGCAGCGGTGGCGCCCAGCCGTTTGGCGTGGCCCAGGGCGGTGTCGACCAGGTTGGCGAAAAATGCACGGCTGTAGCTGAAGCCGGCTGCGGCGGCTGTGGAGGAATCTTGCTTCATTTGGGGATGGTAGTGGCGGCAGCTATGATACTTGGCTCATGTCACGCAAACCTAAAAAAGGCTATTTCGTGCGCGGCCAGTTCGTCGCCGAGGGCAGCGAGCTGGACCTGGAGCTCAAACGCGAGCTCAAGGGCGGCGACGCGCCCAGCCGCACCGAGCTGAAACGCGAAAGCGAAGAGATCCAGACCCTGGGCGAAAGCCTGCTGACGCTGCGGGCCGACCTGCTGGCGGGCCTGGCCCTGTCCGACAAGCTGATGGAGGCTCTGGCCGAGGCCAAACGCATCACCAACTTCGAGGGCAAACGGCGCCAGATGCAGTTCATCGGCAAGCTGATGCGCCTGCTGGACGAGGACCAGATTGCGGCGGTGCGCGCCGCCTTGGCGGAGCAGCAGTCCGGCCCGGCCCGCGAGGCCATGCTGCTGCACCAGGCGGAAGGCTGGCGCGCTCGCCTGATCGCCGACGACGATGCCGTGGGTGAATGGCTGCGCCTGGCCCCGGACACCGACAGCCAGCAGTTGCGCGCGCTGGTGCGCCAGGCACGCAAGGACGCCAAGCCGGAAAAAGCCGGCGCGGCACCCCGCCACGGCCGCGCCTACCGCGAGATTTTCCAACTGGTGCGCGCCCAGCTCGCGCAGCCGGGCGACGATGGCGATGACAGCCAAGCCACGCCTGCGGAGGACACGCCATGAGCAGCGACAGCACAACCGCCACCCACGACCCGGTCAAGATCGGCATCGTGTCGATCAGCGACCGCGCCTCCAGCGGCCAGTACGAAGACAAAGGCCTGCCGGCGTTGCGGGACTGGCTGGGCCGGGCGCTGAAGAACCCCATCAGCTTCGAACCCCGGCTGATTCCCGACGAAACAGAGGCCATCAGCGCCGCACTGATCGAGCTGGTGGACGCCGGCTGCGCGCTGGTGCTGACCACCGGCGGCACCGGCCCGGCCGCCCGCGACGTCACGCCCGAGGCCACGATGGCAGTGGCGCACAAGGAAATGCCCGGCTTTGGCGAGCAGATGCGCCAGATCAGCCTGCACTTCGTGCCCACCGCACTGCTGTCGCGCCAGGTGGCGGTGATACGCGGCAATTGCCTGATCATCAACCTGCCGGGCCAGCCCAAGGCCATCCAGGAGACGCTGGAAGGCGTCAAAGGCCCCGCCAACGAATCCGTGGTCCCAGGCATCTTCGCCGCTGTGCCCTATTGCATCGACCTGATCGGCGGGCCGTACCTGGAAACCGACGACGCGGTGTGCAAGGCCTTTCGGCCGAAATCTGCCGTGCGCAAGCCGACATAACACCGCCTGGCCGCAATGGCTGGCTGGGATCAGGCCACCACGGCGCTCAGTTCCGCGGCTGTCCCCCGGGCCTTCGGCCCTCCTCCTTGATGCCGCTACGCAGAGTGCCATGACGTCCTGATCCTGAGAACCTGGCTCGCGTGCGGTATTCCGGCATTCCGACGTCATATGCGCCAATTAACCCGATGTCGCTGGGGCGCGTGGCGGAGCGAAATCAAGGAGGAGGGCCGCAGGCCCGGGGGACATTCGCGGAGTCACGCGCACCAGCGGCGTCGGCAGAGCACAAGCCGAGGCAGCGCGCGACGGCTACTTGCCGATCAACTGCGTGATCTTCTCAGCTTCGAAGCATTCGCTCAAGGCGGCGTCCTGCGGCACGCAGTCCTTGGTGGCCACGTTTCGGTGGGCCGACAGGGTTTCGATGGCGTGCCACAGCAGCGCGATCTGGTGGTCTTGCGCCGAGGCGCTGTCGATCAGGCCGCGCATCGCCTGGCTGAGCGGGTCGTCTTGCTGGGTCACGCCGTAGGCTGAGAAGCCCATCTTGGACGCAGCCTCCTCGCGCGCTGCATCCGCCTTCGCCTCGATGATGCGCGCCGGGATGCCCACTGCCGTGGCCCCGGCAGGCACCGGCTTGATCACCACCGCATTGGCGCCGATGCGCGCACCGTCGCCCACCGTGAACCCGCCCAACACCTTGGCGCCTGCGCTCACCACCACATCCTTGCCCAAGGTGGGATGGCGCTTGGAACCCTTGTACAGCGACGTGCCGCCCAGCGTCACGCCCTGGTAGATGGTGCAACCGTCGCCGATCTCGGCCGTTTCGCCCACCACCACGCCCATGGCGTGGTCGAAAAACACCCGCTCACCGATCTTGGCGCCGGGGTGGATCTCGATGCCGGTGACCCAGCGGCTGAAATTCGACACAAAGCGGCCCAGCCACTTCAAGCCGTGGTTCCAGCACCAATAGGCACGACGGTGCAACACCAACGCATGCAAACCCGGGTAACAGGTCAGCACCTCCCAGGCGCTGCGGGCCGCGGGGTCGCGGTCCAGAATGCACTGGATGTCGGAGCGGAGGTGGGCAAACATGGCCTACAGTCTAGCGTTTGCCGCGCTCGGCCGCTTCCAGCATGGTCTTGGCAACACCGCGCAGGATGTGGATTTCTTCCTGCGTCAGTGCGCTGCGGTTGAAAAGCTGGTTGAGCCGTGGCATCAGCTTCTTGGGCGCAGCCGGATCCAGAAAGCCTATGGCCACCAGCGCCTCTTCCCAATGCGCCAGCATGCCGGCCACCTGGCGGGCGTCCGCTGGCTGGCCGCTGGCAGCGGTGTTGGCGACCATGGGAGCCGCGTCTGCTTCCGGCTCGAACCCGCCCAGCGCCTGGCGCCAGTCGTAGGCGACCACCTGCACCGCCGCACCAATGTTCAGCGAGCCGAACTTGGGGTTGGTGGGGATGCTCAGGCAGGCATGGCACCGGTACACGTCCTCATTGGCCATGCCGAAGCGCTCGGAACCGAACAGGAAGGCCACACCGCCCTCGGCCTTCAGCGTATCGCCCGCCTCGCCCTGAAGGATGGCCTGGAAATGCTCCCGCGGCGTGCGCGTGGGCGGACCAAAGTCGCGCGGCGTCATCGCCGTGGCGCACAGATGGGTCATGCCGTCCAGCGCCTCGTCCAGCGTGGCCACGATGCGGCACTTTTCCAGCACGTCCAGGGCGCCGCTGGCACGTTGGATGGTTTCCTCGCGCCGCAACACATTGGCCCAGCGTGGCGCCACCAGCACCAGGTCGTCAAAGCCCATCACCTTCATGGCGCGGGCGGTGGCGCCCACATTGCCGGCGTGGCTGGTGTTGATGAGCACAAAACGGGTTCGCATGGGTAAGATTGTCGCTTGACCTGCAGGGATCTTGGCTGCAGGGCCAGATGGAGGCATGGTGATGACTGACTGGCGAGGCCGCGTGGCGGCGATCGCGTTCTTGGCGGCACTGCTCAGCAACGGAGGCGCGCGGGCCTGCCTGCTTGGCGGAATCTACCCGGATAACTGGCAAAGCCTTTCCAGCGAACAGCGCCAAGAATACTTCTTGCGGCGTGATTTTGCCAATGCTGAGTTGGTCTTCGAGGCGGAGATCGACGCCGTCACTCGCAGCGAAAAATATGTACTTGTCCGCTTGCATGTGCGGCGGTTCTTCAAGTCCGATGGCCAGCCAGTTGAATTGCTTTGGTGGCCAACCGATATTTCCTGCTCCGGCCTGAATTTCACGCCCAAAGTCGCCACGCGTGTCATCCTGTTCGGCCATCGCAATCGCTCCCTGTTTGCCAGGAACTACCTCGCCGAGCGGGCGTCCCCAATGCCACGCGCAGCGGTAGTGCCCCTGCATGCAACCGACCATGTCCTGACCGCAGGGCCGGCGGATGCCTACAGCAAGGATGACCTGGCTGTAGTGACCTATCTAGACAGCCTCAGCCCCATCCGTGTCAGCTTACCGAGGGCGGCCCAAAAACCTTAGACGGCCCTCTCGGTTCGACAGCGCCCATTTCGTGGGAAAATAGAGGCCTGCGCCCGCGCCATCGCGTCCGGGTCCGCCTGGCCAGCCAAGCATTTGGCGCCGGGACCGCCGCTCCATCCTCACAATCTGCCTGCTTTGCCCATGTCCTCCTCCACCCTGCATCCCATGCTCAATGTGGCCGTCAAGGCCGCCCGCGCCGCTGGCGCCATCATCAACCGCGCAGCGCTGGACGTGGAATCGGTGCGGATCTCGCAAAAGCAGGTAAACGACTTTGTCACCGAGGTGGACCATGCGGCAGAGCAAGCCATCATCGAAACCCTGTTGACCGCCTACCCGGGCCACGGCATCCTGGCCGAAGAATCGGGCCGGGAACACGGCGCCAAGGATTCAGACTTTGTCTGGATCATCGACCCGCTGGATGGCACCACCAACTTCATCCACGGCTTCCCGGTCTACTGCGTCAGCATTGCGCTGTCGTTCAAGGGCAAGCTGGAGCAGGCCGTCATCTACGACCCCAGCCGCAACGACCTGTTCACCGCCACCAAGGGCCGCGGCGCCTACATGAACGACCGCCGCTTGCGCGTCTCCAAGCGCACGCAGTTGAAGGAATGCCTGGTTTCCACCGGTTTCCCATTCCGCAAGGGTGACGACTTCCACGCCTACCTGGCCATGATGGGCGACGTGATGCAGCGCACCGCCGGCCTGCGCCGTCCCGGCGCCGCCGCGTTGGACCTGGCCTATGTGGCGGCCGGCTTCACCGATGGCTTCTTCGAAACCGGCCTGAACCCATGGGACGTGGCGGCCGGCGCACTGCTGGTGACCGAGGCCGGTGGCCTGGTGGGCAACTTCACCGGCGACGCCGACTTCCTGGAGCAAAAGGAATGCGTGGCCGGCAACCCGCGCATCTACGGCCAGTTGGTGTCCATTCTGGGCAAATACAGCAAGTTTGCCGGGGCGGAAGCCAAAGCGCAGGCGGCTGAAGCCAAGAAAGCGGTGAAAGCGGCGGCCGACAAAGCAGCCGATCCGGCAGCAGGCGAATAAGCCGGCAAGGCCTTATTGCTCTGCGGCCTGGCCGCCAAACAGGTCGTCGTGCTCGCCGAAATGGCAGATGGTGTTTCGGCCTGACGCCTTGGCCTCGTACATGGCGGTGTCGGCCTGTTTCAGCACCTCCTCCACCGTACGGGACTGCCCCAGGAACGTGGTGAAGCCCACGCTGGCCGAGCTCAGGTGTGTGAAGCCGCCGGGCAGCTCGTAAGGCTGGTTCAGCGACGCGCAGATCTTCTCGCCCACCTTGCGCGCCTGCGAATGGGCCCAGCTGCCCACCTCGCCCAGGTTTTCCAGCATCACCACAAACTCGTCACCGCCCAGCCGGGCCACGGTGTCGACCTCGCGCACGCAGGCGCTCAGGCGTTCGGCGGCCTGCTTCAGCAACTGGTCGCCCATTTCGTGGCCACGGGTGTCGTTGAGCAGCTTGAAGCGGTCCAGATCAAGGAAGAAGATGGCGCCATATTGCTTGCGCCGCTCGCTGCCCAGCAGTGCATGGCGCAGCCGCTCCACCAGCAAGCGCCGGTTGGGCAGGCCGGTGAGTGCGTCGTGGAAGGCCAGGCGGTGGATTTCCTGCTGGTCGTGCTTGCGCTGGGTGATGTCTTGGTGGATCACCAGCACGCCCCGGTTGGAGCTCTTCAGCGGCACCACGTTGAGCTCGAACCAGCCCTTGTCGTGCGGGTAGTCGACCACATACTCCATCGAGAAGCTGGGCTTGCCGCCGCTCATCACCGCCTGTATGCCGGCCAGGGCGGCGTCGCCATCGGCCTCGTTGGAATACACCGTGCCCTGGCCGCACAACGCCAGATAGTTCTTGCCGACGAAGTCGCGGTTGCCGCTCAACGCCGGATTGCCCGAGGCCCACTGGCGCCAGGCCAGGTTGACGGACACCACCGTGCCTTCGGCGTCCAGCACCGCCACATGCTCCTTGAAGGAGTTGATGACGTCGCGGTTGAAGGCCTCGGACTCGCGCAGCGCGCGCTCGGCGGCGATGCGCGAGTGGATATCGGTCAGCGAGCCGGCCATGCGCACCGGCTTGCCATTTGCGTCCCATACCGCCTGGCCGCGTGACAAGAACCAGCCGTAGGTCCCATTCTTGCCACGCAGACGCATTTCGACGGCAAACACTTCGCGATGCGCCAAGTGGCGCTGCAAGGCTTCCTGAACGGGCAGCCGGTCCTCGGGGTGCAGCCAATCCAGCCACTGCTTCCAGTCCGGCCGCTCGTCACCCTGGCCATAACCCAACAGTTCATACCAGCGTTCGGACAGGTGGGCTTCGTCCTTCAGCAGGTCCCAATCCCAGATGCCGTCGCTGGAGCCGCGCACGGCCAGGTCGAAGCGCTCGCTGATGTCCCGCATCGCCTGGTTGGCCAGCACCCGCTGGCTGATGTCGCGCGCCAGCACGATGAAACGCATGCCTTGCTCGGGTGTGTAAGATTTCTTGGACACCGACAGCTCGTACCAGGTGGTGCCCTGGGGCAGCGCCAACGCGTACTGCCGGCCGGCGGAATAGCCCTGGGCGGCAGCTTCGTCCAGCGCCTGCAGCACCACCTCGCCGGCCTGATTCGACAGCAGCTCCGTCACCGAGCGGCCCACCGCCTGTTGTGGCAAGAAAAGCAAATCCTCGGCCCGGTGTGCGTGGCACTCATGCACCACGCCTTCCAGGTCCAGCTCCATCAGCAAGTCCGGAATGGCCTGCAGGATGGCGCTGAGCTGGTTGTTGTAGGCCAGGCTTTGCATCTGCGCCTGCTTGCGCACGGTGACGTCCTTGCCTATGCCACGGTAGCCGGCAAAGCGCCCCTCGTCGTCGAACATCGGCGTGCCGCTGAGCGTGATCCAGTAGGGCTCACCACTGGCGTCCAGGCGGCACAGCTCGAAATCATGGAAAGGCTGGCGCGCGTCCAGAATCTTGCGGTGCGCGGCCCAATCGGCCTCGCTCAGGTTGGTGGCGCCCCAGTCCCAGCGCTTGGTGCCCAGGCTGGTTTGCTGGCTCTTTCCGGCCTTTTCAGGCTTGAAGCCCTCAAAGCGCACGAAGCGGAACTCCGCATCCTGCTCCCAATACCAGTCGGAGGACAGATCCGTCAGGCTGCGAAAGCGCGCCTCGCTGTCGCGCAAGGCCAGTTCGGAGAACTTGCGCTCGGTGATGTCCATGTGCGTACCCAGCATGCGCAGTGGCGTGCCCTGGTCGTCGCGCTCCATCACCTTGCCGTGGCTGTACACCCAGACCCAATGCCCGGCCCGGTGGCGCATGCGGAACTCGCAGGCAAACACCGGCAGGTGGCCCTCCACATGGGCCTGGTGGGCCTCGGTCAACCGGGCCACGTCCTCGAGGTGCACCAGCGCGTGGAAGGCCGTCAGCGTGGTGGGCGCCTCCTTCACGTCAAGGCCCAGCATGCTGGCCCAACGCTCATTGATGTGGGTCTCACCGGTGACCAGGCTGTAGTCCCAAAAGCCCAGGTCGGCGCCGCGCAGCGCCAGCTCCAGCCGCACCGCGGCATCGCGCAGCCGCCGGGCCTCGCGGTCCTTGGCCGCCACGCGCTCCAGCAGACCAGGCAGCATGGCCACATGGCCCAGCTCGGCATCCTTCACCACGTAGTCGCGAAAACCTATCTTCAGCGCGCGCGCGGCACGCGCCTCCTGGCCAGGGTTGACGCACAGAATGTTGGGCAGGCCTGCCACCGCGTCCCACAGGTCGAAGGCAATGCCATCGGCGAGTTCGTAATTGATGATGCAGGCGGTGACGCTGTGCTCAGCCAGCAATTGGCGCGCGCGCACCACCGTACCCGCCACCTCCAGTTGCCAGGCCGGCGCCTTGGAGGCGAAGGCCTGCACAACCGCGGTGGCGCAGGGCAGATCACTTTCAACCAAAAGCAAGACGGGATGCATAGCAATCACTTCAGCCTGTGCCATCAAACAACGCCTGCGTCCTGCCACACCGTGCGATGGGCGGGCAGACTGCAAGCCACGCTAGCGTAGCGCGCACCGATGCGCGCTAGGCCCCGAAAAGCTGGTGTTTTTCAGCACAAACTTGCCCAAGGACCGTGCACCGGCCTCGCTGTTTTGCTTGCTTCCCTCTCCCCCACCCGCCACTGTGCCCAAAAATTTACCACCAACACCTGTGTATGGCCATCCCCCAAAAGGGGGGCTCTGACAGCATAGGCGATGCCGCTGGCCCGTGGGCCCAAGCAACTCAATCGCCCAACAGGCGGGCAGAGAAGTCCTCTATCGGGGCTGGACGTCCGAACAGGTAGCCCTGGAAGGCTTTGCAGCCGTTGCGCACCAGGAAGTCCCGCTGCCCCTCGGATTCCACACCCTCGGCCACCACCGCCAGGTCCAGGCTGCTGGCCAGTGCCAGCACGGTGCGGGCGATGGCAGCGTCATTGGGATCGGTGAGGATGTCGCGCACAAAGGACTGGTCAATCTTCAGCTGGTCCAGCGGCAAGCGCTTCAGGTAAGACAGCGAGGAATAGCCGGTGCCGAAGTCGTCCAGCGAGAAGCTGACGCCTATGGAGCGCAACTCGGTCATCTTGTTGATGGCGTCCTGCACGTCCACCAGCAGCAGGCTTTCGGTCAGCTCGAGCTTCAGCCGGTAGGGGTTCGCGCCGGTGCGCTTGAGCAGCTCCAGCACTTGCGAAGCGAAGTCGGGGTGGCGGAACTGGCGGGCGCTGACGTTGACGGCCACGGTCAGCGCACGGGTGCGGGGGTCGCCGTTCCACTGCACCAGCTGGCGCAGGGCCTGCTCCATCACCCATTGGCCCATCGGCAAGATCAACCCGGTCTGTTCGGCCAACGGGATGAACTCGCCCGGCATCACCATGCCGCGCTGGGGGTGCCGCCAGCGCACCAGCCCCTCGAAGCCGGTGATGCGCAAGGCCTCGTTGACCACCGGCTGGTAATACAGCAGCAACTCCTGGCGCTGCAGGCCCTGGCGCAAATCACTCTCCAGCGCGGCTCGCGCACTCACGGCCGCCTGCATGCGGGGGTCAAAGAAGCGCAGCGTGTTGCGCCCGGCGGACTTGGCCTGGTACATGGCCAGGTCGGCGCGCTTGAGCAGCTCGTCCACACTCTCCTGCTGGGCGTAGAACAGCGTCACCCCCATGCTGGGCGTGCTGTGGTGCTCGCCGCCGGCGAAGTAATAGGGCTGGTTCAGCGCCGAGAGTATCTTCTTGCCCACCGCCTCGGCCTGGGCCGCCGCCCCTTCCACGGCGACGTCCAGCTCCTCCAACATGACCACGAACTCGTCACCGCCCAGCCGGGCCACGGTGTCGATTTCGCGCACGCAGCCCGACAGGCGCTGCGCCACCTGCTGCAGCAGTTGGTCGCCCACGTCATGGCCCTGCGTGTCGTTCAGGTCCTTGAAGTTGTCCAGGTCGATGAACAGCAGCGCGCCGCGCTGCTGGTAGCGCCCGCTGGCGGCCAGTGCGGTCTGCAGCCGGTCCAGCAGCATGCGCCGGTTGGGCAGGCCGGTCAGCACGTCAAAAAACGCCAGATGCTGTATCTTGGCCTCGGCGCGCTTGCGCTCGGTGATGTCGCGCCCGGTGCCGCGATAGCCGCGGAAACTGCCCTGGGCGTCGAACACCGGCACACCGCTGATCAGGAACCAGGTCGGCTCGCCATCGGCGGCGGCGCGCTGCAACTCGAAGTCGCGAAACGGCTGGCGCGCTTCCAATATGGCCTTGTGCGCTCGCCAGTCCTGCTCGGTCATGTTGGGCGCAGGGATTTCCCAGCGCATCCGGCCCAGGTCGGTGTCGGCCGGGCCGTCCAGGTCGCCGTGCGTGCCCTCGAAGCGCACAAAACGGTAGTGCTCGTCCTGCTCCCAATACCAGTCGGACGACAGCTCGGTCAGGCTGCGAAAGCGCGCCTCGCTCTCTTGCAGCCGGGCCAGGGCCTGCTTGCGCTCGGTGATGTCGGTGATGGAGCCGTAAGAGACGATGCTGCCATCGGCCTCCTGGTACACCAGCGCGTTGCCGAACAGGAAGCGCTGGCTGCCATCGTCAAACGCCACCCGGAATTCCTGCGCCCACTGGTTGGAGCCGCGCCCGGCGTTCAGCAGCGAGCGTTCCACGCTGGCGAGGTCGTCGGGGTGGATGGCGGCGAACACACAGGCGGCGCTCTCGCGCGCCTGCGCCGGCGTGACCCGGAACAGCTCCCGTATGCCCTCGCTGGCAAAGGCATACCAGGCATGGCCGGCGGTGTTGCGCTGGTACTGGAACAGCATGCCCGGCACCTTGCCGGTGATCTTGTTGAGAAAATCCAGCTGCTCCTGCAGCGCCTGGCGGACCTGGTGCTCGGCGGTGATGTCGTGCACCACGCCAAAATCAAACTGCACCTGGCCGTCCTGGCTGTATTGACGCGCCAGGCGCGAGCGCACCCAGCGCACGCCGCCGTCCACATGGTTGAAGCGGTACTCGATTTCCTGGCCATCCATGCGCTGGCGCGCCTGGTTGAACAACTCCTTGTCCTCGTCCACGATGCCGGCACGGGCCTGCTCGCGGCTGGTGACGGTGCCCACAGGCAACCCGGCCAGCGCATACATGCTGGGCGACCAGTGCGAAAAGCCGCCGTCGGCGGTGCCTATCCAGTGGCCCACCTTGGCCAGCCGCTCGGTCAGGTCGTACAGCGTCAGCTGGTGGTTCAACTGCTCGTTGAGTTGCTGCAGGGAGGCCTGGCTGGCCTGCAAGGCGCTCTGCGCAGCGTGCGTGGCGGTCAGATCCGTCAGGAAGACAAGGTAATACACCTCGCCAGAGATAGTCTGGGCCCAACCTGACAGCAGGGCCCGCAATTGCCGGCCATCCTTGGCGGCAAACCCCATCTCCACGTTGCGCAGCCGGCCCTGCTGTCGCAGCGGTGCCAGCAACTCGGCGCGGTCGCCCTGACTGGGCCAAATGCCCAGTTCAACGGCGGAACGGCCCAGCGCCTCTTCGCGCGTGAAGCCCAGCAGGCGAACCCATTCGTCGTTCACTTCAACATAGTGGCCGTCGACCGCCCGCGTCAGGCTGACCGGCAAGGGGCTCTGGACAAACACGGCGGCCAGCATGGCCAGGGTCTGAGCGGCATCGGCACCATCCGGCACCGCCTGCAGATGAGCGTTGGCTTGGCGCAACGACTCCCGCAGCGAGCGCACGGCATGATCGCCGGCCACCCTCCCGTGATCCTGACGCTGTACTGTCATCCTCTTCCTCTTTTCAGCAGGGAAAATGGGCCAGCCGGCAGCCGCCTGTATCCACCAGTCAGCGCCCAAAATCCGCAATTCATCGCATCACGCTGGAACTTTGTCAGCATAAGCCCCATTCTCCGCCGTCACTTACACATTTTCACAAGAAACTGACCATGTCCTCCACAAGCCATTCCGAACAGGTTTCTTCTACCGCCGCCACCACCACCCGCCCCAAACGCCGCACCTGGGTCAAGGCCACCGCCTCCGTGGTGGTGCTGGCCGCCGTGGCCGGCTCGCTGGTGGCCTGGCGTGCCTCGGCGGCCAAAAAGGACGACGGCAAGAAACCAACCGCTGAAAAGGTGTTCGAGTTCAGCGCCAACGACATGGCGCGGCTGGAAGCGCGCCAGATTGGCAAGGTGATCCCGGTCTCGGGCAGCATGCGCCCGGTGTTGTTTGCCACCGTCAAATCCAAGCAGGCAGCCGAAGTGGCCAGCGTGCAGGTGAAGGAAGGCGAGCATGTCAAGGCTGGCCAGTTGCTGCTGGTGCTGGACACGCGCGACCTGAAGGCGCGGGTCGACTCGGCCCAGGCCGCGTTGGCCGAGGCCAAGGCCAGGCTGTCGCTGGCCAACAAAAACCAGGACACCAACGCCCAGTTGCTGGCCAAGAACTTCATCTCGCAAAACGCGGTGGACACCACGCAGAACGCCGTCGACGTGGCCCAGGCCAACGTCAACAACACCCAGGCGCAGCTGGACATCGCCAAGCGCGCGCTGGAAGACACCCAAGTGCGCGCGCCGTTTGCTGGCATCGTGGCCAAGCGCATGATCAACCCCGGCGAGAAGGTGTCGCCCGATACCCCGCTGATGCAGGTGGTGGACCTGGCCCAGATGGAGATCGAGACCCAGGTGCCGGTGGCCGAGATCCCGCTGATCAAGCTGGGGCAGGAAATCAGCTTCAAGGTGGACGGCTTTGACGGCCGCGCCTTCAACGGCCAGGTGGGCCGCATCAACCCGGCGGCCGAGCCTGGCACCCGCTCGATCTCGGTCTTCGTGACGCTGCCCAACGCCGATCTGGCGCTGAAGGGCGGCATGTTCGCCGCCGGCAAAGTATTGATCGCCGGCACCGCGCCGGTGAACGCACTGCCGGCCCAGGCGGTGCGTGAAGAAGGCGGCCAGTCCTTTGTCTACACCCTGAAAGATGGCCAACTGGACCGCAAGCCGGTCAGCCTGGGCCGCAAGAACGGGGACTCTGACTACGTGGAGATCCGGGAGGGCCTGGCCCCGGGCACGCAGGTGGTGGCCGTGAAAGCCGACGGCCTGAAACAAGGCGCCAAGGCCGTGCTGAAGGTGGCACAGGCAGCCGCCTCGTCACCCGCACCCAACGCCAGCAACACCCCCAAGACCGACAGCTAAGCCACCCGGCATCCCTCAAGAATAAGGAGCACTGCCATGTGGTTCACACGCGTCAGCATCAACAACCCGGTTTTCGCCACCATGGTCATGTTGGCCATCATGGTGTTGGGCCTGTTTTCCTACCTGCGCTTGCCGGTGGAGCAGATGCCCGACATCTCCATCCCCGTGGCGGTGATCGGCACACCCTACCCCGGCGCATCGGCCAAGGCGGTGGAGCAGGACGTCACCCGCCCCATCGAAGAAGCCATCAACACCGTCAGCGGCATCAAGGTGCTGCGCTCCACCTCGCGCGAAGGCTGGTCCTGGGTGGTGGCCGAGTTCGAGCTGAGCGTGGACATCAAGACCGCCGTGCAGGACGTGCGCGACAAGGTGGCGCAGGCACGCCGCAACTTCAACAAGGACGTGGGCGAACCCACCGTGACGCGCGCCGACAACGACAACGACCAGCCGCTGATCTACATGTCCATAGGCTCCGATTCGCGCTCGCTGCGCGAACTGTCCGACCTGGGGCAGCGCCTGGTGGTCAAGCGCCTGCAGGGCGCGCCCGGCGTGGGCAACATCGAGGTCAACGGCGCGGTGGAGCGGGAAATGTCCATCCTGCTGAACCCGGAGAAGCTGGCTGCCTTTGGCATTGGCGTGGACACGGTGGTGGCCGCCATCCAGATGGAAAACCAGGACGCCCCGGCTGGCGCGCTGGCCTCCCCCACCAGCGAGAAGCTGGTGCGGGTGATGGCCAAGCTCAAGACGGTGGAAAACTTCGAGAACATCATCGTCGGGCGCACCGGCACCGGCACCAACACGGTGCCGGTGAAGCTGGGCCAGGTGGCCAGCATCCAGGACGCCCAGCGCGAGGAAACCTCGATCGCCACCGAAAACGGCAAACGCGTGATCTCGCTGCAGGTGCGCAAGACGCACGGCGCCAACACCATCGAGATGGCCGAAGCCATACGCAAGCAGGTCACCGAGATCAAGAAGGGCCTGCCGCCGGACATCCGCCTGAACATCACCGAGGACGGCTCGGAGTTCATCAAGGACGGGGTGGACAACGTCAAGCACACCATCCTGGAAGGCGCGCTGCTGACCATCCTGATCGTGTTCCTGTTCCTGCATTCCTGGCGTTCCACGGTGATCACCGGCCTGACGCTGCCGATCTCGGTGTTCGCCGCCTTCATTGCGCTGTATGCCTTCGGCTTCACGCTGAACTTCATCACGCTGCTGGCGCTGTCCTTGTCCATCGGCATCCTGATCGACGATGCCATCGTGGTGCGCGAGAACATCGTGCGCCACGTCGCCATGGGCAAGAGCCACCGGCAGGCCTCGTTGGAGGCCACGCAGGAAATCGGGCTGGCGGTGATGGCCACCAGCTTCACCATCGTGGCGGTGTTCCTGCCGGTGGCCTTCATGGGCGGCATCATCGGCAAGTTCTTCTACCAGTTCGGCATCACCGTGGTGGTGTCGGTGCTGGTGTCTCTGTTCGTGTCGTTCACGCTGGACCCGATGCTGTCCAGCCTGTGGCGTGACCGACCGTCCAAGTGGATGACCTGGGGGCCGATCAAGTGGGTGCTTGACACGCAGGAGCGCTTCATCACCTGGCTGCACGCTTTCTACGACCGCGTGCTGCGGTGGGCGCTGAACTGGCGCAAGGCCACACTGGCCGGGGTGTTTGCCATCTTTGTCGCCAGCTTCTTCCTGACGCCGCTGATCGGCTCTGAATTCGTGCCCGAGGATGACAACGGCTCCACCAATGTGCGCATCCAGACGCCCATAGGTTCGTCGCTGGAGTACACCAACAACAAGGCGCAGCAGGTGGAAGGTTTGCTGCGCGAAATCCCCGAGATCAAGCGCATCTCCAAGTTCGTCAACAAGAACGGCGCCTGGTTCGACCTGGAAATCGGCAAGAAGAAAGACCGCAAGCGCGGCAAGAAGGACATTGACGACGACATCCGCGGCCGCCTGGCCAAGGTCGCCGGGCTGGACGTCAACATCGGCTGGAACCGTCCGATCCAGGTCTTCGTGCTCGGGCCGGACATCGGCGAGCTGGACCGCATCACCAAGCAGGTGATCACGAAGATGAAGGCCATCAAGGGCATCGTGGACATCGACAGCTCCTACAAGCCGACCACGCCCACGCTGGACGTGGTGGTCAACCGCGATCTGGCCAGCGACGTCGGCGTCAGCATGGCACAGATCACCGCCACCACCCGCGCCATGATAGGCGGCGAGCCGGCCGGCCAGTGGGAAGGCCCGGACGGCGAAAACCACCAGATCCTGGTGCGCCTGCCGCAGGCCGAGCGCACCGGCTCCAGTGACATGAACCGCATTTATGTGGCCAGCAGCTCGGTGACACCCGAAGGCGTGGCCCGCATGGTGCCGCTGCGCCAGATCGCCGAGTTCAAGCCGGCGTTTGCCGAGCGCCAGATCGACCGCCGCAGCCTGCAGCGCCAGATCCGCATCTTCACAGGCGTTTCCAAGGACGCCAACGTGGGTGACGTGTCGGCCGCGTTGCGCGAATCTGTCAAGGACATCTCGCTGCCGCCGGGCTACCAGTTCCAGTTCGGCGGCTCGTCGCAGGACATGCAGGAATCCTTGGGCTTCGCCATCGCCGCGCTGGCGCTGGGCGTGGTCTTCATCTACCTGATCCTGGCTTCGCAATTCGGCAGCTACCTGCAGCCGGTGGCGATCATGGCCTCGCTGCCGCTGTCCCTGATCGGGGTGCTGCTGGCGCTGCTGATCTTCGGCTCGACGCTGAACCTGTTCTCGGTGATCGGCTTCATCATGCTGATGGGCCTGGTGACCAAGAACGCCATTTTGCTGGTGGACTTCACCAACCATGGCCTGCGCGAGGGCTTGTCACGCAACGAGGCCATCCTGCAAGCCGGCCAGGTGCGCCTGCGCCCGATCCTGATGACCACGGCAGCCATGATTGGCGGCATGATGCCGCTGGCCCTGGCGCTGGGCCCGGGCTCGGAGCAGCAGTCGCCGATGGCACACGCGGTGATTGGCGGCATCGTCACCTCGACGCTGTTCACGCTGGTGGTGGTGCCAGTGCTGTTCACCTACTTCGACGCCTGGGGCCGCAAGGCCAAGGCCTGGCTGCTGCGCAACGAACCGGAAGAGCATGGCAGCGGGGCCGCCACCGGCGCGCACGTGTTGGCCGACAAGAACAAGGATTGACACCCTTTCCACCCCAACTCAGCCCGGTTCGCCGGGCTTTTTTTTGCCCCGTCAAAGCCGAACAAACAATCGCGAGGCGCCGGTCTGTTCGCTGCCGACGCCGCTAGTGCGCGTGGCTCCGCGGCTGTCCCCCGSGCCTWCGGCSCTCCTCCTTGATGCCGCTGCGCCACACGCCCCAGCGACATCGGGACCGTTGGCGGAGGAAGCGTTCGAATAACGAACACCGGACCACCAAACGCCCGCACGCCGACCGTGTTCACCGGATCAGGTCGTCATGGCACTCTGCGCAGCGGCATCAAGGAGGAGCGCCGTAGGCGCGGGGGACAGCCGCGGAGCGGAGTGCCGTGGCGGCCTGATCCTTGCCAATCAACTGGGCGCATAAGGGCTTCGACAAGCTCAGCCCGAACGGGTTGCCTCAGTTAGCCGAGTACCAGCTCTTCCACAAGAACCGGCCGCCCGAAAAGGTAACCCTGGAACGCCTTGCAACCGCTGCGCAGTAGAAAGCGCCACTGGCCGTCCGTCTCCACGCCTTCGGCCACCACGGCCAGATCCAGGCTGTGGGCCAGCGTCAGGATGGTGCGGGCGATGGCGGCGTCGTTGGGGTCGGTCAGCACGTCGCGCACGAAGGACTGGTCGATCTTCAGCTGATCCAGCGGCAACAGCTTCAGGTAACTCAACGACGAGTAACCGGTACCGAAATCGTCCAGCGCGAAACTCACGCCTATCGAGCGCAGCTCCGTCATCTTGACGATGGCGTCGTCCAGGTCCGACAGCAGCAGGCTTTCGGTCAGCTCGAGTTTGAGCCGGTAAGGGTTGGCGCCCGTCTTGCGCAGCAGCGACAGGATCTGCGTGGCGAACTCCGGGTGGCGGAACTGGCGCGCGCTGACGTTGACGGCGATGCTCAGCGAGCGCGTGGCCGCCGCGCCGTTCCAGGTCACCAGTTGCTGGCAGGCCGTCTCCAGCACCCACTGGCCCAGCGGCAGGATCAGGCCGCTTTGTTCGGCCACCGGGATGAATTCGCCCGGCGACACCAGGCCGCGCTGCGGATGCCGCCAGCGCACCAACGCCTCCACACCGGTGACGCGGCGCTCCACATCCACCACCGGCTGGTAATGCAGCACCAGCTCGTCGCGCTGCAGCCCCAGGCGCAGGTCCACCTCCAGCGCGGCGCGCGCTGATGCCGCTGCCTGCATGCGCGGGTCAAAAAAGCGCAGCGTGTTGCGCCCGGCCGCCTTGGCCTGGTACATGGCCATGTCGGCGCGCTTCAACAACTCGTCCACGTCCTGCAACTGGTCCGAAAACAAGGCCACGCCTATGCTGGGCGTGGCGCTGTGGTCCTGCCCGGCCAGGCGGAAGGCCTGGTTCAGGCTGGCGAGAATCTTCTTGCCCACCACCTCCACCTGGGCGGCGGCCTCCTCGGCCTCGCTGCTGAGTTCTTCCAGCATCACCACGAACTCGTCACCACCGAGTCGCGCCACGGTGTCGATCTGGCGCACACAGCGCAACAGCCGCTCGGCCACCTGCTGCAGCAGCGCGTCGCCCACATGGTGGCCCAGCGTGTCATTGATGATCTTGAAGTTGTCCAGGTCCAGGAACAGCAGCGCCCCATGGTCGTGCCGGCGCTCGCAGGCCGGCAGCGCCTGGCGCAGGCGGTCCAGCAGCAGGCGGCGGTTGGGCAGGCTGGTCAGCGGGTCGTAGAAAGCCAGGCGCTCGATCTCGGCCTCCACCCGCTTGTGCTCGGTGATGTCGCGCCCTATGCCACGGTAGCCCTGGAAACTGCCATCAGCGGCAAACACCGGCGCGCCGCTGACGGCCGTCCATTGGATATGGCCGTCCGGCGTGACCCGCTGCAACTCCAGGTTGTGAAAGCTCTCGTGCGCCAGCATTTGCGCCTCATGCGCCTGCCAGTCCTCAGCCGTCATGTTGGCGGCCGAGGCGTCCCAGGGGTGGTGCCCCAGGCGGGCTTTCAAATCCATGCTGGACAGGTCGGTCTTGCCGCCGAACCGGGTGAAGCGCAACTCGGCATCGGTCTCCCAATCCCAGTCCGAGGACAGGTTCGTCAGGTTGCGGTAGCGCTCCTCGCTGTCGCGCAGCGCCACCTGCGCCTGCATGTAATCGGTGACGTCGGTGTAGGTGCGCACCACGCCGCCACCTGCAACGGTGCGCGTCTTCACTTCCAAAGTGCGGCCGGAACGGGTCTGGCGCAAGTACTGCTCGGGCACGCTGCCCACGCTGCTGTTGCGAAAATTGCTGCTGCGGGCGTCGCGTATGCGCTTCTTCGCTGGCCCTTGCACCAGTTCATAGTCGTCGCCGAAATCGCCGCGCTCGTGCTGGAAGCGCAGCAGGTCCACCAATGTCAGCGGTTGCGCCAGCAACGACTCCGGCAAGTCCAGCAGTTCCAACGTGCGCCGGTTCATCAGGCTGATGCGACCATCGGGCTCCACCTTGGAAATACCCTGGCTGATGCTCTCCAACGTGGCCTGCAGGTCTTGCGACTTGCGTGTCAACTCCTGCCCACTCTCGCGCAACTGCGCCACCACCTCCACGTGTCGCGCGGCTGCCGCGAGCTTGGCCGCCAGCAGTTCCACATATTCGCCGCCGGGGTCGCGCAGCAGGTAGTCGTTGAAGCCGGCGTGCAGCGCGCGCGCCGCCACCTGCAACTCCACCTCTTCCGCCGCCGCAATGAGCACCGGGCAGTCCAGCTGCGCCAACAGATCGAAGGCCGAGCCATCGGGCAACTGGTGGCGCACCAGCGCGGCGGCGAACGGCTGCGCCGCCAGCATGCGTTTGGCATCCTCCCCCGACCGGGCGAACGCCACCGTGTAGGGAAACGTCCCCCCTTGGGCCGCTGCATTGACCAGGGCCTCCCAGTAGTGGGTCTGGTCGTCCACCACCAGCAGGCTGGGTCTGTCCGCCACGGGACTTATCCCCCTAGTCCGGCACCACGGCCGTGACTTCGATCTCGACCTTGGCCCGGTCCTCGATCAGCGCCGACACCTGCACCGCCGTCATGGCGATGGTGTAGTTGCCGATGATCTCCTTGAACAGCGGCCCGATCTGCGCCACGCTGGCCAGATAGTCCCGCTTGTCGGTCAGGTACCAGGTCATGCGCGTGATGTGCTTGGGCTCAGCGCCGCCCGCCGCCAGCACGGCCACGATGTTGAGCAGCGCCTGGCGCACCTGGTCCACCAGCGCGTCGCTCTGGAAGCGCTCCTGTGCATCCCAGCCAATCATGCCGGCCACGAAAATCGTGCGGCCCTGGGCGGCCACGCCGTTGGCATAGCCGCGCGGGCGCGGCCAGCCGGGGGGAAGCAATGCCTGATGCATCTGCGTCTGTCCTTTGCGTTTCAAGTCGGTGGCGAAGCCTGCTTCAGCAGGTCCTTGCCGATGATCAATTGCTGCACCTCGGTGGCGCCTTCGTAAATGCGCAGCGCGCGGATTTCGCGGTACAGCGACTCCACCGGCTGCCCGCTGACCACGCCCAGGCCACCCCACATCTGCAATGCCGCATCAATGACCTGCTGGGCACCCTCGGTAGCGGCCAGCTTGGCCATGGCGGCCTCACGGGTCACATTGTGGCCCTGATCGCGCATCCAGGCGGCCCGGTAGGTTAACAGGGCCGCCGAATCCACGGTGGTGGCCATTTGCGCCAGCTTGACCTGGGTCAACTGCAGGTCGCCCAGCACGCCGCCAAACAGCTTGCGGGAAGCGGCCCGCGCCAGCGCCTCTTCCAGCGCGCGGCGGCCAAAACCCAAAGCCGCAGCGGCCACCGAGGTGCGAAACACGTCCAGCGTGCGCATGGCCAGCTTGAAACCCTCGCCCGCCCCGCCCAGCCGCTGGGTCAACGGGATGCGGCAGTTGTCAAAGCGCAACCGCGCCAGCGGGTGCGGCGCCATCACCTCGATGCGCTCGGCGATATGGAAACCAGGCGCGTCGGCATCGACGATAAAGGCCGAGATGCCGCGCGCGCCAGGCGCCTCGCCGGTGCGGGCAAACACGACGTAGAAGTCGGCAATGCCGCCATTGGAAATCCAGGTCTTCTCGCCGTTCAGCACCACCGTGTCGCCCTGCATTTCCGCAGTGCAGGCCATGGCCGCCACGTCGGAGCCTGCTTCGGGCTCGGACAGCGCGAAGGCCGCCAACGCCTGGCCGGCCGCCACACGAGGCAGGTAACGCTGCTGCTGCTCAGGTGTACCTTGCAACGAGATGGCGCCGGAACCCAGGCCCTGCATGGCAAAGGCGAAGTCCGCCAGGCCGTTGTGGCGCGCCAGTGTCTCGCGCAGCAGGCAGATGGCACGGGTGTCGATGACGTCAGCCGCACCGCCGTGCGCGGTGCCGGCCACCGCGTGGCGCAGCCAGCCGGCCTGGCCCAGCGCGCGCACCAGGTTGCGGCATTGGGTGTCCACGTCACCGTGCGGCAGCCCGCGCACCTCACGCGCAGCCCAGGCATCCAGCTCGCGCGCCAGCGTGCGGTGACGCTCTTCAAAAAAAGGCCAATCCAGAAAGTCTGCCATGGTCAATTGCCCTGGAACACCGGCTTTTGCTTGGCGGCAAAGGCCTCGTAAGCGCGGTTGAAGTCTTCCGTCAACATGCACAGGGCCTGGGCCTGAGCCTCGGCTTCTATGGCCTGGTCTATGCCCATGTCCCACTCCTGATGCAGCATGGTCTTGGTGATGCCGTTGGCAAACGTGGGGCCGCTGGCCAGGTCACGCGCCATGGCCGTGGCCTGGCTCAGCACGTCCTCGGGCGCGCACAAGCGGTTGAAAAAGCCCCACTGGTAAGCCTCCTCGCCACCGAGCGCGCGGCCGGTGTACAGCAGCTCCGACGCACGCCCCTGGCCAACGATGCGCGGCAGCATGGCGCAGGCGCCCATGTCGCAGCCGGCCAGCCCCACGCGGTTGAACAGGAAGGCGGTCTTGCTGCGCGCAGTGCCCAGCCGCAAATCCGACGCCATGGCCATGATGGCACCGGCACCAGCGCACACGCCATCGATGCTGGCCACGATGGGCTGCGGGCAATGGCGCATGGCCTTGACCAGGTCGCCGGTCATGCGGGTGAACATCAGCAACTCCGGCGCCTTCAGCTTCACCAGCGGGCCGATGATGTCGTGCACGTCGCCACCGGAGCAGAAGTTGTCGCCAGCGCCGTGCAGCACCACCACCGTGACGTCGTTGGCATGACGCAGTCGGCCAAACAGGTCGCGCAGCTCGGCGTAGGAATCAAACGTCAGCGGGTTCTTGCGCTCGGGGCGGTTCAGCGTGATGGAGGCCACGCCGTCCTGCACAGACCACAGGAAATGCGTGGCCTGGTAGTTGGCGCAGGGCCGGCGGTTGCCGGCCAGCAGGGCCGGATCCACAGGGCTGGCGATGGGGTTGCTCATGGGGTCTCCGTGATGTTGTTCTTCAGATGGGTTCCTTGGGCGCCGGGGCACCCGCCGCCGCCTGCGCCTTGGCACGTGCAAAACCGGCTTCCAGCTGGCTCTTGCCCGACCGGTATTGTTTGGGCCAGTCCACCAGCGTGTAGCCTATGCGGGCCGCCTCAGTCAGCGTCCAGGCTGGGTTGGCCAGGTGCGGACGGGCGACGGCGCACAGGTCGGCGCGGCCGGCGGCGATGATGCTGTTCACATGGTCGGCCTCGGAGATGGCGCCCACCGCGATGGTGGCGATGCCGGCCTCGTTGCGCACGCGGTCGGCAAACGGCGTCTGGAACATGCGGCCATAGACCGGTTTTTCCTGCTTGCTGACCTGGCCGGACGAGCAGTCGATCAGGTCCGCGCCGGCGGCCTTGAAGGCCTTGGCGATGTGCACCGCATCATCTGGCGTGATGCCGCCTTCCACCCAGTCGTGCGCCGAGATGCGCACCGACATCGGCAGGTGCTCGGGCCAGGCCGCGCGCACGGCGGCAAACACTTCCAGCGGGTAGCGCAGCCGGTTGTCCAGACTGCCGCCGTACGCATCGGTGCGTTGGTTGGTCAGCGGGGAGATGAAGGATGACAGCAGGTAGCCGTGCGCGCAGTGCAGCTCCAGCCAGTCGGCGCCGGCCTGCACCGCGCCCAAGGTGGCCTGCACAAACTGCGCAGTGACCAGGTCCATGTCGTCGCGCGTCATCGCGCGCGACACCTGGCTCACGCCTGGCAAATACTGCTGCTCGGACGCCGACATCAGCGGCCAGTTGCCCTGCACCAGCGGCTGGTCGGTGCCCTCCCAGGCCACGCGGGTGGAGGCCTTGGCGCCGGCATGGCCGATCTGGATGGCGAACTTGGCGTCGCTGTGGGCGTGTATCCAGTCGCCAATGCGCTTGAAGCCGGCCACCTGCTCGGGGGTGTACAGGCCGGGGCAGCCGGGGGTGATGCGGCCCTCGGGGCTGACGCAGGTCATCTCGGCAAACACCAGGCCGGCGCCGCCCATGGCGCGCGCGCCCAGGTGCACCAGGTGGTAATCGCCCACCAGACCGTCCACCGCCGAGTATTGGGCCATGGGGGACACCACCACGCGGTTCTTCAGCCGCACGCTGCGCACCTGGTAGGGGGTGAACATGGGGGGCGGTGGCGGGGCATGGTCGGGCACCTCCAGGCCAGCCTGGCGCGCAAACCAGCGCTCGTAGCCGCCCAGCCAGGCGGCATCGCGCAGGCGCAGGTTTTCGTGCGAGATACGCTGGCTGCGCGTCAGCATGGAGTACATGAACTGCTCCGGCGGCAGTGTGTCGGCATAGCGCTGGCCCACCACCTCGAACCACTCCATGGCGTTCCAGGCGGCGTTTTGCAGCCGCAGCACGTCCACCTCGCGCAGCGCCTGGTAGCGTGCCAGCACCTCGGGCAGGTGGTGTTCCGCATCCGGCTGCTGGCCAAACTGGCGCGCCAGCTCAATGGCGTCTTCTATCGCCAGCTTGGTGCCCGAGCCGATGGCGAAGTGCGCGGTGTGCACCGCGTCGCCCATCAGCACCACATGGCTGTGGCCGTTGAAATGCCACCAGCGCTCGCACTTGATGCGCTGAAAGTTCAGCCAGGCCGAGCCGCGCAGGTGGCGCGCATTGGTCATCAGCTTGTGCCCGCCCAAATGCTTGGCAAACAGCTGCTCGCAGAACGCCACCGATTCCTCGGCATTCAGCTTGTCGAGCCCATGCGCCAACCAGACGTCTTCCGGCGTCTCGACGATGAAGGTGGTGGTGCTGTCGTCAAACTTGTACACGTGGGCCTGGAACCAGCCGTGCTCGGTCTTCTCAAACGTGAAGTTGAAGGCGTCGTACAGCTTGTGCGTGCCCAGCCAGATGAAGCGGTTGGGCCGCGTCACCACGTCGGGCTTGAACACCTCCGGGTAGCGGTTGCGGATGCGGGAGTTGATGCCGTCGGAGGCGATGATCAAATCCGCATCAGGAAAGTCCAGGTCCGACGCCACCTCTTGCTCGAACACCAGCTTGACGCCCAGTTCCTCGCAACGGGCCTGCAAGATATTCAGCAGCTTCTTTCGCCCGATGCCGACAAACCCATGGCCACCGCTGCGGATGTACCGGCCCTTGAACTCCAGCTCGATGTCGTCCCAGTGGTTGAACGCCTGCTGGATGGTGGCGGCGGTCTCGGGGTCCCACTGGCGCATGTTGTCCATGGTGGCGTCGGAAAACACCACGCCCCAGCCAAAGGTGTCATATGGCTTGTTGCGCTCCACCACGGTGATGTCGTGCGCCGGGTTTTGCCGCTTCATCAGCAGCCCGAAATACAGGCCGGCCGGGCCGCCGCCTATGCAAACGATATTCATGTTGGCGCTTTGTCTCTCTCTAGGGCTACAGTTTAGGGCAACGTGAAGTCCTTCCACACGGGTTTGGTTTGTGGAGGATCAGGCCGCCACGGCACTCCGCTCCGCGGCTGTCCCCCGGCCTGCGGCCTCCTCCTTGATGCCGCTGCGCCGAATGCCATGGCGACCTGATCCTACGAACGTGGCTGGCGCGCCAACGTCGGTATGCCGGCGTTACGTTAGCCAACGGACCCGATGTCGCTGGGGCGCGTGGCGGAGGGAAATCAAGGGGGGGGCCCGCAGGGCCGGAGGACATTCCCGTAGCCACGCGCACCAGCGGCGTCGGCAGACCGCCAAGGCCCTCCCCCGCTCTTCGATCAGCGCCCAGCCGTTGGAGGAAGCGAACCGGAAGATCGTGTCTAATAGCGCGCTGGGCCAAGCGCCCGAGACAGACGAACACGCCCCTTTCCCCGCCTCGACGAGATCAAGACAGCGCGCCCCATGGAGGATCTTTCCCAACACACGCCCATGATGCAGCAGTACCTGCTGCTGAAGAAGGACCACCCCGACACGCTGGTGTTCTATCGCATGGGGGATTTCTACGAGGTCTTCTTCGCCGATGCCGAGAAGGCCGCGCGGCTGCTGGGCATCACGCTGACCCGGCGCGGGCAGTCGGCCGGGCAGCCGGTGGTGATGGCCGGCGTGCCCTTTCATGCACTGGAAAACTACCTGGCCAAGCTGATCAAGCTGGGCGAGTCGGTGGCCATCTGCGAGCAGGTGGGCGAAGTAGGCGGCAAGGGGCCGGTGGAACGCAAGGTGATGCGGGTGGTGACACCCGGCACCGTGACCGACACCGAGTTGCTGAGCGACAAGACCGAATCGCTGTTGATGGCGGTGCACCAGGGCCCGCGCAACACCTATGGCCTGGCCTGGCTCAGCGTGACGCAGGGCGAGATGAACCTGGCCGAATGCGCCGGCGACGAGGTGGCTGATTGGGTGGCCCGCCTGGGCCCGAGCGAGTTGCTCTATGGGGCCGACATCACCGCCAGCTTTGAGGGTCGGCTGAAGGCCATGCACCTGGCCTCAAGCACCGGCCCGTCGCTGACGGCGCGCGCCCAATGGCATTTCGACAGCGCCCTGGGCCAGCGCAAGCTGCTGGAGCTGCTGGGCGCGGCCAGCCTGAGCTCCTGGAACGCCCAGGACCTGGTGCAGGCCCACGCCGCCGCCGCTGCGCTGCTGGGCTATGCCGAACACACCCAGGGCCGGGCGCTGAGCCATGTGCACAGCGTGCGCGTGCAGCGCGACGACGAGCTGATCGACTTGCCGCTGACCACCCGGCGCAACCTGGAGCTGGTGCAGACGCTGCGTGGCGAGGACGCGCCCACGCTGTTTTCGCTGCTGGACACCTGCATGACCGGCATGGGCAGCCGGCTGCTGAAGAACTGGCTGCTGACCCCCCGGCGCGACCGCATGGAGGCGCAGCAGCGCATAGACGCCATCTCGGCCTTGCGCCCTGCGCTGTGGCAATCGCTGCGCGCGCAACTGAAAGGCAGCACCGACGTCGAGCGGGTGACTGCCCGCATCGCGCTGCGCCAGGTGCGCCCGCGCGAGCTGGTGGGCCTGCAGCTGACACTGCAAAAGGCCGCTGGCCTGGCGCCGCTGCTGCAAGACCAGCCTGGCCTGCTGGAACGCATGGCCGACCACCTGCAACCACCGGCCGATGCCATTGTGCTGCTGGGCCGCGCCATCATGGAAGAACCCGCCGCGCTGGTGCGCGACGGCGGCGTCATGGCCACCGGCTTTGATGCCGAGCTGGACGAGCTGCGCGCCATCCAGACCAACTGCGACGACTTCCTGCTGGACCTGGAGCAGCGCGAACGCGCGCGCACCGGCATTGCAAATTTGCGCGTGCAATTCAACAAGGTGCATGGCTTCTACATCGAGGTCACGCAAGGCCAGGTCGACAAGGTGCCCGACGACTACCGGCGCCGCCAGACGCTGAAGAATGCCGAGCGCTTCATCACCCCCGAGCTGAAGGCTTTCGAGGACAAGGCGCTGAGCGCGCAGGAGCGCGCGCTGGCGCGTGAGAAATGGTTGTATGAGCAGGTGCTGGACCAGTTGCAGGCCTTCGTGCCGCAGCTCACCCGCGTGGCCCGCGCGGTGGCGGCGCTGGACGCGCTGTGCGCGCTGACCGAGCGCGCGCTCACCTTGGGCTGGTGCGCGCCGCAGTTCGTGCGCGAGCCGGCCATCGACATTTCCCAAGGCCGCCACCCGGTGGTGGAGGCCCGGCTGGCAGAAATGAGCAGTGGTAGTTTCATCGCCAACGACACCCGCCTGGGCAGCAAGATGCGCATGCAGGTCATCACCGGCCCCAACATGGGCGGCAAATCGACCTACATGCGCCAGGTCGCCATCATCACCCTGCTGGCCAGCATCGGCAGCTACGTGCCCGCCGCCGCCTGCCGGCTGGGGCCGATAGACGCCATCCACACCCGCATCGGCGCGGCGGACGACCTGGCCAACGCCCAGTCCACCTTCATGCTGGAGATGACCGAGGCGGCGCAGATCCTGCATGCCGCCACGCCCCACTCGCTGGTGCTGATGGACGAGATCGGCCGCGGCACCTCCACTTTCGACGGGCTGGCGCTGGCCAGCGGCATTGCCGCCCAGTTACACGACCGCACCCAGGCCTTCACGCTGTTTGCCACCCATTACTTCGAGTTGACCGAGTTTCCGGCCAAGCACCACGCGGCGCAGAACGTGCACGTCAGCGCGGTGGAGTCGGGCCGCGACGTGGTGTTCCTGCATGCCATCGAGGCCGGCCCGGCCAGCCGCAGCTACGGCATCCAGGTGGCACGCCTGGCGGGCATGCCGGCAGGAGTGGTAAACCACGCGCAGCACGCGCTGGAGGCCCTGGAATCCAAGGCCAGCCAGACCCAAGCGCAGGTGGACCTGTTCGCACCGCCCCCAGCCAGCGCCGCGCCTGCCGCCAGCACCGTCGAAAAAGCCCTGGCGGCGCTGGACCCCGACGCCTTGAGCCCGCGCGATGCGCTGGAAGCCTTGTACCAGTTGAAAAAGCTCAGCCGCGCGCAGTAGCCGCCAGCCGTTGCGGCGACAATAGCGGGGTAACCGAAAGCCCTTGCCAGGGCCCCTGCCATGACTTATTGCGTCGCCATCAAACTCAATGCCGGGCTGGTGTTCCTGTCCGACTCGCGCACCAACGCCGGGTTGGACCAGATCAGCACCTTCCGCAAAATGATCATCTACGAGAAGCCGGACGACCGCTTCATGGTGCTGTTGTCGGCCGGCAACCTGTCGATCTCGCAATCGGTGCGCGAGATCCTGCAGGTGGAGCAGATCAAGGAACACGAGGACAGCGCCCCCATCACCATCTGGAACGCCACCAGCATGTTCGACGCCACCCGGGTGCTGGGCGCGGCGGTGCGCCACATCTATGAGCGCGACGCCGAATCCCTGCGCCAGTCGGGGGTGGATTTCAACGTCACGCTGATCTTCGGCGGCCAGATCAAGGGCGAGGCAATGCGCCTGTTCCAGGTCTATGCGGCTGGCAACTTCATCGAAGCCACACCCGAAACGCCCTACTTCCAGGCCGGCGAATCCAAATACGGCAAGCCGGTGCTGGACCGCGTGCTCAACCCCGAGACGCCGCTGGACGAGGCCGCCAAGTGCGCGCTGGTGTCTATGGACTCGACGCTGAAGTCCAACCTGTCGGTAGGCCTGCCGCTGGACCTGGTGGTGTACGAAGCCAACCAGTACCAGAGCGAGAAGATCGTCTGCGTGGACGAGAACAACCCCTATTTCCGCATGCTGCACGACAGCTGGGGCCAGAAGCTGCGCGCCGTGTTCGACAGCATCGAAGACCCGATGTGGAACGGCGAACAGACCACCGTGCCGCTGATGCTGCCCAGCAGCCGCAGCAAGCCGCTGAAAAAAATCACAACCCCCCAAGAGAAGCTCATCTGACGGGCGGCTGATGTCCCTGTTGATCTTTTCCCACGCCAACGGCTTCCCCGCCAGCGTCTACCGCGTGCTCTTCAAGAGCCTGCGCGCCCGCGGCTACACGGTCAAGGCGGTGGACAAATTCGGCCACGACGCCAACTACCCGCCGACCAACAACTGGCCCCACCTGGTGCAGCAGCTGGTGGACTTTGCGCACGAGCAGACCGCCAAGGCCGGTGAACCGGCCTACCTGGTGGGCCACTCGCTGGGCGGTTTCCTCAGCGTGATGGCGGCGGCCCGCCGCCCGGAACTGGCGCGCGCCGTGCTGCTGCTGGATTCACCCATCCTGGGCGGCTGGCGCGCCACCACGTTGGGCGTGATCAAGCGCACCCAATTGGTGGGTTCGGTGTCGCCAGGTGCCGTCAGCCGGCGCCGGCGCACCAGTTGGCCCAGTGCCGAGGCCGCATTGGCGCATTTCCGCACCAAAAAGGTGTTTTCGCGCTGGGATCCGGAGGTGTTGCACGACTATGCGCACCGGGCCATGCAGGAGCAGGATGGCCAATGGGTGCTGGGTTTCGACCGCGACGTGGAAACCGCCATCTACAACACCCTGCCCGACAACCTGGATCGCCTGCTGGCGCGCCACCCCCTCAAATGCCCGGTGGCTTTCGTGGGCGGCCGCCACTCGCAGGAAATGAAGCAGGTGGGCATGGCCATGACCGAAAAGTTGACCAAAGGCCGCATCACCATTTTGGACGGCAGCCACCTGTTTCCCATGGAAAACCCGCTGGCAACCGCCGCCGCGATCGAGGCAAACTTGCGCAGCCTGACCGTTTAGTCAGTTTTTTGCGACATTTTGGGGCTGAAATTGCCTAAAAAACTGGCACGAAAGTTGCAAAAATGCATCATTTCAGCCAAACCGACGGACTGCCTAATTTTCGTCACAACGCCTTGATACACTGATTTGTCATACGCTCAAAGCCCCTTTTCACACCTGTTTGCCGGACTCCAAAAAGTCCGTTGTTTGACACCGTTGTTTGATACCCCATGGCCACGATAGGAATGCAGCAATACAGCTACCGCCCGCAGGATCCTGCGAGCCGGTACAAGGGCGTGATCCTGGTGATCGCGCTGCACGCGCTCATCCTCTGGGTGCTGGCCACCGGCCTGGCGCGTGACGCCACCAAGCTGGTCAAGAAGACGCTGGAGGCCGCGGTGATCCAGGAGGTGTTCATCCCACCACCGCCGCCACCGCCGCCGAAGGAAATCAAGCCGCCCGAGCCGCAAAGCGTGGTCAAGATCGATACACCGCCACCGCCGGCCTTTGTGCCGCCACCGGACGTGCCGGTCAACCAGTCGACCACGGCACCTAGCATTCAGTCCACACAGCAAGTGCCCACCGCACCGCCGGTGATCGCCCCGCCACCGCCGCCGGCGCCGGACAACTCCAAGGCCATCGCCGCGTCGATGGAAAACGAGTACATGGTCAGCCTGCGCGCCATGCTGGACAGCACCAAGCGCTACCCCACCGGCCGGCGTGCCAGCCAGGAACGCCCGGAAGGCAAGGTACGCATCTGGTTCACGCTGACCCGCACCGGCGCGCTGGTGGATTCCGGCGTGATGGAATCCAGCAATTCCAACCTGCTGGACGACGCAGCACTGGCCGGTGTGCGCCGTGCCACCTACCCGCCCTTCCCGCCCAACACCTGGACCGGGCAGGAGCAGCACAAGTTCCAGGTCGAATTGAACTTCAAGGCGCCCTGATCAAGTTTCCTAACCAGCGCTGCCGGATAAGCAGCTTTTCACCAACCCCAACCTCATCAACCCTTAGAACATAAGAAATCATGAAAAAGAGCCTCAAACCCACGCAACTTGCGATTCTCGTCAGCGCGCTGTTCGCAGCCCCGGCCCTGTGGGCCCAAAGCCAGCCCACCGATGTGGGTCGCATCTCCGTTGAAGGCCAAGGCGCCGGCGGCCTGATCCAGGCGGAAGACACGCCCAAGGCACGCAGCTCGGTCAACAAGGCCTACATGGACTCGCTGAACCCGGCCAACAACCCCTACCAGGCCATCGCGCTGCTGCCTGGCGTGAGCACCTTCAGCTACGACGCCACCGGCCTGTTCGGCGGCGGCATGCGCGTGCGCGGTGCCAACAGCGACCAGATGGGCTTCACCATCAACGGCGCGCCGGTGAATGACTCCGGCAGCTTCTCGGTCTTCCCGCAAGAGTATTCGGACACGGAAAACCTGTGCGAAATCTTCGTCACGCAAGGTTCCACCGACACCGAAGCCCCCCACGTGGGTGCTTCCGGCGGCAACATCGGCATGACCACCTGCTCGCCCAAGGACGTGTTCGGCTTCAAGATTTCGCAGTCGTTCGGCGACCTGCGCTTCTACAAGACCTTCATCCGTGTCGACTCCGGCAAGTTTGCCAATGACATGGCCAAGCTGTTCATCTCGTACACCAAGTCCGAGGCCGACAAGTTCAAGGGCTCGGGCAAGGCCGACAAGGAGCACGTCGACTTCGGCGCCGAGTTCCGCCCCAACGCCAACTGGTTCGCCGCCACCAGCTTCCTGTACAACAAGGCGATCAACAACAACTACCAGACTGGCAGCTACGCCAACTTCGCGCAGTTCGGCACCTCGTATGAGTTCACCGACACACCGCCCCAGCACAAGACGCCTGGCGCCGGCGCCCAGATCGACACCGTGTCGCCCATCGCTCCGTACTACGGCTATGCGCTGAACCCGTTCCGCAACTGGCTGTGGACCGGCAAGCTCGAGTACAAGGCCAACAAGGACCTGTCCTTCGCCGCCGAGCCGTACTTCTGGTTCGGTTACGGCACCGGTGGTGTGCAGCAGGTCATCCTGGGCGAGTCTGGCGCAGCCGCCAACCGTGCCCCGCTGATCGGCGGCGGCATCAAGGACATCAACGGCGACAGCGACTCGCTGGACCAGGTCATCATCTACCGCGGTTCCGTCACGCGCACCTACCGCCCCGGTATCACGCTGAAGAGCAATTTCCGCCTGGACAACAACGACATCCTGGTCGGCTACTGGTATGAGCAAGCCCGCCACATCCAGACCCAGCCCGGTACCCGCGTGGACAACAACGGCAACATCGACGACCTGTGGCTGGCCGATGAAAGCAAGCTGATCCGTCGCGCCGACGGCAGCCTGTACCAGGGCCGCGACCAGCAGACCATCAGCACGGCCTCGTCCGTGTTCCTGTCGGACAGCATCAAGCTGATGCAGGACCGCCTGAACCTGCAACTGGGTGTGCGCCGCACGGAGATCAAGCGCGACTTCACCAACTTCGCCAACGAAGGCACCGGCCAGGGCGCGACGTACTTCTACAGCCAGACGTACGCCAAGACCATGGGCAGCTTCGGCGCCAAGTACGCGCTGGACGCACAGCAGCAGGTGTACGTCAACATCGCCGACAACATGAAGGCGCCCGGCAACTTCAGCTACCAGAGCCTGTTGAACGGCGGCACCGTCGTGAACGGCGCGCTGACCGGCGCCTTCACCCAGCGCACCCCCAACGTGCAGATGGAAACGTCGACCAACCTGGACCTCGGCTACCGCTATAACGGCGATGCGCTGACGTTCTCGGGCTCGGTGTACTACAACCGCTTCAAGAACCGCATCGCCCGCTCCTTCGACCCGATCGCCAACCTGTCCACCGACTTCAACGTCGGCGACGTGACGATCAAGGGCTTCGAGCTGGAAGCTGGCTACCGCTTCACGCCCAACTGGTCGGTGTACGGCTCGCTGTCCAACACCAGCGCCATCATGCACGACAACCTGTACACCAGCGCCACGGTGTTCGAGTTGACCGGCGGCAAGCAGTTGCCCGACACCCCGAACTGGCTGTCCAGCCTGTCCATCAACTACGCCAGCGACAGCCTGTACGGCAGCCTGCAAGGCAAGTACAACGGCCACGTGTACTCCACGCTGGTCAACGACCAGGACGTGGCCGGCTACACGCAATGGGACCTGACCCTGGGCTACAAGTTCAAGCCCACCAGCTTCCTGAAGACGCCGACCATCCAGCTCAACGTGTCCAACCTGTTCGGCGTCGAGTACTTCCGCGTCAACTCGCCCAGCGGCAGCAACTTCGTGACCCGTGCGGTGGGTGCCGGCAGCTCCCAGCCGTTCTACTACGTCGGTTCGCCGCGCTTCACGTCCATCACGCTGAAGTCGGACTTCTGACCGTCACGCGGGCTTGGCGCCCGTGCACAACAAAAAGCCGGCCCTTGGGCCGGCTTTTTTTCATGGGCCTGGAATTTCAGCGGTTGGCCACGGCCAGCCAGAACGCCAGCAGATCCAGGTCCAACTGCACACCACCACTGAGCGGGCCTTTGTAGTACAGGCGGGCCGCGCCACTTTCATTGACCAGCAGGGTATGGGTGCCGTAGCTGCGCGAGCGGTAACCGCCGGCCGACTGCGAGGCCTGGCCGGTCGGGGCAAAATACTGCGGGTACATGCGCTCGGCCCAGGCGAACACCTTGTCGGCGTCGGCCACGTTCAGCGCCAATAGGTTCAGCGTCCCCTGGCCGGCAACCCCGAGCACGGGAGTGGGCGTGAACGTCAACGCCCGGCCGGTGCCGCGCTGGCCAAAGTCGTCCGAGCCCCAGCACTGGCCGGTGCCGTTGGCCAGGGTGGCGCAGGTGGTGCCGCTGGTCGCGGACACCCGGGTCGCGGTGCCGATGCCTGTGACCTGCGCCGGCAGCGCGCTGTTGGTCAAGCCACCAATGCCCAGCTGGTTGTAGGCATTCAGCCCCCAGCAGCGCAGCTGCCCGCTGGCCAGCACGGCGCAGGTCTGGCCGCTGCCCGCAGACACCGCCACAGCCGTGCTGATGCCGCTGACGGTGACCGGCACATTGCTGTTGGTGCTGCCGCCATTGCCCAACTGGCCGCTGCTGTTGTCGCCCCAGCAACGGATGCCGCCGGTGGCCAGCAAGGCGCAGGCATGAGTGCCCCCCACAGACACCTTGACGGCGTTGGCCATGCCACTGACGGCCACCGGCACCGGCGACGTGACGACGCTGCCGTTGCCCAGCTGCCCGCTGGCGTTCGCCCCCCAGCACTGCACGGCGCCGCTGGCGAGCACCACGCAGCTGGCATTGGTGCCGGCCGACACGGCAACAGCCCCGCTGACGCCACCCACGACGGTCGCGTTGAGGTTGTTGGCGAACGACCCATTGCCCAGCTGGCCGGCCGTGCCCTGTCCCCAGCACTGCACGGCGCCGTTGCTCTGCACCGTGCAATTGTGGTTGGCGCCGGATGACAGCGCCACCGCATTGCTAAGCCCGAAGACGGCGATCGGTGTGCCAACGGGAAACCCGGCGCCCAAGGTGCCGCCCAGTTGGTAAAACGTGTTCTGGCCCCAGCACTTCACCGTGCCGTTGCTGCCCAAGGCGCACGAGTGCGATGTGCCCACGCCCAGCGCAGTCGCGCCGCTGATGCCGGGGTGGGTGACCGGGGTCGTCAGGTCGGCGTCGCTGGGGATGCCGGTGACCTCGCCAGAGGTGTTGCGGCCCCAGCATTTCACGCTGCCGCCGCTCAGCAGCGCGCAGCCATGGCTGAAGCCGGCTTCCACCGACACGGTATCCGACAGCGCCATCACAGGCACCGGCGCGTCGCTGTTGGTCGTGCGGCCTATGCCAAGCTGGCCCACATAGTTCGCGCCCCAGCAGGTCACGCCGCCAGCCGCGGTGGCAGCGCAATTGTGCTCGACCCCCGCGGTCAACGACGTCACGCCGGCCAGGCCACTGACGGCCACCGGCGACGCGCTGTCCAGCGACGAACCGTTGCCCAGTTGCCCCATGGAATTGGCACCCCAGCATTGCACCGTGCCGGTGGCCAGCAGCGCGCAGGCGTGGCCCTGGCCCGCCACCAGCGCGGTGGCGTTGCTGATGCCCTTGACCGCGACCGGCGCCGACTTGCTGACAAAGCTGCCATCTCCCAACTCGCCAAAGCTGTTGTTGCCCCAGCACTGCACGCTGCCCGTGGTCAGCAGGGCGCAGCTGAAGTAGGTGCCGGCGGCCACCGCCTTGGCGTTCGAAATGCCAGCCACCGTGCTGGGCGCGAAGGTGTTCACGGCACCGGCGTTGCCAGCCTGGAAATACAGGTTCCAGCCCCAGCACTGCACCACGCCACTGGCCAGCACCACGCAGGCATGTTGGTTGCCGACCGACAGCGCCTTGGCGGTGCTGATGCCCGGCACCGCCATCGGCCCCAGGCTGCCGGCGATGCCGCTGACACCCAGCTGCCCCTGGGCGTTGGAGCCCCAGCACTGCACGGCGCCGGTGGTCTGCAGCGCACACCCTGACCTGGCGCCGGCCGACACCGCCGCCACGTTGCTGATGCCCACCACCGTGCTGGGCACGTAGCTGTCCGTCGTGGTGCCGTTGCCCAGCTGGGCCGTAAAATTCCAGCCCCAGCATTGGGCACTGCCCGTAGCCAGCGCGGCGCAGGTGAAGGTGACACCACCGGCCACCTGGGTGGCGTTGGCGATGCCGCTGACCACCACCGGCGTGGTGATGGAGCCGTCCACCGCGGTGCCATTGCCCAAGCCACCGCGCTGGTTGAAGCCCCAACAGCGCAGGCTGCCGTCGGTGAGCACGGCACAGGTGTGGCTGGAACCCGCGGCCACCATGGGCGTGGCCGCCCGGGCCGGAGATGCCAGCATCACCAACGAACAGAAGGCCCAGGCCAGCGCCAGGGCAACCCGGTATTGCAAACGGCGCTTCATGCCACCACCCAACCGGTTTGCGCAAACCCCGTCAGACCCACATGGGCCTGGTTGGCGCTGGAGGCGATGATGCCGGCAAACCACTCCGGCATGGTCGAGCTGTGGTTGGCCAGGGCAGCCAGCTGCGCCTGCACCACGCTGTTGCTGGGCGCGCCGCCATAGGCGTTGGCATAGATGAAGCTGATCACCGTGGCATCGTCGCTGGCGCCAGCAAAGGCGGCGATGATGCCTGAGGACAGCAGCAAGGCCGCGCCATCCGCCACCGTGGCGCCGCTGTCGAAAAAGCCGAGGAAGACGCCGGCCCAGTCCTTCTGCGTCGGGAAGAACGTGCCCAGCGTGGCCGCCATGGTCAGCATGGCCTTGCCGCCGGCCTGGTCCACCCCCATGTCCAGGGCCAGGCGGCCATCGGCAAACTGCAAGCGCTCCACGCCGCTCAACAGGTCGCTGCCATCGCCGCCAGCACGCTTGTCGGTGATGGTCACCGCCGCTGAGGCACCGGCCACCATGTAGTCCGCCAGCTTGCCGCTGAACTGCGCGGTGTCCAGACCCGCACCGCCTGCCAGCACGTCGTCGCCGGCGCCGCCGGTCAAGTTGTCGCTGCCATCCGCGCCGATCAGGGTGTCGGCCCCCGGGCCGCCCTTGATCACATCATTGCCGCTGGTTCCCACCAGGAACTCGCCCGCAGCACCGCTGTTGGCACTTGCCATCCTCCACCTCCCTGCTTTGTTGTGCAGTGCGGCTGCGGCCTGACCCGGCTGCTTTCACCGCCCTGTTGCGCGGGATTTATAGCATGCCGAGGCTGACAAATCGCGCGCGGCAGGTGTGCCAAACGGTGTAAAGCATCAAATTCGCAACACCTGGCGTCTGGCTGACCTTCACTTGGCCCAGTTGACCCAGCCCGTCCAGGCGGTGACCAGCACCACGATGCCAAAGGCAATGCGGTACCAGGCAAACGGCACGAAGCTGTGGCTGCCAATGTAGCGCAGCAGCCAGCGCACGCAGAACCAGGCGCTGATGAAGGACACCACCAGACCCACTGCGAACATCGGCAGGTCGGCCGTGGACAGGATGTGGCGCTCCTTGTACAGGCTGTACACGCCGGCACCCACCAGCGTGGGAATGGCCAGGTAGAACGAGAACTCGGTGGCCGCCTTGCGCGACAGGCCCAGCAACATGCCGCCGATGATGGTGGCACCGCTGCGGCTGGTGCCGGGGATCATGCCCAGGCACTGCACCAGGCCCACCTTCAACGCGTCCCACAGCGTCATGTCGTCCACCGACTGGATACGCGCCGGCACCGTGCTGGCCGCCTGGCGTTTCTCCACCCACAGGATGATGAAGGCGCCGACGATGAAGGCCGAAGCCACCACCACCGGTGTGAACAGGTAGGCCGAGATGATCTTGTAGACGGTGACGCCTATCACCGCCGCCGGCAGGAAACCCACCACCACATTCAGCGCGAAACGCTGCGCCTGGCGCTGCGTGGCCAGACCGGCCAGCGTCTCGCGGATTTTTTGCCAGTAGACCAGGATCACCGCGAAGATGGCGCCCATCTGGATGGCGATCTCGAACACCTTGGCCTTGCCACCCTCAAAGTCCAGCAGTGCGCCGGCCAATATCAGGTGGCCGGTGGATGAAATGGGGAGAAATTCGGTCAACCCCTCCACGATGCCCATCACCACGGCCTTCATCAGCAACACCAAATCCATACAACCATCTCCAAAACAGGTGGGCCGATTATCGCCACCCGGGCACCCGGCCCGGTGTTGACGGGCGCATTGAGGCTGTAAATCCGTTGTAAACAGCCCGCCGCACGCAGCTTGCGGCGCACCGCCGGCGGCGCCTGTGCGCCACTTCGCGCCGGCCGGCGGCGTTTCGTCTCAGCCCGGTGGCCCCTACCGGCTGCCGGCGGCACAGTCCACATCCAAGGACACCCCCGCCCACTACCGGAGCCCGCCATGCCACTGCCACCCGCCATCGCCATCCACCTGGCCGCCGCCTTGGGCGCGCTGGTCATCGGCCCGGTGGCGCTGTGGGCGCGCAAAGGCCGCCTGCAGCGGCCACGGCTGCACCGCGCCTTCGGCTACGCCTGGGTCACGCTGATGCTGGCCACCGCCGTGTCGGCTCTCTTCATCCGCGACCATGGCATGCCCAATGTGGCCGGTTACACGCCCATCCACCTGCTGGTGCCGTTCACGCTGTTTGGGCTGCTGGGCGCCTTCCACGCGCTGGCCAAGGGCGACATACGGCTGCACCGCCAGCGCATGCAGATGCTGTATTACGGCGCCTGCGTGGCGGCCGGCGCCTTCACGCTGCTGCCCCAGCGCTACCTCGGCCACCTGCTTTGGGGCAGCCTGGGCCTGATCTGACAACACACCCCATCACTGACCTTCCACCGGAGAAATAACATGCTGCTGCAACTTCTGTTTCAACACCCGCAAGCCCTGTTCATGGTGCTCAAGGGCACGCCCACCTGGGTCTGGGGCCTGCTGGCCGCGCTGCTGGCCCTGGGGTTGAGCCAGGTGCGCACCCGCGACGTCAGCCTGACGCGCATGGCCATCCTGCCGCTGGCCATGCCGGCGTTGTCCATCTGGGGCATGGTGTCGGCCTTCAGCGCTTCGCCGCTGTTCGCCTACGTGCTGCTGGCCTGGGTGGCCGGGGTGGCACTGATGGCGGCGTTGATCGCGCCGCGAAAGGCACCCGCCGGCTCCCGCTTTGACGCTGCCAAGCGCAGCTTTCATGTGCCGGGCAGCTGGGCGCCGCTGGCTCTGATCATGGCCATCTTCCTGGTCAAGTACGTGGTGGGTGCCGACATGGCCATGCAACCCGAGTTGGCGCACCACGGCCTGTACACGGTGGTGGTGGGCGGCCTGTATGGTGTGTTCAGCGGTGGCTTCCTGGGGCGCGCGGCCCGCCTGTGGCTGCTGGCGCTGCGCGGCAACACCCAGGCTGAGGCCGCGCTGGCACAGGCCTGACTTGCGGGCAGCGGCCAGGCGGCCGGAAAACCACGGCATACTTCCTCTCCATGCGCCACTTCAACAAGCAGAGCCTGCCGCGCAAAGTGCTGACCTCGGGGGCCATCAACACGGTCATCGCGGTGGTGCTCACCGTCATGGGGGGTGGCCGGCATTTCTGGGGCAACATGGTCTATTCACAGTGCATAGGCCTGAGCACCTGGACCGCCATCGACCTGCTGGGCTGGTGGCTGATACGCGACCAGGCCGAGCGCTGGCGCCGGCTGATCTTCGTCGTGCCGCTGGGTGTGTGCATAGGCGCCTCAATCGGCATCTTCGTGGGCGACGCCCTGTCAGGCCTGGCCAACATGCCGACTTGGGGCAACTACTCGGGCCGCTTCGCCGGCACCATCGCCTTCGGGTTGTTGATAGGCAGCGCCATTTCCTATTTCTTCATGAGCCGCGAACAACTGGCCAATGCGCGCGAAAAACTGGCCCTGGCCGACGCCCAGGCCGAAGCCGCAAAACGCCACGCCGCGCAGGCGCAGCTGAAGCTGCTGGAAACGCAGCTGGAGCCGCACATGCTGTTCAACACGCTGTCCAACCTGCGCATCCTGGTCAGCACCGATCCGCAGCGCGCGCAGCAGATGCTGGACCATCTGGTGGCCTACTTGCGCGCCACGCTGGGCGCATCGCGCGCCAGCACGCAAAGCCTGGCCACCGAGTTCGAACGCCTGAACGACTACCTGACGCTGATGGCCATACGCATGGGCCCGCGCCTGCGTTTCAGCTTCGCGCTACCCGAGGCACTGCGCGAGTTGCCGGTGCCGGGCCTGCTGCTGCAAGCCGTGGTCGAGAACAGCATCAAACACGGGCTGGAGCCCAAGGTGGAGGGCGGCGACATCCATATCAGCGCCCAGTCCGATGGTCGGCTACTGACGCTGCAGGTACGTGACAGCGGCGTCGGCATGCCACAAGGCGCCTCGGCGCCTACACCCGACAGTGGCTTCGGCCTGGTGCAGGTGCGCGAGCGCCTGCACACCACCTATGGCGAGCGCGCCACACTGGCCTTGCAGCCCGCGCCCGATGGCGGCACGCTGGCCACCATCACCCTGCCCTTGCCCGTATGAACACCTCCTTGTCGCCCACCGCCCTGATCGCCGAAGACGAACCGCTGCTGGCCGCCGGCCTGCGCAGCGAACTGACACAAGCCTGGCCGCAGTTGCAAGTGCTGGCCAGCGTGGGCGACGGCGCCTCGGCCGTGAGCCAGGCGCTGGCGCTGCAGCCCGACGTGCTGTTCTTTGACATCCGCATGCCCGGCATGAGCGGCCTGGAAGCCGCTGCCGAGCTGGCCGACGCCTGGCCCGCCGGCCCCGGCGCCAAGCCCTTTCCCGCGCTGGTGTTCATCACCGCCTATGACCAGTACGCGGTGCAGGCCTTCGAAGCCCAGGCGCTGGACTACCTGATGAAGCCGGTGCAGGCGGCACGCCTGCAAAAGACCGTGGCCAAGTTGCAGGCCACGCTGGCCAGCCGGGCGCAAGGTGCGGGCAACGATGTGGACGCCACGCTGGAGCGCCTGGGCCGGATGCTGGGGGCCGCAGGCGCGGCCGGCGGTGCCACGCCCGCAACCGCGCTGCTGCAGGTGGTGCCGGTCGCCGTCGGCAACAGCATACGCATGGTGCCCATTGAGGAGGTGTTGTATTTCGAGGCTGCCGACAAGTACGTGCGGGTGCTGACCGCAGAGCGCGAGTACCTGATACGCACGCCGCTGAAGGAGTTGCTGCCGCAGCTGGACGCGCAGCAGTTCTGGCAGATCCACCGCGGCACCGTGGTGCGCGGCAGCGCCATCGACAGCGTGACGCGCGACGAGGCCGGCAAGCTGACGCTGCTGCTGCGCGGCCGAACCGATAAACTGGTGGTCAGCCGCCTGTACGCGCACCTGTTCAAAGCTTTGTGAGCACCCCATGAGCACCACCGCTGCACCCAGCCCCGACACACCGGCCGGCGCCATCCTGCACTACTGGCTGGGCGACGGCATCGCCAAAGGCTGGCCCAGCCAGGACATGGGCAAGCTGTGGTTTGGCGGCGGGCCTGAGCTGGACGACAGCATGCGCCAGCGCTTTGGCGAACTCGTGCGCCAGGCCCAGACCGGCGACCTGGTGGATTGGGAAGGTGACCCCTGGACGCGCTTGGCCCTGGTGCTGCTGCTGGACCAGTTCAGCCGCAACGTGTTTCGCAAGCAGCCCGAAGCCTTTGCCGGCGACGCCCGCGCCCAGCACCTGGTAAGCGACGCGCTGGCACGCCACTGGGATGCGCATCTGCCCTGGGTGGCCCGGCTGTTCTATTACATGCCGCTGATGCACGCCGAAAACCTGGCATTGCAGGACCAATGCGTGCAAAGCTTCGTCAACCTGGTGGCGCAGGCGCCCGATGCGCTGAAGCCCACCTTCGAAGGCCACCTGAAATATGCCCACCAGCACCGCACGCTGGTGGCCCAGTTCGGCCGCTTTCCGTACCGCAATGCGGTGTTGCAGCGCGAGTGCACGCCGCAGGAGCTGGACTTCCTCAAAGACGGCCCACGTTTCGGACAGTGAATGGCTTCTATCTGGCATGAATTGCCGAATGCGCCGCAGCCGGGCCAATGGGTAGGTCAACGCGATGACCTCACCGATGGCCAGGCGCGAATGCTGGAACTGCCGGCCCCCCAAGCCGGCGCCGAGCCCTTCCGCCTGCTGCTGCTGCGCAGCGGCCAGCAGGTGCTGGCCTATGCCAACCGCTGCGCGCACTTCGGCGTGCCGCTGGCCGAGAAGCAGCAGCAGCTGATCTACACCCCGAACGCCCACATCACCTGCAACGTGCACTACGCGCGCTACCGCTGGCGCGATGGCGCCTGCGAGGCGGGCGACTGCGCCGGTGAGGCGCTGATTCCCATACCGCTGGCGGTGGCGGCTGACGGCAGCATCCGCATCGCCGACAATGGCCCTGTATGAGCGCTGATTCACCGCTGACGCTGCAATCCCTGCCGCTGTTCCCGCTGGGCACGGTGCTGTTTCCCGGCGGCTCGCTGCCGCTGCAGATCTTCGAGGTGCGCTACCTGGACATGGTGGGCAAGTGCCACAAGCTGGGCGCGCCCTTCGGCGTCGTCGGGCTGACGCAAGGCCACGAGGTTGCCCGCGCCGGCGACGGCGTGGAGCGCCCGCAAGAGGCCTTTCAGGCCGTGGGCACGCTGGCCAGCATTGTCGAATTCTCCCAGCCGCAGCCGGGGCTGATGCTGATACGCTGCGTGGGCCAGCAGCGCTTTCGCATCAACCGCAGCGAGCGGCTCAAGCATGGCCTGTGGGTGGCCGATGTGACGCACCTGCCAGCCGACATGAGCCTACCCGTGCCGGACGACCTGAAGCCGGTGGCCAGGGCACTGGAGCGGCTGATCAACACCCTGCACGAGCGCCAGGTGCCGATTGAGCAGATGCCGCTGCGCTCGCCCTACCTGCTGGACGACTGCGCCTGGGTGGCCAACCGCTGGTGCGAACTGCTGAACCTGCCGGTGGAGCAAAAGCAGCAGTGGATGGCGCTGGAGAACCCCTTGGTGCGCCTGGAGTTGGTGAGTGATCTGCTGGAGCGCAGCGGCATCCCTCTGGACTGAGAGCGCGGCCGAAGCGAAGCAGGAGCACCATGCGCAAATTCCTCATCAAACACGGCATGCAAGGCGCGCTCAGGCTGCTGGCCTTCTTCGCCCGCCGGCCGGTCTTTGGCGGCACCACCGAGCGGCTGGTGCGCGGCATGGCCAGCACCACCATTCGTACCAAGGGCCTGCGCCGCGCCAACACATTGGCAGACCTCGGCGAGCAATGGCAGCGCAGCTTTCCGTCCCGCAAGCAGGTGCCCATCACTGCCATCAGAGGCACCACCGTACTGGCCGAAATCCACACTCCCTGCCCGCTGCGCGGCAGTGGTGACTTGCAAGCCTGCCATCGCATGATGGGCTATGACCGAGCGGTGGCCCAGCATGCAGGCGGGCAGTTCCTGGTGCTGCAATCGCAGGCCCAGCCGGGCCGCAGGCATTGCGAAGTGGCGTTGCGCTGGGCCGATGCCGATGTGTCAGATCTGGTGCAGGCGCACCAGAGGCCAGTGGCCCTCCCTTAGCGGCGCGAAAGCCCTGCAGGCACCGGCGCTCAGCGCCGCTGGGCGGGGCCGCGCGCAGCGTCCAGCTCGCGCCCCAAGTCCTGGGCGGCCTGCTTCATGCGCTCCATCACCGGGCCCATGCGGCGGTTCAGCTCGTTGTTGATGCCCTGCATGGCGCGGGGCATCTTGTTCAGCATGCTCTGGCCTATGGGGCTTTGGTAGAAGGCGATCATGCCGTCCACCTCTTCCTGGGTGAAGGTCTCGCGGTACATCACCACATAGATGGGGCGCAGCTTGTCCACCGACAGCTCCTCGTTCATCATGCTGCTGACCTTGTTGCTGAAGTTGTCCAGGGCGCGCTGCTCGGCCGGTATCACCGGCTGGCCCTGCAGCATCTGGTCGGTCACCAGCTTCATGGAGCCGCGAATCTGCGCCCGCACCCCCTCGGCCATCTTGTCGGCCTGGCTGACCGCCATCAGCCGCTCAATGGATTCCAGCGTGGGCGGCGCGGCCTGGGCCGCCAGCGACGTGCAAAACAGCAAGATCAGCGTGGCAATGTGTTTCATGTGGTACTCCTTGGTGGGATCACGTTCACTGTCCGGACTGCTTCTTTTTCAAGGCTGCCAGCTCCGCCGCCATCTCCTTGCCCGCCTGCTGGATCTTTTCCATCAGCGGCGCCATGCGCTTGGGCATGCCGCCCATGATGGACTGCATCACCGCAGGCATCTTGCTCAGCATGGATTGGCCCACGGGGCTTTCATAGAAGGTGATCATGCCGTCGACCTCCTCCTGCGAGAAATTGGCGCCGTAGATCTCCAGGAACATGGGTCTGAATTTCTCCATCGACAAGTCCTCCACCATCGCCGCGCTCGCCTTGGCCACAAACTTGTCGATGACCTTCTGCTCCTCGGCCCCGGGGTTGCGCCCGGCTAGCGCCTGGTCAATGCCGGCCTTCATCATGGCGCCCATCTGCGGCTTCATGGCCTCCAGCATCTTGTCGCTTTTCGAAACCGCCAGCAGGCGCTCTATGGACTGGGGGGTGGGCTGGGCCGCGTGGGCCACTTGAGCCGCGATGGACAGACAGGCCAGGGCCAGCAGGGTGACGGTGCGTTTCATGGCATACCTCCGAATCAGATATGCAACTGTAATGCAGCGCTGCCCCCTTTTTAGAACGACCAGGTGGCGTTTACATAGGCCGTCTGCCGCGTGGGCAGTTGCGCATACAGCGCCCCGTCGCCGCCGCCATAGCGACGCACGCCGCCTTGCAGCAGCAACCGGTCGCCCTGCCAGCCCAGCGCGCTGCTCAGCACCCAGCCGCCATCGGCCGGCGTGTAAAGCACATCCACCGAAGGCGTCCACTTGTCATGCTGCCAGCTCAGGCGCGCATAGGTGTTGGCGCGGCGCAGGCTGCTGGCGGCGCCAAAGGCATCCATCTGCCAGGCCAGGTTGCCGGCCACGGCGGCAGCCGGCGCCCGACTGGCCAGCGCGGCCAAAGCGGCATTGCGCTGGCGCCAGTCATCCCATTGCGCATTGCTCAGCGCCGTGCCGTCCCACCAGGCTTCCACCAGCAGGCTGATCTGGTCGGCATTGGTCCAAGTGCCGCCCACCAGTGCCTGCACCGGGTGCTGCACGGTGGCGGGCTGCCAGGGGCTGGCGCTGGCCAGCGCGCCGGCAGCGCCTGTAAGTGCTTTGGCGTCGGCGCGCTGCAACAGGCGCAGCGACGCATGCAGCTCGGTGGACTCGGTGGCCACCCAGGCCACGGCAGCGCCCACGCTGACGCCGGTGCGCGCGCCGACGCGGGCAAAGCCATGCCAGTCCAGCGCGCCGTCGCGCCGGTACACGCGGGCGGCCAGCGCCGGCTCCTGCGCGCCGCGTGCCTCGGCGTCCGCCGTCGGGTTGACCCACACCAGCGACCACGCCGTGTCGGCATTGAAATGCTCGGCCACCAGCACCGGGCGGCCCTGCGGCGTGCTGGTGACCAGCATGCGGCGCTCCTCCTGCTGCACAAAGTCGTTGGGGCGAAAGGCATAGCCCACGTCCCAGGCGACGATGCGCCGGCCGGCGCTGAACTGCCAGCTGCCGGCATCTACGGTGGTGTACAGCTCGTTGAACCAGGCGCGCGGGGTCCAGCCGCGGCCTTCCAGCCCCTGTTGCTGAAAAGTAGCCACAGCCGTGACGAACTTGCTGCTGGCGCGCAGCTCCGCCTCCAGCAGCAGGCCGCTGGCCGGCGGCGCGGCGGTGCCGGGCTGCAACGCATTGGCCTGGGCCAGCGGGCCGTCACCATTGGCGCTGGGCGCGTTCCACTGCGCGCGCACCTGGCCGCTGAGCTCGCCCTGCGCCTGCGCGGCGGCAGTGGCGGCGCAGCACAACGCCAGCAGGCCCAAGGCGATTCGCGACAGCGTCATGCGGCTCACTCCAGCACCGGGTTCTTGGCCAGGTACATGGGGTTCAGCCAGGCCTCAGGCACCACACGCTCCTTGCGCGCCAGGTAGCGCACCCGGGTTTCCTTGTGGTTGCTGAGCTGGTCCAGCAGCACCATCTCGGTCACGGCCGTGGGAGCAGTGGGCTTGTCCATCACAAAGCGGGCCTGCTTCGCCAACTTGTCAGACTGCACGAACAAGTCCGCCTTCAACGGCTCGTGTTTCACCTTGCCCACCCACAACTCAATGCGCTGGTAGGTCACGCCCTTGCGGTTCGCGCTCAGGCTCAGGTGCACACAGGCTTGCTCGCCACAGCGCTCTTCGCCGGCCACCGTGCCGGTGTAGTCCTCGGCCCAGCTCAGCGTGGCGATGTCACCCACCGAGGCATCGCCCAGCAGCTTTTGCATGGGGGTGATGCGCACCGGGCGCTGGCTGCCGGGCAGCAGCATCCAGTAGTCATCGGCCAGCATCAGCATCTTCTGGCCCTTCTCGGCCGGGCTCTGCATCAACACCAGCGACTGCCGCTTGGCCTGGGCAAACACGGTATAGCGGCGCTCCTTGTCGGCCGAGCCGTCCTTGTTGAAGACGGCAATCTGCGTGTCCACCTGCATGTTGTCGGCGCTGGTGCGAAAGCGGTCGGCGGCTTTCAGCAGCGCGGGTACGTCTTGCGCTTGGGCTTGCAGGGCGGCGCCCAGCAAGGCGGCGATGGCGGTGATGCGAAAAAGTGTTTTCATGAGATTTCCAGATCAGGTTGCTGGTTGTCAGGTGTGGGCCAGCGCATCCACCACCGGCATGTGCACGGTCTTGCGTGCCACCCAGGCGGATGCCAGCATGGTCAGCGCCACCACGGCGATGAAGGTCAGCAGGTACAGCGTGGGGTCGATGGCCACGTTCAGCGGGTAACCGCTGCTGCGGCCCGGGGGCGGTGGCATTTGCACCGGCACCACATACAGCAGCAGCGACACCCCCAGCGCCATGCCCGCGCCGCACAGCGCACCGGCACCGCCCAGCACCATGCCTTCCAGCGCCAGCGTGCGCCGCAGCTGGCCGGGCAGCGTGCCCAGGGCGCGCAGCGTGCCGATCTCGCGGGTGCGCTCGATGATGGCCATGGCCATGGCATTGGTCACCACAAACACCACGATGACACCGATGATGAGCCCCAAGGCACCAAAGATGCGGTTGTACAGGTCGCGCACCGAGGTGTAGAAGAAGGCCTGGTCCAGCCAGGTCTGCACCTTCAAGCCGGGGTTGGCGGCGGCCACGCGCTGCTGCGCACCGTCCACCGCGTCCATGCCGGTCAGGAACACGCCCAGCGTGGACACCTTCTTCGTCACCAGCAAGCGTTGCGCCGTGGCCAAGTCGGTGTAGACCAACCGCTTGTCCTGTGCCGGCACGCCGGTGGAGAAGATGCCCTTCACCGTCACGTCCAGCGCATTCAACGCGCCTTCGGTGGTGCTGGCCAGCAGCGTCAGACTGGTGCCCGGCTTGGCCTTCAGGCTGCGCGCCAGGCCGTCACCCAGCATCACCTCGGCGTCCTTGGCGCCGCTGACCAGGGCCTCGCCCTCGACGATCTTCAGGAACGGCCCCTTGACGGAAAACTCGGCATCCGGGTCCACCCCGGTGGCCATCATGATGGTGGACTTGTCACCATTGCTGATCAGCCCGCCGAACTCGATCTGCGGCAGCACGTTGCGCACCTGCGGGTCGGCCAGCAGCGCGGCGCTCAGTGCCTCGGCATTCTCAAGGCCGTTTTGCAAGGGCGTGTCTTCGTCCTTGCTGAACTGCTCGGGCTTGCCCAGGATCAGGTGGCCGGTGTTGCGCGCGGCGGCCTGCGCCAGCGCCTGGTAGGTGAACAGCGCAAAGCCCCCGGCCAACAAGATGGCAGCGGTGCCCAGCGCGGCGATGCTCACCGTCACCAGTGAGCGGCGGCGGTTGCGCAGCGTGTTCTGGATGGCAAATTTCAGCCAGGTCAGCGACGTGTTCATTGCAGCCTCCCGTCCAGCAGGGCCAGCACGCGGTCGCAGCGGCTGGTCAGCCGGCTGTCGTGCGTGGCGATCACAAAGGCGGCGCCCTCGGCGTGGCAGCGCTCGCGCATCAGCTCCAGCACCTGATCGGCGGTGGCCGAGTCCAGGCTGGCAGTGGGCTCGTCGGCAATCACCAGCCGGGGCCGCTTGATCAAGGCACGGGCAATCGCCACGCGCTGGCGCTGCCCGCCCGACAGCGCGTCGGGCCGGTGCTGCGCATGGTCCTGCAGGCCCACGGCCTCCAGTTGCGCCCGCACGCGGGCCTTGCGCTCGGCCGCCGGCACGCCGGCCAGGAACAGCGGGTAATCCACGTTCTCGGCCACCGTCATCACCGGCACCAGGTTGAAGTTCTGGAACACGAAGCCCAGCGCGTCGCGCCGCAGCAGCGTGCGCTGGTCTTCGTTCATGCCGTTCGCGGTCACGCCGCCCAGCACCACCTCGCCCTCGTCGGCGGTGTCGATCAGACCGCACAGGTTCAGGATGGTGCTCTTGCCGCTGCCCGAGGGGCCGGTCAGCGCCAGCAGCTCGCCGCGCTGCACCTGCAGGTCCACGCCTTGCAATGCGGGGATCACATGACTGCCAAGCCGGTAAGTTTTGCGCACGCCGCGCAGTTCAGCCACAAGATGGCCCCCACGCTCGCCCACTGCGTGTGACTCGCTGCCCCCCGAGGAGGCCTTCGCGCCTTGGGGCGGCCCGGCGGCGCTCAAGTTCTCGCTCGCTGCTCTCATGATAGGCTCGCCAACTGCGCCTTGGCGGTCGGTGCCTGCGGCGCGTTGCGCTCGATCACCAGGTTCAGGTACTTGCGGGCGTCCTCGACGCGCTTGTCGTCCGCCGCCAGCTTGGCCGCGCGCATCCACACATTGCCCTGGAAAGGCAGCGGTGCCTGGGCCAGCAGCGGGCTGCTCACCACCTCGTCAAGCAGCTTGGTGCCACGGGCCTTGCGGTTCATGAAGGCGGGCACGGCCAGGAAGGTGCTGGCGGCGGTAAAGCGCACCTCCAGCGAGCCCGGCGTGCCGTGCTGCACCACCGCGTCGTGCGCGGGCTTCAGCAGCGCCAGCGACTTGTCCAGCAGCGCCATGCCGTCTTCGGCAAACGCCAGCTTCTTCATCGGTGCCGACACGGTGGAGGCCCGCAGGGCGGTGGTGGAGCCGGCATAGGCCATCAACACCGGATTGGTGGGCTCGGCCTTCAGCAGGTCGGCAAAGGCATCGGCCGCCTTGTCGACGGCGCTGCTGTCGCCCTTGTTGGCGGCCAGAAAGTGCTCGAACGCCGGCTGAAACTGGGCGTCCGGGATGGCCTGGGCGGTGCCGGTCAGCGCCAGCACGGCGCTGGCCACGGCCATGCGGATGGCAGACTTGGTATAGGGGGAAAGAGGCATGGTGAAGCTCCGGTTGGGTGGGAATGGGGCGAAGCTTAAGAAAGCAGCCCCTGCGGTGCAGCCGCGCTGAGACGAAATGAGGCGCGGCGGCGCCAGATGCGGCCAGCCGGCGCGAAATGCAGCCGCCGGCGGCCTGGGCGCAGGCGCTGACTGTGGCTTAATGCGGCCTCAGGACCCCGCCCACCCACCGGCCATGACCGACACCGCCGCCGCACTGCCAGCCGCCCTGTCCGCGGAAACACCCGCTCCGGCCAGTTGCCTCAACTGCGCCCAGCCGCTGACGCCCCCTGGCGCCCGCTTCTGCCCCCACTGCGGGCAAGAGGCCCATGTGCGCCCGCCCACATTGGGGGAGTTCGGCCAGCAGTTTGCCGGCGCCTATATCTCCACCGAGGGCGCACTGTGGCGCAGCCTGCGCCTGCTGCTGACGCGGCCAGGCCAGCTGACACTGGAATACTGGCGGGGCCGGCGCAAGCACTACGTGCTGCCGCTGCGGCTGTACCTGACCATCAGCGTGCTGGCACTGGTGCTGATGAAGTTGACCGGCTCCACCACCGTGGACCCCAAGGTGGAGGCACGCATCACGCAGTCCTTCATCAAGGGCGACCATTTCAACATCGTCGGCATGGGGCCGCTGGGGCAGGTCACGATCGAAAAGGGCCAGTTCAGCTGCAACCTGCCGCAGTGGATCTGCGAGCCCATCCACAAGCGCATGCAGGGCGACCCGGCCGTGGCCATGCACTGGCTGCTGGGCGTGCTGGACCGTGCGTCGGACCACTTCGGCCAAGCCATGTTCATCTTGTTGCCCATGTTCGCCGTCTTGACCAAGCTGCTGTACTGGCGGCGCGGCCGCTACTACACCGAGCACCTGGTGCTGGCGCTCAATATCCATGCCTTCTCGTTCCTGATGCTGGCGCTGGGCCAGGTGCCGTGGGGGCCGATGAAAGTGGTCGCCTTTGCCGGCACCTTCGTTTACCCGCTGATCGCGCTGCACAAGGTGTTTGGCGGGCCAGTGTGGAAGAACCTGCTGCGCGGCCTGACCATCAGCCTGTTGCACGGCGTGATGGTGCTGGCAGTGCTGTGGGCGCTGCTGATCTGGGCGCTGATCAGTTGATTGGTTGAGCGCGTTGCAGGGCTGACATGCACGCGCCAGGGCGCGCATGCACAATGGCCCCATGGGTTACACCCACACACTCGGCTCCCACAGCTACCAGTTTGCCGACCTGCGCACGCTGTTGGCGCGCGCCAGCCCGCTGCGCTCGGGCGACCAGCTGGCCGGTGTGGCCGCCGACAGCGCGCAAGAACGTGTGGCGGCGCAGATGGCGCTGGCCGAGCTGCCGCTGCGCAGCTTCCTGACCGAAGCCGTGGTGCCGTATGAGATGGATGAAGTCACCCGCCTCATCATCGACCGCCACGACGCCACCGCCTTCGCCCCTGTGGCGCACCTGACGGTGGGCGACTTCCGCAACTGGCTGCTGGGCGACCAGGCCAGCACCGCCGCGCTGCAGGCGCTGGCCCCGGGCCTGACGCCCGAGATGGTGGCCGCCGTCAGCAAGCTGTGCCGGCTGCAAGACCTGGTGCTGATCGCCCGCAAATGCCAGGTCGTCACCCGCTTTCGCAACACGCTGGGCCTGCAGGGGAGGCTGGCCACCCGGCTGCAGCCCAACCACCCCATCGACGACGCCCGTGGCATTGCCGCCAGCCTGCTGGACGGCCTGCTGCATGGCAGCGGCGACGCCGTCATCGGCATCAACCCCGCCAGCGACAACGTGCCCCAGGTGGTGCGCCTGCTGCAGATGCTGGACGAGCTGATCACCGGCCACGGCATCCCCACCCAGAGCTGCCTGCTGACGCACGTGACCAACACGCTGCAGGCGATGGAGCGCGGCGCGCCGGTGGACCTGGTGTTCCAGTCCGTCGCCGGCACGCAGGCCGCCAACGCGGCTTTTGGCATCGACCTGGCGCTGCTGGGCCAGGCCCGCGCAGCGGCGCTCGCTTTGCAACGCGGCGCGCGCTTTGAAGATGGGCAGATGGGCGACCACGTGATGTACTTCGAAACCGGCCAGGGCAGCGCGCTGTCAGCCAACGCGCACCACGGCTGCGACCAGCAAACGCTGGAGGCCCGCGCCTACGCGGTGGCCAGGGCCTACAAGCCGCTGCTGGTCAACACCGTGGTCGGCTTCATCGGCCCCGAGTACCTGTACAACGGCAAACAGATATTGCGCGCCGGGCTGGAAGACCACTTCTGCGGCAAGCTGCTGGGCCTGCCCATGGGCTGCGACGTCTGCTACACCAACCACGCCGAAGCCGACTCGGACGACATGGACGCGCTGCTGACGCTGCTGGCTGCGGCCGGCTGCAACTTCATCATGGGCGTGCCTGGGGCGGACGACATCATGCTGAACTACCAGAGCACCTCGTTCCACGACGCGCTGGCCATGCGGCAGATCCTGGGCTTGCGCCCGGCCCCCGAGTTCGAGGCCTGGCTGCAGCGCATGGGCGTGTTCGAGCCTGGTGAGCAGCCACGCCTGACCGCACAGCCCGAGGCCGCGTTTGCCAACAGCTTGCGCCGGCTGGAGTCGTCATGACGCAACCCCCCGCTAAGCCGCTGGTCACCCCCGCCCCCTGGGACAGTTTGCGCCGCTTCACCGACGCCCGCATCGCACTGGGCCGCGCCGGCCACAGCCTGCCCACCGCCGCACATCTGGACTTTCAGCTGGCCCACGCCCAGGCGCGCGACGCCGTGCACCTGCCGCTGGATACCTTGGGCATGGCGCAGGCGCTGAAGGAGGCCAGTGGCCTGGAGGTGTTGACACTGCACAGCGCGGCTCCAGACCGCAACACCTATTTGCAGCGGCCGGACCTGGGGCGGCAGTTGAACGCAGCCTCGCGCCAAGCCTTGCAAGACCGGATGGCGCAAACCCCTGCCGGTGAACCATTTGACCTCGCCTTCGCCGTCGCCGACGGCCTGTCAGCCCTGGCCATCCACCAGAACGCCGCACCGCTGCTGGCCGCCGTGCTGGGGCGCCTGCGCGCTGACGCAGACCAGCCCTGGCGCATCGCCCCCATCGCACTGGTGCAGCAGGGCCGCGTGGCGGTGGGTGACGAGGTGAGCCAGGCGCTGCAAGCGCGCTGCGTGGTGGTGCTGATTGGCGAGCGCCCGGGTTTGAGTTCGCCGGACAGCCTCGGGCTGTATCTGTCGTGGGCGCCCCGCGTAGGCCTGACCGACGCGCAGCGCAATTGCATTTCCAACGTGCGGCCAACCGGGCTGCAGGTGGAAGCGGCAGCCGCCAAGCTGCACTACCTGCTGGCGCGCGCCCGCAGCCTGCAGCTCAGCGGTGTGGACTTGAAGGACGAGTCAGCCGCCCTTGGCGGGCAGGGCCAGCTGCCCGGTTAGCGCCGCAGAGCTGGCCGGGTGCAACCAGGGCCGGCCCTCAAAATCCGCTCAGCACAATCTTGCCCACCACCCCACCCTGCTCCAGCGCCGCATGGGCTTCGCGCAGCGTGGTGGCGTTGATGGGGGTGAGCACGCGGTTCAGCGTGGTGCGCACGGTGCCGGCGTCCACCAGCGCGGCCACCTCGTTCAGCAGCTTGCCCTGCTCGGCCATGTCCGGCGTCTGGAACATGGCGCGGGTGAACATCATCTCCCACACCAGCTTGGCGCTCTTGCCCTTGAGCTTGTTGACGTCCAGCGGCGCCTCGGTGTCGTTGATGATGCCCACCACGCCCTGGGGCTTGACCATGGCTGCTGCGGCGGCGAAATGCTGGTCGGTGTTGCTGAGGATCAGCACGTAGTCCACCTCCTTGATGCCCAACGCCTGCAACTGCGCCGGCATGTCCTCGAAGTGGTTGATCACATGGTGCGCGCCCAGGTCCCTGGCCCACTTGACCGAATCCGGCCGTGACGCGGTGGCCAGCACCGTCAGCCCCGCCACCTTGGCCGCCAGCTGGATGGCGATGGAACCCACGCCACCCGCACCACCCACCAGCAGCACCGTCTGGCCCTGGCCACCGGTCTTGGGCACCCCCATGCGGTCAAACAGCGATTCCCAAGCCGTGATGGCCGTCAGCGGCAGCGCGGCGGCCTGCTCGAACGACAGCGTGGCCGGCATGCGACCAACGATGCGCTCGTCCACCAGCTGAAACTGTGCATTGGTGCCGGGGCGGGTGATGTCGCCGGCGTAATACACCTTGTCGCCCGGCTTGAAGGCCGTCACGTCAGGCCCCACCGCCTCCACCACACCGGCGGCGTCCCAGCCCAGCACGCGCGGCGCGGCCGGCGTGGCCGACAGGCGGGCACGCACCTTGGTGTCCACCGGGTTGACGGCAATGGCCTGCACCGCCACCAGGATGTCGCGGCCGGCGGGCACGGGCTTGTCCAGCGTGATGTCGATCAACGCCTCGGGGTGGCTGACGGGCAGGGCCTGGATGGCGGCGATGGCTTTCATGTTTCAAACTCCTTAGGGCTGATGTTGCGCCGGCACCGTGCCGGCATGGGGCGAAGTTTGAGGCCAGTCATTCATTTGATAAATGGCTTTAAGATTGAATGAATTTCAATATTTTTTTGATAATTAATCTCAGCCATGTACAACACCGCCGACCTGCAGCTGTTCGTGCGCGCCGCCGAGGCCGGCAACCTGTCGCAGGCGGCGCGCGACCTGGGCCTGTCGCCAGCCGTGGCCAGCGCCGGGCTGAAACGGCTGGAAGCACGGCTGAAGCACCGCCTGTTCGTGCGCTCCACCCGCAGCATGCGGCCCACGCCCGAGGGCGACATCTTTCTGGACTACGCGCGCAACGCGCTGGCGCTGCTGGACGAGGGCGAGGCCATGATCAGCGCCGGCGAGCGGGTGATACGCGGCAACATCCGCATCTCTGCCTCGTGCGACCTGGGCCGCTTTGTGCTGCTGCCGTGGCTGACCGCCTTTCAGCAGGAGCACCCCGAGGTGACGTTGAGCCTGCTGTTTTCCGACGACGTGGTGGACCTGGTGCGCGAGCCGGTGGACCTGGCCTTCCGCTACGGGAGGCTCAGCGACTCTAGCCTGGTGTCACAAAAGCTGATTGACAACCGGCCCATCGTCGTCGCCTCGCCCGCCTATCTGAAGCGCCACGGTGCACCGCAAAGCCCAAAAGACCTGGCGCGCCACAACTGTGTGCTGTACCAGATCCGCAAAGGCACCTTCAACACCTGGCCGTTGAGCCGTGAAGGCGAAACCGTGGACGTGAAAGTGCGCGGTGACCGCACCGCCAACGACGGCAGCGTGGTGCGCGAATGGGCGGTGGCCGGCTTGGGCATTGCGCTGAAAAGCGGCCTGGACGTGCGCGACGACTTGCACGCCGGCCGCCTGGTGCGGTTGCTGCCGCAGTGGAGCGGCCCCGAATACCCGCTGAACGTGGTCTACACCCACCGGCATGGCACCACGCTGCGGGCACGGGCGCTGCTGAGCTACCTGCGCGCCCGGCTGGAGCCGCTGGCGCCGTTGCCGGGGGTCAGCTAACTGCTGCTCGGTAGGCGCTCAACGGTGGCCGTTGCCGTGCCCGTTGCCGTGGCCATAGCTGTTGCCGCGCACGTAGCTGGGGTGCACCCAACGGTTGTTGTAGCGCACGTAGCCCTGGCGCCAGCCGACGTAGTAGCTGGCCGGGTAGACCACGCTGGGGGCATAAGCCGTTTCGTAATACACCGGGGCCGCTTCGTTGTAGTACACCGGCGCCGGCTGCGTGTAATACACCGGCGCGGGCGTGCTGTACACCACGCGCGGGGCGGCGTAGTAGCGCGGCTGGTAATAGCGCACCGGCGCGGCATTGGTGAAGCCCACGCTCACCCCCGGCGAGTTGATGCCCACCGACCACGCCACCTGCTGCGCCTGGGCGCTGCCCGCCAGGCCCAAGGTGCCCACTGCGGCCAACGCCATGGCGCCGGCGCTGATGGCCAGGTTGCGGACCAGGCTCTTCTTGCTTGATGATGTCATGACTTGCTCCTTATCAGGGCCTGCAAAGCGAAGCCCCGTGCCCTATTAACGCGCCAAAACGTTACCGGGCTGGCAGGGTTTGAGTGAAGTCCGTTGCAAGACGTAACCCCGTTTGGGGGGTTTTGGGGCTTTTGGGGCTAGCGCACGCGCCTCAGCAAGCGCAGCCCGGCAATCACCACGCAGGCCGGCAGCCAGACCCACACCAGCTCAGACAGCGCCACGGTCACGCCGCGCTGCGTCAGCAGTTTTTTCAGGCCTATGGGCGACACGGCAATGGGCCGGTCAGGGAAGAAAAACCGCTCATCCGTGAACGGCCAGAACAGCGCCACACCCCTGCCGCCGTTGGTGAACATGTCCAGCAGCCCGTGCGAAGCCGCCCCCAGCGCCACAAAGCCAAAGGCCAGCCACGGCCCAGCCCCCAGCCAGCGCCGCGCGCAGCAGGCCGCCAATATGCCCAAAAAAGCGGCAAACGCCAGCGAATGGCTGAAACCCCGATGGCCCAGCGCATCCGCATAGTCCACCAACTGCATGATGGCCACGTCCGCATCCGGCAGCACGCTGGCCACCATGCCGGTGAACAGCAGCCGGCGCGGTATCACTTTAGGCCCCAGGCCCAGGCCAATGGCCAGCGGAACAGCGATGTGCGAGAAGACGGTGGGCATGGGTTTAGAGCCGCCATGCTAACCGGGATGCCCCGCAATCCGGGTGCCGCCTGCGCTGCCGCCTAAAATCAAGGGATATGAGTTCCTCGCCCACCGACAACAAAGATTCGTCCGGCAACGCCGCCGCCAAGCCTGCCAGCAACTTCCTGCGCCAGATCATCGAGAGCGACCTGGCCAACGGCACCTATGCCCAGCGCCGCTGGGCCGGCAGCCCCGGCGACGGTGCCCACCAGGCCGCCGGCCCGCTGGACCCGGCCAAGGTGCGCCTGCGCTTCCCGCCCGAGCCCAACGGCTACCTGCACGTGGGCCACGCCAAGAGCATCTGCCTGAACTTTGGCCTGGCGCGCGACTACGGCGGCGTGTGCCACATGCGCTTTGACGACACCAACCCCGAGAAGGAGGACATGGAGTTCGTCAACGGCATCCTGGACGCCATCCACTGGCTGGGCTATGGCTGGGAGGCCAACGGCACCGACCACCTGTACCACGCCAGTGAATATTTCGACTTCATGTACCGCGCGGCGGAATATTTGATCGAATCCGGCCACGCCTATGTGGACCAGCAAAGTGCGGACGAAATCCGCGCCAACCGGGGCGACTTCGGCAAGCCCGGCACCAACAGCCCCTGGCGCGACCGCCCCGCCGCCGAGAGCATTGCGCTGCTGCGCGAGATGCGCGACGGCAAGCACCCGGACGGCAGCATGGTGCTGCGCGCCAAGATCGACATGGCCGCGCCCAACATCAACCTGCGCGACCCCGCCATCTACCGCATACGTCACGCCGAGCACCACCTGACCGGCACCAAGTGGTGCATCTACCCCATGTATGCCTACGCGCACCCGATTGAGGACGCGCTGGAGCAGATCACCCACAGCATCTGCACGCTGGAATTTGAAGACCAGCGCCCCTGGTACGACTGGCTGCTGGCCCAGCTGATCGAAGGCGGCCTGCTGACCAGCCCGCCGCCGCGCCAATATGAATTTGCCCGCCTGAACCTGACCTATGTGGTGACCAGCAAGCGCAAGCTGGCCGCGCTGGTGAACGAGGGCAAGGTCAACGGCTGGGACGACCCGCGCATGCCCACCATCGTGGGCCTGCGCCGCCGCGGCTACACGCCCGAAGCGATCCAGCTGTTTGCCGAACGCATTGGCGTGACCAAGAGCGACAGTTGGATCGACTACAGCACGCTGGAGGGCTGCCTGCGCGAAACGCTGGACCACATCGCCCCCCGTGCCATGGCGGTGCTGGACCCGCTGAAGCTGGTCATCACCAACTGGGACGAAGCACTGATCAGCCCCATGGCGATGAAGGAAGACAGCAGCGGCCTGCTGCTGGACCCCTGCAGCGCCCCGGTGCACCCGCACCACCCCGAAATGGGCAAGCGCGATTTCAAGATCGGCAAGGACATCTGGATAGAGCGCACCGACTTTGAAGAGACGCCGCCCAAGGGCTTCTTCCGCCTGTTCCCCGGCAACAAGGTGCGCCTGAAGTATGGCCACGTCATCGAATGCCTGGGCTGCACCAAGGACGCCGCCGGCAACATCACCGAAGTGCAGGCTGCGCTGGTGCCCGACACCAAGAGCGGCACCCCCGGCAGCGACGCCGTGAAGGTGAAAGGCGTCATCACCTGGGTGGCTGCGGCCGACGGCATCCCCGCCGAAGTGCGCATGTATGACCGCCTGTTCACCGACCCCCACCCCGATGCTGGCGGCAAAGACTACCTGGCCAGCCTGAACCCCAACAGCCTGCGCGTGACGCAGGCGGTGCTGGAGCCGTCAATGGTCAACGCCAAGGCTGACGACAAGTTCCAGTTTGAGCGGCATGGGTACTTTGTGGCGGACCGGAAGGATCACGGCAAGGACGGTAAGGCTGTGTTTAATTTGGCGGTGGGGTTGAAGGATTCGTGGGGGAAGTAAATCGTTAACAAGACAATCGAGACTCAGCACTCGACTCTGTACTGGGAGGATGTATGGCGATAAAAGAAGAAATCACTGCGGCCCGGCAAAAAATTGTTAAAGATGGATTTGATATGTCCATCGGCGAACTTATTCGCATTTACGAGAAAAAAGAGCTGACCATCAATCCGGTTTACCAGCGAAATTTCCGCTGGGATGAATCCCGAAAGACTAGATTTATTGAATCATTGATTCTCGGAATACCGATACCCCCAATATTCGTTTTCACCGACGAGCACGGGAAATGGGAGTTGATTGATGGGCTACAACGGCTGTCCACGATCTTTCAATTTGCTGGAGTGTTGAGGAAACCGGAAAGCGAAGAATTCGAACCAGGCTTCATCCCTTCAGGAACCAAATTGGTTCCATCTCTAAATGAAATTGTCTGGGAAACCGAGGAACCCGGCATCGAAGATTTACCATTGTCGGTCAGACTGGATATCGAACGTGTTCGAATCAGAGTTGAAATTCTGAAGCGCGAAAGTGATGTGCGCGCTAAGTATGAACTCTTTCAGAGACTGAACTCAGGAGGCACTGAGTTATCGCCTCAAGAAGCGCGGAACTGTGTCGCAACCATGCTGAATCCAGTTTTTTTTGCTGAGCTGCTGGGCATGGCAAATAGCCAGGACTTCAGAGATACGATTAGCCTAACTGAGCGTGCAACGGAGGAGCAAAAGCACGTTGAGCTTGTTTTACGATTTGTCGCCTATCGATATAAACCCTATCAACCGGGAATTGACGTTCACGAATGGTTAGATGAGACGCTGATCGATCTATCGCAAGATGACGCCTTTGATGTACACGCTGAAAAAAGCGTATTCCAAAGAACTTTTGTCCTCATTAAGACATTGCTTGGCAGTGACGCTTTCCGACGTTATGCAGGTGGTGGTTATACGGGTGGGTTTTCAATCGCAGCCTTTGAAGCTATTTCACACGGCATTTCGATGAACGTCGATGCCTTGGAGCCCCCGGAAAAGCATCCTTTGGTGCTAGCAAAAGCACGAGACATATGGGCCAGCCCCAAGTTCGTTGATACAACTAAAGCCGGTACCCGAGGTTCTACTAGAGTTGAAAAATTGCTGCCTTTCGCGAAAGAGTGGTTTCACATTTAAGCGATGAAACTTCGCACAGCAAGTCATTTCACGCATGCCTTAAGAGATGAATTCTCTTGGCGTGTTAAGGAATTATTAGACTACAGACTGCAAACCAGAACTTCAAATTTGATTTTTCAGAAAGTCCTGCTGCGTGCCGGAGTACCACTCGCATATGCACACTGGGAAGGGTTTGTAAAATCCGGGACTGAACTACTACTCAATTTTGTCAGTCAGCAGAATTTGACGAATAAGGATTTGTCGGATATTTATTTTGCTCACTCCGTCAAAACATACATTGCACAACTAACTCAGAGCTCACGTCTTGCCAGTGCCGTTGATGCGGCATGTTACGTTCGAGATGCGGGGAATGAAAAGGCAAACATTCGGCACAAGAATTTTGTCGACACTGAATCAAATCTTTCATCTGAAGTCTTTGATCAAATTGCAAAATCGGTCGGAATCGATACAGCAAAATATCAGCTGTACTACCCATACATAGATGCATCTATTGTCCACTCTCGGAACAAAATTGCTCACGGTGAGTTTTTGGACTTAAGTGCAGACAATTTTCATGCCCTGGTAGATCGTGTCGACGCCCTAATTCGTATGTACAAAAACGATTTGGAAAATATCGTTACTTTGGATCAGTTCAAAACTTCCTAACCGCATCGCAAATCGCTTTGATGAAAATCGATACATCCGGTTTGAGCCAGGGCAATTGTTACTGCTACGAGATGCAAGCGCGATCTGGATACACAAGCAGGGTTGTCGAGTTCTTGGATCGCTGACCATTCAGCCCCGTAGGCGCGCCGGGTGGCTGTAGCCGGGTTGCCGCAGGCATTCGCGCATGCTACAGAGTCACGCGTCCAAACCCCGGTGGTCGCGCCAGCCAGCCGGGCGCGCAACACACATCATCTGCGCGAGGTCCGAAGGCAGTCCGGCTACGGACGACCGGTGCGCTCGCCCACCAAGTCAAGTGACGTCGACCACGACCTTGCCAACCGCCTGACCAGCTTCAACAAGCTGATGTGCCTCCATAGTAGAGCCCGCATCCAGACCGAACCGATGCACATCCACACGGGGCGTGATCTTCCCCGCCTCCACCAGCCCAGCCACCTCCTGCAAAATCCGCCCATGCCGTTCCTGCCCCTCCCCCGTCAGCATGGGCATCAGCGTGAACACCCCTGAATAAGTCGCCGCGCGGAAGGACAGCGGCGCCAGGCTGTGCGTGCCCCAGCCCAGCACGCTGACCACATGGCCGCCGTATTTGCGTGCGGCGGTGAAGGACGCGTCCAGCGTGGCGCCGCCCACGGTGTCATAAACGATGTCAAAGCCCTTGCCGCCGGCCGTGTGCTCGGCCACGTACTGCGCCACGGTGCTGGCGCGGTAGTCGATAGGGGTAGCGCCGTAGGCCTTCACCGTGTCAAACTGCTCGCGGCTCACGGTGGTGAACACCTGGGCGCCGAAGGCACGGGCCAGCTGCACGACAACGTGCCCCACGCCACCGGCACCGCCGTGCACCAGCACGGTGTCGCCGGCAGCCACCTTGGCCTGGTCCACCAGACCTTCCCACGCGGTGATGGCGGCCAGCGGCAGTGCGGCAGCCTCGCGCATGCTCAAGTTGCGCGGCTTCAGCGCGATCAACCGCGCGTCGGCCGCGATGTATTCGGCCAGTGTGCCTTGCAGGCCGCCTATGCCACCGGCCATGCCATAGACCTCGTCGCCGGGCTGGAAGTCGGTGACACCTTCGCCCACGGCCACCACGGTGCCGGCCAGGTCCATGCCCAGCCCGGCGGGCAGCGGCTGCTGGGCGTGCGCGGCTTTGCCGGCGCGGATTTTGGTGTCCAACGGGTTGACGCCGCTGGCGGCGATCTTCACCAGCACCTGGCCGGCGGCGGGGGTGGGCACGGGCAGGTGCACCAGCTCGAAATCGGCCCCGGCAGCGGGGGCGGACAGGGCGCGCATGGTGGTGGGCAGCTGGGTGCTGGGGGTGGTGCGGACGGTCATGGTGAGGCTCCTGGGGCGGGTGAAGTAAGCGATGGCCTCACTGTGATCCAAACCTAATCGCATGAAAACTACATTTCATGCACGTACTTCATGCATTTTTGTATGATCAACCTATGGATTGGGACGACATCAAGGTATTCCTGGCCGTGGCGCGGGCCCAGTCGCTGGGTGGTGCGGCTCGGGCGCTGGGGCAGACGCAGCCCACCATGGGGCGGCGGCTGCGGGCGTTTGAGGAGCAGTTGGGCGTGGCGCTCTTCCAGCGCGGCTCAAAAAGCGGCTTTGTGCTCAGTGACGAGGGTGCCGCCGTGCTGGCCCATGCCGAGCGCATGGAGGAAGAAGCGCTGGCCTTTCAGCGCACGCTGCTGGGGCAACAGCAGCAGCTGGAAGGGCTGCTGCGCGTGTCGTCGTCCGACTGGTTTGGGCTGAACGTGCTGGCGCCCATCTTTGCGCGCTTTCAAGAGCAGCACCCGCAGGTGTGCATTGAGCTGATCACCGAGCAGCGGCTGCTGAGCCTGGCGCGGCGCGAGGCGGACCTGGTGTTTCGCATCCGCCCGTTTGACGAGGCCGACGTGGTGCAGCGGCGCATCTGCACCGTCCGCTACGCGCTGTATGGCGCGCGGCAGTTGGCCAAGCCCGTTGCCGGTGACGGCAGCGGCACGCCGCTGGTGACCATGGACACCGCCTTCGCCAGCATGCCCGACGTGCGCTGGCTGCAGCGCCTGCTGCCGCACGCGCATGTTGCCATGCGCAGCAACAACCGGGGCGTGCAGACCGCTTTATGCGTGGCCGGCCGCGGCTGGGCCGTGCTGCCCACGCAGCTGGGCGACAAGGCGCCCGGACTGGTGCGCGCTGATTTAGGAGAGGCGCCGCCGCCGCGCGAGGTGTGGGTGGGCTACCACCCGGATTTGCGGCGGCTGCTGCGGCTGCGCCGCCTGCTGGAGTTCACGGCTCAGGCGTTGGGGGCGGCAGACCCGGGGCAGTGAGCGGCCTGGATGCGGCGCTCTGCCACAGCCGGACCAACTCGGTAGGGTCATCCGGCGTGGTTTCATACCGCGCCACACCTGGCGGAAACACAAACCACGGCAGCGCGCTGCGCACAAACTGGTGGGCGATGGGCGTGAAAGCCTTCGCCTGCAGCAGCAGACCGGGCCGCAGGATGGCCAGCGTGGGCCGGTGCACCGGCTCCGCCCACAGGCGAACCTGGCAGTCCGGGCAGACCTGGTTCACGCGCGGCCGCTCGTCGTTGGCAATGGACGTCACCAGCTGCGGACTGCCCTGCAGCACCTCCAGCGCGTCGCGATGCACCCACATGGACAGCCGCAGCGCGCCGCCGGAGTGGCGCTGGCAGTCGGTGCAATGGCAGGCATAGAGCGTCAGCGGCTCACGCGTCAGCTGAAACCTGATGCGTCCGCACAGGCAGTGGCCCAGGTAGGGTGGCGACATGGTGGACTGTCTCCTTGTCCTTCACCGGCTCGCCCCGTCCTTGACGGCCGCCAGAAGCACCTCCAGGTTGATGTCTTTCAGCGCCTTGAACTTGATGCAATAGCCGGTGACGCTGGCCTTGCCCAGCGTCTTGCCATAGGTGTCGGGCAGGTACTTCTTGTTCTCAATGCCCATGACGTAGACCGAGATACCAGTGGTGTTGCCGCTCAGGCCCACCTGGTAGAACTCGCGGCTCTTACCATCCGCGTACTCGATGACGCGCAGGCCATAGCCGATGTTGGGGTTGGAAACGACCTTGCCTTGCTCGTTCTTGCCATCCAGAAACCACAGCTGGCACTTGGGCATCGCCTTCAGGATGGCACTGTGCAGCGTCTGCATATCGGCCTGCTTGGCTTCGGGCAGGCTGGCGATGTAGCCCTGGATCTGGTCTTTCACGCTCATGGTTCAAGCCTCTTCAGGTTTGCTGCAGACCATTTCGATGTTGTGGCCGTCCGGGTCGATGACAAAGGCCGCGTAGTAGTTGGCGTGGTACTGCGGGCGCAAGCCAGGCGGGCCATTGTTTTTGGCGCCCGCCTCCAGCGCCAGGCGGTAGAAGTCATGCACCTGCTGGCGGTTGTCGGCGATGAAGGCGATGTGCAGGTGCGCCGGTTTCTGGTCGGTCTGAAACAGGCACAGCGACGACTTGGTTTTGGGGTCCACAATCTCGACGCCTTGCGCGCCCCATGAGACTTCCTTGGGGTTCAGCGGCGCCAGCGCCTTCAGGTAGAAGGCCTTGCTGGCCTCAAAGTTGCTGACGCCGAATTTCACGTGGTCAAACATCGGTACTCCGTAGAATTTTGTGCATGGCTTTTCCCTTGGCAAGCTCGTCCACCAGCTTGTCCATGTAGCGTATTTTCTGCATCAGCGGGTCGGCAACCTCTTCCACGCGCACGCCGCACACCAGGCCCTTGATCAGCGACGTGTTGGGGTTCATGGCCGGCGCTTGGGCGAAGAAGGTTTTGAAGTCGTTCTGCTGCGCGATCTGCTTGTCCAGCCCCGCCTGGGTGTAGCCGGTCAGCCAGCGGATGACTTCGTCCACCTCCGCCTTGGTGCGGCCTTTGCGTTCCACCTTTTGCACATACAACGGGTACACCTTGGCGAAGGCCATGGCAAAAATGCGGTGCTCAGACATGGTGTTGGCTCCCTCCTCGGTTGATGACCCGGCTTCACGCCGCAGGCGTGCGCGCCATCTGGGGTGTGTCGAAGCGCGCAGGGGTCTGCGGCGCGTCAGCCAGATCGGCGCGGGCAAACTGGAAGCAGTCTGTGCCGGCGGGCAGCACCACGCCGGTCTGCGCAGAGCTGGTCCAGATGTGTGAGCTGATCTCCACGGAGTTCGGGTCGTCGAAAGCGCCGCGCGAGATGCCCCGGTATTCGGGCCAGCGCTCAAACGTCAGCGTGAGCGTGCTGCCGCATTTGGGGCAGAAGTGCACATGCACCTGCTTGGCGCTGCCTTCCGAAGTGTGCGCGTAGCGCGCCATGGGTTCACCCGAGAACTGCACCGCGTCCACCGGGTACATGGACTCTGCGTAAGACGTTGACCCCGTCACCCGCTGGCAGAACCTGCAGTGGCATTGCAAGGTGCGCAGGGGCTCACCCAGGGCGCGAAAGCGCACGGCGCCGCACAGGCAACCGCCCTCACGTTGCGTGCTCACGTGGGTCTCCTGTGGAAGTGCCGCGGGTACGGTGCCATGCGATGCCTGATTTGTCGATGCATGATCTTACAAGGCGGCTGCTACATGCGGATGCTCAGCACCTTGCCGGCCACGGCCGGGTCGTCCCCATCCGTCACCATCGTCAATTCCAGCGCGCCACCCTCCAGCACGCGCACGGCCACGCCTTCCACCTTGGGCGCGCCTGCCAGCTGGTGCATCAGCCGCAGCTGTCCATCGGCTTCCACAATGCCCACGGCAGAGCCTGCGCAGGCGCCGTCCGCATAGCTGTTGTCGGTATCTTCCGCCACGGCGCTGAAGACCCAGGCGCCGCCGCTCAGCGCCGCGCCGTCGGTCAGCCCCAGCGGCACGCCATCCACCTCGCCCAGCGCGATGGTCTGCACCGCCTTGATGGCGGGCGGCGCGGGGCGCTGGCCCAGAAGCCAGGGCGCCACGTGGTTCCAGTCGAAGCTGATGCAGGCGTTGCGCGCCTCACCCTTGTTGCCACGCTGCAGCAGGCGCAACTCACCACTGGCGATGAAGGCGCCTTCGATGTTCAGGTCGGCAAAGCGCGCGTGCAGCGGCGCATACAGCGGGGCCAGGTCAATCTGGGCGATGCGTTCGGTGGTGTTGCCATGGGCGTCCAGCAGCACCAGCACGCCGGCCTCGCGGTTGGGGCGCGAGCCGGAGCCAAACGCCAGCAGCGCGCCATAAGGGCAGCCAGCCATGGGCGGCAGCAGGGCCAGGGATTCGAGGTCGGGTTTTTGTTGCTTGCGCTTGGCGCTATCGTGCGGCAGCTTGCCGCCAACCACGCGCACCAGGCGCACCGAGGGTGGTGGCGCTTCGCCGGCGGCGGGCGGCGCCTGGATGTCGTCCAGCACGCCCAGGTGCAGTTCATCGTCTGCCACCACATACAGCTTGTCCTGCACGCGCACCAGGCCACTGGCCGCACTCAGGTGCGGGTGGCCCAGCGGGTGCAGCGCCGGGTCAACCAGCAGGTCGCGCAAGGGGATGGGGCTGAGCATTCCCCATCATGGCACAGCCGGCTGGCTGATCAACCGTTAATCGGCCGCCAGCAGCAGCGCCGCTGCCAGCCCTGCGGCCGCTCCCGGCACCACCCAGCGCTGGTCCGTGGCCATGGGCTGGCCGGCCACCACCGGTTGCTGCTCCTGGCCCAGCTTGGGCCGGCGGGCGTCCAGCACGCGGGCGCCGCCGTGTTGCAACAGCAGTTGCTGCGTCTGCGCCAGCAGCGGCGTTTTCTTGGCGGCCACCACCGAGGTGACGGTGTGGCCGCGCTGCTCCAGCCCCGGCACCAGCTGGCCGAACAGCTCGCCAGACCATTTGGCGCGCCAGCTCTCGCGTGCCGAGTGGCTGACCCACTTGCTGACGTGCTGCGTCAGGCGCGGCGCGCAGGCCACCAGGATCCAGTGCGTGGGGCCACCGGCGGCCAACATGGGCGCCAGTTGCTGATGCGCGTAGGCGGCGTCGTCCAGGTACACGATGATCTTGTCCATGCTGTGCTCCTTGCTTGTCTTGTTGAAAGATGAAAGGGAACGAACGGGTCAGGCTTCGCGGGTGTGGTCAGGTGCGTGCGTCTGGCGGCGGGTGCTCCACCAGCCGGCAGCCAGCACGCCCACGATGGCCAGCGCATAAGTGCCCCAGCGGGCTGCGGCGTGGATGGCCTCGGGCGGGTCAAACACGGCGTCCAGCAGCGGCTCGGCGATGATCATGTGCGCGCCGGTGTAGGCCAGCACGGCGGCGCCCAGCTTGATGATGATGGGGAAGCGCTCCACCAGCTTGAGCACCAGCGTGCTGCCAAACACCACGATGGGCACGCTGACCAGCAGGCCGATGACGACCAGGTCAAACGCACCGTGCGCGGCACCGGCCACGCCCAGCACGTTGTCGATGCCCATCAGCGCGTCGGCCACCACGATGGTTTTCATGGCGCCCCAGAAGGTGCTGGCCACGGGGCCGTCGTGCTCGCCGCCGCCCTGGTCGGCCAGCAGCTTCCATGCGATCCACAGCAGGCCCAGGCCGCCCAGTAGCATCAGGCCGGGGATTTGCAGCAGCCAGACGACGGCCAGCGTCATCACCGAGCGCACGGCGATGGCGCCCACGGTGCCCCAGATGATGGCCTTCTTCTGCAGGTGTTTGGGTAAATTGCGTGCGGCCAGCGCGATGACGATGGCGTTGTCGCCAGCCAGCACGAGGTCGATGAGGATGATGGCCAGCAGGGCTGACCACCAGGGTGCGGATAGAAATTCCATAACGTTGACTGTCCTTCCGGGTTACCGTCGATTCGAAAATCCGGCAACGGGAACGGTCAACGCAGGCGCATGTGCATCACCGCGCGGGTGGTGTGGGTGAGTTTGCCTGCTGGTGAGAAGGCAAGACTCCATGCGTGCTTCGACCGAACCCGGTGCGGGTTCCAATCGAAGGTCTTGCTCGGCATGGTGTCATGCGGTATGTGCCCAACAAGCCGGAAGCATCTTTGTCTGCATGCTTCGTATTGACGACTTGCTGATGCCTGTTGCAACGGTGCCGGCCCTGTACGTGTGTCAGTGCCTGGCGCCTCCCTGTGCTGCAACGGGCGGGAGCTACTCCCCTTCGTGCCCGTATTAGACCACTTGCGGGCCTTTTTGTCCAACCGGGGCGCGGCGGCGCCCCGGTTGGCTGGTTGGTCAGGCCGCGACGGCTTCCTCGGCCTTCACAGCAGGCGCTGCCGCCACCGGCAGGCGGATCAGGTAGTCAAACGCACTCAGCGCAGCCGTGGCGCCCTCGCCCGCGGCGATGACGATCTGTTTGTAGGGCACGGTCGTCACATCACCGGCGGCGAACACGCCCGGCACATTGGTGTGGCACTTGGCGTCCACCACGATCTCGCCGAACTTGCTCAGCTCCAGCGTGCCCTTCAGGAACTCGGTGTTGGGCACCAGGCCGATCTGCACGAACACGCCTTCCAGCGCCACATGCTTGGCCTCGCCGGTGGCGCGGTCCTTGTAGCTCAGGCCGTTGACGCGCTGGCCGTCGCCGGTCACCTCGGTCGTCTGCGCATTGGTGTGGATGGTGACGTTGGGCAGGCTCTTGAGCTTGCTCACCAGCACGGCGTCGGCCTTCAGCGCATCGGCAAACTCCACCAGCGCCACGTGCTGCACCACGCCGGCCAGGTCGATGGCGGCTTCCACGCCCGAGTTGCCGCCGCCAATCACCGCCACGCGCTTGCCCTTGAACAGCGGGCCGTCGCAGTGCGGGCAATAAGCCACGCCCTTGTTCTTGTACTCGGCTTCGCCGGGCACGTTGATGTTGCGCCACCGTGCGCCGGTGCTGAGGATGACGCTCTTGGCGCGCAAAACGCCACCATTGGCCATGTGCACTTCGGTCAGGCCGCCGGGGGTGCTGGCGGGCACCAGCTTGTCGGCGCGCTGCAGGTTCATGATGTCCACCTCGTAGTGGCGCACTTGCGCCTCCAGCGCGGCGGCGAACTTGGGGCCATCGGTCTCCAGCACCGAGATGTAGTTCTCGATCGCCATGGTGTCGTTCACCTGGCCGCCAAAGCGCTCGGCGGCCACGCCCACGCGGATGCCCTTGCGGGCGGCGTACACGGCAGCGGCGGCGCCGGCCGGGCCACCACCGACGATGAGCACGTCATACGGTTCCTTGTCGCTCAGCTTGGCGGCTTCGCGGGCGGCGGAGTTGGTGTCCAGCTTGGCGACGATCTCTTCCAGCGTCATGCGGCCGGAGCCGAACAGCGCGTCGTTGACGAACACCATGGGCACGGCCATCACCTGGCGCGCTTCGGCTTCAGCCACGTTCATGGCGCCGTCCAGCACGGTGGTGGTGATGCCGGGGTTGTACACGGCCATCAGCGTGGCGGCCTGCACCACGTCCGGGCAGTTGTGGCACGACAGGGACATGAAGACTTCGAAGTTCAGCGGGCCGGGCAGCGACTTGATCTGCTCCAGCACCTCAGCCTCCACCTTGGGCGGGTGGCCGCCGGTCCACAGCAGTGCCAGCACCAGCGAGGTGAACTCGTGGCCCAGCGGGATGGCGGCGAAGCTCACCCCAGTGGTCTGGCCTTCTTTGGCGATGATGAAAGAGGGCTTGCGCTTGGCGGTGCCGTCTTCGCTGAACGTGACCTTGTCGGACAGGCTGGCGATGTCTTGCAGCAGCGCGCGCAGCTCGGCGCTCTTGTCGCTGGCGTCCAGCGTGGCGATCAGGCGAATGGGGGTCCGCAGGTTTTGCAGGTAGGCCTGCAGTTGCGTCTTCAGGGCGGCGTCGAGCATGGTGCGTTCCTTTCGCTTGGTTAGCGGTGGAGTGGAGATTCTGTGGAGGGCAATGCCTCTGCCAGAGAGGGCGCATCCGGTTGGAGGAATACACCCTCTCCAGCAGCGAAACTGCTGGAGGGTGATCGCTTAGATCTTGCCAACCAGGTCCAGCGACGGGGTCAGCGTCTTGGCGCCTTCGTTCCACTTGGCCGGGCACACCTGGCCGGGGTTGTTGGCCACGAACTGGGCGGCCTTCAGCTTGCGGACGGTTTCCTTGACGTCACGGGCGATGGCGTTGTCGTGCACTTCGGCGGTCTTGATCACGCCTTCGGGGTTGATGATGAAGGTGCCGCGCAGCGCCAGGCCTTCTTCTTCAATGTGCACGCCAAAGGCGCGGGTCAGCTGGTGCGTGGGGTCGCCGATCAGCGGGAACTTGGCCTTGCCCACGGCGGGCGAGGTTTCGTGCCACACCTTGTGGGCGAAATGCGTGTCGGTGGTGACGATGTAGACCTCGGCACCGGCCTTCTGGAATTCGGCGTAGTTGTCGGCGGCGTCTTCCACTTCGGTCGGGCAGTTGAAGGTGAAGGCGGCGGGCATGAAAATCAGCACGGACCACTCGCCCTTCAGCGTCTCGTTGGACACCTGGACGAACTTGCCGTTGTGGAAAGCCTGGGCCTTGAAGGGTTGGACTTGGGTGTTGATCAGAGACATGGTTGCTTCCTTTGCGCTGGTTGATAAAAACTATCGAATGACTTTTGTCATTGACATTAATTATAGGCGATTGTTGCAATCGCACAGCGCCCAGCCAATAGGTTGTGTCAATGAGCGTCATTGCCAATGCCTTGCCCTCTGCCACCGTACTGTCACGCGGTGGCGGGCTCAAAGCTTGCATTTGGGCAGGGGGCCCTTAGCTAACAGGCATGACCACCGCCGAAGCCCTGCACATCGTCTGCCCCCACTGCCACACCACCAACCGGGTGCGCGCGGAGCAATTGGGCAGCGCGCCCACCTGCGGCCAGTGCAAGGGCGAGCTGTTCACCGGCCAGCCGCTGGCGCTGGACAGCGTGGCGGCGTTTGACAAGCACGTGGGCCGCAGCCACATCCCGGTGCTGGTGGACTTCTGGGCCCCCTGGTGCGGCCCCTGCCGGATGATGGCGCCGGCCTACGCGCAGGCCGCCACGCAGCTGGAGCCACAGATGCGCCTGGCCAAGGTGGACACCGAGGCGCTGCCTGAGCTGGGCGCGCGCTTCAACATCCGCAGCATCCCCACGCTGGCGCTGTTTGTGGGCGGGCGTGAGGTGGCGCGGCAACCCGGCGCCATGGGCACGGCGGACATCGTGCGTTGGGCGCGCGGAAACCTGCCGCGCTGACCGGCAGGCAGACCCGCTCTCAGCCCCGCAGCGCCGGCAGCAGCTTTTCCACCCCATCCAGCCCCACACGCGGCCCCGGGGGGGCCAGTGGCGCCAGCGCGTTGATGGCGTCGGCATTCAGCCGGCCCACCAGCGCGCCCAGCTCACCAAAGCGCAGGCCCTGGCGCACCAGGAAGGCAATGTAGGTGTGGCGCAGCGCCTCAGGGGTGACGGTTTGGGGCTGGTCCAGCCCGGCGTCGTAGGCGCTGGAGGTGACGGTGCTGGCCACGTCGTCGGCGTCCAGCGCGCGACCACCAGGCTTGCTGAACAGCGGCGTCTCTGGACTCTCGATTGGCTGCGGCGCCGGCAAGCCGCGCAGCGGCGCGGGCAGCGGCACAGCGCGCGGTGAATCGCCGGGCACCTGCAGCACGCCGGCAGCACCGTCCACATGGCCAATCTGCAAGGCCGCCAGCTCGGTGGCGCTCAGACCGCACAGCAGGCAGGCGAGAATGGGCACGCTGGGTGGTGCGGCGTGGCTCAGCAACAGCGCCACTTCGGCATCGCTGAGCTCGCGCGGCAGGCCGGCGGCGAGCAGCATCGGGGTGCCCAGCCCGCCGGCGCCATGGCCGGGCGCATGCTCCAGCACCCCCATGGGAGCACCCGGCCCGCCACCCAATTGCGCCATGCCGCCCTGCCCCGGCACAGCCATCCAGGGCTGCTGCACGATGACGGTGGGTGCCGGTTGCTGCGGCTGGGCGGCCGGCTCGCTGCGGTTGAAAAATTCCACAAACCACACCGCCAGGAAGCCCAGCAACACGGAGGCAACCAGGCCAATGCCGGCGTCACGCCAGTACAGCGGATAGGCAGGCGACTGCGGCGTGACAGCCGGCTCCAGCACCTGCAGGCGCGGCTTGCGGCCGGCCTCGCCGGCCTCCAGCGCCAGCAGCTTCTGGCGCGCAGCCTGTTGCATCTGCTCCAGGCCGCTCAGCTCGGTCTGCAGGCCCTGGAAGTCGCCAAAGCGGCGGCTGAAGACTTGCACGCCCTGGCGACCCTCCGACAGCTGCTGGCGCAGCCGCTGGCTGGTGGCCTGGGCGCTGGCCAGCTCTTCGCGGGCATCGGCCAGTGCGGATTGGTTGCCTTTGAGCCGCTCAGCTTCCAGCTGCTGCTCCAGGTTGGTGATGCGGGTTTTCAGCGCGCGGGCGTTGGCGTCCATGTCCAGGTACTGCGGGGTGAACTGGCGCTCCAGCCCGCGCCAGTCCTCGCGCATTTGCGACAACCGCGCTTCCATGCCGGCCACGGTGGGGTTGTCCTTGGCGCTGGGGCCACGCCGACCTTCTGTGGCGGCCTGCTCCAGTGACCGCACCTTGCCGGCGGCCAGCGCCTCGCGCTCGGTGGCGGCGGCCAGCGAGGTGTTCAGGCCTTTCACGCGGGCCAGCGATTCGTTCTCGTCGCGCTCACCGGAGACGATGTCGGCCTTCTGCTTGAAGGCTTCCATGGCGCGGCGCTTGTCGGCCACCTTGGCCTCGATCACCTTGACCTCGCTGCGCGCGTTGTCCAGCCCGGTCTGCGCGCTGGCGTCGCCGCTGCTGGCCAGCTGATCGGCATAAGCGGTCAGCAGCGCGTTGAGCAACTGAGCGGTGAGCGCGGCGTCCGCACCCTGGGCCTGCAACTGCACGATCTGCGTGCCCTCCAGCGGCGTCACGCTCAGCATGGCCTGCGCGGCCAGCACCGCGTCGCCATCCACCGCAGCGGGGGTGAACTTGCCTTGCTGCTGCAGGCTTTTGACCGCCTTTTCCAGCAGCGGCCGGCTGCTGAGCAGCTGCACCTCGGCCAGGAAGGCCGGCGTGCCGGCGCCCACGGTGGCGGTGCTGACGCCGGTGCCCGGCGTGCGCACCGAGCCACTGCCCGACACCACCACCGGCGCGGACGGCAGCGGCGTGGCCACCACCTGGGCAGCGGGGGTGATCTCCACCCGCGCATTGGCCTGGTAGATGGCCGTGCGTGTGAAGTTGTAACCCTGGCTGAGCAACAGGCAGCCGCCGAACACCGCCACAAACACCTGGATGCGCCGGCGCATGGCGCGGCTGCGCGAGGCCGGCGGCGCGCCGCTCTCGGGCGCGGGGCCAAGGCCCGGCGGGTAGACGGAATGGAGCGTGTCTTGGCGCACTTGGGTGATTCCCTGAGGCTGTTATGGCGCAACTATAAACCGCCCCCGTTAACGGCGTGAGAAGGCCGATAGACCCCAGCGTGCACGCAGTTGCTGCAACAAACCTGGGGGACCGCTACACTGTTTCAAACCCTCCTCCACGGCCTTCACGGCCCACGCCCATGAACGCTTTTTGGCATTTGTTGCGGCAACCCTTACGCGCCCTGGGCATGGCGGCGCTGTGGCTGGCGTCGACCAGCGTGTCCGCAGCGCCTGGTCTGGATGAGTTGCCGCCGGCTGCCGTGCAGGCGCTGTCGCGCGCCAGCGCCGCCGTGGTGGGCCTGGAGGTGCAGGCCATAGAGGGCGCGCGCACCGCCGAGACGCTGGGCGAGCGGCGCACCGGCTCGGGCGTGCTGATCGATGCCAACGGCCTGGTTCTGACCATTGGTTACCTGATGGTGGAGGCCGAGACGGTGGTGATCGCCACCGCCGACGGCAAAAGCCTGCCGGCGCGCGTGGTGGCCTACGACCCGGCCACCGGCTTCGGCCTGGTGCGCTCGCTGTTGCCCATGGCCGGCCTGCAGCCGGTCAAGCTGGGGCCCAGCAAACCGGTGCTGGAAGGGCAGCAGCTGGTGGTGGTGACGGCCGGCCAGAGCGATGGCACGCCGGCCGAGATCACGCCGCTGCGGCTGATCAGCAAGCGGGCGTTTTCCGGCAGTTGGGAATACCACCTGGACACGGCCATCTTCACCATCCCCGCCATTGCCAACCACTCGGGTGCAGCACTGTTCAACCATGACGGCGAGCTGGTGGGCATAGGCAGCCTGTTCGTGCGTGACACGCTGGGCCGCGACGGCCTGCTGCCGGGCAACATGTATGTGCCGGTGGACCTGCTCAAGCCGGTGCTGGCCGAGCTGCAGCGCACCGGCAGCAGCCGCGCCAGCGCCCGGCCCTGGCTGGGCCTGACCTCGGCCGAGCTGCGCGGGCGCGTGCAGGTGGTGCGGGTGGCCGAGGACACGCCGGCCGGCCAGGGCGGCGTGGGCCTGGGCGACATCATCCTGGCGGTGGACGGCACCCCGGTGAGCACACTGGAGGCCTTCTACAAGAAGCTGTGGGCGCATGCCGACCGCTCGCCCATACGCCTGACCGTGCGTGCCCTGGGCGGCGAGGTGAAGACACTGCTGCTGCCAGCGGTGGACCGCGCCACCTACCTGAAGCGGCCGGAGGGCATCTAGCCCCGGGGCGCGCTGGCGCCCTGCCTAGCCCTTGTAGATGGCGAAGAACACGCCCTGCGGATCGCTCAGCACGGCAAAGCGCCCGGTACCGGGAATGTCGGTGGGCGGCACGCAAACGGTGGCGCCCAGCGCTGCGGCCTGGCTGGCCACGCCATCGCAATCGTCCACCCAGAAGTAGGCCAACCAGTGCGAGGGCATGGGCGCGCCGGGGGGCAGCGCCATCATGCCGCCAATGGATGTGTCGCCCAGCTGCCATTCGGTGTAGGCCTGCGGGCCTTCGCCACTGGTCTTGGCGCCCCAGCCGAACAGCTGCGTGTAGAAGGCCTGCGCCTTGGCGGTGTCGCTGCTGTTGATCTGGCCCCAGCACAAGGCGCCGTGCTCGTTGTGCACGCCCACGCCGGCGTTCTTGTTCGGCTGCCAGGCGCTGATGGTGCCGCCGGTGGGGTCTTGCATCACCGTCATGCGGCCGGCGTCAGGCACGTCAAAGGGTTGCATCACCACCTGGCCGCCCAGCTCGGCGCAGCGCTTGGCGGTGGCGTCCACGTTGGCGCTGGCCACGTACAGGCCCCAGTGCGGCGGCACGCCGGGCATCTGCTCGGCGTTCAGCGTGTAGGCGGCGGCCACGTCCTGGCCTTTCAGCTTGAAGATGGTGTAGATGCCATTGGGGCCCATGTCCATGTCATTGGCTTCCCAGCCGAAGAGCTGGCCGTAGAAGGCCTTGGAAGCCGGATGGTTGGGGGTGGCCAGCTCGACCCAGCAAAAGGCGCCGGGCGGGTGTGCGGTGACGAAGGCCATGGCGGTGCTCCTTGTTAAGCGATGAAAACCAACGAAATGGGGCGGCCAGTATGCGCGCGCCCAAGGAGCAGCGCAAGCGGCGCGCGATGAAGCTTTGATGACGGCCGTTTGGGCCGCTCAACGCCGCGCGCGTTCGTCAAAAAACTCGGTCATGCGCGCACGGTTTTTCTGCAGGTAGGCGGCTGGCAGCCAGGGGTGCAGCGCCTCGCGGTACTCGCGCGCGCTGGCGGCGGCGCGGATGGCAGCGTCGACGTCGCGTATCACCGCGTCGCCCCAGGCGCCCCGGGTGCAGCCGACGAAGTTGACAGTCCACTGCTGGGCCTCTTTCAGCGGCACGGTGTCCAGGGGGGTGGACGATGGCTCCTGTTGCTGCAGGTATTCCACCACCATCGGGTACTCCAGCGTGTAGTCGTAGCGGCCCTTGGCCACCAGGCTGGTGAGCTGGCCGGGGCGCGACACCACCTCGGCGCTGAGGTTGTCGCCCTCGCGCAGCAGGATCTGGTCCAGCGCGGTGCCATAGCTGCGCTTGGCCTCGAAGCGGCCGGACACCTCCTTGCGCAGTGCCAGCTCGTCCAGCGACACCATGGGCGCGCCGCGGGTGATGGCGGCCTTGCTCTGCGCGCGCAGCACCAGCGACACCGGTGGTATCGGCATCGCCGGGGTGAAGACGGCCCACTGCTCGCGCTCTGCCGTCTTCAACGTGGAGGGGTCGCACACCGGCTGGCCGCCTTGCATGGCCCCCAGGATGCGCTGGCGGTTCATCAGCTGGAAGCTGTGGCGGTATTGCGGCATGCGGGCGATGATCTCGGCCAGCATGCGGTCCACCCAGCCACGGCCCAGCTGGGCGCTGGTGGTGGGGGTGAGTCCGTTGTTCAGGATCATCACCGGTGGCCAGTCCTTGACGGCCCAGGTTATCTGGCGTTCAGGCGCGGCGGCGGAAACGGCTGCTGGCGCCTGCCCGCCTTGCACCGGCTGGGCCCCCACAGGCGCACACGCCAGCGCCACGGCAGCCAGCACAGCCAGGGCACTTGGCCAGGTGCGGATACGGGTGCAGTTGAGCTGGCTCATGAGCCACACTATGCTAAACCTTCTGCCACCGCAGGGTAAGCCAGGCGTACCCTGAGCTCGCGCTTCAGCCGGCCATTGGCCATGCGGCGCGACTCGCTCATGAAGCTCAGCAGGCTGGCGGGCAACTGCGCTTGCGCCTCCACACGGCTGATGCGCGGCGGTCGTGGCAGGCCATACAGGCCGGCCGCCAGGTCAAAGTAGTCACCCATCTTCAGCACCGTGTCGTCGTTGGCGTTGTACACGCGCTGGGCGGCGCCGCGCCACAGCGCGGCCAGGCAGGCGCGGGCCAGGTCATCGGCATGGATGTGGTTGGTGTAGACGTCGTCGCCAGCGGCCAGCACCGGCGTGCCTTTCTTCAGCCGCTCAATGGGCGTGCCACCCGCCCGGTCGGGCGCATAGATGCCGGGCACGCGCAGGATGCTGGCGCGCACGCCAGAGCGGCCGAAAAAGCGCACGGCAGCTTCGGCATGTACACGGCGGCGTGCGCGTGCGGTGGCGGCGCGCAGCGGGCGGGTTTCGTCCACCCAATCGCCCTGCTGGTCGCCATACACGCCGCTGGTGGAGGCATAGGCCAGCGCCTGGGGTGGCGTGCGCAAGCGCAGCGCGCGCAGCAGCGCCAATGTGCGCGGATCGCCCTCCCCCTCACCCGGCGGCGGCGCCAGGTGCAGCACCCGAGTGGCCAGGCCAGCCAGGCGGCGCAGGCTGGTGGGCTGGTCCAGGTTGCCCCGCAGCGGCGTGATGCCGGCCGCGCGCAGGGCAGTCACCTTGTCGGGGGAAGACGTCAGTGCCAGCAGGCGCACACCCGGGCTGGCCTGGCGCGCCACGCGCAGGCCCACGTCGCCACAGCCGACGATCAGCAGGCGCGGGCGGCGAAAGCGCTTGGGCAGCGCGCCAAGGGGGCTCTGGTTTCCGGGCAAAATCGAGGGTTGTCAGACAGTCTGTTCCCAAGGATACCCAAAACATGAGCACCCCCGCGGCCACCCTTACCAACAACGGCCTGCCGGAAACCAACAACACCACCTTCCAGATCACCGTGCAGCCCAGCGGGCGCGCCTTCACCGCCATGGCGGGCGAGGCCATGCTGGCCGCCGGCATACGCCAGGGCATTGGCCTGCCCTATGGCTGCAAGGACGGTGCCTGCGGTTCCTGCAAGTGCAAGAAGCTCTCCGGCACGGTGGTGCATGGCGTGCACCAGCCCAAAGCCCTGAGCGCCGAGGAAGAGGCGGCCGGCTACGTGCTGACCTGCTGCGGCGTGCCGCACAGCGATGTGGTGCTGGAATCGCGCCAGGTGACCGAAGCCGGCGCGCTGCCCATCAAGCGCATGCCTTCGCGCGTGACCACGCTGGAAAAGAAATCGCACGACGTGATGGCCATACGCCTGCAACTGCCGGCCAACGACGTTTTTGCCTACCACGCCGGCCAATACATTGAATTTTTGCTGCGTGACGGCGCGCGGCGCAGCTACTCCATGGCCAACGCGCCGCACACGGTGACGCCCGACAACAACGCGCTGGAGCTGCACGTGCGCCACATGCCGGGCGGCAAGTTCACCGACCACGTGTTCAACGTGATGAAGGAAAAGGAGATCCAGCGCATCGAAGGCCCTTTCGGCAGCTTCTTCCTGCGCGAGGATTCCGACAAGCCCATGGTGCTGCTGGCATCGGGCACGGGCTTTGCCCCCATCAAGGCGCTGATCGAGCATATGCAGCACCTGGGCAGCACACGCCCCGCCGTGCTGTACTGGGGCGGCCGCCGGCCGGACGACCTGTACCTGAACGACTGGGTGCAAGCCAAACTGGCCGAGATGCCCAACCTGCGCTACGTGCCGGTGATCTCCAACGCCCTGCCCGAAGACAACTGGACCGGCCGCACCGGCTTCGTGCACCAGGCGGTGCTGCAGGACCTGCCCGACCTGTCGGGCCACCAGGTGTATGCCTGCGGCGCGCCCATCGTGGTGGACTCGGCACGGGCTGACTACGTGAAGCTGGGCGGGCTGCCGGAGGACGAGTTTTACGCCGACGCGTTCACGACGGAGGCGGATAAAGCGCACTGATTGCATTGCCGTTCGGGCTGAGCCTGTCGAAGCCAGCGCCCTGGTTCAGCTAGCGCCGCACGTACCCCCTTGGCAGGCACGCCGGGCGTCCGCATTGGTTCTCCGGGGGAGCCGCGCGGTGGGAGGCCCTTCTCACACCAGCTTGGCTGGCCTCAACACTGCTTTTGACTGTGGTTACTGCTCGTGGGCACGAATGTCCCCCTGCGCCCCAATGCAGCCACCCAGCGCGCCACGTGTCGCTCTTGGTCAACGTGACCAAGAGCCGGACAGTCGCTTCGCCACGCGAGCCGCAGAGGCCGCAGCGCGAAGGCCCGCGAGCACCAACCATGACACGCGGCGCGCCGGGCTGACGTATCCGGGTTGCCGGTGGCATGCGACGCATGCTACAGAGTCACGCGCCCAAACTATCGTGGTCGCGCCTACCCCATGGTGCGCCACAAACATCATCTGCGCGCGGTCCGCCGGCAGTCCGGATACGGCTGCCCGGTGCGCCTGCCTACCGGAAGCGTGCGGCGGCAGCTGAACCAGGGCGCTGGCTTCGACAGGCTCAGCCCGAACGGCCGGGCGCGGCAAACGAAAAAGGCCAGTGAGCCCTAGAGTGCTCACCGGCCATGAATCGCGGCGTGTAGTTGTTCTGCCGCAGTCTTCTTGCTTGTTGTCTGTGATTCAGACCTTGTGTTTACTTGGTGGCCGGTGCGACGGCGGGCGCGGCGATCTGGGCGTCATGCTTTTGCGCGTGGATGGCCTTGCTGTTGCGCTTGGCTTGGCGGCGCAGCTTGCGGCGCTCGGCGGTCGTCACCTTGCCGTCTGCCTTGGCGGCCACCTTGTCGGCTTGCAGCTTGGCCTGGCCCTTGTCCAGCCGATTGGCTTCCTTGGCGGTCAGCTGGCCAGAGGCCACGCCTTGGTCAATGCGCGCTTGCTGGTTGGCCTGCTGCTTGTCCAGCTTCGGGGTGGCAGTGGGGCTGGTGGTGGGCGCGGTCTGCGCGAACGAGGCACCGGCAATGCCCAGGGCGAGAACGGCTGCGGCGACGGCGTGAATCTTCTTGATCATGATGCGGGGAACTCCAGTTGTTGGAAAAGCGGCATGGAAAGTCTCCATGCAGTTACAACGTCTCAGCACGGCCACGGCCTGACATACGAAACGCAACGCTTTGTAAGGGAGTGTCACGATACCGGCGCCGGCCGGTTTCTGCACAATAGCGGCATGCAACCTATTGCCAAACATTTTTCGCACCCGCGCCGTCGCCTGTTGGGCGCCCTGGCCGCCACCGCCGGCACGCTGGCCCTGCCCGCCTGGAGCCAGGGCAACAGCGGCAAGCCCATCCACCTGATCGTGCCCTATGCCCCCGGCGGCCCGATAGACACCACTGCCCGCCTGCTGGCCGACAAGGTGCGCGACACACTGGGCACGGTGATCATCGACAACCGGGCCGGCGCCGGTGGCAACATCGGGGCTGACGCCATCGCCAAGGCGGCGCCCGATGGGCTGACCATTGGCATCGCCGCCACCGCCACGCACGCGGTGAACCCCTGGCTATACAGAAAGATGCCGTACAACGCCGCGACGGATTTCGCCCCCATCACCCAGATGCTGCGCGTGCCCAATGTGCTGGTGATGAATGCTGAAACTGCACAGCGCCTGCGCATCAACTCGCTGCGCGAGCTGGTGACCTACGCCAAGGCCAACCCGGCCAAGCTGAACTATGCCAGTGGCGGCAACGGCAGCGCCGGGCACCTGGCGGGCGAGATGTTCAAGGCGCAGGCGGGCATCTTTGCGGTGCACATCCCCTACAACGGTGGCAGCCCGGCGCAGCTGGCGCTGCTCAGCGGCCAGGTGGACTTCAACTTCGACAACCTGGCCACCGCCGCGCCCAACATCCGCGCCGGCAAGCTCAAGGCCCTGGCGGTGACCACACACCAACGCAGTGCCGTGCTGCCTGATGTGCCCACCGTGGCCGAGCTGCTGCCCGGCTTCGAGGTCGACACCTGGTGGGGTCTGGTGGCGCCCGCAGCCACGCCCAAGGACACCGTCGCCCGGCTGAACCAGGCCTTCGTGGCGGCGCTGAACCACCCGGACACCAAGGCCCGCTTCGCGCTGCTGATGGCCGAGCCGGTGCCCAGCACGCCACAGCAGTTTGGCGCCTTCATGGCGGCCGAGCGGGCCAAGTACGAAAAGGTGGTGAAGGCTTCGGGCGCCAAGGTGGATTGACAGAAGGACCGGCATGACCCTGCGCCGCTTGCTCGCCCCCGTGCTGGTTTCGTTGCTGTCACTGCTGGCCGCGCCGGCCAGCCACGCGGCTTGTGATGCCAACGCACTAGGCACCACGCGCACGCTGACGCTGAAACGTGAGGCTGCTGCCTGGGGCAGCGCGCAGCACGCACCGTTGCCCACGCTGCAGCCCGGCGAAGTGGTATTGACCTTTGACGATGGCCCCAGCCCCGCCACCACGCCGCAGGTGCTGGCCACGCTGGCCGCGCAGTGCGTGCAGGCCACCTTCTTCCTCACCGGCGGGGCGCTGAAGGCTGCGCCCGCGCTGGGCCGCCGCCTGGTGGCACAAGGCCACAGCGTGGCCATGCACGGCTTTCGGCACCCCCACTTCGCTACGCTGGGTGAGACAGAGCAGTTGACCGATCTGCGCCAAATGCAACAGGTCTTCACCGCCACCTACGGCTACAAGCCACCAGCGTTTCGCTTTCCGTTCCTGGAAGAGTCGCCCGTGCTGATGGAAGCCTTCAAGGCCCAGGCCGTCACGGTGATGTCCATTGATCTGGCGATTGACGATTGGCTGCCCGAACAAACCACCGAACTGCTGGTGGCGCGCATGCTGCAGCGGCTGAAAGACAAGGGCGGCGGCATCATCCTGATGCACGACCCGCAAGCCGTCACCGCCAACGCACTGCCTGCCCTGCTGAAAGCCTTGAAGGACAACGGTTACCGTGTGGTGCACCTGCGCTGGATCACCGCGTGAGAGCCGCCGGCAGTTGCACCACGGTCCGATGGCCGCTACAGTGGGGCGCGCCAGCCTGCCCCACCCGAACGCGGCGGCCCTTCCACCACGCCACACACCCTAACGCCAAGGTTTAGCCATGTTCTTGCGCCTGCCTGTGACAGCCGCTTGCGCCGCACTGCTTCTGTGCGCCTGCGCCCCCCTGCAACCCTCGCCGGCGACGTCCGACGGCGCAGGCGCCAGCCCCCCTCTGCGGGTGCAACTGAGCAGCGCCAGCACACAGGCCACCAGCGGGCGGCTGCTGGTGTTTGCGATGGAGGCCAAGGTGGCGGAAGCTGCCGCGCTGGAGGCATCGAAAGGCCAGTCGCCCGCCGTGACCAACGTTGACGCCAACCCCTTTGCCGCCACCCAGACCACCGTGGCCGCGCGCGAGGTATCGCGGCTGGAGCCAGGCCAGACTGTGGCGCTGGATGGGGATGACCTCGCCTTTCCGGCCGGCTTCTCCAAGCTGCCACCGGGCGACTATTACATGCAAGCCGTGCTGGACGTGGACCACAGCTACAACTACACCGGCCGCCACGGCGGCGACCTGGTCAGCGAGGTGGTGAAGCTGAAGCTGCCTGCCGCCGCCCTGCCAGCGCTGACCCTGACGCGCGTGCTGCCGGCCCGCGACCCCTGGCAACTGCCGCCAAGCGCCCCCGCCGCCGCGCGCGAGTTGCTGCCGGCCGTGCGCGCGCATGCGCAGGCCATTGCCTTCACCAGCCCGGCGCTGAGCGCCTTCTGGGGCCGTCCCGTCGTCATGCGCGCCTGGGTGCTGACGCCCCCCGGCTATGACGCCAACAGCCCCACCCGCTACCCCACCGTGTACTTCACGCATGGCTTTGGCGGCGACATCGACGGCCTGGTGGGCCCCATGCGCACCATGTACGCAGCCATGCAGGAAGGCAGCATGCCGCCCATGATCTGGGTGCTGCTGGACGAATCCAGCCCCACGGGCACGCACGAGTTTGCCGATTCGGTCAACAACGGCCCCTGGGGCCAGGCGCTGACCACCGAGCTCATCCCGCATCTGGAGGCGCGCTTTCCCGCCATGGACGCCAAGCCCAGCGGGCGCCTGCTGCAGGGTCACTCGTCAGGCGGCTGGGCCACGCTGTGGCTGCAGACCCGCTACCCCAAGCTGTTTGGCGGCACCTGGTCCACCTCGCCCGACCCCAGCGACTTCCACGACTTCACCGGCGTGGACCTGTACGCCGCCAACGCCAATGTGTACCGCAAGGCCGACGGCAGCCCCTACCCGTTGGTGCGCGACGGCGGCCAGGTGAAGGGCACGCTGGAGCAGTTCGCCAGGCTGGAGCGGGTGCTGGGCAACTACGGCGGCCAGTTGTCGTCGCTGGAATGGGTGTTCTCCCCGCGCGGCCCGGACGGTGCGCCGGTGCCGCTGTTTGACCGCGACACGGGTGCCGTCAACGCCCAGGTCGTGGCCTACTGGCGCGCCAACTACGACATCGCCCACCTGGTGCAAACGAACTGGGACCGCCTGCGGCCCGACCTGGACGGCAAGATCCACGTCGCCGTGGGCGATGCCGACACGTTTTACCTGGACGGCGCGTCCCGGCGGCTCAAAGCCGTGCTGGACGGCCTGGGCGCCAAGAGCAGCTTCCAGTTCCTGCCCGGGCGCACGCACTTCGACGTCTATGTCGAAGGCAAGGACCGCTGGGCGCTGCTCAAGCGCTTCAGCTGGGACATGTATGCCGTTGCGCGGCCGGGTTCGACGCTGAAGCCCATCGAACCCAAACCGCAGTGACCGCTGTCGCCAGCGGCGTGCGAGTTCAGACCGGCTTGGCCACCAGCGCCGCCCGCTCTTGTATGCCCACATGCACGCGCCAGCCCAGCCAGGCCGCCACCGAGGCGGTGCCCAGCATCACATAACCCACCACCTCGAAGTGCTGCAGCTTGCCGTCGGCGCCAAAGGTGACGATGTGCCCGGCCACCAGCGAAGCCACGCCACCCGCCAGCGACTGGATGGCCGAGCTGACGGCGTTGAAGGCGCCGCGCTGTTGCGGCTCGGGAACGCCCGCGGCCATGGCCTGGAAAGGGATCATGCGCGAGAAGATGCCGACAAACATCACCACGTTGACCACGATCACCAGCCACAGCGGCACCGCCGACAGGTGCGTGTAGATCATCACCATGATGACTGACAGCGTGCTGCCGGCCAGGAACACCGACATCTTGCCCAGCTTGTCGGCCATCCGGCCCACCAGAGGCCCGATGAAGATGGTGAACACCCCGGTGACCAGGTAGATGGTGGGCAGCTGCGTCAGCGGGATGCCCAGGTTGTTCACCGTGAAGGCGCTGGCAAACGGCATCAGCATGAAGCCGCCGGTGGTCAGCAGCGCGGTGGCGGCAAACACCGGCACATAGCGCATGTCCATCAGCGTGTGCGCCAGGTGCATGAAGGCGCTCTTTTCCTGCTTGGCCGCCAGGTGCGCGTCCACCGGCTGCATGCGCCACAGGATGACGGCGCCGCCCACGGCGCCAAACACCACCATGGCCAGGAAGGGCGCGTGCCAGCCCCAGTGGTTGGACAGGTACAGCCCCAGCGGCAGGCCCATCACCTGGCTGGCGGCAAACGCGGTCTGGATGATGCCCATCACGCGCCCGCGCTGCTGCGGCACAAACAGGTCGGCCGCGATGGCCATCACGATGGAGCCGATGACGCCGCCGAAGATGCCGGTGACGATGCGCGCCACCAGCAACTGCTCGAAATTGGGCGCCAGCCCGCACCATAAGGTGCCCAGCAGGAAACCGGCATAGAAGAACACCAGCAGGCGCTTGCGGTCAAAGCGGTCGGCAAAACCGGCGGTGACGATGCTGGAGATGCCGGCGCTGAAGGCATAGGCCGACACCACCAGGCCGAACTGCTGGGTGCTGATGTTCAGCGCCGGCATGATCATCGCGCCCAGCGGCGACATGATCATGAAGTCCAGGATGACGGCGAACTGCAGCACCGCCAGCATGCCGGCCACGAAGCGCTGGTAAGGGGTGAAGGCTATGGGCGCCGGCGCGGCACCCGCCCCCGCTGAACTGCCTCCCGCAGCCGCCTGCGGTTTGGGGTTGGTTTTTTTCATAGGGGGCGAATGGTAGCCGTTATTCCGCTGCGCTGCACAACGATTCGGTAAACGGCCGCCGACAGTCGGCGGGCGCCACCAGACGCTCAGGTCAAGCCCGTGGCCGCACCGCCGGAATGACCACCGCGCCACCAGCTGGCCAGCCGCTGCCACAGCGGCGGGGGCCGGTGCAGGCCATTGGCCGTGATGGCTTCAAGACAGAAAGCCAGGTAACCCGGCGTCAGCGGCGGAGCGGGCACATCCACGTCTTCGAAATAACTGTCCAGGTTGTCCAGCGTCATGGCAAAGCCCCACGCACGGCACCAATGCGCAAATGACAGCTCCTGGCCCCACCAGCCAGCCGCCCGGGGATGCAGGGCGCGCACCATCTGCGCCGTCTGGGTGGGCGCCTGCACGGCGGGGAGCTTGGGCCAGATGTCGGCATACAGGTAGTCCACAGGCCGCCCACCCGTGCGCTGCGCCACGCGAGCCGCAAAGCTGGGGGCCAGCGCATCGGCATGCAGCAGGCGCACCTTGTCGCGGCAAGGCCAGTGGTCGAACCCCGAGGCCTGCCGCATCAGCGCGATGACATCGGCCGAACGTTCCACCACCACCACCTGCTCCACTTCCGGCTTCATCGCTGCTGCATAGACATACATCCCCAGGCCCAGCCCGGCGGTGACCACCACGCCGCGGGCGCAGTGCACATGCCAGGCATGACTCTCCTGCTCCAGCAGGCCGGTGGACATCCACACGGTGCGGCCGCACGACAGCACCGCACGCGCTTGCATCGCTGTGGTGGCCAGGTAGCCGTCGCCCAAGCCTGGCAGGTGCAGGCGCACGCGCCAGTCGCCCTGGCTGGCCTCGCGGTAGGTGGGCATTGGAAACATGCCAAACCCAAAGTTGCCGCTGCGCAACGCTTGGGGCCCGAGGGTGATGGAGTGGGTGAATGCCATGGAAACCTGCCTGCGGGGAAGGCCGAAAAGCAGGCAGTATCCCCATGCCGCGCCGCCGTTTCCGTGCGGTGGCGCGCATACGACCAGCGCTAGCCCAGCCGCGCCTTGGCCTCGGCCAGCTGCTGCTCCAGTTCGGCAATGAACGCCCGAGCCTCGTCCCCCTCGGGAATCGGCCGGCCACTGTCACGCCACTGCACCGCGCTCTTGAAGCCATTGGCCTGCGCCTGGCGGCGGAACCACAGGCCCTCCGGGTTGTGGCGGGTGATGCCGTCAAACACCGTGGCCATGGTTTGCGATTGCTCCAGACCCATGGTCAGCAGCACCTGGTTCACCACCAGCTTGTGCATGGCCAGGTGCGAACTGGGCACGCCGGCAATGCGGTTGGCCAGGGCCATGGTCGCCGTCTCCAGTTGATCCAGCGGCACACAGTCATTCGCCAAGCCCCATGCCAGGGCCTTGTTGCCGTCAATCGTATCGCCGGTGAACATCAGCTGCTTGGCCCGCGTGGGCCCCAGCCGGTAGGTCCACATGGCCGTGGTGGGGCAACCCCACACGCGCGTGGGCATGTAGCCGATGCGGGCGTCCTCGGCCATCACCAGCAGGTCGCAACACAGCGCGATGTCGCTGCCACCCGCCGCCGCATAGCCGTGCACCTTGGCGATGGTGGGCTTGGGGCTGCGCCACAACGCCATGAAGTCCTCGGTGTTGCGCTTCATGTACGAGTAGTCCACCATCGGGTCCCACGGGTGGCGCTCCTGCTGGCAGGGGTGGTCGATCTGCCCCTCGGCGAACTGGCTCAGGTCATAGCCGCCACAGAAGCCCTTGCCAGCGCCCTCGACCACGATCACGTGCACCTCGTCTTCAGCCGCCGCCCAGTCCACCGCGGCGCGGATCTCACGCGGCATGGCGTCGTTGATGGCGTTGAGCTTGTCGGGGCGGTTAAGTAGCAACCTTGCGATGCGGGGGTTGCTGGCGTCCTTGTCGATCTTCAGCGTGGTGTAGGTGGGCATGGTGTCCTGTCTCCTCTTGTGTTCGCAGTATCTTCGCTTGGCGGGGTGGCCGCTGTCACGTAGGCTTCGCCCGGGATTGCCGGTTGGCGAGCGCACCGGGCGTCCGTAGCCAGACTGCCGGCGCACCTCGCGCAGATGACGCTTCTGGTAAGGCGGATTGGCTGCGCGACCGCCTTGGCTGGCGTGCGTGACTCTGTAGCATGCGCGAATGGCACCGGCAACCTGGCTACAGCCACCCGGCACGCCTGCGGGTCGCTTCTTCGTAAGTGAGCAACAGCCGCTGCGCCGCCCGGGCAAAGTCGGCAGAGCTCCAGAGACCACGGCGCGAAAGCCCACCACCGCCAGCCAAGACACGCGGCGCACCGGGCTGACGTATCCGGGTTGCCGGTGGCATGCGACGCATGCTACAGAGTCACGCGCCCAGACCATGGCGGTCGCGCCAATTGCATGGTGTGCCACACACATCATCTGCGCGCGGTCCGCCGGCAGTCCGGATACGGCTGCCCGGCGCGCCTGCCAGCCGGACACGTTCGGCGCCAGCTTGGTTTGACCAGGCTTCAACAGGCTCAGCCCGAACGGTTGGGGCTCGGCCCGAACGGAGTTGCTAGCTAGGCGGGCGCCTTCTTGCCAACGCCAGGCTTCAACTCGCTGATGATGACCGCCCCCACCACCATCACCCCACCAATCGCCGCCCGCATGCTCAGCGTCTCGTTCAGCCACAGCCAGCCGAACAGCGCCGCAAACACCGGCTCCATGGCGTAAATGACCGCCGCCTTGTCGGCCGGCACCTGGCGCTGGGCCACGGCCTGCAGGAACAGCATGCCGGCGGTGGCGATGATGCCCAGGTACAGCAACTGCGGCAGTTGTGGCAGGATGCGCGCCGGCAGGCTCAATAGGGCGTCGGGGTGGATGGCCCCACTGCCCAGCACCCACAGCAGCGCGAACGCCGCCATCAGCACGATCTGCGTCGCCGCCAACTGGCGCGAATTGTGATTGCTGGAGCGCTGCGACAACACGATGACATACAGCGCATAGGCCAGCGCGCACAACACGGTGGCGCTGTCGCCCAGCAGGTGGGCGCCGCCCTCCCACGACATCAGGCCAATGCCGGCCAGCGCGATGCCCGCCGCCAGCAGCACCACCACGGACAGGCTGGCACCGAACGCCAGGCCCAGCAGCGGCGTCATCAGCACGTTCAGCGCGGTCAGGAAGGCGCTGCGGTTGCTGCTGATGTATTCCAAGCCGAAAGCCTGCGCCACATACGACACCAGCGCCAGCGCGCCGAGGATGACGCCGTCCTTCCAGGTCTGGCGCGGTGCGCCCCAGGCGAACGGCAGCATGCACAGGCCGGCGATGCAAAAGCGCACCGCCGAGATCTCCACCCCGCTCAGTGAGGCGGACGCGGCCTTCAGCAGTGGAAACGTGGTGCCCCACACCAGCGTGACGCCCAGCAGCATCGCCACGCTCCAGCCCATGCCCAAGCCCTTGCCGGCGCCACTCCCAGTGCCCATCAGGCCATCCTCTTGTGCTGGTTCTGCGGGAACTCGATCAGGTACAGGTTGGTCGGATCGTCCGCCTTCATGTGGATCACCTGCTGAAAGCTCAAACCCAGCTTCAGCAGGATGGCGATCGACACGTCATTGTCCGGCGAGGTGATGGCCAGCAGGCGCGGCAGCTTCAGCACGTCGCGCGCGTGGGCAAACACGGCGCTGGCGGCCTCTTTCACATAGCCCTTGCCCCAGTGCGATTCCATGAAGGCGTAGCCAATCTCCGGGTCGGGCAGCGTGTCGCGCTTGACCATGCCGCAGATGCCCAAAGGCTCTGTGCCCGCCGGTGCGTCCTTCAACTCCACCGCATAGAAGCTGAAGCCGTATTTGTGCTGCTGGGCCATGGTGCCTTCCAGCATGATTTTGCGCGCATCTTCCACCGTGCGCGCGCCCCGGTCACCGATGAAGCGCAGCCAGCCGGGCGAGTTGATCAGCGCCAGATAGAAAGGCGCGTCGTCCTCGGTCAGCAGCCGCAGCCGCAGGCGCTCGGTCTGCAGGACAACACGACCAGCTTGTGGTCCAGCTTCTGCCCGCTCCGCCATGCTCATTCGCCCAGGTAGGCGGCGCGCACGCGCGGGTCGTTCAGCATGTCCTTGGCGTCGCCGCTCATGGTCACCAGGCCGGACTCCATCACATAGCCGCGGTTGGCGATGTCCAGCGCGCGGCTGGCGTTCTGCTCCACCAGCAGCACCGTCACGCCCTGGGCGTAGACGTCGCGCACCACCTCGAAGATCTTGTCCACCATGATGGGCGACAGGCCCATCGACGGTTCATCCAGCAGCAGCACCTTGGGCCGGCTCATCAGCGCGCGGCCCATGGCCAGCATCTGCTGCTCGCCGCCCGACATGGTGCCGGCCAGCTGGTCCTTGCGCTCTTTGAGGCGGGGGAAGATGCCAAACACACGCTCGATGTCGGCGGCAATCTCCGCCTTGTCGTTGCGTATGTAGGCACCCATCAGCAGGTTTTCGGTGATGCTCATGCGCGTGAACACGCCACGCCCTTCCGGCACCATGGCCAGGCCCTGCTTCACCAGGTCCCACGGGCCCTTGCCGCGAATGCTGTGGCCCAGGTATTCGATGTCGCCGCCGGCAATCGGCAGCAGGCCGGTGATGGCCTTCATGGTGGTGGTCTTGCCGGCACCGTTGGAGCCGATCAGCGACACCAGCTCGCCCTCGCGCACCTCGAAGTCCACGCCCTTGACGGCCTGTATGCCGCCATAGGCCACCTGCAGGCCCGTGACCTTGAGCAGCACCTTGTCAGAAGTCATTGGAGTCGTCGTCATGTTGCTGCCTTGGCCGCTGTCGCTGCTGCTGTTGCGGCTGTCTCGGCTGTCGCTTTGGCCGCCGTGTGCGCGCCGCCGTGGCCCAGATAGGCCTCGATCACCTTCTCGTTCTTCTGCACCGCGGCCGGCGTGCCCTGGGCGATGCATTTGCCGTAGTCCAGCACGCAGACCTGGTCGCACAGGCCCATCACCAGCTTCACGTCGTGCTCGATCAGCAGCACGGTGCGGTTGTCCTGGCGTATGCGCGAAATCAGCTCGCGCAGCAGCACCTTTTCGGTGGCGTTCATGCCGGCGGCCGGCTCGTCCAGCGCGATCAGCTGCGGGTCGGTGGCCAGCGCCCGGGCAATCTCCAGCCGGCGCTGGTCGCCATAGCTCAGCGTGCGGGCCTTGTAGTCGGCGTATTTGCCTATACCCACGTAGTCCAGCAGTTCCTGGGCGCGCGCGGCGATGGCTTTTTCCTCGGCCTTGAAGCTGGGGGTGCGGAAGATGGCGCCAAACAGCCCCGAATGCGTGCGCACATGGCGGCCCACCATCACGTTTTCCAGCGCCGTCATGTCGGCGAACAGGCGGATGTTCTGGAACGTGCGCGCAATGCCGGCCTTGGCCACCTGGTGCACCGCCGTGGGCTTGTAGGCCTTGCCGGCCAGCTCGAAGCTGCCGCTGTCGGGTTCGTACAGGCCGGTCAGCACGTTGAAGAAGGTGGTTTTGCCGGCGCCGTTGGGGCCGATCAGGCCATACACCTGGCCGCGCTCGATGTGGATGCCCACGTCGCTCAGTGCCTGCAGGCCGCCAAAGCGCTTGGAGACGCCGGCCACGTGCAGGATGGTGTTGGGGTTGGATGCGGTGTTGCTCATGGCATCAGACCTTGTTGGCAGCAGCGGCAGCGGCAGCGGCATTGGCCGCGTTGCGCAGCGACTTGCCGTGCTCGGGCGCCGGCCACAGTCCGCGCGGGCGCGACAGCATCACACCAATCATGGCCAGCGCGATCAGCAGCTGGCGCAATATCGACGCATCCAGCCGCCCGCCCGTCATGTTCTGCAGCGGGCCGGCCACATAGCGCAGCACCTCGGGCAAGGCCGCCAGCAGCAGCGAGCCCAGGATGACACCCGGCAAATGCCCAATGCCGCCCAGCACCACCATGGCGACGATCATCACCGACTCCATTAGGCTGAACGACTCCGGCGAGATGAAGCCCTGGAAGGCCGCGAACATGGTGCCCGACACGCCGCCAAAAGTGGCGCCCATGCCGAATGCCAGCAGCTTCAGGTTGCGGGTGTTGATGCCCATGGCCTTGGCGGCGATCTCGTCCTCGCGGATGGCCATCCAGGCGCGGCCCACGCGCGACAGTTCGAGCCGGTGGCAGATCACCACGCTCACCACCACCAGCACCAGGAACAGGTAGTAGTACAGCGACACCGACGCAATCTCGAAGCCCGCCACCGTGACCGGCCGGCCCAGGTTCAGCCCGAAGAAATGGATGGGGTCGATCTGGTCCACGCCCTTGGGGCCGTTGGTGATGTTGAACGGGTGGTCCAGGTTGTTCATGAACACACGGATGATCTCGCCAAAGCCCAGCGTGACGATGGCCAGGTAGTCGCCACGCAGCCGCAGCGTGGGTGCGCCCAGCAGCACCCCAAAGACGGCCGCCACCGCCGCCCCCAGCGGGATGATGACCCACAGCGGTGCATGCAGCCCGTTGGGGAACAGCGCGGCCATGCCCTCAAAGGCCTCGGTCAGGTGGGGCGAAGCCAGCAGCCCATACACATAGGCACCAATGGCGAAGAAGGCCACGTAGCCCAGGTCCAGCAGGCCGGCATAGCCCACCACGATGTTCAGGCCCAGCGCCAGCAGCACGTACAGCAGCGCCACGTCCAGAATGCGCACCCAGGCGTTGCCAAAGCCCTGCAGGCCCAGCGGCAGCACCAGCAGCAGCGCGGCGACCACCAGCATGGCGGCCAGTTTTTGCTGCGGGCTCAGTTTGTCGAGGAAGTTCGTCATGTCGTGCCTTCCCTTAAGCCCGGTCCGCCACCCGCTCGCCCAGCAGGCCCGAAGGCCGCAGCGTCAGCATGATGATGAGCACGATGAAGGCGAAGATGTCCGAGTAGTTGCTGCCCAGCACGCCGCCGGTCAGCTGGCCGATGTAGCCGGCGCCGATCGATTCGATCAGCCCCAGCAGGATGCCGCCCACCACCGCGCCGGCCAGGTTGCCAATGCCGCCGAACACCGCCGCCGTGAAGGCCTTCAGCCCCGGCAGGAAACCCATGGTGTGCTGCACCGTGCCGTAGTTGGCCGCCCACATCACGCCGGCAATGGCCGCCAGCACGGCGCCGATGATGAAGGTGGCCGAGATCACCATGTCGGGCTTGACGCCCATCAGGCCGGCCACGCGCGGGTTCTCGGCGGTGGCGCGCATCGCCCGGCCCAGCCGCGTGCGGCTGACCACCCAGCTCAGAATGGCCAGCGAAATGGCGGTGACGGAGAGGATCAGCACCTGCGTGGGCGTGATGACGGCGCCGCCTATGTTGAAGGGCGCACTGGGCAGCAGCGTGGGGTAAGGCTTGTAATTGGGCTTCCAGATGATCATGGCCAGCGTCTGCAGCAGGATGGACATGCCGATGGCGGTGATCAGCGTAGCCAGCTTCGGGCTGTTGCGCAGCGGCCGGTAGGCCACCTTTTCGATCACAAAGTTCAGCACCGCCGCCACCACGCAGGCAATGATGAGCGCCACCAGCAGGATGATCCAGCCCGGCGTGCCGGGCATGGCGTCGCGCATCAGGCCGATGATGGTCCAGCTGGTGAGCGCGCCCACCATCAGCACCTCGCCGTGGGCGAAATTGATCAGGTTGATGATGCCGTACACCATGGTGTAACCCAGGGCGACCAGCGCATACATGCTGCCCAGTACCAGACCGTTGATGATCTGCTGTAGCAAGATATCCATAATATTTTCCCGACTCCGAAATAAGGCGGCCCTCCGCCCTGTGGGTGCGGCCCCGCCCGCTGCCCGACTCTGGTGCACGTGTTTGGCCGCCATCCATCCGGTAGCAAAAAACCCGCCACTAGGGTAACCGGGCGGGTTTGCGGGGCATTGTACCGAAGCAAAAGACGCGCTTTGGCCCGCCTTTGAGGGTTAACCCTGTCTTAACGGTGTTTTAAGTGGGCATCCCCTACCAGGCCCGATGGAGCCAAACCGCGCAGGCCCATTTCTACCGGGCCTCACTTGACAATGCCTGGCGACCGCGCATAAACTAAACCAAATGGTTAACCTTAACGCCGCCACCCCCGAAGCCGAAGCCCAGCTCGACCGCGTCTTCGCCGCCCTGTCCGACGCCACGCGCCGGCGCGTGCTGGCGCAGCTGGACCAGGGCAGCGGGCCGGTCAGCATCAGCGAGCTGGCACAGGGGCATGCCATGTCGCTGCCCGGCTTCATGAAGCACCTGGCCGTGCTCGAGGCCGCCGGGCTGATTGCCCGCGCCAAGGAAGGGCGGGTGGTGCGCTGCGAGATCGACGCCTTGCCCATGCAGGAGGCGGCCATGTGGATAGACCGTTATGCCCATTTCTGGAACGAGCGCCTGGACGCGCTCGGCCGCTTCCTTTACCACCAGCAGGAGATCGCCCCATGGAGCCCACAGCCTCCCAACACGCCCAACCCAGCCAGCCCGCCTTCCAGCGCCAAAAGCAAGCCCAAGTCCGCCTCACCCGCAGCTACGACGCCGCGCCCGAAAGGGTCTGGCAAGCGTGGACCGAGCCGCAAGCGCTAGTCAGCTGGTTCACCGACGGCAAGCCCGCCGCCACCGACAGCGCCGAGCTGGACGTGCGCGTGGGCGGCCACTACCGCGTGCGCTTCACCATGGCCAATGGCGAACAGAACGAGGTCTTTGGCACCTACCAGGAAGTGCGCCCCTTTGAACGCCTGGTGTTCACCTGGGCCTGGGGCAGCACGCCCGAGCGCGTGTCGCGCGTCAGCATCAGCCTGGCGCCCACGCCCTGGGGCAGCGAGATGCGCTTTGTGCATGATCGCTTCTTTGACGACGCCGCCCGCGCCAACCACGAACGCGGCTGGAACCGGACCATGGCCCAGCTGGACGCGTACCTGCTCAGCCTGCACGCCAGCGCGCAACAAGAAGAGGCCTGAGACACACCATGAAGCACATTGGAAGCTGCCACTGCGGCCGCATCAAATTCGAAGTCGAAGGCGAGATCACCAGCGCCCTGGCCTGCAACTGCTCCATCTGCCAGCGCCGGGGTTCGCTGCTGTGGTTTGTGCCGCGCGAGCAGCTGACGCTGCTCACGCCCGAGGCGGACGCAGCCACCTACACCTTCAACAAGCACCACATCCAGCACCGCTTCTGCACCCACTGCGGCATGCACCCCTACGGCGAGGCCACCGCGCCCAATGGCCAGCCCATGGCTGCCGTCAACCTGCGCTGCATTGAAGGCATTGACCTGAAGGCGGTGCCGGTGACGGAGTTTGATGGGCGGGCGCTGTAGCGCGCTCAGCCCGAACGGACTGGGACAAACTCAGGCCAGCGGCATCATCCCCGTCGTCTCCGCCTGCGGGGTGATGCAGAAGTTGTCGCCCCCCGCGCGCTTCACGGTGTACATGGCCTCGTCGGCCACGCGCTGCAGCACCGCTGCCGAGCTTTGGCCATTGCCAATGGCCACGCCGATGGAGACGGTGAGTTGCCGCGTCTGCCCCATCACCTCGATGGGCTGGCGCAGCGCCTCCAGGCATTTGCCGGCCACCGTCTGCGCCGCCAGCTCGGCCACCGACGGCTGCGTCACCATGTGGTCCATCAGCATCATGAACTCGTCGCCGCCCACGCGCGCCAGTGTGTCTGATTCGCGCACGATGCCCGCCAGCCGGCGCGCCACCTCCACCAGTGCGGCGTCGCCCGCCTGGTGGCCCAGCTCGTCGTTGATGGGCTTGAAGCCGTCCAGGTCCAGGTACATCAGCGCGATGCGCTTGCCGGTGCGCTGGCTGCGCGCCAGCGCATTGGCCAGCCGGTCGGCGAACAAGGTGCGGTTGGCCAGGCCGGTCAAGGGGTCGTGGTGGGCCACGCGCTGCAGCTCGGTCTGGGTGGCGCCCAGCCGCGCCAGCAGGCGGTTGAAGGCGGCGGTGAGATGGCCCACCTCGTCTGCCCGCGCCACCGGCAGCGGCTCCATGGGGATCTCTCCGCGCGTCATGCGGTCAGCATGCTGGGCGGCCCGGTGCAGCGGGCGAAAGATCCACAGCAGCCCCAGCGTGGCCAGCACGCCAATCACCACCACCACCACCACGCTCGACCACTGCAGGTAGCGCTGCGTGCGCGCCACCGTGGCCAGCGCCTCTTCGGTAGAGATGCGCGCCACCACAAACCAGCCGGTGGTGGCCACCGAGGCAATGCCCGAAATCTCCTCGCGCCCCTGGGCGTTGATGGTTACGCCACTGCCACGGTAACCGGCCATGGCCTTGTCGTGCAGCAGGTTGACGCCCACCGCCGGCGTGGGCTTGAGCGCCATGTTGGCCTGGCTGGCGGCCACAAACAGCTTGTCGTTCGGCGACACCAGCAAAAAGCCGCCATGGTTGCCAATGCGGCTTTGCTCGGGAAACGCCAAAAAGCCCGAGTCATCAATGGCGGTGATGCCAGCCAACACCGCGCGCACGCGGCCGCTGGCGTCCATGATGGGCGCACCCATAGGCAGGATGGGCTTGCGCGCCAGCTTGCCCACCACCGGGCTGCCGATGGTGGCGTGGCCGTTCACCGCGCCCTGGATGTAGTCGCGGTCGGCGTAGACGATGCCACGGCGCTCGGGCCGGCGCGGGTAGTCGGCTATCGGTATGCCGGCGGTGTCGGTGACGAACAGCGACTCGGAAAACAGCGCCTGCAGCTTGTAGTGCTCGCCCAGCCACTGGCTCAGCTCGTCGGGCTTGCTCAGCAACGCCAGCGGCAGCGCCTCGGCCATCTGCTGCAGCACCACCTTGCGGGTCATGACCTTGCGGTCCACGTCCTGCGCCACGTAGTTGGCCAGCGACTCCTGCTGGCGCGCCACCACGTGCGTCAAATCCTCGCGCAGGAAGTTGGTCAGCAGAAAGTAGCGCGCCGCCGCGTCCGCAATCACCAGCAGCAATACGAATGCGACCAGCCGGGTGACGATGCTCTTGTTGATTTTTAGCGCCATTGGGGCAACATCATAGACCAGTGAAATGGCCGCGCCCTGTGTAAACGACCCGCCAACACCACCCGCCTGCGATACCATTTGGGCATGGACACAGCGTCTGTCACCTCGCGCACCAGCGGCATCAGCGTCACCCGCCAGCCCTTGCTGGCCGCCCGCCCCCACCAGGCAGCGCTGGTTGCGCTCGTGCTGGCCACCGCATTCATGGCCAGCGGCTGTGCCACCCGCGCCGCCACCGCTGGCGCCCAGGCCCCGGCCACCCGCAGCGAGCAGCTGGGCGCAGCGGTGGCGTCACCGCTGAACGACTTCAACCTGATGCAGATCGACATTCCCCCGGTGCTGCTGGAAGCCCGGGCGCGCCCCTACACCACCCCGGCCAAGCTGGAGTGCGCCCCCATGCTGAACGACGTGCTGGCGCTGGACGCCGCGCTCGGCCCCGATGTGGACGCCCCACCCCCCGCCACGCAAGACCGCAGCGCCGCCGACACCGGCACCCAGGTGGTGGGCGACGCGGCCGTCAACGCCTTTCGCAACACGGTGGAAAACCTGGTGCCCTTTCGCGGCTGGGTGCGCCGCCTGAGCGGTGCCGACCAGCACGAGCGCGATGTCGCCGCCGCCCTGGCCGCCGGCATGGCAAGACGCGCCTACCTCAAGGGGCTGATGCAGGCGCATGGGTGCTTGAAGATGGGGGAGAAGGCGAAGGAGCAGGCTGTGCCCGTGGCGCCTACTGCCCCAGTGGCGCCCACCGCACCCTCCATCCCGCCGCTACCGCCACCACGCCAGCCGCAGTGACGTTGCGCCACGACGCGGCCTGGGCGGCACAACCGCGCACCCCATTTCAACCAGCATCCATTAGCCCTGCGCCCGGCGCTTGCGCCAGCGCCACAACACGCGACCCACCCACACCGCCAGGCTGAGCAACAGCACCCAGGGGATGAGGAAGGCAATGCCGGTGATGGTGGATGAGATGCCCTGCGCCAGGTTGCCGCCGAAGTCCCCCGCCGCCAGGCTGATGGGCCGCCAGAACGACAGGTTTTGGTAGGAGATGATGCTGACGTTCAAAATCTCTGTGTCCACCCGCTGCATCAGGTGCGCACGGCTGCCGGTGGCGGCCTCCAACTGGCTCTGCACCTGGGCCAGCTCGCGGTTCACCTTGATCAACGCGTCCACATCGCTGGCGGCGCGGCCGCGCAGCGCCTCCAGCTTGGTGCGGTAGTCGTTCAACATGGCAAGCTGCTTGTCGGTGTCGGCAATCGGGCCGGCCAGGTCTTCGGCGCTGGTGGACTGGCTGACGATCTCGCCCTGCTTGCCCAGCGTCGCGATCAACTTGCGTATGCCAGCCGGCTTGGCGCGAAACTTCAGCGACGCACCGGCGTGCCGCCCAGTGGTGACGTTGGAATGCAGCACCGCGCACACATCGGCCACTGCCTCGCGGCAGGCGGCCTGCGCGGCTTCGAACACCGTGGGCACCTGCTGCGCCGGCACGTCGATGGTCAGGCTGTGTTCATAAGCCAGGTAACGGTTGGGGCTCACTGCCTGGGCGGTGGCTTCCTGGCGCAGCGCCGCCTCCAGCGGCTTCATCTCCTTCATCGCCAGGGCCTTGACCTGGCCTTCGCCTTTGTTGCCGCAGCCCGCCAGTGCAACAGCCAGCAACAGCGACGAGCCTACGCGCAAGCCTGCGCGCCGCGCATTGAATCCAATCATTGTTCTTCCTCCCTCTGTTCTATCAGCCGTGGCACACCACCCGGTTACGCCCCGTGCCCTTGGCCTGGTACATGGCCGCGTCGGCATGCTGCAGCAGGTCGGCCAGGCCGTCGTGGCGGGTGGCCACGCCTATGCTCACCGTCACCTGGATGGTGGTTTTTTGCCACTTGATGCTGTGCGCCGCCACCGCCAGGCGAAACTTGTCGGCCACCTGCGTGGCAGAGGTCGAATCGGTGTCGGGCAGCATCACCGCAAACTCTTCACCGCCCAGGCGGCCCGCCACGTCTGAGGCGCGAAACTCGCGCGTCAGCAGGTTGCCAATGTGCTGCAGCACCAGGTCGCCGGCGGCGTGGCCGTGCACATCGTTCACCTGCTTGAAGTGGTCCACATCCACCAGCAGGCAACTACACGGCGTCGCATTGCGCCGGCACAGCGCAGCCAGGCCCTCGCCCACCTCCATGAAGGCGCGGCGGTTGTTCAGGCCCGTCAGCGCGTCGGCGCGCGCCAGCTTTTGCGCCGCGTCGTGCGCGGACTTCAGGCGGTAGCCAATCTCGATCTGGTTGCGCATGGCCTCGGCCAGCACCTGGGTGCCGCGTATCGCGCCCAGGATGAACAGCGTGCCCCCCAACGCCATGCCCGGCGCCATCTGGCCCGGCTGCAGCACCAGCCACAGCATGCTGGGCACCATCACCACCAGCATGGCCGTGATGGTGATGCCCCGGTGGGCCGAATACGTGGTCACCGCGCCGGCCGTCATGCCGATGATGAAAAACAGGATGATCAGCTGCGCCACCTCATCACACTGCGCCAGCAGCCACGGCGCGCCAAAGCCCCACACGCCAGCGGCCAGCACCAGCGTGGCAATGTAGGGCCACTTCCACCCCAGCACCGCCTCACCCGCCGGCTTGGCGCGAAAGTAGACGATGAACATGGCCAGCCGGATGGCAAAACCGCCCGCCAGCGCACCCAGCCACAGCTGCAGCGACGCGGCCGGCAAGCGGCCCCACAAGATCCAGCACATCAGCGCGCCAATGCCCAGGCTGTAAAACACCGCCGGGAACGACTGCTTGAACAGCAGCGCCAGCGTATCGGCGCGCACCAGCGTTTCGTAGGGCGAAGGCGGGTTGTCCGGCGGGGGAATGGGTGAAGCTGAATGTGGCGCCGCAGGAATTGCGGTCATGAGCGTAGGCGGGGCCATGGGTGGGGTGGGCGCTAGCGACATGGCTCCAGAGCGTATCACCACTGCGCGCCAGGCGGTGTTGCGCGTTTGCACGCCCCAAAGCAAAGAGCCCGGCAAGCCGGGCTCTTTGTCAGGGGCAAAAGCTCAGAAGCTCAAGCCTGGGTCTTGCGGCGGCGGCGGGTTGCCACGCCAACGCCAACCAGCGCCAGGCTGACCAGGGCCAGCGAGGCCGGCTCAGGAACGGTGATGGTGATGTCCGTCTCACCCACGATGCCACCGTTAGCGTCGACAGCGCGCAGGAAGAACGAGTATTCACCCGATGCAGAGGCGTCGAAGGTCTGGCCAAACGGTGCCGCGAACCAACCCAGGTTGCCCGAGTTCTGCATCGCATTGTTGCCTGCCATCAGCGAGGCATAGTTGCCTGGCGTGCAGTTGGCCGCGATGCCTGCATTGCTGGCCGTGCCGTTGTTGCCGAACTGGCTGTCAATGCACGTGGTGCTGAGGTTGAGGACAGACGAGAACGCGTTGCCGACAGCCGGGTTGAAGTCCATACCCAGCAGATAGGTCAACCCGTTGGCAGACAGATTCGAGCCATTGCCGTTGTAGTTGGAATTGACCGTCCAGTCGAAATTCCACAGTGCCAGCGGGCCGGCGCTGGTGGCAAAGCTGCCGTAGGTGCCGTTGTTCTGGTCCATGGTTTCGGTCTGGAAGCGCACCCGGCCACGCAAGCCCAGTTCCAGCCCGGACGAGCTGACGCTCGAAATGGTGAAGTCGCCATTCTGGTTGCCGCCGGTGCCGAAGATGACCGTGGGGGTCACGTTGCCGTTGGTGATCGTGCCCACGGGGGCCGCGAATGCGCTGCACGCAGCCAGTGCTGCAGCGATGAGGCTGAGTGATTTGATCTTGTTCAAGTTAAATCTCCTTTGTGTGACGACGCACATAGTGCGGGGTTGAGGGAAACGCAAAGCTGCGTCTTGCACTGCAAAGCAATATTCGAGCCCCAAAAGGTGTGATCAGGCGAGAGGTTGATATTGCTAGCTTTTTTGTAGTGCGCGCGGCGATCCATTGCAGATTTGAAATGGCGCTGTCAAACGGTTCGACATTTCAAGCGCGACTGTTGTGTGGGGTAGCGCACATACGGCAATGGTTGAACGGGATATCGTCAAAACGCTCGAGCTTGTCGAGGGCTTTGGCACGTCCAACCGGACTAGAATCCGGGGCAAACCACTGAGGCGTGCCAAACCGTGACCAGCCCCCATGCAACGGATGTCAGCGCGAACGCAACCACCCGTGAACCGTCCCGCTTCACGCGCTGGCTGGACAAGCTGAAACGCTTCAAAGCGGTTGTCGTCGCGGTGGCCGGTGTCGGGGCGGTGCTGAGCGGCCTGGTGGGGTGGTACACCACTTACAGAACCGTGGCAGGGCCCGCTGCGCCAGTGGCAAGCGCCGCGCCGGTGGCCCCACTCTCCATCCTCGTGCTGCCGTTTGCCAACCAGACGGGCGACGCGCAAAAGGCCTACATCGCCGATGCACTCACCTCCAGCATCAGCGCCGACCTCAACCGCATACGCGATGCCTTTGTGGTGCCCACCGCCACCGCGTTCACCTTCAAGGACAAGGCCCTGAGCGTGCAGCAGATCGGCCAGGCCGCCGGCGTGCGCTTTGTGCTGCAAGGCAACGTGCTGGCCAGCGGCGAGAAGCTGCGCATCGGCGCACAGCTGTCAGACGCGCAAACCGGCGCGCAGTTGTGGAACGACACCTTCGAAGGCGAGTTGGGCAAACTGTTCGAGCTGCAAGACCTGGTGACCGCCCGCATAGGCAACAGCATAGGGCCCGAGATGGTGGTGGTGGCGGCGCGCGACAGCGCCAAGCGCGCCAACAGCCCCAAGGTGGCCGACCTGATGCTGCGCGCCCGCGCACTGCGGGCGCACCGCCAGTCGCTGGCCAACTTCATCCAGATGGAAAAGCTGTACCGCGAGGTGCTGGCGCTGGACCCCGGCAATGCCGTCGCCATGGCGGACCTGGCCAGCATCTTGGCACTGCACGCCTTCAACTTCATGCAAACCGGCGACCCGGCGCAAGGGCCCCTGGTGGACGAAGCGCGGGAGCTGGCGCTGCGGGCCAAGCCGCTGGACCCCAACCTGCCCAACATCTACATCGCGCTGTCCGTCTACGCGGGCCTGCACAATGACCTGGATGGCTCACGGCGCATGATGGAGGAGCGGCTTGCGCTGGACCCCAAGAACCCGTCCGCCTACATCAACCTGTCTACCGTGCTCACTTACTTGGGCGAACCGCAGCGCGCCATGGATTTGCTGAAGCAGGCCTTGGCACTGCACCCCAAGGGCAGCATTTCCGTGTTCGCCAACATGGCCAACAACAGCTTGATGCTGGGGGACGACGACGCCGCGATCAGCTGGGCCCAAAAGGCATTGGACAAGGATGCCGACTATTTCCCTTCCCACACGCATCTGGCCATCGCCTACGCCAACAAAGGCGACATGGCCAAGGCCCAGCAGCATGTCGCCGAATACAAGCGCCTGGCGCTGGCGGCAGGCGTCAAGACCGGCATAGAGGCACTGCCGGCGGGCATGTCACAGGGCTACATCACGTATTACCAGACGCGCTACGTGCCGCAGTGGAAGAACGCCGGCCTGCCCTGAGGCAGCAGGCGTCATTCGGGTATGCCGGCCAGCTTGGCGGCCTGCAAGACGCGCTTGTTGAACGCCAGGCGGGCAGGCGTGGCGTTCTTCTCCGGGTAGAGTGCCGCCTTGGAGGTCTGGTAGCCAGGGTCCAGGCGCAGCAACTCCGCGGTGGCGGCTTTGGCGTTGTCCAGCTCGCCCAGCAGGGCATAAGACCAGGCCTTGGGCTCCAGGCAGAAAGAGAACTTGGGGTTGTTCTGCGTGCAACGGTTGGCGTAGTCAATCGCCTGGCGGTAGTCGCCCGCCACAAAGTAGGAGGCCGCCAGGTTGTTGAACAGGAAGGTGACCTGGCGCGGGTCCTGCAAGGCCAGGCCCTGCTTCAGCACCGCAATGGAACGCTGCGGGTCGTCCACCGTCAGGAACAGCCCCAGGCCGTTGTAGGCGTTGGGGTTCTTGGGGTCCAGCTCCACCCAGCGTTCCAGCGCCTTCAGCGCGCCGGTTCTGTCGCCCCTGCGTATCAGGTAGCGGCTCAGCGGCCCGTACAGCATCGGGTCGCCGGGGTCCAGCGCCTGGGCCTGCAGCAGCAGCTGGTCAGCCTCTTCCTTCAGCTTGGCCTGCTGCGGTGCGTCCAGCTGGTGGCCAAAGTTGATGCCCCTGTCGTTCAGCACGAAGGCCAGCCGCACCAGCGCCCCGGCGTGCTGAGGCTCCAGCGCCAGCACCTGGCGCAGCAGTTTTTCCATCTGCCGGGACGCCTCCAGGGTGGTGGTTTGGAAGCCCAGGGCGCGCACGCGCAACATCAGGTCGGCCACCTTGGGGGAGTCTTGCCGCTTCAGGCTGTCGCGCGCGGCCAGGATGACCATTTGCGAGCCCATGCTGTTGCCTATGCGCGCCGTCACCTGGTCTTGCAGCGCAAACAGGTTGGCCAGCTGGCCCTCGAAGCTCTCGCTCCACAGCTGCGCGCCGCTGGCGGTGTCCGACAGCTGGGCGTCTATGCGCAGCGTGTCGCCGCTGGCGCGCACGCCGCCGGTCAGCACAAAGCGCACCCGCGCCGCCTGGCCCAGCTCCTTCAGCCCCAGGTTCTTGTCGCGGTAACTCTGCGCGGTGGACACCGGCAGCACCACGGCGTCGCGTATGCGCGAGGCGTCGGCGGTGATGGAGCTGGTCATGCCGTCGGCAATGTAGGCCTTGCCGGCATCACCCGTCTGGTTGGCAAACGGCAGCACCATCACCGACAGCGGGTTGATGCCATCGGCTGCCGGCGCACTGGCGCCAGCCGGCGCGGCGGCCGTGGTGGCCACAACCCTGTAGGTGGTGTACCAGCCCACCAGGCCGCTCAGCACCGCGCCCACGCCGGCAACGGCCACGATGGCACCCTTGACGTGTTTGAGCTTGCCCACCAGCCGGGAGAAACGACCCGGTGGTGCGGCGGTGGGCGCAGTGCCCGCTGGCGGCACGGCTACCTCAGCCTGCAAGGGGTGGCGCTGTGCCTTGAAGACTTTTGCCACGCCGTTCTCACTCCCTATGTGGTGTGCGCGCCATTGTATGCAGCCCCCGTCCAGGCTTCGCGCACCGCCCGCAGGTGGCGCCAGTCGGTGCCGCAACAGCCGCCCAGCACATTCAGGTTCGGCAGCGCGCCCTTCAGGCCACGGTAGCGCTGGGCCAGGTCGCGCGGGTCGCCAATGTCCAGCTCCGTCGACTCATCCAGTTCCGCGTGGCTCTTGGTCGAGGCATTGGCGCGCAGCGCGCGGATGCGCCCTGCCCAGGCCGGCGCGCCGCGCAGCACGTCGGCGAAATGCGTGGGGTGGGCGCAGTTGATGCCAAAGTAGGCCGGCGGCGCGGCCGCATCCACGCGCGCGATGGCCTCGCCCAGCGACTCACCACTGGGCAGCCGGCCATCCGTCTCCACCGTGAACGACAGCGCCACCGGCAGGCCAACCCGCTGCGCCGCCAGCGAGACGCCCAAGGCCTCGGCCGACGTCGTCATGGTGACGGCCGACAGCATGTCCACTCCGCCGTCGGCCAGCGCCTGCGCCTGGGCCTGGTGGTAGCGGGCCGCCTCCTCGACACTGTTGGGCGCGTCGGCCATGTAGCCGTCACCGCGCGGCCCGATGACGCCGCTGACCACCACCGGCCCGCTCAGCCGTGGCGCCCAGCGCGCGCGCAGGGCCACCAGCATGCGGGCGGCGTCCAGGTTCACCTGCCGCAGGCCCGCCGCGTCCAGGCCCAGCAGCGTGGTCCAGTCCGGGTTGGCGCGCCAGGTCGGCGTTTCCAGCACGAAGCCCGCGCCCGGCGTGTCGGCGCAGAGCTCCAGGTAGGGCACGTAATAGCCCTTCAGGCGCTCGCGCCCCACCTCATCGGCCATCAGGGTGAAGGCGGCGAAGTGCGGCAGCTCGACCTTGTCGAGGAAGACCAGCGTGGTCTCCAGCCCGCCATCGCCAAAGAACAGTTGTCCCGACAGTTGAGGAAGCGCGTTGGCCATGTTGGTACTCCTTGCAGCCAGAGGGAAGTGCCCGCACCCCGCGCGGGGTGCGTCAGGGAATCACTGCGATGCCCACCACCGCTGCGCCACCCGCCAGCGTGCCCAGCGCTTCGGCTTTGCCGGAATCGAGGTTGACCAGGTACAGGCGGTAAGGGCCCTGCGTCGCAGTTTGCAGGGCGGCAAAGGCGGCGCCGCTGACATCTGCAATGTCCAGGGCCGCATCCTGCAGTGCACCGGTGCCCAAAGGCCCCACGGTGAACAGCCGCCCGGTATTGGGGGACACCACGGGCTGCACGCCCTCCACCGAACCCTGGCGCACCAACATGCCACTGCGGCCGTCGATGGCGTAGTTGGTGGTGAGTTTTTCGTCTTTCTTGTTGTAGGTGTAGGCCGCCGCCATCAGTGCGGGTTTTTGCCCAGCCTGGGCGTCGCCCGGTTCGTAGGCCACCGCCGGGTCTACGGCGGCAACGGCGCCGGTATCGGGATGCAGGCGCAAGCTTTGGCCGCTGTTGCTGACCACGCGAATGCGGTCGGCCACCGGGTTGAAGTCCACACCGAAGACGGCGCCCTCCAGCGCCGCCGGGGCGGCTGTGCCCACGGGGGTGACCACACCGGTATCGGTGTTGATGGTGTAGAGCCGCCCGCTGCGCGACAGGGTGAACAGCACGCCCTTGCTGATGCGGTAGTCCATGCCAACCAGGCGCTCACCGGCGGGCAGGTTTTGCAGGGCGACGCGCTGCAGCACGCGGCCGGGTTGACCGGCGTTGACCGTCAGCAGTTGCAGGTCTTGGGTGAGTACATGCAGGCTTTCCTTGCGCGGTGGGCCTTCCGCGGCCTCTTGCGTCGCGCATCCAGCGAGCAAGCCCGCCAGACCCAGCACCAGACTGCCTACCGAGGCAAACACCCTTGACCGAAGAAAACTCATGGCATCTCTCCTACAAAATGGGTGCTGCTCAGGCACGACGCGACAACTATACCGCGAGTATGCCCAGAGCAAGGGCCTGCCCGTGGGTGTCAACATCGAGAGCGTGGCCGTGCCCAAAGGATGGGCTAGCCCATTCAAGGGGGCTGATGGTCCAAGGCATTGCTGGCTGCCCGCAAAAGCGCCGCGCCGCCAGACAGTTGTGGACAAGCCTCAGCGATGCCAATGTTGGGGTGAACCAACACAGGGCGACCCAGCAGTTTGATGGGGTCCGCCAGCATATCCAGCAGACCCATGGCAATGTCATCCAAGCGCCTGCGCCCCTCAGCCGCGCCTGCCGTGCAGCCAAATTCGCACTCAGCCAGGCGACTCAGCATTTGTTCCGTCTTCAATCGACGTGTCAGCCGCGCTGCAACAACACGAGACAGTTCGTCCGCAATCAAGCTGCCGTAGCGTTCTCGCACCAACACAATATCCGGCACCCGCAGGCTGAGAACGGCCAGCCGCCACGGGTGCCCGGACCTGCGTTGCAACTCATTGTCCAAGTGTGCGGTAAAGGAACTGCGGTTGGGAAGACCGGTTGCAGCGTCGCAACCGCGTGGCTGCAACCGCCTGTCAAGCCTCTGGGCTGAACTGAGCACACATTCACGTGCTTGCTGGACTCGCGCCATCAGACTGGCTGTAGCCAAGGACTCTGGCATGCGCGGACGTGTATCAAGGGGCGGGGATGACTCGAACGCCCCCGTCTTCAATCGATCAACAGAAGTGACAGCCATCCTTCGACTCCAACGACAGGAATGGATTTGAGCATCGGCGTCGCGAGCGGTCTGTTCGCTGTCTAACATGCGCATGGCATGGTGGGCAACAGCGTGACCAGGCTGGAAGCGTACTTCCAGGGCAAGAGGAGGTGAGCCAAATTGGCGACCCGTTGAGAGGTTGTACACAATCCCGCCACAATCGCCCCAGCCGATTTGACGCAAATCAATCCTGGCCAGGGTGCCCACCCAGCACCATGGCCCCATGACGCTCGAACCCCACTTCCACTGGAACATGCCCTCCACCTTCAAGGGCAAGGAAACCTGGATCACCGAAGAGAAACTGACCGAGGAGCAGGCGATGCGGAGAAACCCCTACGCATGGCCGGTTTGGCGGTCTATGGAACTGCGCCCGGTTGATGAGCACTTGCAGGCATCGCCATTGCCGGCAGCTTGATGCGCGCGGGATTCAAAGGTACGCCAACCCCGTGCCGGCATACCCCGCCAACCCCACATGCGACTGGTTGGCGGCAGAGGCGGCCATGTCGGCCATCCACTGCGCCTGCGTGGTGGTGTGCGCGTTCAGCGGCGCCACCAGGCTGGCCAGCGTGGCCGCGTCAGGCGCGCTGCCGTTGACGTTGGCGTAGACAAACTTGACGAATGACGCATTGTCCGCGCCGCCGGCAAAGGCCGCCATGATGCCGGTGTCCACCAGCAACTGGGCGCCGCTCAGCAGCGTGGCGCCGCTGTCGAAAAAGCCCAGGAACAGGCCGGCAAACTTCTTGTCGGCCACGAAGCCGGTGCCCAGCACGGCGGCCATCATCAGCACCGTCTTGCCACCGGCGTCACTGGCGGCCATGTCGGTGGCCAGCGATACATCGGTGAAGATGAGGCGCTCCACGTTGCTGACGTTGTCCACCCCTTCGCTGCCTTTGCTGTCGGTGACGACAAAGCCGCCCCCGCTCTTGCCCAGCGTGTAGTTGCCGCGCAAGCCGTTGAAGTAAGCCACGTCCAGGCCGCTGCCGCCGTCCAGCGTGTCGTTGCCGGCGCCGCCCATCAGCTCGTCGTTGCCGCCACCGGCGCTGATGCTGTCGTTGCCGCCCCAGCCCGTCAGGCCGTCGCGCTGGTCCGAGCCGGTGAGGCTGTCTGCATACTCGGAGCCTTCCACGTCCTCCATGTTGATCAGCGTGTCGTTGCCCGCTGCGCCCGTCACCTTGCCGGTGGCCAGGTTGGCGGTGATGGGGCCGCTGGCAAAGCGGTAGGCGGCATAGTCGTACCCGGCGCCGCCGTCCAGCGTGTCATTGCCGCCCAGGGCTTCAAAGGTCTCATCGGCCGCGCTGCCGGTGAAGCTGTCGTTGAAGCCGGTGCCAAACAGCCGCTCCACGCTGATCAGCTTGTCCGTGCCGGCGCCACCCTTGGTGGCCACGCCGGTGGCCAGGTTGACGTTGACGGCGCCCGGCGCGCCGGAATAGTCCACCAGGTCAGAGCCGGTGCCGCCGTCCAGCGTGTCGTTGCCGAAAGAGGTCACCATCACATCATTGCCGGCCAGCGCGGTCATGTAGTCATTGCCCGCGCTGCCGCCCTGGGTGTCGTTGCCGGCGGTGCCGACAAAGGTGGGGCTGGCGGCAATGCCCTTGGCGGTGCTGAAGCTGTAGTTGGTGGAACCCGCCCAGGCATTGCCGGCCGCGTCGCGCACGCTGCCATAGGGGAAATCGAACGACAGCGTGGCGTCAGCCGGCATGTCCTTGGTGGGGTTGATGGTCAGCACCAGGCCGTTGAACGTCAGCGCGGTGCTGGTGGCCACGTCAAAGGTCTCGACGATCACCGACGTGCCCGCCCGCAACACGATCGTGCCCGAGCCCCGCACGATGGCCTCGTTGAAATACACCTGCAGGTTGGCCACCACCGGCACGTCGCGGTCCCCGGTCCCCGGCGAGTAGTACAACAACGCGGGCGGCGTGATGTCCAGCGCCGACAGCGCCAGCGTCAGGTCGCTGAACTTGATGAACTCGATGTTCTTCAGCACATCGGTGCCCACGCCGGCGCCGCTGACGGTGACACCGCCGCCCGTCTGCGACACGGTGAAGCTGGCGCGCGTGCCGGCATACACGGCGGTGTCGCTGCCGCTGCCGCCGTCCAGCGTGTCTGCACCAGCGCCACCATCCAGCGTGTCGTTGCCGGCGCCGCCATCCAGCAGGTTGGCCAGGTCATTGCCATACAGCGTGTCGTTGCCATTGCCACCCACCGCGTTTTCCATGTTGCCGGCCAGCCAGAACAGCGTGTGCGGCGAGGGCAGGCTCAACTCCGACGAGGGGATGGCCAGGCCGGCCAGTGTGTCCACCAGCACCGAGAAACGGTAGTTGGGCAGGCGTATGCTCCAGCCCACCGCGGCCCCGGCGGCCGACACGGTGTCGTTGCCGCTGGCGTCCCAGATGGTCATGTAATAGCCGGTCTGCTCCAGCTTGAACGTGCTGTCACCCGCGTTGGTGGCCAGGTTCTTGCCATACAGGTATTGCAGCGCCAGCACGTCCAGGATCATGGGCGTGGCCGGGTCATAGGCCAGGTAGTTGTAGTAGTTGTCGTCGTTGTACGACATGATGGTGGCCACATCCAGGTCCAGCTCAGGGAAGCCCAGCTGCGTCAGCGTGGGGCGGCCGGTGCCACCGTTGTCGTGTGGATGCTTCAGGCCCAGCACATGGCCCAGCTCGTGCATGAACACAAACCAGCCCGCGCTTCCCGGCTCGTAGGAGGACAGGCTGTTGGCCTGGCTGCGCTGGTTCAGGAACACATCGCCGACCTCACCCAGGTAGTCCGTCGCGTAGGTCGGGTTGAAGTTGCCCAAAGCCCAGGCGCTGTTGCTGCTGAAGAACCGGTTGACACCGTCCAGCGACACGTTGATCTCGCTGCCCGCCAGCGCGGCCACCGAAGGCGTGGTGTAGAAGCCCACGTAGTTGAACTTGATGTCCGCATAGGCCGAGAACACGGTGAACATCGCGCTGAGGTGCTGCACCAGGAAGTCCGGCTTGTTCCACACCTCGCCAAAGAAGCCGTTGGAAATGCTCCAGTCCACCGTCTTGTCGCTGCCCAGCTGCCAGTAGTAGCCGTGGGTGGTGGCGTCGATGAAAGGATCGAACGTGCGGCCGAAATACCAGTAGATGGGTGATGCCATGCGTGTCGCGCCTCCCCTGCGCGGCGGTGTTGTCTATTTATTCTGCGAGATATTCTGTCGCAGACGGCGCGGCCTGTCCATGGCTGCGGGCGCCGGCAAATCCACCCGGGTCATACACCCAAGTTATCCACACAAGATACATCACACTTTCGCGCCGAAGCTTCCTAGAATTCACTTCAACGCCGCGCAACAGGGTTGACTGACAACAGTCAACGCCGCCACGACGGCACCCGCGCCGGGCCCTCATCCACACGCCAGTGCACTGAGGGGCCGGCAGCGTAAAAAGTCCATATGCATCGCTCTGCCGGCAGAGGCAGGGAAATACCACCCTTTGTGTATTTGCCCGCCTGTCGATGCGCTGCGCCTTGCATACGCACCAGCACACAGCCGGGCCCTTATGGAGCCCTTTGCCATGCATGCTGACCAACCCCGGCCCAAGCCCGTCTTCGGCCCCATCTCGCTCGCGGCTGAAACCCGCGCCACCCTGCCCACCCACGAGGCGGCCCACCACCTGAACCGCTCGCCCCAGACCCTGCGCCTGTGGGCCATGCGCGGCGACGGCCCGCTACAGCCCCTGCGCATAGGCCGCCGCCTGGCCTGGCCGGTGGACGCCATCAAGCGCGTGCTGGAGGTGGCATGAGCAACACCACCTCACCCACCACTGCCGACAGCACCATGCCCATAGACAAGGTGCTGCCCCGCCTGCACAAGCTGCGCCAGCGCCAGGGCGGCCCATCCGGCGGCCAATGGAGCGCCTGCTGCCCCGCGCATGCAGACGGCTCGCCCAGTTTGAGCGTGCGCGAAACGCCCGACGGCGCCGTGCTGATGCACTGCTTTGGCGGCTGCACCGTGGCCGAGGTCTGCGCCGCGCTGGGCCTGGAGCTGCACGAGCTCTTCCCACCCCGCGCCGGCAAACCACAAACCCAGCGCGACACCGAAGCCCCCCAGCCCAAGCCGCCCCGCCTGCTGAGCCCCAGCCACGCGCTGGCCCTGCTGCGCACCGAGGCGCTGCTCGTCACCGTGGCCGCCGGCAACCTGGCGCGCGGCACGCCGCTGAGCGATGCCGACCGCCGGCGCCTGCTGCAAGCCGCGCCGCGCGGCCTGGCTGCATGAGGAGGCCTGCGAAGCATGAACGACGACAACACACCACCCAACCCGACCCTTCATTCATTCAACCCCAACACCGAGACACACACCATGGACACCACCTTTGCCGAACCCGAACCCCGCCCCAACAACAAGCGCCCCAAGCACGGCGGCGCCAACCACCTCTACATGACCGCCGACAAGGCCGCCATCCTGGTGGACCACCACCTGCTCGGCCTGCGCGATGCCGACGCCCAGCGCGCCCAGATGCGCGCCGCCCTGCAGGCGCTGAACCTCACCCAAATGGCGCACCGCGAATTCAAACCGCGCGAGCCCCTGCTGGCCCCCTGGCTGTGCACGCAAGACCTGGCCATGGTGTTTGCTCCGCGTGGCATTGGCAAGACCCACTTTGCGCTCAGCGTGGCCTACGCCGTGGCCAGCGGCGGCACGTTCGCCAAATGGCAGGCGCCGCAGGCGCACAAGGTGGTCTACCTGGACGGCGAGTTACCCGGCGGCGTGATGAAAAGCCGCCTGGCCGTGCACCTGCCCGAGCACCCGTTTGACCCCAACAACCTGCTCACCTTCACCCCCGACCTGCTGGACGGCGAACACGCCCTGCCCGACCTGAGCACCCACGCCGGCCAGGCCGAGGTGGAGCCCATGCTGGAAGGCGCCAAGCTGGTGGTGGTGGACAACCTGAGCGCCTGGGCGCGCACCGGCAACGAGAACGAGGCCGAAAGCTGGCTGACGGTGAGCGAATGGCTGCTGAAGCTGCGCCGCCGCGGCATGGCCGTGCTGCTGGTGCACCACGCCAACAAAAACGGCCAACAGCGCGGCACCAGCAAACGCGAAGACCTGCTGGACGTGGTGATCCGCATGAGCCGCCCGGCCGACTATGACCCCAAGCAAGGCGCCGTCTTCGAAGCCGAGTTCACCAAGGCCCGGCACCTGATAGGCAGCGACGCCGAGACGCTGGAGATGACTCTGGCGGGGGAGGAGACGCAGGCGGTGTGGAGCTGGCGGACGGCGGAGAACAGCAACTACCTGCGAGTACTGAACTTGGCCAAGGATGGGCTGAAGCCCTCGGAAATCGCCGAAGAACTGGGCCTCAACAAGTCCAACGTCAGCCGCAACTTGCGCAAGGCCAGAGAAGCTGGTGAACTGCCAAAGACCAAAGGCGAATGAACAAGTCCGACCCCTTGCGGGCAGCACTACAGCGGGTGGCAGTCAAGCATGGTAATGGGTCGGCGGTGGTGGCAGCTTCGGCCGCCCTGCCCCTGCCTACGGCCCTGCCGAAGCTGCCGCCGTTGGGCTTTGCTGAGCTGCGGCTGAAGGCACGGCTGTTGGCTGCTGCAATGCGGCGGTGTGACCAACTGGGCGATGCCGAATCGGCCAGGGAAGAGATGCAGCGGCAGTGTCTGGAGGTGCCGGTGGGGCAGTGGGAGGAGCTGTTGGCGTATTTTGTGGAGATCAGGGACGGGTGAAATTGGTTGCGCAGTTGCGCTACCTGGGTGCGCAACTGCGCAACATTTCACTGGAAATCTGCTGGGAGAAACAAACCTTAAGCTAGATCTGTTGCCGCGACTATCGCTCCATCCCGGACACGAACACCTTGAATCCGCCTAAATAGCGCTACAAGCGACGCAGGCACCAATTGAGGATAGTCATCGAGAACCTTCTGAACTATGGCAAGTTTCAACTCCGACTCCTTTGTGTATCGAAGGAGGGGCGGAAAGACATCTTTAAGCGTGCTTTCCAACGTATGCCCCTGAACCCTTGCAAACCAGCCAGGAACAGTGGTACTTAACCCACCCGAATATTTGAATTCAACTACTTCGTCATCACCTCCTTTTGCAAGACGTTCTGCAACTTTTCCCACTACAAAATTCACGAGCCCCTGTAACTCACCCTGAGAAAACTCAAGAGCGCGAGTGTATTTTGCTTGCTCATGCAGCCTCACTTCTTCCGCTGTCAGGAATTTCTCACGCAAAAGAAACAACCCCAATAAGAGCGGATCAAGGATGAAGTTTTCTATGCTGTAGCGTTCATTTTCGCCAGCCACAAAGATTGACTCAGAGCTGCCATTTTTCCCATCCCAATCAATAACACCCACAACAGTCCGGTTTCCCGCTGTGACCAAGCTATTGACCACACTCTTGACTTGCTCACAATCACCAATTCCTCGAACACCAGACGCTATAAAGCTCAGTGAAATTTCCGGCTCCAATGCTGGCTTGGCAAGCTCGTACAACTTGCTGTAATACGAGACGTCGTGTTTGCTCTCCACGAAGACTTGACGGCGATTCTCGTAATTAACACTTAGGGTTGGAACGCCCGAGGTAAGAATTCCTAACGCGGCGTCCTTACTCGTGATTCCAATTCGATCTGGCCCCTGCTTGTGCATGACAAAAATCGAATGGTCGGGCGCTAAGGCAACCGTTGATGGAGAATGAGTTGTCAAAATTACCTGAATTCCATGCTGCTGCACAAGGGTCGTTCCGATCGTCCTAAGCAGGGAGCGTGTCATAGATGGATGCAATGGAGCATCGATCTCATCAAACAATAAAAGCTTGGGGAACTCAGCGGTCGAGTTCGGATCTTTCGCGTGATATAGGCATAGAGCAAAAGACATCAGAATCCGCTCTCCAGACGAGAGATCATTGAACTTTATTCGTATGCCTCTCTTTTCATCCGTAAGTATTGGCTCATAGGGTCGATCGTCCCACGCATAGGGCGCATTGATTCTGAAGTCGAGTTCGGCCACTTCCAGAATTTCATTCAAAAACTCCCATGGCGCGGCTCCATGCTTCTGAAGAAACTCATCGTCTGTGAGAAATGAAACTTCTGCTCCCTTAGTTTTTGCTGTTTCCCTGACTTGGTTTTGATACCAATGACGTTGGTATGCACTGAACAGGCGTGCAAACGATTGCTGAAATAAATCAACCGGCTGCCAGTTTTTGGGAAATTCACCAAAGAAGTCGTCCGTGTCCATTGCGAAGATTGGAACTTTCGCAGTTTTAGCGATTGTCGACATTAGTCGCACACGATTTTGCGGATCGTTTCGCACAAAGTTGCTCGTTAAGTTCTGTTCAACAGCCGCTGCGGACTGAGCGATCGAAACGGCAATTACTGCAGCCTGTCCGGCCGGCACCCCGAGAGACACTAAGTCCTCTGTCTTGAGTGCCAGAGCCTTCTTAACGCTGAGGGATTCCAGCCTTGGGATTCCAAATTGCCGAAGCGACTCCCGAAAAGACTCAACAAACTGCTCCTTCTGCTGGCTAATCTCGCTCCAAAATCCCGCTTGTTCCTGAGATATCTGCGCTCCGGAAAACGCTCCAGTATCCTGGGGAACAAGTGAGCTGCTATCAAATCGACGTATGGGTCGAAATCCATGAGGTTGATTTGGTGGGATGCCTTCGACTGTAATTGCCCCGTTTTCCAGCGCTTCGAGAAGATGGGATTTGCCCGCACCATTTACTCCGGTGAGCACCGTGAATGAAGAAAGCTCAAACGGCTCAAATCGGGTGATCGACTTGTATGGGCGATTGAATGATAGTTTCATGGGATAGGCTTTTCTGCGCCGAACTGAGATTCCCAAAAGATCGAACGAACTGAAGGCCAGACCGTCCTCTCTGTCAAACCCCAGTTGGCAATAGCAAACACTATAGCCTCAGGTGTCATTACTAGCAAAAGTTGCGCAGTTGCTTTCCCTAGGGTGCGCAACAACGCAACATCCGCCTGTCAACTCCGTTCAACGCAAATCTACATGCGCCGCTAGCTCGACTCGAAGGCTTCGACAAGCTCAGCCTGAACGGTATTTGGTGAGTACGCAACCGCACAGACCCCCCACCCCCTCCAACCGACCATGGCAGTCTCTCCCCCACGCAAAGCGAGCCCCCGCCATGCTCACCCTCCACACCTGGTCCACCCCCAACGGCCGCAAGGCGTCCATCATGCTGGAAGAGGTGGGGCTGCCTTACACGGTGGTGCCGGTCAACATCGGCAACAACGAGCAGTTCGCGCCGGCCTTCTTGCAGCTGTCGCCCAACAACAAGATCCCCGCGCTGGTGGATGACGAGGTGCAGGGCTATGGCGGGCGGCCGCTGGCGTTGTTTGAGAGCGGTGCCATCCTGGTCTACCTGGCGGACAAGAGCGGCCAGCTGCTGGCCAAGACGGGGCCGGCGCGCTACACCACGCTGGAGTGGGTCTACTGGAGCATTGGCGGCCTGGGGCCGATGATGGGGCAGCTGGGCTACTTTGCCAAGCGCGCGCCGCAGGCAGAGCCGCTGGCCATACAGCGCTTCACCGAAGAGGCAGACCGCCTGCTGGGCGTGCTGGACCGGCGGCTGGCGCTTACCGGTGCTTACGTGGCGGGGGCGGACTATACGATTGCCGACATTGCCTGTTACACCTGGAGCCTGGCCGCCGCCACCCACCTGCAAACGGTGCTGGCCGACAGCCTGGCGCCCAAGCTGGATGTGCAGCGCTGGCTGAAGGCCGTGGGCGAGCGCCCGGCGGTGCAGCGCGGCATGCAGGTGCCACCGGACGCCGATGCGGCCACGAAGAAGTGAGATTTGCCCTACACCGCTTGCCGCCACCGGCCTACGCCGCCCGCGCGGCTGCGGTTTTATGCTGGCGTTGCGCAGTCGCGCTTTGATTCACACTCAAGGAGAGAGAGACCATGAGCAAAAAGCAGCCATCCCAGCCGCAAGCAGACCAACAAGAACAACAGCAAGAGGACAACAAGTACGAGCAAAACGCCAACCCGCGCCAAAAGCCGCAGGCCGATGCCGGCGGCTCGCAGCAGCAGCAGAACGGCGAGCGCGTCAGCGGCGGTGCCAAGCAGGGCAACAAGTCTGGCAGGTCCAACCAGTCGTCGCAAGACGATGACCGCGCCGACGACAACGACGACGAGTCCATCGCCGGCTGACCTGCACCGTCAGCTGACACCTAACGATTACATGGGGCCTTTCTTCAAAAAGGCTTTTAAGCCGGCGGCAACGCCGGCTTTTTTTGCGCCTGCTCAGGCCGGTGCGCTGGCCTGTGGCTGCTGCTGTTGCTGCGCGCTGCGGTAGCGCCAGAAGCTGGGCAACAAAAACCCCGTAGCCACCACGCCCACCGCGCAGATGGCCCCGCCCACCCAGATGGCGGCTGACACGCCCCAGGCGTCGGCCATGAAGCCGGCGCGGGCGTTGCCGATCAGCGGGCCGGTGAGGTAGCTGATCATCTCTATGCCGGCCAGGCGGCCGCGCAGGTCGTTGGGGATGGTCTGGCTCCAGATGGTGCCGCGAAACACGCCGCTCACCATATCTGCCGCGCCGGCCGCCGCCAGGCACACCAGGCCCAGCCACAGGCTGGGCGCAAAGCCCAGCGCCACGATGGCCAGCGCCCACAGCGCGGCCGAGATGACCACCGCGCGCCCATGGCGGGTGACCTTGCCCGTCCACCCGCTGAAGACGCCAATGGCCAGCGCGCCCACCGACATGGCAGACAGCAGCCAGCCCACCGCTTCGGTGCGCCCATCGGCCGCGGCCATGGCAGGGAACAGCGCCACGGGGAAGGCAAAGGCCATGGCCACGATGTCCACAATGTAGGTGCCCATCAGCACCGGGCGCGCCCAGGCGAAGCGCATGCCTTCCATCAGGTCGGCCAGCAAATGGGGGCGGTCGGCCTTGGCCTCCACGTGGCCGATGTCGGCCCGCGGAATGCGGATGATGAAATACAGCGCGGCGATGAAGGTGGCAATGTCAAACAGGTAGGCCCCCACGGCGCCCCACCCCGCCAGCAAGATGCCCGCCAGCGCCGGCCCGGCCACCATGCCGATGGTGCCGCGCACCGAGGCCAGCGCGGCCACGGCGGCGTAGTCGTCCGGGTGGGTGAGCTTTTGCGTCAGCGCCTCCAGCGCCGGGCGGTGAAAGCCGCTGGCGCCTTGCAGCACCGCCACCAGCGCATAGATGGCCAGCACGCTGGGCGTGGCCTGCAAGGTGTTGGCCAGCAGGCCGGCCAGGCACAAGGCCATCAGCACCTCGCTGCCGATGAGCAGGCGTTTGCGGTCCACCCGGTCTGCCACCGCGCCGCCCAGCAGGCCGCACACCACCACGGGGATGAGCTGCACCAGCCCCAACAGGCCCACCTGGGCGTTGGAGCGCGTCAGCTCATACACCTGCCACGGCACGGCCACATAGCTGACCATGGTGCCCAGGCCCGAGATGAACTGGCTGGCGAAGAGGCGGCGAAAGGCGGTGTTGCGGCGCAGGGGGCCGATGTCGAGAAACATGGGTTCAACCGGGTCAGCTTGCCTTAACCTTACCTTCAACCAATTGCTTGACATCAGCAAGGCTACCGCCAGTCAGCGCGGCATCGGGCCACCAGTGGCAGATGAAGGGCTCCTCCAGCAGCAAATACCCATCCGCAAAGCGTTTGAAGCGGGTGAACGCCTGCCAACTCTGGTCCGCTTTGCCGAGCGGTGATTGAAAGGCCGCGCCAGCGGCGCTGAGCGTGACACGAACCTGTGCGCCGTAGGCCGGTGATCGCTTCATACGCTTGGCCAGATTCCACCTGTCGAGCCTGGAGCCGAACATCAAGAACCCAAGCACGACGACAGCCATCCCCAAAAACCAACGATCTGCCCGCTTTGCCGAACCATTGAATATGGCCGCACCGAGAAAGACGATGATGAGGCAAAAGCCCACCACGACGGCAATGTGCACCAACATGCTCAACGGCTTCCAAGCCCGCATGCTCTGCCGGCGGGCCAAGCACGCCGCCACGTGTGCCTCGTCGTAACGAAACACGTATTCGTTCACGGGCAGTGCCGTCACGTTGCGATCACTCACTAGTTCTTCCATTCCGCGCTGCGGGGTGCTACTTGGCGGCATCAGGCGTTGCTCTTTTCGGCTCCCACAGCTCCACCTTGTTGCCCTCGGGGTCCATAACCCAGGCGAAGCGGCCGGTTTGCGCATCGCCCTCGCGCTTGAGCGGCGTCACGCCCTTGGCAGCCAGCTTGGCCAGGTAAGCGTCCATGTCGTCCACGGCGTAGTTGATCATGAACTCACTGGTAGACGGCGCAAAGTAGCCCGTAGTGGGCGAGAAGGCCCGCCACGTGACGACCGGCGGGTGCTGCGGCGCGTCGTAGCGCAGCGCGGCGCCGCCCCAGGGCTGCAGCGGCAGGCCCAGCACGTCGCGGTACCAGGCCACCAGCGCCTTGGGGTCCTTGGCTTTGAAGAAGACGCCGCCTATGCCGGTGATGCGGCCGGGCTCGGGCGCCGCCACGGGTTTGGCAGGCTCGGTCTGTGCGTGGGCGCCAGTCAGCAGCAATGTGGCCAGGGACAGGGCGATACTGGTTGCTCTTGCGGCCATGGTGGCGCTCCTTGTTAGAGTGAGTTTGGGCAAATTGTAGGGGGCACGCCGCTGTTGCGCGTGTGCGTTCCCTAGTGCGCGCACACGCGCAACAACAAACGACGAAAGAAATGGGTCTTGGCAACGAGCAACGCTATAGTTGCCCCAAAAGCCGACAACGGCGACAGGGAGAACACATGACAGAGCCTGACCGCGCCGTCACCACATCCGGCAGCACCGGCGCAACCGGGTGGCGCGCCGGCGCAGCCGCAACGCTGTTGCTCGGCTTGATGCTGCTGGACTACGTGCTGTGCTGGTGGCCCGAGTCTGCAATCCAGGCCGTTTTGCAAGACGGCCGGTATTACTACCCGGGAACGGGCACCATAGTTCGAACCGTCAGCTTGTACAGGCTACCCCATCTGGCGGTCTGCCTGGTCGTGGCGTATTTCGCGCTGCTGTACCTCAGGGGGACTCAGCCCGCATGGAGGGCGCCCCGACGGGCATTGCTGTGGGTGGCCTTCGGCAGTTACGTGGTGGCGACCGTCGTGGTCCTGACCTACTTTTCATTCAGCTTCAAAAGCCCGTGGCGCCCGTATATTGACATTGCACTGCCCCTGCTTTGTTTGTTGTTCAGACTGTCGGCGCTGATCGCCATGTGGCAGATCATCTGGGGCGGCCAGCGACCCTCCACAGAACCAAGCTGGGCAGAGACACAGCCCACTGCTGATGCCGACGCCACTGCCGCCGCCGATCAGGCACCCGCACGCAAGACCTGGGTGAGCACGGTCATCGCCATGGCGCTGGCCATGTCACCAGTTCTGCCGGTGTGGGACTTTTTGAAGCGCTTTGCGGTTGTGCCATACATGCTGCCGGGCAAGGATCGGGCCGGAGAAGTCATCACCGCCTTGCTCGTGGCCTGGCTGGTGGTCAGGGCGGCAGATGCACGCGGCCTGGTGCGTTGGCAGGGGGGCAGCAGGCTCGTCACGCTGGCGATGTGGCTGCTGGTGCTGTATATCGTTGTGTCGCCTGTGGCCTTTGTGCTATCCGCCATTCCGTATGGCGGCGGCAGCCGGTCACCTATCCTCAGCCTGTTTTTCAGCGCGGCGCAACTGTTGGGCTTGCTGACAGTCGTTGCCCGGCTACGCGTGCGCTAGTCAAGCGGCGGTCATTCCTTGTCCTCAGCTTCCGGGCGGGGCGCCAGGGCGCGCAGGCCTTCGGCGTCGCAGGAATGCTTGACCTCGGGGCTGGTGGCCACGCCCATGGACAGCGCGTCGTGTCCCCCTACCTTCTGGCAGCTTTGCCAGCGCTGGCTGCTGCGCTCATGGCCCTGGCACAGCAACACGGACACGCCGTCTTGCCGCTTCAACGCGCTGGGGTGAAAGAAGTAGGCAAAGCCTCGTCGGTTGGCCAGGTTGGTCCACGTCTCGACCAGCGCCTTGTCGGCCTTGCCATCGGTGTACTGTGCGATGAACTGCTGCAGCTTGTAGGGCGCGCCGGGCACGATCTCGCCACTGTCGCGGTAGTTGCTGTGAAAGCCCACCTGGGTCTGGGCGGCGGGGTAGTCGTCGGTGAAATAGCGCTCCTTGCCGCCCAGGAAAAAGCGCGAGCAAGACGAACGGCAGTAGCCAGAGACGTAGGTGGCGATGCCCTTCTCGCGAAACAGCTCGGCCACCCGGTAGCCCACATCTGCGTTGCCCCCGGGTGAATTGCGCAGCACCGCCACCTTCAGCAGGGGGTTGCCGGCAAACACATCCTTCAGGCGGCTGTATTCGTTGCCCTCGACCTTGCCAGACAGGATGACCTGCTCGCCGCAGGTCTTGATGTCCATGGCGTGCAGCGGCAGCGCGGCCAGGGCGCACAGCAGGGCCAGCGCCCTGGGTTTGAATAGATTCATAAGGGGCACAGTCTGCCATACTGCTGCCCATGAAAAAATCCTTCCACCCCCTGCTGAGCGCCTTGTCCATGGCCGTGGCCGTGGCATTGACCACCACCGCCGCCTTGCCCCCGGCCGCCCTGGCTGCCGAGCCGGCCCAGGCCACCAAGCCCGCCACCCCGGCGGTGATGAACCAGATCTATGCCGACTACTGGGAAGAGTTCCTGCGCGACAACCCGGTGTCGGCCACGTTCAACGGCGACAACCGCTTCAACGACCGCTTTGGCGCCACCACCTCGGCCGAGGGGCGCGCACAGACCAAGCGCCTGGCCGACAAGTACCTGGCGCTGACGGCGCAGTGGGACCCGGCCACGCTGCCGGCTGAGGACCGCATCAGCTACGACCTGCTGCGCTACCGCCTGCAGCAGCAGCTGGATGGGCTGAACTTCCCCAGCAACCTGGTGCCGCTGAACCAGTCGGGCGGCCTGCACCTCACCTATGCGCAGCTGGGCTCGGGCCGGGTGGCGCAGCCCTTCACCACGGTGAAGGACTACGACAACTGGCTGGCGCGCGCCGCCGGCCTGCCCGCTGCCATGGACGCGCAGATCGCCGACATGCGCCGTGGCATGGCGCAGGGCGTGGTGCTGCCCAAGGCGCTGGCCGCGCAGGTGCTGCCGCAGTTGCAAAACTTTGCCACGGGCGACTTGGACAAGAACGTCTACCTGTCGCCCATCAAGAAATTCCCCGACAGCTTCAGCGATGCCGACAAGGCGCGCCTCACCGCCGCCTACACCGCGCTGGTGCGCGACAGCATTGTGCCGGCCTACCAGCGCCTGCTGGCCTTCATGCGCGACACCTACCTGCCCGCAGCCCGCGACACGGTGGGCCTGAGCGCGCTGCCGGGCGGCCCGGCGTGGTATGCCTTCCAGGCCAAGGCGTCCACCACCACGGCGCTGACACCGGAGCAGATCCACACCATCGGCCTGAACGAGGTGGCCCGCATCCGCGTGCTGTTTGAGCAGGCCAAGGAACGCGTGGGCTTCAAGGGCACGCTGAAAGAGTTCTTCAACCACCTGAACACCGCGCCCGAGCTGCGCTTTGCCACCCGCGAGGAGATGCAGGCCGCCTACGAGGCGCTGCGCCCGAGGGTGAATGCCCAGGCGCCCAAGTTCTTTGGCAAGATACCGACCACACCGTTTGAGATCCGCCAGGTGGAGAGCTTTCGCGAGGTGAGCGCGGCGCCCGCCAGCTACCAGCCGGGCCTGCCCGATGGTTCTCGCCCCGGCATCTTCTATTACAACGCCTACAAGCCCGAGACACGCACACGCTTCACCACCACGGCGTTCTTTGTGCACGAGGCCATACCCGGCCACCACTTCGAGATCAGCCTGGCGCGCGAGCAGACCGGCCTGCCGGCCTTCCGCCGCTTTGGCGGCACCGGTGCCTACAGCGAGGGCTGGGGCCTGTACAGCGAAATGCTGGGCCAGGAAATGGGCCTGTATGACGACCCCTGGCAGTGGGTGGGTCGCCTGTCGGCCGAAATCTGGCGCGGCGTGCGCCTGGTGGTGGACACCGGCATCCACGCCAAGGGCTGGACGCGCGAGCAGGCCATTGCCTACTTCATGGACAACGTGCCGCAAGGCGAGGTGGTGGCCACCCAGGAGGTGGAGCGCTACATCGGCTGGCCGGGCCAGGCGCTGAGCTACAAGATTGGCGAGCTGAAGCTGCGCGAACTGCGCACCCGCGCCGAAAAGGCGCTGGGCAACAAGTTTGACATCCGCGCCTTCCACGACGAGGTGCTGGCCCACGGCTCGGTGCCGCTGGTGGTGCTGGAGGCGGCGGTGGACCGGTGGATTGCAGCGAAGAAGGGCTGATGAGGCGAGCGCGCAGCCGCCGGCCTGACGCCGGTGGGCCCCGCGCGGGCGCCTAGAACGTTGCCCAATCGCCGTCGGCTTCGGCCGCTGCCGGCGGCGGTGCTGGCGGCTTGGCGGGGCTGGCGGCCTTGGCTGCTGCGGCGGGCTTGTGGGCCACCGCCAAAGAGGGCCGCTTGGCCAGCGTGGGTGCGGGCGCACGCGCAGGCGCGGCCACCGGCGCATGCGCAGGGGCGCGCGGCGGCGGCGGCGCCGCGCCCATGCCTTCGGCCAGCTTGAAGGTGGCCACGGCCTGCACCAGGTCTTGCGCCTGGGTGCGCAGGCTGGCCGCGGCGGCGGCCATCTGCTCGACCAGCGCGGCGTTTTGCTGCGTGGTCTGGTCCATCTCGGTCACCGCCTCACCCACCTGGGCCACGCCCTGGGATTGTTCGGAGCTGGCGGCGCTGATCTCGCCCATGATGTCGGTCACGCGGCGTATGCTGGCCACCACCTCCGTCATGGTGCTGCCGGCCTTGTCCACCAGTGCGGTGCCTTGGTCGACCCGCTCCACGCTGGTGTTGATCAGGGTCTTGATTTCCTTGGCGGCTTCGGCGCTGCGCCCGGCCAGGCTGCGCACCTCGCTGGCCACCACGGCAAAGCCACGGCCCTGCTCACCGGCGCGGGCGGCCTCCACCGCGGCATTCAGCGCCAGGATGTTGGTCTGGAAGGCGATGCCGTCGATGACGCTGATGATGTCGGCAATCTTCTTGGACGATTCGCTGATGCCCTTCATGGTTTGCACCACCTGGCCCACCACCTCGCCGCCCTGCACGGCCACGGTGCTGGCGCTCATCGCCAGCTGGTTGGCCTGACGGGCGTTGTCGGCGTTTTGCTTGACGGTGGAGGACAGCTCTTCCATCGACGCGGCGGTTTCCTCCAGTGCGCTGGCCTGCGTCTCGGTGCGGGCCGACAGGTCGTGGTTGCCCTGGGCGATCTCGGCGCTGGACGACGCCACCGACTCGGAGCCGCGCCGCACGTTGGAGACCACCCGGGCCAGGTTGGCCTGCATGTTTTGCAAGGACTTGAGCAGCATGCCCATCTCGTCGCTGCTGCGGTGGTCCAGGTGGGCCGTCAGATCCCCATCGGCCACGCGCTTGGAGAACTGCAAGGCCTTCTCCACCGGCTGGGTGATGGAGCGGGTGATGGACCAGGCCAGGAACACCCCGATGACGATGGCCACCAGGGAGCCGCCGATGGTCATGCTGGTGACGGAGCCGTTGAGCTTGCCGGCGCTGTCGTACTGATCCTTGGCCATGGAGACCTGGATCTCGTTGAGCTTGGCCAGGGTGTCAAACACCTTGGGCGCCAGTTTGCTGATTTTGTCCTCGTAGATCTTTTCGGCCTCTTCCTTCTTGCCGGCGGCGATGGCGTCGCGCGCGGGCGTGAGGCCGTCCCGGCGGTAGGCCAGCAGCGCGGGCTCGAACTCCTTGGCCAGCGCCTTTTCGGCGTCGGAGAGGTCCGTGGCCAGGTAGGCCTTCCAGGCCAGGTCCACCTTCTCGGTGTTGGCTTTCTGCTCTGCGCTGCGCTTGGCGATGTTGTCGGGCTTGGGGTCAAGGATCATGTCCATCACCAGCAGCCGGTTGCGCATGGACAGGTATTGCACCGCGCCCAGCTCGCGCATGGGGATCAAATTGTTGCTGTAGATCTCTTTCACCGAGCCAAAGGTCTTGCCGATGCCACTGAGGCCCATGCCGGCGATGCCGGCCAGCAAGAGAAGCAACAGGCCAAAGGCCAGTCCCAAACGCGTCCCGATTTTCAAATCAGCAAGGAAACCCATGAGACGACTCCGTTCTTTAGATTGGTATATCGGCAGCCCTGGATGGTTTTTGTAATGAAATTGTCACAATTCATTATGAGCGGGCGCGGCGGTTCTGCATAGCTTTACCTGCGCCTAACCGTCTCTCTCAATTCGGGAGGCATGCTGATGCACCATCATGCTCAAACACCTCTCATGCCCCCTCTCTCGCGGCCTAACACGCCACATTTCACGCCACCTCCCCCGCCTTGTTCTGGCCGCCTGCTTTACCGCATTGCTGCCCGGCTGCGGCGGCGGCGGTGACGCCAGCAGCGCCGCCACCATCTACAGCCCCGGCTCGCTGCAAATCACCGACAACACCGTGGGCACAGGCACGGTGGCCGCCAACGGCAACACGGTCACCGTCACGTACACGGCCTGGCTCTACGCCTCGACCGCCACGGATTTCAAGGACAAGCAGATCGACAGCCAGTCGGTGACCTTCGTGCTGGGCAAGGGCCAGGTCATCTCGGGATTCGACCAGGGCGTGGTGGGCATGAAGGTGGGCGGCACGCGCACGCTGCTGATCCCCTATTCGCTGGCCTACGGCTCCACGGGGTATGGGGCGGTACCGGGGTATTCGGGCTTGGTGTTCACGATCACGCTGACGGCGGTGCAGTAATTCAAGCTGCGCTGCGCAAGTTGAACAGGCGCGGCCGGGGGGCCAAAAGTTACTTTGTATGATTGCGCTAAGAATCGCAGATACAAGGGCGGTACCTAATGCCAGAACAGTTGCCTCATGTGCCCCCCGGTGTGGGGTTGCTTGTCACCGCAATCTCCAAAAATGGATTCCCGTCGAGCGAGCGCGAGATGCGAAAACGCATACGGGACATACTCCCAGAGTTGCGCCGTCAATCCGAACTCTATCAAGCTGATAGCTTTGGTCAGGCGGCCAAAGCGAAGCCGACAGAGTTTGACGTATATCTTGACGGTGGCCTAGACCTATTCTCGAGACGAGCTTGTCAAAATTTTGAATGTCGCATGGCACTGGCTGAGCGCCTAACTCGTAGCGTAGGGCTTATCGCTGATCACATTTGGGTAACCGACAACCTGACGAGCGATTTGGCAAATTTCGGGCGAGTTACAAATGCAAAGCTAGACAAACTGTTCGACGATGGACTGCTCACATTGGTTCTGTTCCCATTAATTGCAGCCGGAATTTTGAAATTCCGCCCTCCAGCTATTCCCGCATGTCAGTCATGCATAGACCGGTTTGAAACTACTGTCGAGAGCATCACGGACAAGTTGCTCAATGAGTACGCTGGCGAGGTGTCGGTAGTTCGCCCAGGAGATGGAACATACAGAGTTCATACCGGAGCCCTCTATGAGCCATCTGCGTCGATGTATGGCTATGAAAAGAACATCGATCCAACTTCAACCCCACGAGATTTCGCGCAGTTTCAGATTTACACAGCTGTACATGGAGCCCTTTGGGCAGCAAGAGATGCTTCTTTGGGTTCAGGAGTGGTATTTTCAAACTCTCGCGTTGGTATCGCTGGTCTACAGCATCAAGAGGGTCGGGCTTTTTCGCGGCAGCAAATGGCATTGTTGGACAACAGCGGGCGCTTCGCGATCCCCTGGGTCAGTGAATTAAGCCCCGTGCAAGTCTTACAGCTTCGCCAAGAGGCCTCACAGGCTATGCCGAAATTTCGCGAAAAAATAGCCGGCACACTAAACTCTCAACTAAATGACATAGGCAGTTCGAAGTCCACAGAGCTTCTTCATGAGCTTCGCCATCAAGCCGCCGAAGTTAGGGCGGAGCTAGAAGTCATCGAGAAGAGCGCCGCCAGGTATTGGAAGACCGGATATGCGGTGCTTGGTTTGGGCCTTTCTGCTTTCGGAGTTGCAACAGATCAGGTAGTGCCGGCGGTCGGTGGTCTCTTGCCAATACTCCAACTCCTCATCAACCACAAGTCTGGACATGAGAAAGATGTTGAGGCTCTGAAACGTAAGCCTGGTTACGTACTCGTCAAAGCCCAGGACCTACTAGCTCACACTCATAATTGACCCGTAGAGCGTAGCCATCAACTCGCCAACGCGGCCCGCACAATCGCCGCCGCATCCACGCCAAAAAACTCCCGCAGCGCAGCCCGCGTGTCACTGCGCCCAAACCCGTCCGTGCCCAGCGTGCGGTAGGCCCGCCCTTCGGGCACATAGGCGCGTATGGCTTCGGGCACGGCGCGCACGTAGTCGGTGGCGGCGATGACCGGGCCGTCGCCCACGCCGGTGATCAGCTGGTGGGTGATGAAAGGCAGGCGGCCGGTTTCGTTGTCGGGGTGGCTCTCGGCGCCGGGCTCGGGGGTGCCGGTGGCGTGCTCGGCTTGGTGGGCGGTGGCGCCGTCGCGGGCCAGCTCGCTCCAGCTCGTCACACTGAGCACTTCCACCGCAAAGCCGTGCTCGGGGCCGGCCAGCACCTTGGCGGCCTTCAGCACCTCGGTGAGGATAGCGCCGCTGCCCATCAGCGTGATGGGCTTGCCGGTGCCGTTGACCTCGGCGCCATAGGTGGCAAAGCGGTAGCAGCCGCGCACCACGTCGCCCTCTGCGCCTGCGGGCAAATCCGGCTGGGCGTAGTTTTCGTTCATCATCGTGACGTAATAGAACACGTCTTGCTGCTGCTCCAGCATCTCGCGCATGCCGTGGTCGATGATGACGGCCAGCTCGCCGGCAAAGGCCGGGTCGTAGGCCTTGCAGTTGGGGATGGTGGCGGCCATCAGGTGGCTGCTGCCGTCCTGGTGCTGCAGGCCTTCGCCGCCCAGCGTGGTGCGGCCGCTGGTGGCGCCCAGCAGGAAGCCGCGTGCGCGTTGGTCCGCCGCGGCCCAGATCTGGTCGCCCACGCGCTGGAAGCCGAACATGCTGTAGTAGATGTAGAACGGCAGCATGGCCAGGCCGTGCACGCTGTAGCTGGTGGCGGCGGCCGTCCAGCTGGCCAGGGCGCCGGCTTCTGAGATGCCCTCTTCCAGGATCTGGCCGTCCAGCGCCTCACGGTAGCTGAGCACGCTGCCTATGTCTTCGGGCGCATAGCGCTGGCCCACGCTGGAATAAATGCCCACCTGTTTGAACAGGTTGGCCATGCCGAAGGTGCGGGCCTCGTCGGCCACGATGGGCACGATGCGCGGGCCCAGCGTGCTGTCTTTCAGCAGCCCGCCCAGCATGCGCACGAAGGCCATGGTGGTGCTCATCTCCTTGCCATCGGCGGCCAGCGCAAACTGCGCGTAGCTGGCCAGCGGCGGCACGGCCACCACCGCGCACTGCGTCAGGCGCTTGGGCATGGCGCCGCCCAGGGCCTGGCGCTTGTCCATCAGGTAGCGCATCTCGGCGCTGTCTGCCGGCGGGCGGTAGAACTGCAGCTGGGTGACCTGCTCGTCGCTCAGCGGCAGGTTGAAGCGGTTGCGAAAGGCGATCAAATCCGTTTCGTCAAACTTCTTCTGGCTGTGCGTGGTCATCTTGCCCTGGCCGGCGCTGCCCATGCCATAGCCCTTCTTGGTGTGGGCCAGAATGACGGTGGGTTGGCCGGTGTGCTTGGCGGCGGCGTCATAGGCGGCGTGAATTTTGACGAGGTCATGGCCGCCGCGCTTCAGGCGGTCGATCTGCTCGTCGGTCATGCCCTGGGCTAATCGGGCCAGCTCTTCGTTCTGGCCGAAGAAGGTGTCGCGGTTGTAGCGGCCGTCTTTGGCGGCAAAGGTCTGCATCTGGCCGTCGACCGTGTTGGCGAAGGCGCGGGCGAGTGCCCCTGTGGTGTCTCTGGCAAACAGGCCGTCCCAATCACTGCCCCACACCAGCTTGATGACGTTCCAACCGGCGCCGGCAAACAGCTTTTCCAGCTCGTCGATGATGCGGCCGTTGCCGCGCACGGGGCCATCGAGCCGCTGCAGGTTGCAGTTGACCACCCACACCAGGTTGTCCAGGCCCTCTCTGGCGGCCAGGGTCAGGGCGGACATGCTCTCGGGCTCATCCATCTCGCCGTCGCCAAACACGCCCCACACGCGGCGCTGGTTCAGCGCGCGGCCATCGGGCGCGGTGTGGGCGCCGCAGTCCAGCAGGCCACGGTGGGTGAGGTAGCGCATGAAGCGCGCGTGGTAGATGGAGCTGATAGGCCCCAGCCCCATGGAGCCGGTGGGGAACTGCCAGAAGTCTGGCATCAAATACGGGTGCGGGTAGCTGCACAGGCCGCGTGCCAGCGGTTGCGCGCTGCCGTCGCTGCCCTCGTCGTCGCTCAGCTCCAGCGCGTGCTGGGCCTGGCGGGCGGCGGGGGCGGTGAGCTCTTGGCGATAGTGCTTCAGGTCGTCTTCGGTCAGGCGGCCCTCCAAATAGGCGCGGGCGTAGACGCCGGGGCTGCTGTGGGGCTGGAAGAAGACCAGGTCGCCACCGTGGCCGCCGGGCTGGTCGCGCTCGGCGGCGTGGAAGAAGTGGTTGAAGCCGGTTTCAAACAGGTCGGCCGCGCTGGCATAGCTGGCAATGTGGCCGCCCAGCTCGCCATAGGCCTGGTTGGCGCGCACCACCATGGCCAGCGCGTTCCAGCGCATCAGGCCGGCCAGGTGCTCTTCCACCGCCAGGTCGCCAGGGAACTGGGGCTGCTGGTCAACGCCTATGGTGTTGATGTAGGGCGTGCACAGCTCGGGCTGCCAGCCGGTGCGCGCGGTGCGGGCCTGGCGGGCCAGCTCGTCGAGGATGTAGCGGGCGCGCGCGGGGCCTTGCGCGGCCAGCAGCGTGGCGAAGGCGTCGCGCCACTCCTGGGTTTCTTGCGGGTCGACGTCTTGGTTGTCGGCGGAGGACATCAGGTCAATTGCGGGTGATGCTGTTGCCCGAGTTCTTCACCCAGTCGCCCACGGCGTAGCGGGGGTCGTTGTTGAAGGCGAAGGTTTTCTTGTCGCCGTTGTCGTATTGCACTTCCACGTTCCACACCTTGGTGGCCTTGTAGCGGCGCTCGGCCTCGCGGCCCAGCAGCGCGCCACCCACGGCGCCGGCCACGGTGGCCAGCGTCTTGCCGTTGCCGCCGCCGACCTGGTTGCCCAGCACGCCGCCCACCACGGCGCCACCGGCGGTGCCGACCACGCCGGCCTCGCCCTTGCGCTCGGACACATGCACCGAGACCACGCGGCCGCACGTGCTGCAGCTGGGTTCGCCATTGCGCTGTGCGACCTGTGCCGCGCCGCGCTGCGCCTTGGCGGAGGCGATGGCCGCGTCATACTCGGCCTTGGCGTCGCGCCGGCAGGTGATGCGGGCGTTGGCGTCTTTCTCATCGTTGCACAGCTTCTTGTCCTGGTCGTAGCGGGCGCTGGCGGCCTTGGCCTCGGCGTTGTAGCGCTCGTCGGCAGCGCTGGCGGCGTGGGCCGCGCCGGACAAGCCCAGCAGGGCCGCCAGGGCCAGGGTGGCGTTGCATAGCAGTTTTGCGGATGGTGTTGTCATGGCTGTCTCCTTCTAGGGGTTGTGCAGGGGGTGCACGGGGTTGCACAAGCTCTTTGCAGTGTAGCGGGGGTGGCGGTTTTTTTCAGTGGGACACGCAACACGAAAATGGGGGATGCCTGGTGGCGGGGGGACGGGCTGGCGACGCCCTGCGGCCGGCGCTAAAATTCGCGCTGTCTGAGTGCGCCGCCGCCGGTGGCGCACCGCCTGTGCCGAGGGGCGCTGCAGCGGGGCCACCCGCCACGCTCGACACGGGTTGACCCACGTAAGGGCGCCTTTCTCAAGAGAAAGGCCTGCTTATGTCTGGCTTGTTGAATGGCGCACCCTCCCCCACTGTTGCTGGCCGCGTTGTGGCGCTGTGGCGCTATCCCGTCAAATCCATGGCTGCCGAGGCGCTGACCGAGGTGGATGTCAGCTGGCACGGCCTGGCGGGCGACCGCCGCTGGGCCTTTGTGCAAGACGGCCACCCGCTCAGCGGTTTCCCCTGGCTGACGCTGCGCGAGCGCGCCGACATGGCCCACTACCAACCCAGCTTCACCGACCCCGCGCGGCCCGACAAATCCGCCACGCAGGTGCGCACGCCCAGCGGCGCCAGCTTTGACGTGACAGACCCCGCGCTGGCCGCCGAGCTGTGCCCCACGGGCGCACGGGTGCTGCGGCAAGACCGGGGCGTGTTCGACACCTTTCCGCTGTCGCTCATCACCACGCAGACCATCGCGCGGCTGGGTGAGCAAGTGGGCACCAGCCTGGACGTGCAGCGTTTCCGCCCCAACATCCTGGTGCAGGCGGCGGGCGACGCCCCGTTTGCCGAGGACGACTGGGTCGGCCGCGTGCTGCGCCTAGGCAGCCTGCGCCTGCGCGTGGACAAGCGCGATGGGCGCTGCGTGGTCATCACCATCGACCCGGTGACGACGCAACGCAACCCTGCCGTGCTGCGCACCGTGGCCAACGAGCGCCAGGGGTGCCTGGGGGTGTACGGCAGCACCGTAGAGCCGGGGCGCGTGGCGGTGGGGGATGAGGTGGTTGTGGAGGGGTGAGGCGGGCGGTGCTGCGTCGTTCACCTCACGGCGCAGTGGGACCCTTGCAGTTGAGGGGCAGCGCGGCGGCGGGCAGCGTGGTCCCGTTGGTGCCCATGGCCGTCATCTTGGCGGGCACAGGGGCGCCGGCGCACACCCAGGCGATAGGCACCATAGGGGCATCCGCCACCACGGCGGGGCGCAGCGTCAACTGTTTGCCCTGCAGGTTGCGGTTGGCCTGGTTGCCGAAGGTGACGGTGATGGCACCCTCTGCCACCGCCACCCCGCTGACGTAGTTGCCCACGATCTTGTCGCTGGCCGGAAGGCCGGCCGCGGCATTGTCCGACGGCAGCTTGCGCGTGGTGGCGTAGGTGACGGCCACCGCCTGACGTACGAAGTCGGCCACGGCCACGCCCTCCACCACCTGGTTGCGCATGATGCGTTCCACGAACGAGGGCAGCGCGATGCTGGCCAGGATGGCGATGACGGCGACGACCACCATCAGCTCCACCAGCGTGAAGCCGGTGCGTTCAGGGTTCGGGTGTTGTCGCATAAGGCCGGACACGGCAAGCGGCTTAAAGCGGGGTGACCGCCAGCACGCGGTGGGCCACCATGTCCAACGCCGGGCGGGTGTTGCCCTGCTTGTCGGTCCACACTTTGGGGGTGATGCTGCCCGCCAGCGACACGGCGTCGGCATCGCGCAGGGCCAGCAGCGCGGCGGCGGCTATGGCGTCAAACGCGATCACGTTGACCAGCACCGTTTCGCCGTCGTTGGCGGGTGCGCGCACCTTGGCCACCACAAACGGGGTGTTTCCTTTGCCAAGGCGCTGCTCGGGGTCGCCGAAAACACGGCCTGAAACCAAAGCGTCAATCATCGACATATCCCCGTTGCGCCACAATAGCCCGTATGAGAGCCGATGCTAGCAGCACCCACACCCCCCTGGCCGAGCGCCTGCGCCCCAAGACGCTGGGCGAGGTGATCGGCCAGCAGCACCTGCTGGGCGAGGGCATGGCGCTGCGCATTGCGTTTGAGTCGGGCCAGCCGCACAGCTGCATCCTGTGGGGGCCGCCGGGCACCGGCAAGACCACCATCGCGCGGCTGATGGCGGATGCGTTTGACGCCCAGTTCTTGACCATCAGCGCCGTGTTGGGCGGTGTGAAGGACATCCGCGAGGCGGTGGAGCAAGCGCTGGTGGCGCAGGGCCAGGGGCGCCGCACCATCGTCTTCGTGGACGAGGTGCACCGCTTCAACAAGAGCCAGCAGGACGCCTTTTTGCCGCATGTGGAGAGCGGGCTGTTCACCTTCATCGGGGCCACCACCGAGAACCCTTCTTTCGAGGTCAACTCCGCCCTGCTGTCGCGCGCCGCCGTGTATGTGCTGCAGCCGCTGGGTGAGGAAGACCTGCGCGAGATCATCCGCCGCGCGCAAGCTGTGGGTGCCGTGCCGGCGATGGACGAGAAGGCGCGCGACCGCATGGTGGCCTATGCCGATGGCGACGCGCGACGCCTGCTGAACACGCTGGAAACCCTGGCCGTGGCCGCCACGGCGGAAAAGCGCGACCCCATCACCGACGACTGGCTGCTCAAGGTGCTGGGCGAGCGCCTGCGCCGCTATGACAAGGGCGGCGAGCAGTTCTACGACACCATCAGCGCGCTGCACAAGAGCGTGCGTGGGAGCGACCCGGATGCGTCGCTGTATTGGTTTGTGCGCATGCTGGACGGCGGCGCCGACCCACGCTACATGGCCCGCCGCCTGGTGCGCATGGCCAGCGAAGACATCGGCCTGGCCGACCCGCGTGCATTGAGATTGGCGCTGGACGCCGCCGAGGTGTATGAGCGCCTGGGCACGCCAGAGGGCGAGCTGGCGTTGGCCCAGTGCGTGGTGTACCTGGCGATGGCGCCCAAGTCCAACGCCGTGTACACCGCCTACAACGAGGCCAAGGCCTTCATCAAGAAAGACAGCACCCGCCCGGTGCCGCTGCACCTGCGCAACGCGCCGACCAAGCTGATGAAGCAGCTGGACTACGGCCGGGACTACCGCTATGCGCACAGCGAGGAAGGCGGCTATGCGGCGGGAGAGAACTATTTCCCCGATGGCATGGCGCCGCCCAATTGGTACCAACCCGTTGAACGCGGGCTGGAGATCAAGATTGGGGAGAAACTGCGGCAGCTGCGGGAGCTGGATGCGCAGGCCAGGGTGCAGAAGAAGGGCTAGCCGCGCGCCACCCGAACCCCTCGTTTGGGGGATGGCCACCCGCTGGCGGTGCCAGTAGACTTCACGTACCTGTCGCCCGCATGTGCGGGCTTTTTTATGCTGTTCATGACATCAACCGTCTCCAATTTTCAAAAACATACGACTCCCCGGCGAAACACCTTCCTCGTGATGGTGGCCTCATTGTTCACCTTGGCCCTGGCGGCCTGCGGCGGCAGCTCCCCCGCCAACGAAACAGCATTGACCCCAGCCAGCGCGATGGCCATGCAGGCCCGCGCGTTGCGCGTGGTGCAGCGACAAGCACCCACACCGCAAGTCCCAGTTCCTGCGGACGTGTTCGATTGGGCTGAACAGGCCTTCCCTCAGTTTTTTCCCGGCCACCCCAACACCCAGGTGGATGCCTCCGCCCTACCGGCGTTGACCTACCGCTACTACGCGGACACCGGCAACTACCTCGCCACGGCCGGCGGCAACCTGGTGGTCAAAGGGCCGTTTTCGGGCAATGCCGGCGTGGTCGTGGGTCAGCTGGCGGACTTTGCCTGCTTTGTCTACCCCGCGCATTGTGGATTTCCCAATATCGTTCAGTCCCCGCGGGACGTTGAAGTGCCCGCTGGCGCCACGGTGTTTTTCTCGGTCGACGTGGCCGCCGACGCCACCCAGAGCGCGCTGTCGTTCCAGTGGCAGGTCAGTCAGGACCAGGGCGCCAACTTTTCCAATATCCAAGGCGCCACCGATTCAACCCTGGCGCGGGGGAACCTGAGCGCGGCGGACAGCGGCTCGCAGTTCCGCGTCATCGTGACCAACGGCAATGGCAGTGTGGCCAGCAAGCGCGCGGTGTTGACCGTGAAGACCCGGATCTCGGTGGCGTTGTCACTGGCTGCCGGCGCCAGTGCCGCCACCGTGCAGGCCAGCCCGGGCGATCAAGTCATCTTCAAGGCCGTGCCGCCGGTTGGCCCGGGTACAACTTACCAGTGGCTGCGGGCTGGAACGCCGATCGCCGGCGCCGTGTCTGACACGCTGGTGGTGGACCCGGTGGCGGTGGCGGACGATGGCTTGGTCTATGCCGTCGCGGCCACCAGCGCCACCGGCGTGGTCATCCGCCAGACAGCGGCGCTTACCGTCGCCGCGCCGCTGAACGCCAAGGCGATCACCAGCTGCCGCGAAATCAACCAACCCGGCAGCTATTTCCTGCAAAAGGACCTGGTGCTGACCAGCATTCAGGGCCTGCCGGCGTGCCTGCAGGTCCATGACACCAGCGCCGTGCAGCTGGATTGCCGAGGCCACCTGATTTCGCAAACGGATGCGACGCATGGCCCGATGGTGTCCCTCACCAACGTGAAGAATTTCTCGCTGAAGAATTGCGTGCTGACAGACACCGTCTTGAACGTGCTCAACAGCAGCAACGGCAGCATCACGCACAACAACTTCGCCGCACCGGCCGCGCGCGCTGCCAGCAATGCGCTTGGCGGCGACTACCCGTCCCTGATCGTCAGCCTGGACCATTCAGACCACATCGTGATGGACAACAACGATCTGATCGGAAGCTTCCAGCTGGTGGTGGGCACCGCCAACACGATTTCGAACAACCGCGTGCTGTCTCCCGCCGGACCGAACAACAAGGCAACAGGCCTGGTCGTGCTGATGTATGGGTCACAGAACCGAATCCTGGGCAACCTGTTGGACGGCGGATCTCCCGGCGTGCTCGACTACAAATACCAGGGAGCCGATGACGGCATCGCACTGTTTGATGAAAGCGCAACGCTCATCCAGGGCAACACCATACGCAATGTGTTTGATTGCGGCGTGGAATGGATTGGCACCATCACGTCCAACGTCATTGACGGCAACACGATTTCCAATGCCGGCTACTGCGGCGTGGGCGGGTGGTATTGGCTCGGCCTGATCGGCTCCACGGTCTCCAACAACACGATGAGCAACCTGCCCCACATGTTCTGGATCTACCGCAACTACGGCTTGCGCGGCGCGGGCTTCATCCAGGCCCCGGCCAATGCCATCCCCGCGGACAGCGGGGTGTATTTCAAGGACAACCTGTTCTCAGGCAACCGCTACACCGGGCCGGTGCGTGCGGGCGGTGGTGGCGGCGCCTTGCAGCTGACCGACAACCTGGGCTACCTTTTCGGCGCGCCGGGCAATATCCGCCCGGGAACCACCGAGCCCACGGCCGCTGACTTTCACATCAGCAACAACGTGTTCAAGAACAATGACTTTACTCGCGCACAGCTGGGGCCGAGTTTCGGTGGCAGACCCAACAACGGCTTTGTCACGGATGGTGGCGGCAATATCTGCAACCCCGTCAATGGATACAACCAAGCCCCCTATCCACTCGCCTGCAACTGAGTGGGGCGCCACATCCGGTTGTCAGGTCGTACCGGGTGGCCTGCGCAGGGCCTGCCACAAGCTGATGCCCTCGGTGACAAAGAACCCCCAAGGCAGGCAAATGACGGCGGGAAGCATCACCAAGCCTGCCGGCACGCCGGAGCCGGCCTTCAGCAGGATGCTGAACAGCAGCACAACCAGGCCCAGGCCCAGCGACCAAAGGCCGACGATGCCCAGCCACTTGAGCACGCCCGTGAAGGCGGCGGGCGGCCAGCCCTCTTTGCGCGTGGCGAGCAACCAGATGCGCCGCCCGGCCAGCAGCGCGACGATCAAGGTGAGCAGCAGCTGGAGGAATCTGGGAACGAATGCCGACAGCATGGGCGGCACCAGGGAGAAGTAACCAAGAAACAGGCCAAAGCTGGAATTCAGAGGAAGCGGGAGATGGACCAGGTTCAGCAGATACGCAAGGATCCGCAATATGGCAACGCCCCCCACGACACCCAGGCAGGCGCCATAAGCAATACTTTTCATGCTGCGTTTATAACGCAGGTTGTGTTCCGTCGGCGAAGTGGCTGCTGTTCAGAACCCCGGTGGCCGCTGCGTATTCACCTTCGCCCAGCCCTCCAGCGCCAGCCCCACATTGGCCAAGGTACCCTCGTCAAACAAGCGGCCGATCAACGTCACCCCATGCGGCACGGTGCGCGGCGGGTTGAACTTTGGCGCCGGCTTGGCCGGGTCAGGCGCCCAGTCGCTGCGCGCCTCGCCCACCTGCACGCTGCCGGTGCGCAGCGTCAGTGAAGGGTGGCCGGTGTTGTTGGAGATGGTCAGCATCTCGCCGCGCAGCGAGGGCACCAGCAGCACGTCCACCTCGGTGAAGATGCGCGCCATCTCCTGCGCCACCAGGCGGCGCAGGCGGTCGGCCTGCACGAAGTCCACGGCCGAGAGAAAGCGCGCCTGGCGGAACAGGTTGGGCCAGGCGTCGGGCACCTGCACCTTGAGTTGGTTAGCGCGGCCGTCCAGCGTGATGTCTTCAAACGCGGCGGCGGCTTCGGCGAACAGCAGCAGGTCGAGGGACTGGTAGGGCCAGTCGGGCAGCGTGATGGGCTTGGCTTGCAGGCCCAGCTTCTTCAGGCCTTCCAGCGCAGCGCGGTCCACATCCGTCGCCGGGTCTTCCTTCATCCAGGCGTCCACGTAGCCGAGCTTGAGGCCTTTCACGCCGGCCTTGGCGTCGAAGTCCAGCTTGGCGGGCACGCTGCCCACGTCATGGCTGTCGGGGCCGGTGATGGCGGCAAGCACCAGCATGGCGTCTTCCACGCTGCGGGTCATGGGGCCCAGCTTGTCCAGCGACCAGCACAGCGTCATGGCGCCGGTGCGGGCCACGCGGCCGAAGGTGGGGCGCAGGCCGGTGATGCCGCAGCGCATGCTGGGGCTGACGATGCTGCCGCCGGTCTCAGAGCCGATGGAAAACGCCACCAGCCCGGCGGCGGTGGCCGAGCCGGGGCCGGCGCTGCTGCCGCTGGAGCCCTCTTCCAGCAGCCAGGGGTTCATGGTCTGGCCGCCAAACCAGACGTCGTTCAGCGCCAGCGCGCCCAGGCTGAGCTTGGCGATCAGCACGGCGCCGGCGGCGTTCAGCCGCTGCACCACGGTGGCGTCTTCCTTCGGCGTGCGCTTGCGGTAGAACTCGGCGCCCCAGGTGGTGGGGATGCCGGCGGTGTCCAGCAAGTCCTTCACGCCATAGGGGATGCCGTGCAGCGGGCCGCGGTATTTGCCGGCGGCGATCTCCGCGTCCGCCTTCTTCGCCTGCGCGATGGCGTGCTGGTCGGTCAGCGTGATGACGCTGCGCAGCTTGCCATCGAGCTGGGCGATGCGGGTGAGGTAGATGCGCGTCAGCCGCTCGGAGCTGAGCTGGCGCTTTTCTATCCAGCGCGAGAGTTGCGTCACCGGGGCGAAGGCGATGTCGGCATCGCTCTTGGGCAGCGGAGCGGGGTTGGCCGCGCTGCGCACGAAGCGCTGGCGCAGCGGGCCGTGCTGCCGCATGCCGGGCAGCACAGGGTTCCACACGGTGGCGGGGGCCACGGCATCGGCCAGCGGCACTTTCTTGGGGCCGGTGCGGCGCTCCAGCATAGCGGCCATGGAGGTGCGCCAGGCGGTGGCGGCCATGGTGCGCTCGGGCGCTGTCAGGCTCACCTGCGCCAGCTTCTCGGCTTCGGCAAAGGTGTTGACGGACACTTCCGGCCCCACCGGGGGCAGCGCGCCGAAGGTGGGCGGCGCGCCGGCAGGCGGCGTGGCGAGGGCGGAGGCTGCGGCTGCCTTGGCATCTGCCTGTGCCTCAGCCAGCGTGGCGCCGGTGGCGGCCAGCAGGCCGAGCGAGGCGGCGGGAGCTTTCACCATGAACTGGCGACGTGTGTTCATTGCGGTTGGCCTGTCTATGGAAGTGGGTGCGCCGGGGGCGGCGGGCAAGCTGCATTCTCACTGAAAACGCCCGCGCCGGCAGGCTAAGTCTGGCAGCGCACAGACCGCCGGGCGCCGCCGCCCTAGGCTGCACCCACAGGAGACACCATGAAACCATCCACCCCACTGATTCGCCATCTGGCCCTTTCCACCTTGATGGCCACCGCATGGCTTGGCAGCGCCGCCTGGGCCCTGCCCGACGCCGCCAAGACAGACGCACAAGCCAACTTCAACAAGGAGATGGCCGTGTGCAAGGAAGGCCGCTCCAACCAGGACCAGCCCACCTGCGAGCGCGAGGCGCGCAATGCACTGGCCGAGGCCAAGAAGGGCCAGCTCGACAACGGCAATGCCAACCTGCGCAAGAACGCCCGCGCCCGCTGCGAGCCACTGACGGGCGATGACCGCAAGGACTGCCTGGCCCGCGCCCGCGGCGAGGGCACGGTGGAAGGCAGCGTGGCTGCCGGCGGCACGCTGAAGGAAACCACCACCATCGTGCCGGGCAAGCCTGCCACCAAGTAGGCCCGGCAGTTCAAGGCGGACCAGGCCGCAGCAGACGACGGCAGGGTCAGCCCCAAGTTGCATTGCAGCAAAAATGGGGGAAACTGGGGGTAAGAAGAACTCCCCAGGAGCCCCCGATGATTTCCACCATGATGGAGCGCCCGCTGTCGCTGAACGACCAGCTGGAGCGCGCCGGCTCGCTGTTCGCGCGCAACACCATCGTCTCGCGCCTGCCCGACAAGTCGTACAAGACGCACACCTATGGCCAGTGGTACCGCCGCACCCGGGCACTTGCCTCCGCGCTGCAAAAGCTGGGCCTGAAGAAGGGCGAGCGCGTGGCCACGCTGAGCTGGAACCACCACGCGCACCTGGAGGCCTACTTCGGCATCCCCGCCGCCGGTGGCGTGATGCACACGCTGAACCTGCGCCTGGCGCCCGACGAGATCGGCTGGATTGCCTGCAATGCGCAAGACCGCTTCATCATCGTCGACGACATCCTGCTGCCGCTGTACAAGCAGTTTGCGCACCTGCACAAGTTTGAGCGGGTCATCGTCTTCCCCTTCAGCGGTGCGCCAGTGGAAAAGGGTTTTGACGACTACGAGGTGTTGCTGGCCAATGCCGACCCGGATGGTTTCGAGTACGCACCGCATGCCGAGACCGACCCGGTGAGCATGTGCTACACCTCGGGCACCACCGGCCGCAGCAAGGGCGTGGTGTATTCGCATCGCTCCACGCTGCTGCACACGCTGGTGGGTTGCATGGGCGACTACTGGGGCCTGAAGGGCACCGACGTGCTGCTGCCGGTGACGCCCATGTTCCACGCCAACGCCTGGGGCACGCCCTATGCGGCGGTGATGGTGGGGCTCAAACTCATCTTCCCCGGCCCGCACCTGGGGCCCAACGACCTGCTGGACCTGATGACGCAGCACCCGCCCACGCTGGCGCTGGGTGTGCCCACCATCTGGATGTCGCTGATACAGACCTACGAGCGCGGGCTGACGGAAGAACCCGGCAAGTGGAAGCTGCCGCCCGGCCTGCGTTCGCTGGTGGGCGGCGCTGCGGTGCCCGAGGCGCTGATACGCGCCTTCCACCGCCACGGCGTGTGGCTGCTGCAGGGCTGGGGCATGACGGAGACATCGCCGCTGGCCACCGTCTCGTACCCGCGCGCCGAACTGGAGAACACCGGCATCGACGAACGCTACCGCCGCGCCGCCATGGCCGGCGTGCCGGTGCCACTGGTGGACGTGCGCATACGCACCGAAGAAGGCGACGCCCCACGGGATGGCAAGACCATGGGCGAGATCCAGGTGCGCGGGCCGTTCATCACCGGCAGCTACCACGAGGTGCCGGTGACGGAAGACAAATTCACCGCCGACGGCTGGCTGCGCACGGGTGACGTGGCAACCATGGACGAGCTGGGCTTTGTGCGCATCACCGACCGCACCAAGGACTTGATCAAGTCCGGCGGCGAGTGGATCAGCTCGGTGGACCTGGAGAACGCGCTGATGGCACACCCGGCGATTGCCGAGGCGGCCGTCATCGCCATCCCCGACGAGAAGTGGAGCGAGCGGCCGCTGGCCTGCATCGTCTTCAAGCCCGGCCAGCTGATCGGCAAGGAAGAGCTGGGCGCGCACCTGATGCAGCACGGCTTTGCCAAGTGGCAGGTGCCGGACCGCTTTGAGGTGATTGACGCGGTGCCGCGCACCTCCACCGGCAAGTTCTGGAAGATCAAGCTGCGCGAGCGCTTTCCCCGCTGATGACCGGGCGAAAATACCAACGCGTGCTGGTCACCGGCGGCAGTGGCGCTGTCGGCCGCCATGTGGTGGACGAGCTGCTGGCGTACGGCTACACCGTGGGCGTGCTGGACCGCGTGGCGCCCCGGCGGGACGTGAGCCGCTTCCATGAAGCCGATGTGCTGGACGCGCACGCCGTGCAACAGGCCGTGGCCGGCGGCTACGACGCTGTGCTGCACGTGGCCGGCATCCCGCACCCGCTGAACGACCCGGCCAAGCGGGTGTTTGATGTGAACGTGAACGGCACCTTCAACGTGCTGGAGGCGGCAGCGCAGGCGGGCATCACCAAACTGGTGTTCACCAGCAGCGAGTCCACGCTGGGCTCGGCCTTTGCCACGCACAACCTGGTGCCGCTTTACCTGCCCATCGACGAGCAGCACCCTAACCGCCCGCAAGACCCCTATGGCCTGAGCAAGGTGGTGTGCGAGCAGATTTGCAAGACCACGTCAGACCGCACCGGCATGCGCACCGTGTGCCTGCGCCCGCCCTGGGTGTGGCTGCCGGAGCCCGAACAACTGCCCTTCTACCGCACGCTGGTGGCGGAGTACCCCAACTGGTTCAAGAACCTGTGGACCTGGGTGCACGCGCAAGACGTCGCCACCGCCCACCGGCTGGCGCTGGAGGTGGATTTGCCGACGCTGCACGAGGCCTTCTTCATCACCGCGCAGGACAACTGGACGGGGCTGGATGCACGGGAGCTGGCGGCGCGGTTCTATCCGCAGGTGACGCAGTTTGCCGAAGGCTACGCCGGGCCGCGCGTATTGATCTCGCATGACAAGGCGGCGCGGTTGCTGGGCTACTCGCCTCGATTCGGCGTGGCTGACTTGCTGGGCTGAGCGATCGCGCTGATTCGCTGGCTGCCGACGCCGCTGGGGCGCGTGGCTACGCGGATGTCCCCCGGGCCTGCGGCCCTCCTCCTTGATTCCGCTCCGCCACACGCCCCAGCGACATCGGGTCAATTGGCACGCGCTGCGCTTGAACGCCGAACGCCAGCACGCCAACCATGATGGCGTTGAACGGCAGGAGGCTACTTCTTCAGCAGCCGGTCCGCATAGTCTTGCCAGTGCGAATCCTTGCTGAGCCCTTCGAACAAGCCTTCAGCCGACAGCCCCGCCACCCACCCATGCTTGGTGGAAATGGCGGCCGCCATGGTGGGATCGAAACCGGCTTCGCGCACCGTCACTGCCGCCTCGGCCATTTCTTCGGAGCGGCGCTTGCCGTGCTGGGCCACGCGGCTGAAGAAGTAGGCGCCTTGCTTGGGCCAGTCGATGCCGGGGAAGGTTTCCTTCATCGTGGCGAGCATGGCCTCTTCCACGCCGTAGTGGCGGGCGGTGGTGTAGCTCTCGATCACCAGCGCCTCCAGCCCCTTGATCATGATGCTGCGGCACATCTTGATGGCCGATGCCACGCCGATCTCTGGCGCCACCGCTGTGGCGTCGCAGCCCAGCGCGCGCAGGGCTTCGGCCAGCTCGGCCGCCTTGGCGCCACCCAGCAGCATGGGCACGGCCAGGCCGTACGGGGGCACGGAGGTCATCACGCCGGCCTCCACATAGTGGGCGCCGATGGCGTCGATCAGTTGTGAAGCCTGGGCCTTGGTGCCGGGTGAGGCGGAATTCAAATCCAGGAAGATGCTGCCGGGGCGCATTTGCTCGGCAGCCTCTTGCGCCACGCTCAGCGTGTTGGACGCGGTGACGGCGGAGATGACCAGGTTGGCCTGGCCGCACAGCGCGGCCATGCTGTCACAGGCGGTGATGCCGGCGGCGGCGGCGTGCGCGCGCTGCTGGGGTGCATCGGCATGCGTGGATGCCAGGCGCAAGTCCCAGGCGCTGACGCTTCCCAGATTCTTCGCTGCCAGAGCCTGGGTGAAGATCTTGCCCACCTCACCATAGCCCACCAGGCCCACGTGCAGGGCCTTGCCTGCCAGGTTTGTCATATGCAGATGCGGGATGCTTGGGTGGCTTACTTCTGCCCGGCGCGGCGCGATACGGCTTCGCCGACGAAGTTGAAGGCGAAGTTCAGCACCTCGTTCATCGTGCGCTCGATGACGTGGCGCTCGGATTCGGTCAGGTAGAACATGAAGTCCACGTCGTGGCGCACATAGCGGGCCGGCAGGCGGTTCAGGGCCACGCAGGCGACGTCGGCCAGCATGTCGGTGCTGAAGTCCTGGTGGTCGGCAGAGCGCCGCACCACTTCCTCAAACACCAGGCGTTCGTAGTAGTTGTGAACCTGCTCGAAATTGCTGATCATGGGGTTGTCTCCAACGGTTCGGGTGAGCGCAAGCGGGGCCGTCTTCTGACTGATTCTTGCACAGAAAGGGGGCGGCGCGGCGGCGCGCGCCTGCACCCCTGCCCTCTTTGGCCCATGCACCAAAACGGGCGGCGCGTAAAGAGTGGTTACGGCAAGCTATGAAACTTGTAGCACGCGGAAAACTGCGCTATAGTCCCCCTCCCGGCCCACTTACAAGACCAGCCACGGCAAGAGCCGACGCCAACAGCAGCGCCAGCAGGAGAACAAGATTGCCATGAGTTCCAAAGACAACGCCGCCATGGGCCAGTTGCTGTCGCTGTTGGAAGCACGTTATGCCATGCGGGTGCTGTGGGCGCTGCGCGATGGCCATGCCCAGACTTTCCGGCTGCTGCAAGACAGTGTGGGCGGCATCACGCCCAACACGCTGAACACCCGCATCAAGGAGTTGCGCGAGGTGGGCCTGCTGACGCATGGCAGCGACGGCTATGTGGTGACGCCGCACGGCGCCGACCTGCTCAAGCGCATGGCCGAGTTGCAGGGCTTTGCCGGCAAGTGGGCCACCGGACTGGCCAAGAAGGCCAAGTAAGCCCGCACCTCCCTGGCTGCCAGCCGGCGCCGGCAGCAAGACCTGCACTGGCATAATTGAGGGTTTCGCCGCCGCGTTTGACTCCTGAGTTCACGCGGCGGAGTCCTTTCACCCACACGCCCAGCGAGGAACCCCCATGAACACCACAGCCACCGGTCTGCAATACGAAGACACCACCGAAGGCAGCGGCGACGAGGCCACCAAAGGCAAGAGCGTCACCGTGCATTACACCGGCTGGCTGTACAACGACGGCCAGCAAGGCGCCAAGTTCGACTCCAGCAAGGACCGCAACGACCCCTTCGTGTTCTCGCTGGGCGCCGGCATGGTGATCCGTGGCTGGGACGAGGGTGTGGCCGGCATGAAGGTGGGCGGCGCGCGCACGCTGATCATCCCCGCAGCTCTGGGCTATGGCGCGCGCGGCGCCGGTGGTGTGATTCCGCCCAACGCGACGCTGAAGTTCGACGTCGAACTGCTGGGCGTTTCGGGCTGAGGCTATTGCGGGGCCCTGGCCCCTCGTTGCCCATCAGGGGGCGGCCACCCTGCCGGTCAGGCCGGCACCCCCCAAAAAACCCTAAAAAGTGCCGATTTGGCGCCCCGCGGGCCTTGAAACACCCGCCTTTGCCCCAAATTCTTTGCGCGTAGCACTTGTTTAATACGCCTACTAGCATGTCAGACAATAACAACCCCAACCCACCCAGTCTTGAAGAGCAATTGGCCGCCCAGGTCGCCAACGAGGCCGGCGCGCTGGCCCAGGCCCAGGCTGACCTGGCCGACCAGAAGGCCAAGAACGCCGATCTGGCCGACCAATACCTGCGCGCCAAGGCTGAAGTCGAAAACGCCCGCCGCCGTGCCGACGAAGAAGTCGCCAAGGCGCGCAAGTTCGCCGTCGAAGGCTTTGCCGAAAGCCTGCTGCCGGTGGCAGACAGCCTGGAGGCCGGCCTGACCATCAAGGACGCCAGCATCGAGCAGGTGCGCGAAGGCGCCCAGGCCACGCTGCGCCAGCTGCTGGCCGCGCTGGAGCGCAACAAGGTTCTGGCCATCAACCCGGCGCCGGGCACCAAGTTCGACCCCCACCAGCACCAGGCCATCAGCGTGGTGCCGGCCCAGCAGGAGCCCAACACCGTGGTGACGGTGCTGCAAAAGGGTTACCTGATCAATGAGCGGGTCTTGCGCCCGGCACTGGTCACCGTCACCGCCGCCCAGTAAGCAGGGCACTCTAAGCATCCAAAAAAACGACTGGAAAAGCTCTCGCCGGCCCTTGAAACCGCAAGAGTTATCCACAAGTTAAGAACATCTGAATTTCTGCATACAGGAGAAGAATCATGGGACGTACCATCGGCATTGACCTCGGCACCACCAACAGCTGCGTGGCCATCATGGAGGGCAACACGCCCAAGGTGATCGAAAACTCGGAAGGCGCGCGCACCACGCCGTCCATCATTGCCTACCTGGAAGGTGGCGAAGTGCTGGTGGGCGCATCCGCCAAGCGCCAGGCCGTGACCAACCCGAAGAACACGCTGTACGCGGTGAAGCGCCTGATCGGCCGCAAGTTCTCCGAGAAGGAAGTGCAGAAGGACATCGACCTGATGCCCTACAAGATCGCTGCCGCCGACAACGGCGACGCCTGGGTGGAAGTGCGCGGCGACAAGCTGGCACCGCAACAGGTCAGCGCCGACATCCTGCGCAAGATGAAAAAGACCGCCGAGGACTACCTGGGCGAGGCCGTCACCGACGCCGTCATCACCGTGCCCGCCTACTTCAACGACGCCCAACGCCAGGCCACCAAGGACGCCGGCCGCATTGCCGGCCTGGACGTCAAGCGCATCATCAACGAGCCCACCGCCGCGGCCCTGGCCTTTGGCCTGGACAAGCAGGAAAAGGGCGACCGCAAGATTGCCGTGTATGACCTGGGCGGCGGCACGTTCGACGTCTCCATCATCGAAATCGCCGATGTCGATGGCGAAAAGCAGTTCGAAGTGCTGTCCACCAACGGCGACACCTTCCTGGGCGGCGAAGACTTCGACCAGCGCATCATCGACTACATCATTGCCGAGTTCAAGAAGGAACAAGGCGTGGACCTGGGCAAGGACGTGCTGGCCCTGCAGCGCCTGAAGGAAGCCGCCGAGAAGGCCAAGATCGAGCTCTCCAGCAGCGCGCAGACCGACATCAACCTGCCCTACGTGACGGCTGACGCCTCCGGTCCCAAGCACCTGAACATCAAGCTGACCCGCTCCAAGCTGGAACAGCTGGTGGAAGAGCTGATCGAGCGCACCATCGCCCCCTGCCGCATGGCCATCAAGGACGCCGGCGTCAGCACCGCTGACATCCACGACGTGATCCTGGTCGGCGGCATGACGCGCATGCCCAAGGTGCAGGAAAAGGTGAAGGAGTTGTTCGGCCGCGAGCCGCGCAAGGACGTCAACCCCGACGAAGCCGTGGCCGTGGGCGCCGCCATCCAGGGCCAGGTGCTGGCCGGCGACCGCAAGGACGTGCTGCTGCTGGACGTCACGCCGCTGTCCCTGGGCATTGAAACCCTGGGCGGGGTGATGACCAAGATGATCACCAAGAACACCACCATCCCGACCAAGTTCGCGCAGACCTTCTCCACCGCCGACGACAACCAGCCGGCCGTGACCATCAAGGTCTACCAGGGCGAGCGCGAGATGGCCACCGGCAACAAGATGCTGGGCGAGTTCAACCTCGAAGGCATCCCGCCGGCCGCGCGCGGCACGCCGCAGATCGAGGTGTCGTTCGACATCGACGCCAACGGCATCCTGCACGTGGGCGCCAAGGACAAGGGCACCGGCAAGGAAAACAAGATCACCATCAAGGCCAACTCGGGCCTGAGCGAAGCTGAGATCCAGCAGATGGTGAAGGACGCCGAGCTGAACGCCGCCGAAGACAAGAAGAAGCTGGAACTGGTGCAGGCCCGCAACACCGCTGACGCCAGCGTGCACAGCGTGAAGAAGAGCCTGACCGAGTACGGCGACAAGCTGGAAGCCGGCGAGAAGGAAAAAATCGAGGCCGCCATCAAGGACGTCGAAGAAGCCTTGAAGGGTGAAGACAAGGCCGTCATCGAGGAAAAGAGCAATGCGCTGATGGCCGCCAGCCAGAAGCTGGGCGAGAAGATGTACGCCGACATGCAGGCCAAGGAAGGCGCTGCGGGTGCTGCTGCAGGTGCCGCTGGCGCCGGTGGCGCGCAGCACGCCGAGGGGGCGTCCCAACAGGCCCCGCACGACGACAACGTGGTGGACGCCGAGGTGAAGGAAGTCAAGAAGGGTTGAGATGGCGGCGCGCCGCGCCATGTTGACTCGCCGCGTGTGTGGGGCCCGCTTGAGCCCGCCACGCGGCGTTTTGCGTGATTGACCAGAGAAGCACAATGGCCAAAAGAGACTTTTACGAAATCCTGGGCGTGCCCAAGAACGCCTCGGAAGACGAGATCAAGAAGGCTTATCGCAAGCTGGCGATGAAGCACCACCCCGACCGAAACCAGGGTGACTCGTCCAAGGTGGCGGAAGAAAAATTCAAAGAGGCCAAAGAGGCCTACGAGATGCTGACGGACGCGCAAAAGCGCGCCGCCTACGACCAGTATGGCCACGCCGGCGTGGACCCGAACATGCGCGGCGGCGGCCCGGGCGCGGAAGGCTTTGGCGGCTTTGCCGAGGCGTTTGGCGACATCTTCGGCGACATGTTTGGCCAGCAGCGCGGCGGCCGCGCCGGCGGCGGGCGCCAGGTGTACCGCGGCAGCGACCTGAGCTATGCGATGGAAGTCACGCTGGAAGAGGCCGCCAAGGGCAAGGACGCGCAGATCCGCATTCCCAGCTGGGACAACTGCGAGACCTGCAAGGGCTCCGGCGCCAAACCGGGCACGCAGGTGAAGACCTGCACCACCTGCAACGGCGCCGGCTCGGTGCAGATGCGCCAGGGCTTCTTCAGCGTGCAGCAGACCTGCCCCAACTGCCGCGGCACGGGCAAGATCATTCCCGAGCCCTGCGTTACCTGCCACGGCCAGGGCAAGGTGAAACGGCAGAAGACGCTGGAGGTGAAGATTCCCGCCGGCATCGACGGCGGCATGCGCATCCGCAGCGCCGGCAACGGCGAGCCGGGCACCAACGGCGGCCCGCCGGGTGACCTGTACATTGAGATCCGCCTGAAGAAACATGACATCTTCGAGCGCGACGGCGACGACCTGCACTGCTCGGTGCCCATCAGCATGGTCACGGCCGCGCTGGGCGGCGAGATCGAGGTGCCCACGCTGGCCGGCAAGGCGGCCATCGACATCCCCGAGGGCACGCAGAACGGCAAGCAGTTCCGCCTGCGCGGCAAGGGCATCAAGGGGGTGCGCTCCAGCTACCCTGGCGACCTGTATTGCCACATCGCCGTGGAGACGCCGGTCAAGCTCAGCGAACACCAGCGCAAGCTGCTGCGCGAGCTGGACGATTCCTTCAAGAAGGGCGGCGGCAAGCACTCGCCCAGCGGTGACAGCTGGACGGACAAGCTGAAGAGCTTCTTCAGCTGATCTGCTTCCAGGTTACGCCTGGACACTTTTGAAACGCCCGGTCACCCGGGCGTTTTGCATTGCAGCGGGGAAATGACCCTGGCATGGCCCACAATCGCTGGCCATGAGGTTGCAGCTGTTTCATGAAAGCGAATTCGCACAATCGCGCCTGACCCCGCAAAGCCAGCGCAATGCGCTGCACCCCGCCGTGCTGGCGGCGGTGGTGGCGTTGTGGGTGGCCGGCGCCAGCAATGTGGCGCTGTGGGGCCACCTGCTGGCACTGCCGGAGGTGGCGGGCAGCCACAAGCTGTGGCTGGGCCTGGACATGCTGGCCATACTCGCCGCCTGTTGCGGCGCGCTGCTGGGCCTGCTGTGCTGGCGCTGGACCTTCAAGCCGGTGGCCACCGTGCTGCTGCTGCTGTGTGCCTGGGGGGCGGACGTGATGTTGCTCAGCCCCGGCCCGGTCAACAGCGCGTTGTTGGCCCAGGCGTTGGACGCCCCGCTGCAAACCTGGCTGGCCAACGGCGTGCTGCAGGGCATTGCCTTGCTGCTGGTGCTGGGCGTGGCGCCCGTGGTGTGGCTGTGGCGCGTGCCGGTGCGCCGGCTGTCGCTGCGCCGCAATGCGCAGCACAACGGCGTGCTGCTGGCGGTGTGCGCGGCGGTCTTCATCTTCGCCAGCCTGCTGTTTCACCAGATGCCGGAGCACCAGCAGATGCGCGAGCTGTTCAACCCGATGAGCCTGGTGCATGGGCTGGCCCGGGCACCAGCGACAACCACCGAGTCAATCAAACAAGCTGCCCTGCCCCGACAGCAGTGAAGGCCTGAAGCGGCTCATGTCCACCTCCACCCGGTCACGGTTGAAGCCCAGCCGGGCGGTGGCTTTCTCAAAGCGCTGGCGCAGGAAGTCCGACCACAGGCCGGTGCCCTTCATGCGTTTGCCGAAGGTGGCGTCATAGTCCTTGCCGCCCCGCATTTCCTGGATGCGCGCCATCACCCGCTGCGCGCGCTGCGGGTAATGCAGCTCCAGCCATTGGTGGAACAGCGGGTTGACCTCCCACGGCAGGCGCACCACGTTGTAGAAGGCGCGGCGCGCGCCGGCATCCCAGGCGGCCTCCAGCACCTGCTCCATGTCCTCGGTGATGAAGGGGATGTGCGGCGCCACGCTGACGCCCACCGGCACACCCGCCTCGGCCAGCGTGCGGATCACGCGGATGCGCCGGTGCGGCGCGGCGGCCCGCGGCTCCAGCTTGCGCGCCAACGCGCCGTCCAGCGTGGTGATGCTGACGTACACCGCCGCCAGCCTGTCGTGCGCCATCTCGGCCAGCAGATCCAGGTCGCGCTCCACGCCCGAGCCCTTGGTGATGATGGCCAGCGGGTGGCGCGCCCGTGCCAACACCTCCACCGCACCGCGGGTGATGCGAAGTTCGCGCTCCACCGGCTGGTAGCCGTCGGTGGCGGAGCCGATCACCATGGGGTGCATCACGTAGCTGCGCGCGCTGATCTCGCGCGCCAGCAACTCGGGCAGGTTGCGCTTGGCAATGATCTTGGTTTCAAAGTCCAGGCCGGGCGACAGGTTCAGGTAGCTGTGGGTGGGTCGGGCAAAGCAGTAGACGCAGCCGTGCTCGCAGCCACGGTAAGGGTTCAGCGCGTGGTCGAAATAGATGTCGGGCGATTCGTTCTTGCTGATGACGCTCTTGGCGTCTTCAAAGCGCACCTCGGTCTGCAGGGCGACGCGCTCCTCGCGGGCGTCGTCGTCCAGCGTGCCCCAGCCGTCGTCAAAATCGCCACGCGCGTCTTTCTCGAAGCGGTGGGCAATGCGCGTGGCGGTGCCCCGGCCCTTGATGGCCTGCACGGGGATGCGCACTTCGGTCATGGTCTTGCGGCTTTAGAATAACTGTATGAAATTACAGTATATGCCCGACGCCTAGAATTCGCAAACAGGGGGCCTGCAAGCCCCTTCGTTATTCATGCCCAGCCCCATGCAAGCACCAGCGCTCCCGCCCTACCTGACCGCCGCGTTCTACAAGTTCGTGGCGCTGGCGGATGCTGACGCACTGCGCGAGCCGTTGCTGGCACGCTGCGAGGCGCTGGGCGTGCAGGGCCTGGTTTTGCTGGCGCACGAGGGCATCAACGGCACCGTGGCCGGCACGCCGGACGCCGTGCAGGCGCTGCTGGCCTGGCTGCGCAGCGACCCGCGCCTGGCCGACCTGCAGCACAAGGAGGGCTTTGCGCAGCGCGCGCCCTTCCACCGCATGAAGGTGCGGCTGAAGCGTGAGATCGTCACCATGAACCAGCCCGACCTGCAGCCCATGACCCAGGCCGGCACCTACGTGAAGCCACAGGACTGGAACCAGCTGATCCAGGACCCGGACGTGCTGCTGATCGACACCCGCAACGACTACGAGGTGGACGTGGGCACGTTCCAGGGTGCCGTGGACCCGCGCATCCAGAATTTCTCCGAACTGCCGGCCTGGCTGGACAGCCTGCCTGTGCTGAAGAAGAAGCCCAAGGTGGCGATGTTCTGCACCGGCGGCATACGCTGCGAAAAGTCCACCGCCTACCTGCGCGCCCAGGGGTTCGACGAGGTGTACCACCTGGAAGGCGGCATCCTCAAGTACCTGGAAACCGTGCCGCAAGAGGTGAGCCTGTGGCAGGGCGAATGCTTCGTGTTCGACGAACGCGTGGCCGTGGGCCATGGCCTGCAACCCGGCACGCACGAGCTGTGCCGCGCCTGCCGCGACCCCGTCAGCCCGGCGGACAAGGCCTCGCCGCTGTATGTGCACGGCATCAGCTGCCCGCGCTGCCACGGTAACAAGACGCCTGAGCAAAAGGCGCGCGCCATTGCACGCCAGAAACAGGTGGAGCTGGCCAACGCGCGCCAGCAAACGCACATTGGTGATGCTGCACGTGTCGCCCTGACTCCCAATTGACCTGTTCACACATGGCCAGGGATCGGAACACTGAAACGCGGGCCACCTTCACGCTGGAGCCGCAGGCCGCCCAGCACGCGGCGGCCATGTTCCCGCTGCTGGCCGACACCACGCTCTACGCCTACGTGGACCAGCCGCCCCCGGCCAGCGAAGCCGCACTGCGCGAGCGCTTCGCGCGGCTGGAGTCGCGCCAATCGCCCGACGGCAGCCAGCAGTGGCTGAACTGGGTCATCCGTTTACAAAATGGGCTGCCCAATGGTGACCTGGCCGGCTACGTGCAAGCCACCGTGTATGCGGACGCCAGCGCCAACATCGCCTATGTGCTGGGCAGCGCCTTCATGGGCCGAGGCCTTGCGCGGCAAGCGGTGGTGCAGATGCTGGACATGCTGGCGAATCAACACGCCGTGCAACTGGCCTTTGCCACCGTGGACGAACGCAACACGCGTTCGCTGCGGCTGCTGCATGCGCTGGGCTTTGCCGAGGCCAACGCCACCGGCCTCAGCGGTCACCCCACACCGCAGCCGGGGGACGTGCTGCTGACGCGGCCGCTGCGCACCGGGCCACGCTGATGAACCGCACCGTCTACATCCGCCCGCCGCGGCTGGATGACGAGAAAGCCTTCCTCGCCGCTGCGCGCGCCAGCAGGCAATTGCACGGCGCCTGGGTCATCCCACCCACCACGCCCATACGCTACCGCGACTACTTGGTCAAGATGGCCCTGCCCAACAACCAGGCCTTCCTGGTGGTGCACCGAGAAACCGAGGCGCTGGTGGGCGTGCTGAACATCACCAACATGGTGATGGGCGGTTTTCGCAGCGCCTTCCTGGGCTATTACGCCTTTGCCGGTTACGCCGGCCAGGGCCTGATGCAGGCCGGCATGCGGCTGATGCTGCGCCAGGCCTTCACACGCCTCAAATTGCACCGCATCGAGGCCAACATCCAGCCCGACAACGCGCCCTCCATCGCGCTGGCCAAGCGCTGCGGCTTCCAGTTGGAAGGCTATTCGCCGCGCTACCTGAAGATCAACGGCCGCTGGCGCGACCATGAGCGCTGGGCCATTGTGGCGGACTGAGCCGCGCGCCGAGCGAAAGGTTTGAACATGACACGCTTCGCAGGAAAAACCGCGCTGGTCACCGGCGGCAGCCAGGGCATAGGCCTCGCGGTGGTGCTGCGCCTGCTGCGCGAGGGGGCCATCGTGGTCACCTGCGGGCGCTCTGCCGACAAGTGGCAGGCCGCGTTGCAACAGCACCCTGAGTTGGTCGCCGTGGACTTCGCACAACTGGACACGGCCAACGCTGATGCACTGACCGCCTGGTTCACCCACCTGAAGCAGAAGTTCGGCACGCTGGACATCGCCGTCAACAACGCCGCCGGCAACTCACGCGCCGCCAGGCTGGTGGACATGCCCGACGCCGACATGAAGGCCATGCTGGACAGCGCGCTGTTAGCACCCATGCGCTGCCTGAAGGAAGAACTCGGGCTGATGACCGACAAGGGCGGCGCCATCGTCAACGTGTCCTCCGTCAACGGCCTGCGCGCCACACCCGGCGCCAGCACCTACAGCGCCGCCAAGCACGGTATCGAAGGCCTGACCAAGTCACTGGCGCTGGAGTACGCCGACAAAGGCATACGCATCAACGCCGTCGCGCCTGGACCTATCCTGACGCCGCGCTGGCAAGCGCGGATCGACGCCGCCGGGCCGGATGCCAATCTCAAAGGGCAAGTGGAAGCTGCGGTGCCGCTGAAGCGCTTCGGCACCGCCGACGAGGTGGCCAGCGCCATCCTGTGGCTGTGCTCGGACGAGGCCAGCTATGTGCTGGGGCATACGCTGGTGGTGGATGGGGGGCTGGCGCAGGCCTAACTGTTTGAGTATCCTCCCCACCAAATGGGAGGACCTCCATGGGTCGATTGGCTATTGCACTCTTGCTCGCCTTGCTGGCTGTTGTGCCAGCAGAAGGTCAGCAGAAACAATTCATTGATACCGCTGCGCAATGCCAGGAGTTAGGCGGTCACTGGGAACCAGAGCCAGAGGGATGGAGCTGGTATCGACATCAATGCATCGTCCACACCGAACCCAAGAGCTGCGCCCGCATAGGCGGCTACTGGCGCCTGAACGAGCCAGCCGGGTCGCTCGACATGATTTGCATGTTGCCGCACAGCAAAACCGGCGAGTTGAGCATGTGCACAGATCGGGGTGGTATCTGGCTGGAACAGCATCAGATGTGTGCGCCGCGCGCGGAATCAGAGGCCTGCCAAGTCAAAGGCGGTCAACTGCAACCGATAGGTGGCATGGTTCGCACCAAGGCCGGCCTGTACTGCGAGGTACCCGCCCCTGATGCAGGAAAAGCCTGCCAGAACAGTGGGGAATGCGCCTACGGATGTCAGCTTGAAGGGCAGCCGGATTCCGAAGGCAGAAGGCCGGGCAAGTGCAAACGCAGCAACAAGTTTCAGGGATGCACAGTCCACGTCCGGGACGGCAAACCGATCAGCCAGGTTTGCATCTAGCCATGGCCAGTCAAACGTACTGATTCGTCACATCCATCAACCGCGCCCGCGCCTCCGCATACTCCCGCTTCAACTGCGCAATGTACTCGCCAGCACCCTGCACCTTGCCGACGCCACCAATCCCCTGCCCGCAGCCCCAGATGTCCTTCCACGCCTTCTTGGCGCTTTCGCCGCCGCCGAAGTTCATGGTCTTGACGTCGCCTTCGGGCAGGTTGTCGGGGTCCATGCCGGCGGCGCGGATGCTGGGGGCGAGGTAGTTGCCGTGCACGCCGGTGAACAGGCTGCTGTAGACGATGTCGTCTGAATTGCCTTCCACAATCGCCTGCTTGTAGGCTTCGCTGGCGCGCGCTTCTTCGGTGGCGATGAAGGCCGAGCCGATGTAGGCGAAGTCCGCGCCCATGGCCTGGGCGGCCAGCACGCCGGCGCCGGTGGAGATGGCGCCGCTCAGCGCGATGGGGCCGTCGAACCACTGGCGCAATTCCTGCATCAGCGCGAACGGGCTCTTCACGCCCGCGTGGCCGCCGGCACCGGCCGCCACCGGGATCAGGCCGTCCGCGCCCTTCTCGATCGCCTTGCGGGCAAACTTGTTGTTGATGACATCGTGCAGCACCACGGCACCGTAGCTGTGGGCGGCGGCGTTGATGTCTTCGCGCGCGCCCAGTGACGTGATGTAGACCGGCACCTTGTACTTGACGCACATCTCCATGTCGTGCTCCAGCCGGTCATTGCTCTTGTGCACGATCTGGTTGATGGCGAAGGGCGCGGCGGGCTTGTTGGGGTTGGCCTTGTTGTAGGCGGCCAGCGTCTCGGTGATCTCGGCCAGCCATTCGTCCAATTGGGACGCCGGGCGGGCGTTCAGCGCCGGCATGGCGCCCACCACACCGGCGATGCACTGGGCGATCACCAGCTTGGGGTTGCTGATGATGAACAGCGGCGAGCCGATGACGGGCAGTTGCAGCGTGTTGAAGACGGCGGGCAGTCGGGACATGGGGTGGGGCCTTGTGCGTTGGGGTTGCGAGAGGGGAATGTTTTTGTCTTGCGGCCATTCTGGCCAACAACACCCGTCGCCGTTGTTCCGCAGGCGACAGAGGTTGCTATGGTTTCAGGAGCAAGTCTGAAACCGGCTTCAGAATGCGTCCAGCGCCAGCGCGGTGACGCTGTCGGCGCCTTCCACGATGGCGTCGCGCATGCTGGGCGCCTTGCTCAACAGGTGGTCGGCGTAAAAGCGGGCGGTGATGATCTTGGCCTGCATGAAGGCGGTGTCTTCACCCTTGGCCAGCAGCGCCTGCGCGGCCATCAGCGCACGCGCCATCTGCCAGCCGGCCATCAAGTTGCCGGCCAGCATCAAGTAAGGCACGCTGCCGGCGTAGGCCGCATTCGGGCTGGCCTTGCTGCTGCCGGCGATGAAGTCCACCACGTCCACGAATGCCTCGCGCGCGGCCTTCAGGCGCTTGGCCACGGCCAATGCGTCGGCGCTGCCCTGCTTCGTCAGCTCGGCCTCGGTGGTGGCGATCTGCCCGGCAATGGCCTTGGCCGTCTGGCCGCCATCGCGCGCGGTCTTGCGGCCCACCAGGTCGTTGGCCTGGATGGCGGTGGTGCCTTCGTAGATGGTCAAGATCTTGGCGTCGCGGTAATACTGCGCGGCGCCGGTCTCTTCGATGAAGCCCATGCCGCCGTGCACCTGCACGCCCAGCGAGGTCACCTCCAGACTCATCTCCGTGCTGTAGCCCTTGATCAGCGGCACCATGAATTCATAAAACGTCTGGTTCTGCTTGCGCACCTCGGCGTCCGGGTGGTGGTGGGCCGCGTCGTAAGCGGCAGCGCCCACGGTGGCCATGGCTCGGCAGCCCTCCACATAGGCACGCATGGTCATCAGCATGCGGCGCACGTCCGGGTGATGGATGATGGGCGCGCTGGTGGCCATGGAGCCATCCACCGGGCGGCTCTGCACCCGATCGCGGGCGAAGGTGGCGGCCTTCTGGTAGGCGCGCTCGGCAATCGCAATGCCCTGCACGCCAACGCCAAAGCGCGCGGCGTTCATCATGATGAACATGTATTCCAGGCCGCGGTTTTCCTGGCCCACCAGGTAGCCGATGGCGCCGCCGTGGTCGCCGTATTGCAAGACCGCTGTCGGGCTGGCCTTGATGCCCATCTTGTGCTCGATGCTGACACAGTGCACGTCGTTGCGCGCGCCCAGCGTTCCATCCTTGTTGACCATGAATTTGGGCACCACGAACAGGCTGATACCCTTCACGCCCGCTGGCGCGCCGGTCACCCGGGCCAGCACCAGGTGCACGATGTTCTCGGCCATGTCGTGCTCACCCCAGGTGATGAAGATCTTAGTGCCAAACACCTTGTAGGTGCCGTCGGGCTGCGGCTCGGCGCGGCTGCGCACCATGGCCAGGTCGCTGCCGGCCTGCGGCTCGGTCAGGTTCATGGTGCCGGTCCACTCACCGCTGACGATTCTCTCCAGGTAGGTGGCCTTCAGCTCGTCCGAGCCGGCCGTCAGCAGCGCCTCGATGGCGCCATCGCTGAGCAGTGGGCACAGTGCAAAGCTCATGTTGGCCGAGTTCTGCATTTCGCCGCACGAGGCGCCTATGGTCTTGGGCAGGCCCTGGCCGCCAAAGTCGGTGGGGTGCTGCAGGCCCTGCCAGCCGCCTTCGGCGAACTGCTTGTAGGCTTCCTTGAAGCCGGGGGTGGCGGTGACCACGCCATTCTTCAAGCTGGAGGGGTGGGTGTCGCCGGCCACGTTCAGCGGGCTGAGCACGCCCTCGTTGAACTTGGCAGCCTCTTCCAGCACGGCCTGCGCAGTGTCGAAGCCGGCGTCTTCAAAGCCCGGCATCCTGGCGATCTGTTCGATGTCGGCCAGGTGCTGGATGGCAAACAGCATGTCCTTGACGGGGGCTTTGTAGCTCATGGGGTGTCTCCAGATGTCGTCACTTGTTGTCTGTGCCCCGGCTGCGCAGAGGCACAGGCAACAAGGGCATCCCTGGGGATGCCCTGCTGTCACACCAGCGCTTACAGCGCGGCAACCAGCTCCGGCACGGCGACGAACAGGTCCGCCTCCAGGCCGTAATCAGCCACGCTGAAAATGGGCGCCTCGGGGTCCTTGTTGATGGCCACGATAACCTTGCTGTCCTTCATGCCGGCCAGATGCTGGATGGCGCCGCTGATGCCGGCGGCAATGTACAGCTGCGGCGCGACGATCTTGCCGGTCTGGCCCACTTGCCAGTCGTTGGGGGCGTAGCCCGCATCCACGGCGGCGCGCGAGGCACCCAGTGCGGCGCCCAGCTTGTCGGCCAGCGGCGTCATCACTTCGGTGAACTTCTCGGCCGAGCCCAGGGCGCGGCCACCGGAGACGATGATCTTGGCGGCGGTCAACTCGGGGCGGTCGTTCTTGGCGATCTCGCTGCCCACAAAGCTGGCCTTGGCGCTGGCGGCCACGGCGGCCACGGTTTCCACGGCGGCGCTGCCACCGGTGGCAGCAGCGGCGTCAAAGCCGGTGGTGCGCACGGTCAGCACTTTGGTGGCATCCAGGCTCTGAACGGTGGCGATGGCGTTGCCGGCGTAGATGGGGCGCTCAAACGTGTCGGCGCTGTCCACCTTGATCACGTCGCTGATCTGGCCCACGTCCAGCTTGGCGGCCACGCGCGGGGCCACGTTCTTGCCACCGGCGGTGGCGGGGAACAGGATGTGGCTGTAGTTGCTGGCAATGGCCAGCACCTGGGCGGCCACGTTTTCCGCCAGGCCATGGGCCAGGGCGTCGCTGTCGGCGTGCAGCACCTTGGTGACGCCGGCAATCTGCGCAGCGGCAGCGGCAGCAGCGGCGGCATTGCTGCCGGCCACCAGCACGTGCACGTCACCGCCGCATTTGGCGGCAGCCGTGACGGTGTTCAGCGTGGCGGGCTTGATGGATGCGTTGTCGTGTTCGGCAATAACGAGTGCGGTCATGATCAGATCACCTTAGCTTCATTCTTGAGTTTCGCGACCAGCGTGGCCACATCGGGCACCTTTATGCCGGCGCTGCGCTTGGGCGGCTCGCTGACCCTCAGCGTCTTGATGTGCTGCTTGACGTCCACGCCCAGGTCTTCCGGCTTGAAGACGTCCAACTGCTTCTTCTTCGCCTTCATGATGTTGGGCAGCGTCACATAGCGCGGCTCGTTCAGGCGCAGGTCGGTGGTGATGACGGCAGGCAACGTGATGGACAGCGTTTCCAGGCCGCCGTCCACTTCGCGCGTGACCGAGGCCTTGCCATCCGCCACTTCCACCTTGCTGGCGAAGGTGGCTTGCGGCAGGTCGGCCAGCGCGGCCAGCATCTGGCCGGTCTGGTTGCAGTCGTCGTCGATGGCCTGCTTGCCCAGGATCACCAGGCCGGGCTGTTCCTTGTCCACCAGGGCCTTCAGCAGCTTGGCCACGGCCAGTGGCTGCAGTTCCTCGGTGGTTTCGACCAGGATGCCGCGGTCGGCGCCGATGGCCATGGCGGTGCGCAGCGTTTCCTGGCACTGGGCCACGCCGCAAGAGACGGCGATGACTTCGGTCACCATGCCCTTTTCCTTCAGGCGCACGGCCTCTTCCACGGCGATTTCGTCAAACGGGTTCATGCTCATTTTGACGTTGGCGATGTCTACACCGGTGTTGTCCGACTTGACGCGGACCTTGACGTTGTAGTCCACCACCCGTTTGACGGCTACCAGGACTTTCATGCTGCCACTCCAGAGATGTTGCGGATTCGAGGGATCAATTGACGTGCACGTCAACCGAACGATTCTATGCGGCGCGGCCGGCACGCCGACGTACCCGCCCCACCAAGCAGGGTCATCCGATAAAATAGAACGACCGTGCTTTTTCTCATTATAGCCATGAACAGCGGTCGCGCAATTAACCGACCATGCGGTTGGTTAATTGGGGTAAGTCAGGACGCGGCCGCACGGGCAATGCCCTTATAGTCCCCTGCAACCTCTGCCATTTAGAAACGGAAAACACCATGTTCAAGAAAGTCATGTTGGTGACAGCGCTGGGTCTGTCCGCGCTGTCGCTGCCCGCCATGGCGCAGATCAAGATCGGCGTGACGGTGTCGGCCACCGGCCCGGCGGCCTCGCTGGGCATTCCCGAAAAGAACGCCTTCACGCTGATGCCCAAGGAGATTGGCGGCAAGAAGGTCGAGTACATCGTGCTGGACGACGCCTCCGACCCGGTGGCAGCGGTGAAGAACGCGCGCAAGTTCGTCTCTGAGGACAAGGTGGACATCATCCTGGGCTCCACCATCACCCCCAACAGCCTGGCCATGGTGGATGTGGCCGCCGAGGCCGAGACGCCGATGATCGCCATGGCCTCGTCGCTGCGCATCGTGGACCCGGTGGACGCGAAGAAGTTCTGGGTCTTCAAGACGCCGCAGAACGACGCCCACATGATGACCGCCATGACCGCCCACATGGCCGACAACGGCATCGCCAAGGTCGGCCTGATCGGCTTCAACGACGCCTATGGCGAAGGCGTGATGAGCGAATTCAGCAAGCTGACCAGCGCGCGCCGCCTGAACGTGGTGGCGCAGGAGCGCTATGCCCGCACCGACACCAGCGTGACCGGCCAGGTGCTCAAGCTGATGGCCGCCAACCCTGACGCCATCATGATCGCCGCCTCCGGCACGCCGGCGGCGCTGCCGGCCAAGACGCTGCGCGAGCGCGGCTACAAGGGCAAGATCTATTTCACCGATGGCGTCATCAACGACGACTTCCTGCGCGTGGGCGCCAAGGACATCGAAGGCGCCTTCCTCCCCGCCGGTCCCTTCGTGGTGGCCAAGCAGTTGCCCGACAGCAACCCGATCAAGAAGGTGTCGCTGGAGTTCATCAAGCTGCATGACGCGCACTTCCCGCCCGGCACCGCCAACTCGTTCTCGGCCCACGCCTGGAACACCTACCTGATGCTGCAAAAGGCGATTCCGGTGGCGCTGAAGAAGGCCCAGCCCGGCACCAAGGAGTTCCGCCGCGCGCTGCGCGACGCCATCGAGGACACCAAGGAACTGGTGACCACGCACGGCATCATGAACATCAGCAAGACCGACCACATGGGCTTTGACCAGCGCGCCCGCGTGATGGTGCAGATCGAAGGCGGCAAGTGGACGCTGGCCAAGTGATGCTTGGCTGAGTCCCGCGCGCGACGACGCCACACGCGTTGATGCTGCGATGCGGCAAAATCCACGCCAGGCCTCCCGGCGTGGATTTTTTTTGACCTGACCTAACCCTACCTGCATGGACCTGAGCATTGCCCTGATCCTGGCGCAAGACGGCGTCACCACCGGCGCCGTCTACGCGCTGCTGGCGGTGGGCCTGGTGCTGGTGTTTGCCGTCACCCGCGCCATCTTCATCCCGCAGGGCGAGCTGGTGGCCTACGGCGCCTTGACCATCGCCATGCTGCAAGACGGCAAGCTGCCGGCCACCATGTGGCTGCTGGCCGCGCTGGGTGTGGCCTGTTTCTTCAAGGACTGCTGGCTGGCCATGCGGCCCAATGCCGCGCGCGGCGCGCACCTGGGCCGCTCGGCACTGGCCAACCTGCTGGTGCCGGCCATCGTGTGTGCGCTGGCCTTCGCGCTGCCGCTGAAAACCCTGGCCCAGCCGCTGCAGGTGGCACTCACCCTGGCCGTCGTCGCGCCCATGGGGCCCATGCTGTACAAGCTGGCCTATGAGCCGCTGGCCGATGCCAGCGTGCTGGTGCTGCTGATTGTGTCGGTGGCGGTGCACTTTGTCATGACCGGGTTGGGCCTGGTGATGTTTGGCGCCGAGGGCGTGCGCTCGCAGCCGTTTTCTGAATGGCGCCAGGAGCTGGGGCCGCTGACGCTGACCGGCCAGGGCCTGTCGGTGATCATCACCTCGGTGCTGATCATGGCGGCGCTGTCGGTGTTCTTCACCGCCACGGTGCCGGGCAAGGCCTTGCGCGCCACGGCGGTGAACCGCCTGGGCGCGCGGCTGATGGGCATTCCGGTGGCGCGCTCGGGCCGGCTGGCCTTCTTGCTGGCCGGGCTGATAGGCGCCTTCTCGGGCGTGCTGATTGGCCCCATCACCACCATGTATTACGACTCGGGCTTCCTGATCGGCCTGAAGGGTTTTGTCGGCGCCATCATCGGCGGCCTGGGCAGCTATGCCATCGCCGCCGGCGGCGCCGTGCTGGTGGGGTTGATGGAGGCCTATTCGTCGTTCTACGCCAGCGCCTACAAGGAGGTGCTGGTGTTCACGCTGATCGTGCCGGTGCTGGCCTGGCGCTCGCTGCAGAGCCATTCGCTGCTGGAAGAGGACGAGTCGTGAGCACGCCCCGCAACGGTCTGTCCGCATCGCACGGCGGCCTGCTGATCTTTGTGGTGCTGACCACGGCGCTGGACTTCTTGCCAGTGCCCGAGTTCTGGATCACGCTGGCCAACTACATCGGCCTGTACGCGCTGGTGGCGCTGGGCCTGGTGCTGCTGACCGGCATTGCCGGCATGACGTCCTTCGGCCAGGCCGCCTTCGTGGGCCTGGGCGCCTATGCCAGCGCCTACCTCACCACCACTTACGCCGCCTCGCCGTGGGTGGGCCTGCTCGCCGGTCTGGCGCTGGTGGTGCTGGCAGCCAGCGCGCTGGGCGCCATCACCATGCGGCTGTCGGGCCACTACCTGCCGCTGGGCACCATTGCCTGGGGCTTGAGCCTGTTCTTCCTGTTCGGCAACCTTGAATTTTTGAAGCGCTTTGACGGCATCACCGGCATCCCGTCCATCGCGCTGTTCGGCATCGAGCTGCACACCGGGCGGCATATCTACCTGCTGATCTGGGCGGTGGTGGCGCTGGGCATGCTGGCGGTGCTGAACCTGCTGGATTCGCGCAGCGGCCGTGCCATTCGCGCGCTGAAAGGCGGCGTGGTGATGGCCGAGTCCTGCGGCGTCGACACCGCGCGCACCAAGCTGCTGGCGTTTGTGATCGCTGCCGTGCTGGCCGGCCTGTCGGGCTGGCTGTATGCGCATTTGCAGCGCGCGGTGAACCCCACGCCTTTCGGCCTGAACGCCGGCATCGGCTACCTGTTCATGGCGGTGGTGGGTGGCGTGGGCCACGTGTGGGGCGCGCTGATTGGCGCCGCGCTGATGACGTTGCTGGGCGACTGGCTGCAAAACCTGTTGCCCAAGCTGCTGGGGCAAAACGGCAATTTCGAGGTCATCGTCACCGGCACGCTGATGATTCTGCTGCTGCAGCGCGCGCCCGGCGGGCTGTGGCCCATGCTGGTGGCAGCAGCGCAGCGGCTGCGCCCGGGCAAGAGCACAGGGGCACCGCAAATGGCACTGCCGGCCGGCCTGCGCCACGCCAACCGCGCCCAACCGCTGGCACAGCGCCAGCAGCCGGCACACGGCGCACCGCTGCTGGAGGTGCGCCAGGCACGCAAGACCTTTGGCGGCCTGGTGGCGGTGAACGACGTCAGCTTCGAGCTGAAGGCGGGGGAGATTCTGGGGCTGATTGGCCCAAACGGCGCCGGCAAAAGCACCATGTTCAACCTGATCAGCGGCGTGCTGCCATTGACCGGTGGCGAGGTGCACTTTGCCGGCCACCGGGTGGACGGCAAGCCTTCGCGCTGGATGGCACGCGCCGGGCTGGCACGCACCTTCCAGCATGTGCGGCTGATGCCCGCCATGAGCGTGATCGAAAACGTCGCCATGGGCGCCCACCTGCGCGGCCACAAGGGGCCGCTGGCCGGTGTGCTGGGCAGCAACCGGGTCGAAGAGGCCAGCCTGTTCGCCGCCGCCCAAACGCAGCTGGAGCGCGTGGGCCTGGGTGAGCTGGCGCTGCGCGAGGCCGGCAGCCTGGCGCTGGGCCAGCAGCGGCTGCTGGAGATTGCCCGCGCGCTGTGCTGCGACCCCACGCTGCTGCTGCTGGACGAGCCCGCCGCCGGCCTGCGCCACCAGGAGAAGCAGGCGCTGGCCGCGCTGTTGCGCCAACTGCGTGAACAAGGCGTCAGCGTGCTGCTGGTGGAGCACGACATGGAATTTGTGATGGGCCTGGTGGATCGCCTGGTGGTGATGGACTTTGGCACCCGCATCGCCCAGGGTACCCCCGCCGTGGTGCGGCAGGACCCGGCGGTGATCGAGGCTTACCTGGGCAGCGTGGAATGAACCTGACCACACAACCCAAGAAGCTGGTGCTGGACGCGCGCGCCGTGTCGGTGGACTATGGCAAGGTGCGCGCCGTCAACGAGGTGTCGCTGCAGGTGCCGCAGGGCAGCATCGTCACCGTCATCGGGCCCAACGGGGCCGGCAAGTCCACGCTGCTGAACGCCTTCATGGGCGTGCTGCCCATGGCCGGCGGCACACTGCAGTTTGCCGGCCTGACCGAGACCGGTGGCATCGAGGCCCGGGTGGGCCACGGCATGTGCCTGGTGCCCGAGAAGCGCGAGCTGTTCGCCACCATGACGGTGGAAGACAACCTGCTGCTGGGCGGCTACGTGCGGCTGGACTACCGGGGCCGCGGCGCCGAGGACACGCAGGCGCAGGTGTACAAGCTGTTTCCGCGCCTGGAGCAGCGGCGCAAGCAACTGGCCGGCACGCTGTCAGGCGGCGAGCGCCAGATGCTGGCCATAGGCCGCGCGCTGATGGCCAAGCCGCAGCTGCTGATGCTGGACGAGCCCAGCCTGGGCTTGGCGCCACTGGTGGTGCGCGAGATCTTCCACATCATCTCCGGCCTGCGCGACAGCGGCGTGGCGATTTTGCTGGTGGAGCAGAATGCGCGCGCCGCGCTGCAGGTGGCCGACCACGGCTATGTGCTGGAGACCGGGCGCGTGACGCTGCAGGGGCCGGCGGATGAGCTGATGCACGATCCGCGCGTGGCGGCGACTTACCTGGGCCTGGCCGGCGGTTAGGCCGGGCTGGGCCCTTCCGCTGCCTGGGCAGCGCCATTGCGCATGTGCACCACCCGTTGCGGGTAAGGAATGTCCACCCCGTTTTCCCGCAGCAGCTTCAGAATCTGCAGGTTGATCTCCGAGCGCAAGCCCAACTGGCCGTTCTCGGGGTCGGCGATCCAATAGACGATGGTGAACTCCAGCCCATCGGCGCCAAACTGCGACAGCGCCACCGAGGGCACGGGCTCCTTCAGCACCCGCTCCGGCCCCTGGGCGGCTTGCAGCAGCAGGCGCATCACCAGGTCCACATCGCTGTCGTAGCCCACCGACACCGTGGTGGTCTGCATCACCTTGGGGTCGGCCAGCGACAGGTTTTCCACCCGGCTGGTGATCAGCAGCTCGTTGGGCACGATGGATTCGCGCCCGGCGGACGACCGTATCACCGTGTAGCGGGCATTGATGTTGGTGATGCTACCCTCGAAGCCGTCCACCCGCACGTTGTCGCCAATGCGCATGCTGCGCTCGGCCAGGATGACGAAGCCGCTGACATAGTTGGCCGCCAGCTTCTGCAGGCCAAAGCCCACGCCCACGCCCACCGCGCCGCCCAGCACCGACAGGGCGGTCAGGTCTATGCCCACCGCCGACAGCGCCACCAAGAGGCCAAAGAACAGCAGGAAGGCGCGCGTAGCGTTGCTCACCGCCTTGCGCAACGACAGCTCGGCGCCGGTGGCGGATTTGAGCAGCCGGCTCTCGATCACCGACGAAATCCACAGCGTCACCAGCAGCACCGCGCCGGCCGTCAGCATGCCCTCCAGCAGGTTGCGCGCGCTCATGTGGCCGGTGCCGACCTTCCAGCTGATCTGGTCCAGCTCGTCCAGCACCAGCGGCAGCAGGCCGCTGACCCAGAGCACCAGGCAGGCCCAGGCAACCCAGGAAATGGTGCGCTCCATGAAGCGCACCATGGGCGCGTCCTTGAACGCCACCTGCAGCACCTTGACGCCCACGCGGATCGCCAGCAGCGCGACCAGCGCGGGGATGGCCAGCTTGAACACCACCAGCGGCATGCGGTGCTTCAGCACCGCTTCAGCAGCAAAGGCCAGGCTCAGCAGCAACGCCGGGAACAGCACGCCGTCAAGGGCGCGCTCACCAAACAGGATGGAGCGGCGCGTGCCCTCCATGCCGCTGCCACGGCGCAGCAGCCGCACCAGCAGCCAGGCCAGCAGCACGCACAGCAGCAGCACGCCCAGCTCCGCCAGGGCGGCCGGGCGGGTCAGCGCGGCCACCCAGTCGGACCAGTCGCTCACCTGCAGGTAGCCGGTTGCCCCTGGCGCCGATGCCGGCGCCCATTCAAGCGCCTCGACCAATCCTCGCACCGCGTCAAACATCGGCCAACACCCTCACGTGCGCCTCCACACTGCGCGCCAGCGCATCCAGGTTGTAGCCGCCCTCCAGGCAGGAGACGATGCGCTTGTTGCCATGGCGTGCCGCCACGTCCTTGATGCGGCTGGTGATCCAGGCAAAGTCGTGCTCGGTCAGGCCCAGCTGGCCGAGGTCGTCGTCGCGATGGGCGTCGAAACCAGCGCTGATGAAGATCATCTGCGGCTTGTGCGCCTCCAGCCGGGGCAGCCACATCATCTCGATCAGCTCGCGGATTTCCATGCCCCGGGTGTAGGCCGGCACCGGCAGGTTCACCAGGTTGCCGGCGTGCGACTGCGAGCCGCCATAGGGGTAGAACGGGTGCTGGAAGAAGCTGACCATCAGGATGCGGTCGTCGCCGGCCACGATGTCCTCGGTGCCGTTGCCGTGGTGGACGTCAAAGTCCACAATGGCCACGCGCTGCAGGCCGTGGCGCTCCAGCGCGTACTTGGCGGCGATGGCGACGTTGTTGAAGAAGCAAAAACCCATGGCATGGTCGCGGCAGGCGTGGTGGCCGGGCGGGCGCACGGCGCAAAAGGCATTTTCCAGCTCACCGGCCATCACCGCGTCGGTGGCGGCTACGGCGGCACCGGCGGCGCGCAAGGCGGCGTCCCAGGTGTTGCCGTTCAGCGCGGTGTCGGGGTCCACCTGCGCGTAGGCCGGGCCACCGGCGGCGGCGTCTTCACGCAGGGTTTCGGTCAGGCCGCGCAAAGCGGCCACATGCATGCGCTCGTGCGCCAGCTCCAGCTCGGCCAGCGCGACGATGGGGGCCTCGCGCCGCTCCAGCGCGTCGGCCACGCCGGTGGCCAGCAGGCGGTCTTCGATGGCGTCCAGCCGCTCGGGGCACTCGGGGTGGCCCTGCCCCATCTCGTGCTTCCAGCAGTCGCGGTGGTAAAAGTAACCGGTTTTGTTCACAGCATCGAATTTTGGTAAGGTTGGGCACATGAATGATGCCCAACAAAAGCTCAAGTCGCTGGTGGATCAGCTTAACACGGTGATTGTCGGCAAATCCGCACAGGTGCGTGATTGCGTGGCCTGCCTGCTGGCCGACGGCCACCTGCTGATCGAAGACGTGCCGGGCGTGGGCAAGACCACGCTGGCCCACGCGCTGGCGCGCACCTTCGGCCTGCAGTTCTCGCGCGTGCAGTTCACCTCGGACCTGATGCCCTCGGACCTGTCGGGCGTGTCGGTGTACGAACGCGGCAAGGAAGCCTTTGTGTTCCACCCCGGCCCGCTGTTCGCCCAGGTGCTGCTGGCCGACGAGATCAACCGCGCCAGCCCGAAGACGCAAAGCGCGCTGCTGGAGGCGATGGAAGAAAAGCAGGTGACGGTGGAGGGCGAGACGCGCGCGCTGCCCCAGCCCTTCTTTGTGATCGCCACGCAGAACCCGCACGACCAGCTGGGCACCTATGCGCTGCCAGAATCGCAGCTGGACCGCTTTTTGATGCGCATCTCGCTGGGCTACCCGGACCGCGCCGCCGAGCAGGAACTGCTGGCCGGCAACGACCGCCGCCAGATGGTAGACGCGCTGCGCCCGCTGCTGACCGCGCCGGAGCTCAAAAGCCTGCAGCAGCAGGTGCTGCAGGTGCACGCGGCCCAGCCGCTGCTGGACTACGTGCTGGACCTGATGGCTGCCACCCGCTCGGGGCGCTGGTTCGTGCAGGGACTGAGCCCGCGCGCCGGCATTGCCGTGGTGCGGGCCGCCAAGGCACAGGCGTTGCTGAACGGCCGCAACTATGTGGCGCCGGACGACGTGCAGGCCATCCTGCCGCAGACCGTGGCGCACCGCCTGACCCCCGTGGGCGACGCCGGCCGCGGCGCCGTGGAGCAGGTGCGCGCGATGCTGGAAGCCGTGCCGCTGCCTTGAGCGGGGAACTCCAGGGCCTGCCTCCACCCCAAGCCACCATGGCCACAGCCCCCGCCCCACCGCTGGTCTCCAGCCTGCCGCTGCCGCCGGCGCTGCGCCACCCGGTGCGGCATGTGCAGGCGCGCTTCCAGCGCTGGTGGGAAGCCAGGCTGTCGTTCCGCGACAGCATGACGCTGACACAGCGCAACGTCTACATCCTGCCCACGCCGCCGGGCTGGATGCTGGCGGCCACGCTGATGGTGCTGCTGATCGCCAGCATCAACTACCAGCTGAACCTGGGCTACCTGCTGACTTTCCTGCTGGCAGGCAGCGCGCTGGTGGGCATGCACCTGTGCCACGGCACGCTGCGCGGCATCACGCTGGCGCTGACGCCACCGGACGCGCAATTCGCCGGCGCCAGCGCGGTGGTGGCCATACGCATCAGCAGCGAGCGCAAGCGCTGGCGCTATGGGCTGGGTGTGTCACTGCTGAGCCCCGAGCGCCACTGGTCGTGGACCGACGTGCCGCCGCAGGGCACCGCCACCGTGCACGTGGCCTTCAAGCCGGAGCGGCGCGGCCTGCACCGCGTGCCCACGCTGACGGTGGAGACCCGCTTTCCGCTGGGCACCTTCCGCGTCTGGACGGTGTGGCGGCCGGCCGCCCAGGTGCTGGTGTACCCAGCCCCAGAAGCCCTGCCGCCGCCGCTGCCACCCGGCGAGCCGCGCAGTGGCGCCGCCAGCGGCGCCGCCTGGGAGAGCACGGGCGAATACGACGGCGTGCGCGCCTACCGGCGCGGCGACCCGCTGAAGCTGGTGGTGTGGAAGAAGCTGGCCAAGGCCGACGAGCTGGTCAGCCGCGACGCCCAGCAGCACCAGCAGTACGAGCTGTGGCTGGACCTGGCGCACTGCGGCATCACCGGCAGCGTGCAGGCCACGCTGGAGGCGCGGCTGTCGCGCCTGTGCGCCTGGGTGCAACTGGCGGAAAAACAAGGGCTGGACTATGGCCTGCGCCTGAACGGCCTGGAGATCGCCCCCGGCAACGGTCAGCTGCATGAGCGGCGCTGCCTGGAGGCGCTGGCGCTGTGCTGAAGCAACTGGCCAACCTGCCGCGCGAGGGCCGCGACACGCTGTTCCTGCTGGGCGTGATTGCCTGGGTGCTGCTGCCGCAGGTGCCCAACCTGCCGGTCTGGTGCAGCGCCCTGGCCGCCAGTGTGCTGCTGTGGCGCGGCTGGCTGGCCTGGCAGGCCCGGCCGCTGCCGGGCAAGTGGTGGCTGGCCGGCCTCTTGGTGGTGACCACCGCCGCCACGCTGTACACCCACAAGACGCTGCTGGGGCGCGACGCCGGGGTGACGCTGATCGTGGTGCTGCTGGCGCTCAAGACCCTGGAGCTGCGCGCCCGGCGCGACGCCTTCGTGGTGTTCTTCCTCGGCTTTTTCACCATGCTGACCAACTTCTTCTTCTCGCAATCGCTGCCAGTGGCCGCCGCCATGCTGGTGGCGCTGCTGGGCCTGCTGACCGCGCTGGTCAACGCCCACATGCCGGTGGGCAAGCCACCGCTGCTGCAGGCCGCGCGCACCGCTGGCAGCATGGCGCTGCTGGGCGCGCCGGTGATGCTGGTGCTGTTCCTGCTGTTCCCGCGGCTGGCGCCGCTGTGGGGCGTGCCCAACGACGCCATGAGCGGGCGCAGCGGCCTGTCGTCCAGCATGACGGTGGGCAACATCGCCAGCCTGGCGCTGGACGACAGCATTGCCATGCGGGTGCGCTTCATCGACCCGGTGCCGGCGCAGTCGGACCTGTACTTTCGCGGGCCGGTGCTGTCGGGCTTTGATGGCCGGGAATGGCAGGTGGGCCGCCCCAGCTACTACCGGCCGCCGACCAACCCCGGCCTGACGGTGCTGGGCGCGCCAGTGCGCTACGAGGTGACGATGGAGATCACCAACCGGCCCTGGCTGATGGTGCTGGACGCCACGGCCCAGAGCCCCACGGTGCCGGGGTTTGAGACCCGCATGACGCCGCAACTGCAATGGCTGGTGGACAAACCCATCAGCGACATGCTGCGCTACCAGGTGCAAAGCCACACCAGCTTCCGCTACGGCCCGCAACGCTTTGTGCCAGCGCTGCAGGACGACCTGGCACTGCCCGCCGGCTACAACCCGCGCACGCTGCAATGGGCGGCCGAGCTGCGACGCGACCCGGCCAACGCCGGCAAAAGCACGCCGCAGCTGGTGGCGCTGGTGATGGACCACCTGCGCAGCGGCGGCTACACCTACACGCTGGAGCCGGGCGTGTATGGCCGCGACGGCACCGACGAATTCTGGTTCGACCGCAAGCTGGGCTTTTGCGAGCACATCGCCTCGGCCTTTGTGGTGGTGATGCGCGCCATGGACATCCCGGCCCGGGTGGTGACCGGCTACCAGGGCGGCGAGCGCAACACAGTGGATGACTATTGGGTGCTGCGCCAGAGCGACGCCCATGCCTGGGCCGAGGTCTGGGTGGCCGGCCAGGGCTGGCTGCGGGTGGACCCGACATCGGCCGTGGCGCCCGGGCGCACCGGCTCCTTTCAGCGGCTGCAGGCACCCAAGGGGCTGATAGGCAGCGCGCTGGGCCAGGTCAGCCCGGCGCTGTCGCAGCAGTTGCGGGCGGTCTGGGACGCGATGAACAACGGCTGGAACCAGTGGGTGCTGAACTACAGCCAGTCGCGCCAGCTGAACCTGCTGAAGAACCTGGGCTTCGAGTCGCCCAGCTGGGAAGACCTCGCTTACGTGCTGGCTGGCTTGCTGGTGGCGGCAAGCCTGTGCGGCGCCTTGTGGACGCTGTGGGAGCGCAGCCGCCACGACCCCTGGCTGCGCCTGCTGGAAAAAGCCCAGCAACGCCTGAACGCCGCCGGCGTGGAACTGGCCCCGGCCAGCCCACCGCGCCAGATGGTGCAGCGCCTGCGCGAACGCTTTGGCGCTGGCGGACCGCAAGCCGCGCAGACGCAACCCATCGTGGACTGGCTGCTGCGGCTGGAGGCCTGGCGCTATGCGCCGGCTGGCGCACAGTCGGGTGCTGGCGGCTTGGCTACACTGCAACGAGACTTCAAGCAATTGCCCTGGCCCCAGTGACTGACCTCCCCACCCGACTGACCTCCGTTTGCATCGCACTGTGCCTGCTGACCGCCGGCGCCCACGCCGCCCCGCCAGCTGCGGCACCCGCCCCGGCCGCCAGCAGCAGCAAGCCGCTCAAAGCCAAGGCGGCGGCCAAGCACCCTAAAAGCACCAAGCCCGCCAAGGCGGCCAAAACCGCCGCTCCCGCCACCGGACCGGCCTATGCGGCCCGGCCCGAGGTGATGCAGGCGGCCGACGACATCGCCCAGCGGCGCGACCTGGACCGCGACTGGGTGCGCCAGGCCCTGGGCCAGGCCCGCTACCTGACCCTGGTGGCCAAGCTGATCGCGCCACCGCCGGTGGGCACGCCCAAGAACTGGGCCGCCTACCGCAAGCGCTTCATCGAGCCCATTCGCGTGCAGGCCGGCGTGGCCTTCTGGCGCGCCAACCGCGCCACGCTGGCGCGGGCCGAAGTCGAATTCGGCGTGCCGGCGGAAATCATCGTCGGCATCCTGGGGGTAGAGACCATCTATGGCCAGCAGACCGGCAGCTTCCGCGTGCTGGACGCGCTGGCCACGCTGGCGTTTGACTTTCCCGCCAGCCACCCGCGCGCCAAGGAGCGCGCCGCCTACTTCAAAGGCGAGCTGGAGCTGTTCCTGACCCAATGCCAGCGCGCCGACCAGGACCCGCAACTGCCGCGCGGCAGCTTTGCCGGCGCCATGGGCATGCCGCAGTTCATGCCGTCGAGCTGGAGCAAGTACGCGATCGATTTCGACGGTGACGGCAAAGTGGATCTGCAAAACAGCGCCGCCGATGCCATAGGCTCGGTGGCCAACTACTTCAGGGCCTATGGCTGGAAGCCCGGCACGCCCACGCATTTCGCGCTGCAGTTCGATGCCGCCAAGCTGGACAAGGAGGCGCTGCTGGCGAGCGACATCCTGCCCACTTTCAGTGCCGCCAGCATGGCCGACAAGGGTGTGCTGCTGGACGAGGCCGGCCGCCAATACGATGGCAAACTGGCGCTGGTGGAGCTGCAAAACGGCCAGGAGCCGCCCAGCTACGTGGCCGGCACCGACAATTTCTACACCATCACCCGCTACAACTGGAGCAGTTATTACGCGATGGCGGTGATAGAACTTGGCCGCGCGGCGGCGGCCAACCTCGACAAATAATAGCCCCCACGTCCGGCACTGCGTGTCCGTCCTGGACAGGCCAATGGCCAGAGGCCATGGCTCTTCAGCCTGTCCCAGCCTGCGCGGGCAGGCTGTGAGCCGCAGGCTTCAGCCCCGAGGGGGCCGCAAATTTCCTTGGGGCGGCCCGGCGGAAATTTCCCCGCTCAGGCCGCGGCGCGTGCCTCGCCCGGTTGCGCCAGGCTGGCGTTCAGCCCCAGGTGGGCCGTCATCAGCGAGGTGACTTCGGTGTCGTGCGTCAGCGGGCCCAGGTGGCCGGCGCCCGGAATCTTCACCCGGCCCACATGCGGCAGGCTCTTGCGCAGCAGCTCGCACACGGCCTGCGCCGGCGCACGGGTGTTGGCACCCTGGATCAGCAGCACCGGCATGGCCAGGCGGCACAGCGTGGACAGGCCCCATTCGGCGGCAAACAGTGCTTCGAAATGGCGCGGCACGGTGGGCATGCGCGCCACCACGCTGGCGCGCTGGGCGCCGTCCAGCGCGTCCCAGGCGGCGGCACCGCCCCAGTAACGCACGAACACGCGGGCCGCGCCCTCCAGATCACGCACCTGGACCAGCGCCGCCACCGAGTGGGCAATGTCCTCGATTTCGCCCAGTGCCTCGTCATGCGGGGCCATGGCGCGCAGCACGCCAAAGGCCACCGGCTCATACAGCGTCAGCGAGCGCACCGCCTGCGGGTGGTTGATGGCCATCTGCATGGCCACCGCCGCGCCGTAGGAATGGCCCACCAGGTGCACGCCGCGCTCCAGCGCGTTGTTGCGGCTGCCTTCGGCCATGGGGCCGAGCAGCGTGGCCACGCCCAGCGCGTCCACCTGCAGTGAATTCACCAGCTGCTTGGGCCAGGCCGGGCTTTGGCCGTGGCCATGCAAGTCCGGCGCCAGCAGCTGGCAACGACCTGCCAGCGCGGCGCCCAGGCCGCGCCATTGGCCGTGGCTGCCGGTGCTGGAGTGCAGGCACACCACGGTGGTGTCGCCCTGTCCTTGCTGGTGGGTGAACAGGGGAGGGATGCTGGCGTCTTGCAGTGTGTTCATGGTGTAGGTCGCTGGAATTGTTGATCTGATGCCAGCAGTATCGAACTCGCCTGTTTCAGGCATGATTCATGGCGCCGGGTTTGTGTATCGTTTGTATCGTGGCCGTCGGGCTCGCGTCACGTGTCCCGGCATTGCACGGTGCGAGCCCATCAATGGAGTGCGCGATGTCGTTCAACAAGCTTCTGGCCACGCTGCTGTTTTTCCTGACGGTGGGCGCCGCGCAGGCGCAAAACCAGGCTGCCCTGGCCCAGGCAGCCAAAAAGCTGCCCCAGGTGGTGCAAAGGGACCTGGGCGGGATGATGAAGATGTGCAAGGATGTCGGCGGCAAGGCCGCCAAATCGCCCGGCTTGCTGACCGTCGCCGACCTGACCGGTGACGGCCTGCCCGACTTCGTCATCGACCAGGGGGCCTTCAACTGCGACGGCGCCGCGTCGCTGTTCTCAGGCTCGGGCGGCAGCCACATGGCGGTCTATGTGGGCACAGCCGACGGCCAAGCCACGGCCGCTTTTGATTCCGGCTCCTTCGGCGTCAAGGTGGACAAGGACAGCAAACCGGCCAAGCTGTCGGTGATCGTGGGCGGCCCGCTGTGCGGCCAGAAGGTGACGCCCAAGACGGCGCGCGTCGACATGAAGTCCTGCTGGCGGCCGGTGAACTGGGACGCCAAGAGCGGCAAGATGCAGTTTGCGCCGGTATCGCAGATCCAGCCGGTGCAGTGACACATGGCGGGCTGGCTCACCAGCCAGGCGCGGTCAACCCAGGTTGACGCCCTCAAACACCGGGTGCAGCGCATCCACCCAGCCTTCCACCTCAGCCTCACCGATCTGCAGGTGGGCCAGGCAGGCGGCGCCAAAGCGCTCCCACTCGCGCTGCACCTGCACACCCTCGTGCATGGCCACCAGATGCTCGGCCACCAGGGCGATGGCGACCAGGCTGCGCACCTCAGCGGCAATGTTGGCATCGCCCAGCGCGGTGAAGTCGTGGTGCAGGCGCACGGCGAAGGCGATCACCGGTGGCAGTTTCCAGGTGCGCGCCACAATCGCGCCCACCACCGCATGGTTGGTCCTGTGGGCGGCGTTCTCGGTTTCGGTGAAGGACCGGTCCTGTCGCGCCATGGCCTCGGCCAGCGTGCCGGTGTAGCCTTTGAGGCCTTGCAGCATCACCGGGATGCCGACATGGCAGAACAGCCCGCAGGTTTGCGCAATGTCCGGGTCCACGCCGTAGAGCTGGCGGGCAATGTAGGCCATGGCCAGCGAACGGCGGGTGGAGGTGTCCCAGAAGTGCGAGATCAGCGCCGCGTCCACGCGGATGGCGTTGCGCGTCAGGAAACCGGTCAGCACCGCCACGCTCTGCTTCACACCCAGCATGCCGATGGCCTGGGCCACCGTCTGGGCGGCGCGCGAGCGCGCGTACTGGGAGCTGTTGGCCAGCCGCATCAGCGCCGCCGCCATGGCCACGTCGGCACCGGCAATGCGGGCGATCTCGGCCGGATCGGGGTCACCGTGCTGCACCGCGCCTTGCAACTCGGTCAGCAGCTCCGGGCACGGCGGGATGATGATGTCGCGCACCGGGCCATGGGCGCGTGCCTGCTCCAGTTCCTGGTCGATGTCCGCAACGCGCATGGTGTTGGCCCCTCAGACGGACCATTATGCGCAACTTGCGTGAAGCGCACGCTCACATGGGGAATGCGGCCGCCGGTTGGCGTCGGTTCTCGGGCTCGCCGCGCCACTGCTGCAGCCAGTGCATCAGCGCCTGCGCCGGCATGGGCCGCGCGATGTGGAAGCCCTGCAGCTCGTCGCAGCCCAGGCGCTGCAGCTGCTGCACCTGCTGGGCGTCTTCCACCCCCTCGGCCACCACGCCCAGGCCCAGCGTGTGGCCCAGCGCAATGATGGCGCGGATGATGGCCAGGTCGGTCGGGTCGGTCAGCATGTCGCGCACGAAGGACTGGTCGATCTTCAGCTTGTCGATGGGAAAGCGCTTCAGATAGGCCAGGCTGGAGTAGCCGGTGCCGAAGTCGTCCACCGACAGACGCAGGCCCAGGCTCTTCAAGGCGGCCAGCTTGTCCTCGGCGGCGATGGCGTCGCCCATCAGGTGCGATTCGGTGATCTCCAGCTCCAGCAGCGCCGGGTCGCAGCCGTGTTGGTCAATGCAGCGGCGCAGTTCGCCCACCAGGCCCGGATCGGCCAGCTGCGCCGCCGACAGGTTGATGGACAGGTGCAGGTCACGCAGGCCGGCGGCCTGCCAGCGCATCAATTGCGCGCAGGCCTCGTGCATCACCCACAGGCCCAGCTCGCGGATCTGGCCGGTCTCTTCGGCCACCGGGATGAAGCGCGCCGGCTCCACCGGCCCCAGCTCGGCGCTGTTCCAGCGCAGCAGCGCCTCCACCCCCACCATGGCCAATGAGCCGGCCCGCAGGCGCGGCTGGTAGTGCAGCGACATCTCGCCGCGCTCCAAGGCGTTGCGCAGGCACTGCTCCAGCGTCTGGCGCTCGCGCGCCAGTTGATCGATCTCGGGCACGAACATGCGCGCCATGTCGCGGCCCGCCGCCTTGGCCTCGTACATGGCGGCATCGGCACGGCGCATCAGCTCGTCCAGGTCGGTGCCGTCCTCGGGGTAGACGGCGATGCCCACGCTGCACGACACCTGCAGGTCATGCCCCTCGACATGGTGGGTCTGGCGGATCAGCGGGATCAGCCGCTGGTTGACGATGGTGCGGGCCTCGTCGCCGTCCTCCACCACCCGCAGGATGACGACGAACTCGTCACCGCCCAGGCGGCTCACCGTGTCGCCCGCGCGCACCGCTTGCTGCAGGCGCGCCGCCACCGAGCGCAGCAGGCCGTCGCCGACATGGTGGCCCAGCGTGTCGTTGATGTTCTTGAAGCGGTCCAGGTCAATGAACAGCACCGCCACGTGCTGGTTGAACTCGCGCGCATTGTCCAGCGCGGCGCGCAACTGGTCCACGCACAGCGAGCGGTTGGGCAGCTCGGTGAGCACGTCGTGGTGGGCCAGGAACTGCACCCGCGCCTCGGTGCGCTTGCGGTCAGTGATGTCGATGGAGATGCCGATGTAATGCGACACCGCACCCTGCTTGGCCGATTCGCGCACCGCCGAGATCATCAGCCAGGCCGGATAGGTTTCGCCCGAGCGCTTGCGGAATCGCACCTCGCCCTGCCAGGCATCGCGCTGCTCGATGGCGCGGCGAATCTGCAGCGACAGCTGGCCGTCCTGGTCACCGTCCAGCAGCATCATGCCCAGCTGCTCGCCCAGCACCTCGTAGTAATCGTATGAGGTGGTGCGGCAGAAGGCCTGGTTGACGCTCAGCACGCGCTGTTGCGCGTCCATGATGACGATGCTTTCGCTGGACGCCTCGAACACCTTGGCCCACAGCTCCAGGCGTTGCTCCATCAGCTTGAGCACGTTGATCGGGGTGAAGGTGGTCAGCACCGCGTCCTGGCCCTGGAAGCTCAAGCGCCGGGCCGACAGCACCGCCCATGCAGGCTCGGTGCCGCCCAGCCAGCGCACTTCGAATTCGTCGACCTTGCCGCGGTCGGCCAAGCGCTGGAAGAAGCGTGCGCGCACGCCCGGCTCCAGGCCATTCAACCAGGGGTCGTTGCTGCGGCCGTTCAGCCAGGGCAGGGCCGGCTCGTTGGCGTGCAGCACCTGGTGTTCGGGCACCGAGGTGACCACCATGGGGATGGGGATGGATTCGGCCATCTCCTGCTGGGCCTGCGCGGCGCGGGCGCTCGCGGCCAGCTCCTGCTGCAGCACGCGGTCGCGGTCCAGCTGGCTGAGCATGCCGTTGAAGGCGTTGACCAGCTGGCCGATCTCGTCGCGGCTGCTCCAGTGCGCGCGGTGGCTGTGGTCGCCGGTGCGGCGCACCTCGTCAGCCACCAGCGACAGCCTTTTCAGCGGGCGCGAAATCTGCCGCGCCACCAGGTACACCAGGCTCAGGATGCACGACAGCAGCAGCAGCGCCGTGCCCAGGTGCAGCCACATGCGGGCGAACAGGGTGTCCACCCGATCGTGCAGCAAACGGTCCAGGCTTTGTGTGCCGGCCACCCAGGCGGTGTTGAGCAGCAGCAGCGCGTCGTTGTAAGCCGCGCTGGCGTCGCGCAGGTCGCTGCTGGTGACGTCGCGGTCGGCCAGATGCTGCACCTGGGCCAGCAACTGTGTGAGGCGCGCGTCCAGCGCCTCCTGGCTGCGCTGCAGCTCGGCCTTCAGCTGCGGCGCGCCGGCTGCATAGGCCTGCTTGTAGTCCGCGCGTATGCCCTGGCTGATGGCGTCCAGCCGGCCGGCGACGATCAGCAAGGCGGTGCTCTGCGCGCCGGTGTTGCCACCCCGCGCGCCCTTGGCGTTGACGGCCTGGATGGTGTCGTGCAGCACCTCCACCAGCTCGGGCAGGCGCAACACGGTGACGGACATGGCGTAGTAGCTGTCCAGGTCCGGGTCCAGGATCAGGTTGGACTGGTTGCCCACCGTGGTCAACAGGTCGCGGGCGCGCTGTATCACCGGCTTGACGGCCGCACTGCCTTGCCGCGGCGCCTGGCGCGCGGCCAGGAAAGCGGCGCTGTCGTCGGCCGTGCCCAGCAGCGCGTCGCTGGCGGTTTGCGCGGCCTGCAGCGCGTCCATGGCCTGGGCCGGCGCCACCTTGAGCTGGCCGGGCGCGACCAGCGCGCCCATCAGCACATCGCGCACGGCGGAGGTGTAGACCACGCCCACAATCTCCTTGCGGGCAAAGTCGATGGCCAGGTATTTCTCGTGGATCAGGATGCCCGAGATGTAGATCACCGCCGTCAGGTCCAGCAGGTAGATCAGCGTCAGCTTGCGGCCAACGCTCAGGGCGCCCAGCCAGCCCGACACGCGGTCGATCAGGCGCATGGCAACAGGTCGCACCACGGCCGCCGTGCCCGCATGCTCAATCAGGCCCCCGAAGGAATCAGGAAATCGCGGCTGATGTTGACGCCCAGGTCGTTGACGCGGTCCAGGAACTGCGTCAGGTAGGCGTGCAGCCCGGTGGCCAGGATGTCGTCGATGCGGCCGTACTTCAGGTCGGCGCGCAGCTTGCCGGCACGGCGCAGCGTTTCGCTGCCGGCGTCGCTGGCCACCAGCGACAGGTTGGCCACCACCTCGTTCAGGCTGGCGTGCAGCGAGCGCGGCATGTCGGGCCGCAGGATCAGCAGCTCGGCCACGCGCTCGGGCTTGATGACGTCGCGGTACACCTTGCGGTAGACCTCGAAGCCCGACACGCTGCGCAGGATGGCGCTCCAGTGGTAGAAGTCGTACTCCTGGTCCTTCTCGCTGGCGGTGCCGTAGAAGTCGCTGTTGACGGCATGGAACTTCACGTCCACCAGCCGTGCGGTGTTGTCGGCGCGCTCCAGGAAAGTGCCCAGGCGCATGAAGTACAGGGCCTCGTCCATCAGCATGGTGCCCACGGTGACGCCGCGCGACAGGTGCGAGCGGAACTTGACCCATTCAAAGAACTGCGCCGGGTCGGCCTCGAACTCGCCCGAGCGCACCATGCGCTTGACCTCCAGCCAGGTCTGGTTCTGCGTCTCCCACACCTCGGTGGTCAGCGCGCCGCGCACGGCACGGGCGTTTTCACGCGCCGCGCCCAGGCAGGACATGATGGAAGACGGGTTGCTTTCGTCCTTGACCATGAAGTCCATCACGTCGCGCGCGTGCACGTCGTCGTACTGCTGGTCGTAACTGCCGCGCAGCTCGCTGATGCTGAGCAGGCCCTGCCAGCCCACCAGCGCCACGGCGTCGGACTGCGGCAGCAGCGAGGCCTGGTAGTTGACGTCCAGCATGCGGGCGGTGTTTTCGGCCCGCTCGGTGTAGCGGGACATCCAGAACAAATGGTCTGCGGTGCGTGACAGCATGGTTCACTCCTTCCCGCCGGGCCAGGATTGGGATTGCGATTGGGACTGCGCCTTGGGCGGCGCTGGCGGCGGCCGCGTGGGGTCTTCGAGTATCCAGGTGTCCTTGGTGCCGCCGCCCTGCGACGAATTGACCACCAGCGAGCCCTCTTTAAGCGCCACGCGGGTCAGGCCGCCGGGCACCATCTGCACCTCCTTGCCGCTGAGCACGTAGGGCCGCAGGTCGATGTGGCGCGGCGCGATGCCGCTCTCGACGAAGGTGGGGCAGCTCGACAGGCTGAGCGTGGGCTGGGCGATGTAGCCGCTGGGGTTGGCCTCCAGTGCCTTGCGGAAATCCTCGATCTCGGCCTTGGTGGCGGCCGGCCCCACCAGCATGCCGTAGCCGCCGGCGCCGTGCACTTCCTTGACCACCAGGTCCTTCAGGTTGGCCAGCGTGTAGGCCAGGTCTTCCTTGTCGCGGCACATGTAGGTGGGCACGTTGTTCAAGATGGGTTTCTCGCCCAGGTAGAACTCGATCATCTTGGGCACGTAGGGGTAGATGGACTTGTCGTCCGCCACGCCGGTGCCCACCGCGTTGCAGATGCTGACGTGGCCGCTGCGGTACACATCCAGCAACCCGGCGCAACCCAGCGTGGAGCCGGGGCGGAACACGCTGGGGTCCAGGAAATCGTCGTCCACACGGCGGTAGATCACGTCCACCCGCTTGGGGCCGCGGGTGGTGCGCATGTACACAAAGCCGTCCTTGACGAACAAGTCCTGCCCCTCCACCAGCTCCACCCCCATCTGCTGGGCCAGGAAGGCGTGCTCGAAATAGGCGCTGTTGTACATGCCGGGCGTCAGCACCACCACGGTGGGCTCGGCGGTGGTGGCGGGGCTGGAGGCGCGCAGGGTTTCCAGCAGCAGATCAGGGTAGTGGTCGATGGGTGCCACGCGGTGCGCGTTGAACAGCGCCGGGAACAGCCGCATCATCATCTTGCGGTCTTCCAGCATGTAGCTGACGCCGCTGGGCACGCGCAGGTTGTCCTCCAGCACGTAGTACTCGCCCTCACCCTTGGCATTGGGCGCGCGCACGATGTCTATGCCCGAGATGTGCGAGTAGATCTGGTTGGGCACGTCCACGCCCATCATCTCGCGGCGGAACTGGGCGTTGTCCAGCACCTGCTCGGTGGGGATGACGCCGGCCTTCAGGATTTCCTGCCCGTGGTAGACGTCATGCACGAAGCGGTTCAGCGCGGTGACCCGCTGCACCAGGCCTTTTTCCATGCTGTCCCATTCGTGGGCCGGGATGATTCGCGGAATCAGGTCGAACGGGATCAGCCGCTCGGTGCCGGCGCCGGTCTCGTCCTTTTCGCCGTAGACGGCAAAGGTGATGCCCACCCGGCGGAAGATCACTTCCGCCTCCTCGCGCCGCTGCGCCATCATGTCGCCGGGCTGGCGGGCCAGCCAGGCGTCGTAGATCTTGTAGTGCTCGCGGACGTTGGCACCCTCAGAGAAAAACTCGTAGGGCAGCTTGGTGTACATCTCGTCGAATTTCTGCATAAGCATCCCCATTCATAACCAACTTAGCAAGCTTTGAGCCAACCCCTGCCTCAGGGTACACCATGCTGCCAGTAGCGGGCCTGCGCCAAGCGCTGGCACTGCACCTGTTCGGGTTGGTCTGAGCGCCACAGCGACGCACCACAATGGGGCGAGTCTATGACATCGGCATGATGTTGCACATAGCGCTGCACCACCGGCGCCGCCGGGTGGCCAAAGCGGTTGCGGTAGCCCGCCTGCACCAGCACGAAGCGCGGCGTCACCGCGTCCAGCAGGCCATCGCTGCTGGAGGTCTTGCTGCCGTGGTGCGGCGCCAGCAGCACGTCGGCGCGCAGCGTGCCACCAGCCGCCTCGGCACGGGCCAGCAGCAGCGCCTCCTGCGACGCCTCCAGGTCACCGGCCAGCAAGGCGGCCTGGCGGCCATTGCTGATGCGCAGCGTGCAGCTCATGGCGTTGGGCTTTTGCGCGCTGCCGTAGTCGGTGGCCAGCGGGTGCAGCAGCTCGAAATCCACGCCATCCCACTGCCAGCGCTGGCCAGCCTGACAGCGGCTGACGGCGTGCAAGGCGCGCAAAGCGTGGTCATCCTCGATGGAGCTGAGCACCTCGACCTGCGGCTGCATGGCCAGCACGGCGGCGGCGCCGCCCACGTGGTCGCTGTCGCGGTGGCTCAGCACCAGCGTGTCCAGCCGCACGTCCAGCGCGCGCAGCAGCGGCACCAGCACGCGGTGGCCGGCATCGCTCTCGCGCGAGAAACGCGGCCCGGCGTCGTACAGCAAGGCGTGGTGGGCGGTACGCACCAGCACGGCATTGCCCTGGCCGACGTCGGCCGCCAACAGCTCAAATTGACCGGGTGGCGGCGTGGGCGCGCTCCACAGCAGCGCCGGCAGCAGCAGTGGCAGGCCCAGCAGCCGCAAACGCCAGGGCCAGCGCAGCACCAGCAGCACGCCGCCCAGCACACCCACCGTGCCGGCCCAGGCGGGTGCCTGCGCCATGCTCAGCGTGGCCCAGGGCCATTGCAGCAGCAGGTTGAGGTAGCCGGCCAGCATCTGCACCGCCCAGGCGGCGGCGTCCCACAACGGCGCCACCAACACCCCCAGCATGGCCAGCGGCGTCACCACCAGCGTGACCCAGGGAATGGCCAGCGCATTGGCCACCAGCCCCACCAGCGACACCTGGCCGAACAGCAGCAGCGTCAGCGGCGCCAGCGCGATGGTGATCACCCACTGCTCGCGCAACGCCTTGCCAGCATGCGCCGACAATCGGCGCAGCGGATGGGTGCCGGCGGAGTTTGGCGCGGCGCCCGTGCCCGGGTCAGCGGCAAACAGGATGCCCACGGCCACAAAGCTGAGCCAGAAGCCGGCCTGCAGCAGTGCCCAGGGGTCCAGCGCCACCACCACCGCGCAGGCCAGCAGCCAGACCTGCGTCCACGGCCAGCGCAGCGCGAACAGCCGCAGCAGGCTGACCGTGGCCAGCATGCAGATGGTGCGCTGCGAGGGCACGCCCCAGCCGCTGAACAACGCATAGGCGCTGGCCAGCAGCACGCCGCCCAGCAGGCCGGCGTGCACGGCCGGCAACCACAGGCACAGGCGAGCCGAGCGCCGCCACAGCCAGCCCAGCAGCAGCGATGCGCCCCAGGCAAACATCGTGATGTGCAGCCCACTGATGCTGACCAGGTGCGCCACCCCGGTGGCGCGGAACACGTCCCAATCCGCGCGGTCTATCGCGCTCTGGTCGCCCACCACCAGCGCGGCCACCACACCGGCGCGGCGCGCCTGCTCGCGCAACTGGCGGCCGAAGTCTTCATCGGCATCCTCAGGCGCGCCCGTCGGGCGGGCGGCCAGGTGCTGGAAGATCGCATCCCGCACCCGCTGGCGCGCGCGCTCCAGCGGGTGCCCGCCGGTTTGCCCCAGGCGCTGCGGCGGCGCGTCGTGCGGCCCGGCGCGCACGTAACCGGTGGCCTGCAGACCCTGCTCCCACATCCACAGCTCGAAATCAAAGCCATGCGGGTTGGCGCCGCCGTGCGGCGCCTTCAGCCGCACTGTCAGCAGCCAGCGCTCGCCAGCCTGCAGGGCCGGAGGCCGCAGGGTGCCACCGGTACCACCGCCACCGCCAGGGGCGCCATACAGCGCGCCGTAGTACCAGGACAGGTAGATGCCCGAAGGCAAAGGCACGGCCTGGCCATCCAGCGTGGCGGACTCCACATCGAGGCGAAAGCGCAGCGCAGCGTCATTGCGCTGCGGCATGGCGGCTACCACGCCGACCACCCGCAGGTCACGCCCCTCCAGGGCGCTCGGCATGGCAGCGGCCTGGAAGCTGGCAGCACGCAGGCCGGTCAGCGCAAAGGCCAGCAGTGCCACGCCCAACGCCATGCACAGGCCAGCCGCCCAGACCGGTCTGTGCCTACGCAGCAGCCCCACCGCCAGAGCGGCCAGCACCACTGCCCCCACCACCAGCACAGCATAGGTTCCGGCACCGGACAAGCTGGGCTGAAACAGCTGCGCGGCTGTGCCGACCACCCAGGCCAGCAAGGCGGGCAACATCAGCACCACCAGACTGGCGGTGGCTGCGCTGGGGAGAACGGCTGAAGGGGCAGCGGAAGGCTCACGCACACCCCATGCTAACGTGGCGGATCACTAGAATTCGCACCACATCCACACATCCGGGGAGAGCCATTTGGCCACCACGCTGCAACAGCACCGCGACTTCTACGCCCAACTGGTGGTGGGCGGCACGGGTGCGCAGGACGCGCGGCTGACCGCCGCCTTTTCCAGCGTGGCGCGCGAGGACTACCTGGGCCCCGGCCCCTGGCCCATCTATGCCGGCGCGAGCTACATCCCCACGGTGTCTGCCGACCCGGCCCTGCTGTACCAAGACGTGCTGGTGGGGCTGGCACCCGAGCGCGGCATCAACAACGGCCAGCCCAGCCTGCATGCGCGCTGCCTGGCGGCCTGCGCGCCTGTGCCGGGCGAGACGGTGCTGCACATTGGCGCCGGCACTGGTTACTACACGGCCATCCTGGCCGAGCTGGTGGGCCCCACCGGCCAGGTGATCGCCTATGAGATCGAGGCCGATCTGGCCCAACGCGCCAGCGTCAACCTGGCCAAGCTGAAGCAGGTGCGGGTGGCCAGCGCTTCCGGCAGCAGCGGCGCGCTGCCACGCGCCGATGTCGTCTATGTGAACGCCGGCGCCACCCACCCGCTGCCCGCCTGGCTGGACGCCCTGAAGCCCGGCGGCCGCCTGGTGTTCCCGCTGACGCCGGACGAAGGCTTCGGCTGCATGCCGCTGATCACCCGGCTTGGGGAGCGCCAGGACGTGTATGCCGCCCAACTGCTGGCCCGCGTGTCCTTCATCGCCTGCGCAGGCGCGCGTGACCAGGCCATGGCGCGCTCACTGGCGCAGGCGGTCCAGGGCCAACCCATACACACGGTGCGCTCGTTGCACCGTGGCACGCCACCGGACGCCAGCGCCTGGTGCATGGGCGAAGGCTGGTGGCTGTCCACTGCCGAGCCACGCTGACCGGTACAAACGCCACCATGACCACACCCGCGCCCCGTCTGCGCATCAGCAGCAACCCAGCCGACATGGACGTCGCGCTGATCCACCGTTTCCTGTCGCAACAGTCCACCTGGGCCTGGGGCATCCCGTTGGCCACGCTGCAACGGGCGATGGCGCATTCCCTGTGCTTCGGCGGTTTCCTGGGGCCCGACCAGATTGCCTTTGCGCGCGTGGTCACCGACCGCGCCACCTTCGCCAACCTGGTGGATGTGTTCGTGCTGCCCGAACACCGGGGCCAGGGCCACAGCAAGGCGCTGATGCAGGCGGTGTTGCACCATGCCGATTTACAAGGCCTGCGGCGCTTCACGCTGGCCACGCGCGACGCCCATGCGCTGTACGCGCAATTCGGCTTCACGGCACCGCTGAAGCCAGAAACGCTGATGGAGCGCTACGCCCCGGACGTCTACAACCAGCCGGCCGGGCCAAAGAAAGGCGACGCCTGACGTGAAAGTGCTGATCACTGGCTCCTCTGGCCGCATAGGTGGCGCCATCTGCGCCCAGCTGCGCCAGGACGGCCACCAGGTGCTGGGCCTGGACCGGCTGCCATCCCCCCACACCACGCTGCTGGCCGACATAACCGACCTGGCGCCGCTGCGCGCCGCCTTGGAAGGTGTGCAAGCCGTCGTCCACAGCGCCGCGTTGCACGCACCCCATGTGGGCACCATGGCCGACGCCGAGTTTGAACGTGTCAACGTGCAGGCCACGCGCAACCTGGCCACATTGGCCTTGCAACTCGGCGTGCAACGCTTCGTGTTCACCAGCACCACCGCGCTGTACGGCGCCATGCCCACGCCGGACGGCCGCGCGGCCTGGGTGACCGAGGCCACAGACCCTCAACCCAAGACCATCTACCACCGCAGCAAGCTGGCCGCCGAGCAGGTGCTGCGCGACGCGGCCGAACGGGAGGGCTTGGCCGTCACCGTGCTGCGCATGTCGCGTTGCTTCCCCGAGGCCGCGCCGCTGATGGCTGTCTACCGGTTGCACCGGGGGGTGGACGCGCGCGACGTGGCAGTTGCCCATGTGCTGGCCTTGGCGCAGTCACAGCCCGGCTACCGGGGCTATGTGGTGTCCGGCGCAACACCGTTCCTGCCTGAAGACGCGGCGGGACTGACGAGCGACGCGCCGGCAGTGCTGCGCCAGCGCGCACCGGCCTTGGTGCAAGCGTTCACCGAACGTGGCTGGCCGCTACCGGCCCGCGTGGACCGCGTCTACGACTCGGCGCTGGCACAGCGCGAACTGGGCTGGCAACCCCGCCATGGTTATGCCGAGGTGCTGCGCCAATGGGATGCACGCAGCCCCGAAATACTGCCGCCCTGAGCGGCATGCCGGGCGGGCTGCGTCCCCACACGGCCCGCGCAGTGTCACGCAAATTGCCGCCACAATAACGCCCATGTACACCCTCTACTACTCCCCCGGCAGCGCCAGCATGGTGGTGCACCTGGCCCTGCTGGAAATCGGCGCGCCGCACGAACTGGTCAAGTTGAACCTGGACGCCAAAGAGCAGCACGCCCCCGCCTACCTGAAACTGAACCCGCATGGCGTGGTGCCCACGCTGCTGATCGATGGCCGCGTCATCACCGAATCCGCCGGCCTGCTGATGCTGCTGGCCGAACGCCACCCCGACAGCGCGCTGGCGCCCGCCGTGGGCACGCCGCAGCGCGAGGCCTGGTACCAGTGGATCACCTACCTGAGCAACACGCTGGCCTCCACCTACCGGCTGTGGTTCTACCCGAACGACCTGGGCTGTGCAGAGCACCCACCCGAACTGCGCGCCGCGCTGCAACGCAAGATCGAAAGCGTGTGGGACCGGCTGGACGCCCACCTGGCAGCCCACGGCCCCTACCTGCTGGGCCAGCAGTTCTCTGGCGCCGACCTGCTGCTGACCATGTTGATGCGCTGGTCGCGCAACATGCCCCACCCGGCGCTGGAATGGCCGGCGTTGAAAGAATTGGCCCAACGCGTGCGCGCGCGGCCCAGCTGGCAAACGCTGTATCAGCGTGAAGGCCTGACTGAGTGGAATAACTGAAGCCTGCACCGGCAGGCTAAGAGCGCGGGCTTCAGCTCACGAGGAAGCCGCGTTTTACCTGGGGGCGGCCCGGCGGCAAAGCCAGGCCTCAATCCTCGTCAAACAAACCCGGCTCACCACCCATCCGCGCGCGCTCGATCTGCAGCATGCGCAGCTTGGTGTCTACCCCGCCAGGTGCGGAAAACCCGCCCGAGCGGGAGCCGGCGGCCAGCACCCGGTGGCAGGGCACCACCGGCGCGAACGGGTTGGCACCCAATGCCTGGCCCACGGCGCGGGCGGCGCCGGGCTCGCCCAGGTGGGCCGCCATCTCGCCATAGGTCAGCGTGCGCCCGGGTGGTATGGCGCGCGCCAGCGCGTAAACGCGCTGGTGAAAGGGGGGCACGCCCTGCATGTCCAGCACCAGATCCTGCAGATCGTCGCGCGCACCCTGTAGCAGCGCGGTGATGCGGGTGATGGCCTGCTGCACGTGGTCAGGCGGCGTGGCCTGCGGCGCATCGGGAAAGCTGTGCCGCATGCGCGCACGCGTCTGCGCCTCGCCGGCACCGGGCAGTTGCACCCCCACCAGACCGCGCTCACCCCAGGCGATGCCGCAGTGGCCTATGGGCGTGGCAAACAGCGCAAAACCCAGGGCTGCCGAAGTGGTCGCATAGCCTGTCATCTGGCAATGCTAGCATCCGCCCATGGCCAACCAAGCGGTGCGCGACCTTGACCAGTTGCTGCAGACCCTGGAGCCCCAGCTGAACCCGGGCGTCCAGGTGTTCGTGCGCCTGCCGTTGGATACCAGCCTGGCGACCGTGGCCTCACTCACGCCATTGGCCACTTTCCGCGAGGCTGAGGGCCTGACCTTGGTGCTGGACGAAGCCGCTGCGGCCCAGGACGGCCTGCCTGTGCTGTTTCGCGCCGCCTGGATCACCCTGAACGTGCACTCCGACCTGCATGCCGTGGGCCTGACCGCCGCCGTCGCCACGGCGCTGGTGCAAGCCGGCATCTCCTGCAATGTGCTGGCCGCCGCCTGCCACGACCACTTGTTCGTGCCGGTGGAACTGGCGCAGCAGGCGCTGGCCTGTCTGCGCGACTTGCAGCACCACAGCATGGCCGGCGCGGCCGTGGCCGCCAGCCCCGCCTGACAGCGGCCACGTATCCACCATGGCAGGCTACTCAGGCACACCGCTGGCCGGCAAACTGGGCATCAAGCCCGGCTGCCGGCTGGTGCATGTCAACGCGCCCGCGCACCTGATGGACCTGCTGGCGCCACTGCCTGCGGACGTGGCCTTGGCCACCCAGCCCTCGGCCAGCACCACGCTGCTGCATCTGTTCACCACCAGCCGCGCGGAGTTGGGCCAGCTGTTGGCGCAGTACCGCCAGTTGCTCAACCCCGAGGGCGTGGTCTGGGTCTCGTGGCCCAAGAAGGCGGCTAAAGTACAGACAGACGTCACCGAGGACACGGTGCGCGAACTGGCCTTGCCGCTGGGCTGGGTGGACATCAAGGTCTGCGCGGTGGACGAAGTTTGGTCCGGCCTGAAACTGGTGGTGCGCAAGGAGTTGCGCTGAGCCGCCCACACCATCTGCAGCACACACAAGGAAAATCTCATGCCCCAGGTCAGCGGCCACTTTGAAGTCAAGCTTACCCCCCAGCAAAGCGGCGACAAGAACGCCGACGCGGTGGTCGGCCTCCTGTCCATCAGCAAGCAGTTCCACGGCCCGCTGCAGGCCAGCAGCAGCGGCCACATGCTGGCGGTCGGCACGGAGGTCAAGGGCTCGGCCGGCTATGTGGCCATGGAGCGCGTCAGCGGCAACCTGCAGGGCCGGGACGGCAGCTTCGCCTTGCAGCACAGCGGCACCATGAACCGTGGCGTGCCCACGCTGATGGTCACCGTGGTGCCCGACTCCGGCACCGGCGCGTTGACGGGCATCAGCGGCCACCTGGGCATACGCATCGAAACCGACCAGCATTTCTATGATTTCAGCTATGAATTGCCACCCGCAAGCTGAATTGGCGTGGAAATTGCGTAAGCTCACCATCAGCCACTGACAGCCCCGGCCCCGCCCTCCTACCGAGAAGACAGCCCATGTCCATCCACGTCGCCCTGAACCACGTCACGCACTACCAGTACGACAGGCCGATCAACCTCGGGCCGCACGTGGTGCGGCTGCGCCCGGCGCCGCACAGCCGCAGCCACGTCATCTCGTATTCGCTGAAGGTGGAGCCGGCGCAGCACTTCATCAACTGGCAGCAGGACCCGTTTGCCAACTACCAGGCGCGCCTGGTGTTTCCGGAGAAAACCCGGGAATTCAAGGTCACCGTGGACCTGGTGGTGGAGATGGCGGTGTACAACCCGTTCGATTTCTTCCTTGAGCCCGCAGCGGAGAAGTTCCCGTTCAAGTACGAGCCGCTGGTGGCCCTGGAGTTGGCGCCCTACCTGGCCATGGAACCGCTGACACCGCTGCTGAAAGCCTACCTGGACAAGGTGGACCGGCGCGAGCGCCGCACCATCGACTTCCTGGTGGCGCTGAACCACCAGTTGAGCCAGGACATCAAGTACCTGATCCGCATGGAGCCGGGCGTGCAGACACCCGAGGAAACACTGAAGCTGGCCTCCGGCTCCTGCCGCGACTCCGGCTGGCTGCTGGTGCAACTGTTGCGCCACTGCGGGCTGGCGGCGCGCTTCGTCTCCGGCTACCTGATACAGCTGAAACCCGACGTCAAGTCGCTGGACGGCCCCAGCGGCACCGAGGTGGACTTCACCGACCTGCACGCCTGGTGCGAGGTCTACCTGCCCGGCGCCGGCTGGATAGGGCTGGACGCCACCTCGGGCCTGCTGGCCGGCGAAGGCCATGTGCCGCTGGCCTGCACGCCGCAGCCGGCCGGCGCCGCGCCCATAGAGGGCGCACTGGACAAGGCCGAGGTGACCTTCGCCCACCACATGCAGGTGACGCGCATCTACGAGTCGCCCCGCGTCACCAAGCCTTACACCGAGGAGCAGTGGGCCAAGGTCATGGCGCTGGGCGACCAGGTGGACGAGCAGTTGCAGGCCGGCGATGTGCGCCTGACCATGGGTGGCGAGCCCACCTTCGTGGCCGTGGGCGACCGCGACGCGGCCGAGTGGAACACCGATGCGCTGGGCCCCACCAAACGCGGCTTTGCCACCGAGCTGACCAAGAAGCTGCGCGACGAATACGGCCGCGGCGGTTTCCTGCACTTCGGCCAGGGCAAGTGGTACCCCGGCGAGCAGTTGCCGCGCTGGGCGCTGGGCATCTACTGGCGCGCCGATGGCCAGCCGGTGTGGCGCAACCCGGCGCTGTTTGCCGACGAGCGCGACCCCAGCCACTACACCAGCGCGGATGCACAGCGCTTCATCGTCGGCCTGACGGCCAGGCTGAACCTGAGCAGCCAGTACATCCAGCCTGGCTATGAGGACACCTGGTACTACCTGTGGCGCGAGCGCCGCCTGCCGGTCAACGTGGACCCGTTCCAGTCCAAGCTGGACGACGAGATGGAGCGTGCCCGCCTGCGCCGGGTGTTCGAGCAGAAGCTGGACACCGTGGTGGGTTATGTGCTGCCTGTCGCCGTGGCCAACGGCCCGCGCCTGGGCGGCCCCACCTGGGTCACCGGCCCCTGGTTCTTCCGCGACGAGCGCATGTACCTGATGCCGGGCGACTCGCCCATGGGCTACCGCCTGCCGCTGGATTCGCTGCCCTGGGCCAGCCAGGCCGACTACCCCTACATGGTGGAGCAGGACCCCAGCGCGCCACGCGCGGCGCTGGCCCCTGCCGGCAGCTATTTCGCCCGCTACAGCGGGCTTGCGGGTGCACCGGCGGTTGGGACGCGGCAAGCCCCGGGGACCGGCACGCCGTCCTACCTGTCAGGCAGCGGCCCGCAACCCGAAGCCGCGCGCCGCATGCAGTCTGGCATGGGTTCGCCCAGCGGCGCGGGCGATGTGTCGGCCAATGCCCAGTCGGTGACGCAGTCACAGCCTGAGGGCTTTGTGCGCGTGCCCGACCGCTTCGAGTCCGCCCACTGGATCACCCGCACCGCGCTGTGCGTGGAGGTGCGCGACCCGCGCCGTGCCAACGGCCCCAAGGCGGAGGCGGTGGGCGAGAAATACGGCGTCATCTACGTCTTCATGCCGCCGCTGGAGCGGCTGGAAGACTACCTGGACCTGCTGGCCGCGCTGGAAGCCACGGCGCAGGCGCAGGGCGTGAAGATCGTGCTGGAAGGCTACCCGCCGCCGCGCGACCCGCGCCTGAAATTGCTGGCCGTGACACCCGACCCCGGCGTCATCGAGGTCAACATCCATCCCGCCAACAACTGGCACGAGCTGGTGACGCACACCGAGTTCCTGTACAACGCGGCGTTCGAGTCGCGCCTGTCGGCCGAGAAGTTCATGACCGATGGCCGCCACACCGGCACCGGCGGCGGCAACCACTTCGTGCTGGGCGGCGCCACGCCCACCGACAGCCCCTTCCTGCGCCGCCCCGAACTGCTGGCCAGCCTGTTGCTGTACTGGCACAACCACCCGTCGTTGAGCTACATGTTCAGTGGCATGTTCATCGGCCCCACCAGCCAGTCGCCCCGGGTGGACGAGGCGCGCAACGACCAGCTGTACGAGCTGGAAATCGCGCTGCAGGAAATCCGCCGCAACCGCCAGGTCTATGGCCAGAGCATGCCGCCTTGGCTGGTGGACCGCACGCTGCGCAACATCCTGATCGACGTCACCGGCAACACACACCGCAGCGAGTTCTCCATCGACAAGATGTACTCGCCCGACTCGGCCACCGGCCGCCTGGGCCTGCTGGAGCTGCGCGCCTTCGAGATGCCGCCGCACGCGCGCATGAGCATCGCCCAGCAGTTGCTGATGCGCGCGCTGGTGGCGCGCTTCTGGGACACGCCCTACAGCGTGCCGGTGACGCGCTGGGGCACCGAGCTGCATGACCGCATGCTGCTGCCCACGTTCATCAAGATGGACTTCGACGACATCATCACCGAGATGCAGCAGGCCGGTTATGCGTTCGACCACGCCTGGTTCGCGCCGCATTTCGAATTCCGCTTCCCGCTGGTGGGCCAGGTGGCGTGCAGCGGCATTGAGCTGACGCTGCGCAACGCATTAGAGCCCTGGCATGTGATGGGCGAGGAAGGTGCCCCCGGCGGCACCGCGCGCTATGTGGATTCGTCGCTGGAACGCATCGAGGTGCGCGCCACCGGCATGAACCCCAGCCGCTACGCCATCACCTGCAATGGCGCGCCACTGCCCATGCAAAACACCGGCACTGCCGGCGAGTTTGTCGCCGGCGTGCGCTACAAGGCCTGGAACCCGCCGTCATCCCTGCACCCCAGCATAGGCGTGCACGCACCGCTGGTGTTCGACATCGTGGACACCTGGATGCAGCGCTCGGTAGGCGGCTGCCAGTACCACGTGGTGCACCCGGGTGGGCGCAGTTACGACAGCTTCCCGGTGAATGCCTTCGAGGCCGAAAGCCGCCGCCTGGCGCGCTTCTGGCCGATGGGGCACACGCCGGGCAAGCTCGCCGCCCTGCCGCCCGCGATCGATGTGCAAGGCAGCAAGGAATTCCCGTTCACGCGGGATTTGCGGCGACGTTCTTGAACCCGAGCGCGATGGCCAGCGCCTGCAAGGTCTCGACCTGCCAAGCAAATTCGCCATCAAACGCCGACGGGTCGTTGACCGCATAGCGGCCATACGCATAGACGACGGCATAAGCGCTGTAGCTGGCGGCGTCCAGCGCCTTGGCCGCAAGCGCGGCGGCCACCGCATAGGTGGCGGACACAGCGGCGTGGTCGGTGCCGTCTATCGAGGGCGAGCCTTTGTGGCTGTTGGCGATGCGGGCAATGTCCTGGCGTGCCTGCTCGTAACTGGCCCGGTCGGTGCGGCCGGCGACGAAGTCACGCAGCACGTCCAGGCAGGTGCGGGCGTCGGCCTGCTCCAGCAGGTGGCGCACCCGTTCGCCGCAGGCACTGCAAAACGCCAAGCGCAGGGCCTCGTGCTCGGGTTGGTCTAACCCCAGTTCACGTGCCAGGGCGGTGAGTTGTGGGTTCATGGCCAGGGCGCCTCCTGAAGGCAACTTTACCCCAAGGCCCCGCGCAAACTCAGGCCGTGTAGTAGCCCAGGAACATCTGCACCGCGGTTTCCACCACCTGCTGCTGCTGCTCAGGCGTCAACGGCGGCTGGCCCAGCGTGACCTGGGGCCAGAACGCGAAGCCTTTGACCAGGCCGTGCAACTGGTGGGCCGCGAACACCGGGTCCACGGGTTTGAGCCGGCCGTCCGTCACGGCGGCGCGCAGCCACACGGTCAGCCCCTCTTCGCGGTCACCCAGGCGGGCCACCATGTCGCGCGCGCGCTCAGGCGAGTGGATGACTTCGGCAATCGCCACGCGCGACAGGTCGATGAAGTTGACGTCGTCCAGCATGCGCATCTTGCGCTGCAGCAGCTCGCGCAGTTGCTCGTCCAGTGGGCGCTCGCGGTCATAGGCCGGGTCCGGCTGGGCCTGGCTGCTTTGCCACAGCTGGCGCAGGATTTCGGCGAACAGCGCCTCCTTGCTGGGGAAGTGGTTGTACACCGTGCGCTTGGAGACGCCTGCACTGGCGGCCACCTTGTCCATGCTGGTGGCGTCAAAGCCGTTGGCGCGGAACTCGGCAATCGCCGCCTGCACGATGGCCTGGCGCTTGCGGTCGGTCAAGCGCTCGGTGCTGGGGTTGTCGGCGTCATCGGCGGTCATGCGCCAATTTTACACTGGTCAGTTTACTTTTATAAATAACTACACTACACTGTGCAGTGTAATTCCTGGAACCCTGTTCAGAAAGCACTGCCATGGCCTTCTCCTCATCCCCCAGCCGCACCCTGCCCTGCCCCGCGCAGGCCCCCGATTACAGCAGCTCGCCGCAATGGCGCGACGGCAAGTTCCGCAACCTGACGCCGCCGCCGGCCACCACCCTGGGCCAGACGGCGAAGCTGATCTGGGACATGGTGTTCAACAAGCCGTCCAACACGGTACCGGCCGGCAGCATCCCGGTGCAGGCGCTGACCCGCGACGCCCTGCTGGCCGCGCCGGACGGCAGCCTGTACCGGCTGGGCCACTCCACGCTGCTGCTGAAGCTGCGCGGCGGCTTCTGGCTGACGGACCCGGTGTTTTCCGAGCGCGCGTTCCCGGTCCAGTGGGCCGGCCCCAGGCGCTTTCACGCGCCACCCATCGCCATCAGCGAGCTGCCGGAGATTGAAGGCGTGATCCTGTCGCACGACCATTTCGACCATCTGGACCGCGACGCCGTCCTGCAATTGGCCGGCAAGACGCGCCACTTCATCACGCCGCTGGGCGTGGGCGACCGGCTGGTGGCCTGGGGGGTGGACGCCGGCAAGGTGCGCCAACTGGACTGGTGGCAGACCACGCAGGCAGGCGGCCTGCGCCTGACTGCCACGCCGGCCCAGCACTTCTCCGGCCGCAGCCTGAAGGACGGCAACCAGACGCTGTGGGCTTCGTGGGTGATCCAGGACGATGCGCTGCGCGTGTTCTTCAGCGGCGACACCGGTTACTTCGACGGCTTCAAGCAGATTGGCGACAAGTACGGTCCGTTTGACGTCACGCTGCTGGAAACCGGTGCCTACGACGCCCGGTGGCCCTATGTGCACATGCAGCCGGAGGAGACGCTGCAGGCCCACCTGGACCTGCGCGGACGCTGGTTGCTGCCCATCCACAACGGCACCTTCGATCTGGCAATGCACGCCTGGCACGAGCCCTTCGACCGCCTGATGACGCTGGCCTGGAACCGCTGCGTGGCCATGAGCACGCCCATGATGGGCGAACGGCTGGACCTGCGCGCCCCCCACGCCGGCAACCCCTGGTGGCTGGAAGTGCAGGCCTGAAACAATGGGCTGGGGCTAAATCCCCAGCCAGCGAAACGCCAGCGGCATCAGCAGCGCCGCCAGCAGCACCTGCAGGCCCAGCGCCATGCCGGCATAGGCGCCGGCATCGGGGTGCACCTGCAGCGCCCGTGCCGCACCTATGCCGTGCGAGGCCGTGCCCAGCGCGAAACCGCGCACCGCCCAGCTGCGTATGCCCAACAGGTTGAACAGGTAGCGGCCCGACAAGGCGCCCACCAGGCCGGTGACCACCGCGAACACCGCCGCCAGCGCCGGCACGCCCCCGATGCGCTCGGCAATGCCCATGGCCACCGGCGCCGTCACCGATTTGGGCGCCAGCGAATGCAGCACCTCGTGCGGCAAATCCAGCGCCCAGCCGATCATCCATGCGCTGCCGGCCGCCGCCGTGCCACCGGCCAGCGCCGCCAGCACCAGCGCCAGGCCCCGTTTGCGCACCTCGGCGCGGCGCTGCCACAGCGGCCAGCCCAGGGCCACCACCGCCGGCCCCAGCAGTACATGCACAAACTGCGCGCCGGCAAAATAGGTGGGGTAAGGCGTGCGGGTGAGCAGCAGTACGCAGCCTATGCACACCACCGACCACAGCACCGGGTTGGCCCAGGGCGCGCGCCCGGTGCGCTCATAGGCAGCCTGGGCCAGCACGTAAGTGGCCAGCGTGGCCGTCAGGCCAAACAACGGCGTGGAGGCCAGGTAGACCCACAGCTGCACGAAGTCAGCCATGGTCGCCCTCCCCTTTCTGTTCTTCGTCGGCAGCGGGCAACAGCGCGCGCAGCACCAGCGCCGTGACAGCCAAGCCGACCCAGGTGGACAGCACGATGACCAGCAGCAACTGCCAGCCGTAACGCGACACCAGCGCCAGGTGGGTGATCACGCCCACCCCCACCGGCACGAACAGCAGCGACAGGTGCGACAGCAGCAGCTCAGCCGTCGCCGCCACCGGCTCGCGCACCCAGGTGAGTTGCAGCGCCGGCAGCACCAACAGCATGCCCACCACCGGGCCTGGGAACGGCAGCGCCAGCGCGTGCGTCAGGCCCTCGCCGGCCGCTTGCAGCAGCAGCAGCAGGGCCAGACCGCGCAGCGCTAGCATGGCTGGCTCACAAAGGCAGCCCGTCCAGGGTGGCGTAGGCGCCCTTCAGCCAGGTCTTCACGCGCTGGCGCTCCAGCATGCCCAGCGCGTCGTCGCCATCGCGGGCATTGCAGGCGGCCCAGAAGCTGGCGTTCTGGCGGTCTATCTTGCGCATGCTGGCTTCGTGCAACGGCGCCAGGCTGATGACCCGGCCGCCCAGGGCCAGCGCCTTCTTCATCGCAGGTGAGGCGTCCAGCTGCGAAAAATCGCTGCCCCGGCCGTGGTTTTTCACCACGATGTAGTTGGGGCCGGCGCCGTAGGTGGCAACCAGGCGGTCCAGCAGATCGACGGAATCCTTGCCCGCATCGGCCACGTGCCAGAAGTTCACGGTGATGCCCATGCTGGCCAGCAACGCCAGCAGGTCGGAATCCCGGATCCAGCGCGCCAGCGGCGCGGCGGTCTGCGCGGCCAGGTCCACGATGACGCTGGGTTGCCGGCCCTGCGCAGGCAGGTCCTCAAACACCGTGGCAATGGCGTCCAGGCCTTCGTAGCTGTCCACCACCACCGGTGCGGCATAGTCGGCATAGAAACGGGTGAACGAGGTGTGCGAGCGGTCGGTGTCGAAACCCGTGAAGGGCAGGCCCTTGTCAATGAAATACTGCGCCAGCACCCGGGCCGCCACCGATTTGCCCACGCCGCCTTTTTCGCCGCCGATGAAGTTCAGTGAACTCATGAGTGTCCTGTGTGTTGGGGCCGTGCATGCCAGCCACGCCGGCTTGCAGGGTGCCAAGCAAGAAGCATGCGGGCCATGCAGCGACTACCCCGTCTGGGCTGTGGCCTTGTGCCAGCGCGCGGCCCACTGGGTGAAAGGCTGCATCGCCACCAGCAGCTCGCGACCCCAATCGGTCAGCGCGTAGCCCTGGCCGGCCGTGTGCTCCACCAACTGCGCCTCACGCAGCTCGGACAGGCGCACGTTCAACACCGAGGATGACAACTCCGAGCAGGCCTCTTGCAGCGCGCGAAAGGTGGCCGGCCGCTCGCGCAACTCCCACAGGATGCGCATGCTCCAGCGCTTGTGGAACAGCGCGATGGCGGCGTTGATGCCGTCCTTGGCATTTTGCGTTTGCCGGGCGGCTTTGACGGGAATGTCCTGCATGCTTCTACTTTAGCAGCATTTGGGTTAGCATTGCTTCTTTTTCAGAAGCATGGAGCAACGCAATGCACGACCCCACCCCCCGCATCCAACCGGCCAGCGAGCCGCTCACCGGCCCACTGGCCACACAAATGGCCAGGCTGCTGCCGCCGGGCATGCCGGCGCCGCAACTGTTCTTGAGCGTGGCGCGCAACGCCGGCCTGTTCGGCTTCATGGTCGATTCGGGCTGGATAGGCCCCACCGGCCTGCTGGACCGCCGCACGCTGGAGAAGGACCTGCGCGAAACCGTGATCCTGCGCACCTGCGTGGCGGCACGCAACGACTATGAGTTCAACCTGCACGTGCAGACCATCTCGGCGCGCATGGGGCTGTCAACCGCGCAGATCAACGATGTGCGTCAGCCGCAGCTGGACGCCGCGCTGTGGAACCCGCGCCAGCTAAGCGCCTGCGCGCTGGTGGACGCACTGGTGCCAGGGCTGCAACTGCCCGACGTGGTGTATGACCAGGCGCGCGCCCACTTCAGCGAGGAAGAATTGATAGACCTGACCCAGCTGACCGGCCTGTACACCGGCGTGGCCATGCTGGTGGCGCTGATACGGCCGCGATTTGACCGCTACCGGCCGGAACGGGTGCTGGCGCGGGCTTGAAGGCTCGCTCGCAATGCTGCACGAGGCGCTATCAGGCTGGCGCCATCACCACGGCGTTACGCCCGCTGGCCTTGGCGCGGTACAGCGCCGCATCTGCCCGCTGCAACAAGCTGTCATTGCTTTCGTGGGGTAGCGTCGCCACCGCCACGCCAAAACTGGCAGTGATGGACACCGGCCGGCCTTCCCATTGCAGCGGGTGGCTGGCCAGCGCCGAGCGCAGCCGCTCTGCCGCCAAGGCGGCACCGTCCTGCCCGGTCATGGGCAGCAGCAGCATGAACTCCTCGCCGCCATAGCGGCCCAGCACGTCGATGTCGCGCAGGTCGCTGCCAAGCAGCGCCGTTGCATGCTTCAGCGCGGCATCGCCGCCGGCGTGGCCTAGGCTGTCGTTGATGCGCTTGAAGTGGTCCAGGTCCGCCATCAGCAGCGCAAATGGCTGGCCGCCGCGCCGCAGCCGGTGGCGCTCGGCGGTGAGGCGCTGGTCCATGGCGCGGCGGTTGTAGACGCCGGTCAAGCCGTCGTGCTGGGCCAGCTTGTGGATGCGCATCACCATGCGGCCAATGCTGATGCCCACCAGGCAGGCGTTGATGCCCAGCACGAAGAACATGATGAAGAAAATCGTCGCCGGGCTGCCCTGCAGCGGCAACGGGGCCTGCGGGGTGCCCGCCTGGCCCAGGAGCACCACGGCACCGCGTGCCAGGTAAACCAGGCCGCCCAGGCCGAAGGGCGCGGCCAGCAGCAAGCCAGCCCAGCGCGTGAACTCGCCGCGCAAACCGGCGGCGATGTCGCGGCACATCTGCAGCAGCAATAGCCCCGCCACCAGCGTGGTGGCCAGCGTCACGATCAGCAGAGGGTCGGCATGCCAGGCGTTGAACAGGCTGGCCAACAGCATCACCCCAAGCAGGGCCGCGTGCCGGCGCAGCGTGGCCGCACGCCCCAGCATCACATGCAAGGCATTGCTGAGCACGATGTAGGCCAGCACCGTGGTCAGGCCCACGCCGTGGATGGCCAGGCCATCCAGGCTGCCCTGCCCGCGCCGCGCGATCAGCAGCACGGACATGCCAAGCAGCACGTCGGCACCGGCCATGCGCAGGGTCACGGCCGGCATGATGCGCAACAGCAGGCCCACCACCAGCCAAGCCAGCGCAGATACCCCCATCAGCAGGCCCCCGGCCTGGTACAGCGTGATGGCGTTGAACGCCAGGTTCATGACGCTACCGCCTCCGTGACCACCTGGTTGCGGCCACCGGCCTTGGCGGCGTACAAGGCCTGATCGGCACGCTTGAGCAGCGCGTCATCGCTGTCCGGCGGGCTGTGGGCCAGGGCCACGCCAAAACTGGCTCTCAGCGCCAGCGCCTGTGCATGCGCCTGCGCGGCCCAGGGCAGGGGCGCCTGCACCAGCGCCAGCCGCAGCCGCTCGGCCATCTGGGCAGCACCGGCCAGATCGGTCATGGGCAGCAGCACCATGAACTCCTCGCCGCCAAAGCGCGCCAGCAGGTCTTGCTGGCGCAAGGCGGCACCTACGGTGTTTGCAGCATGCTTGAGCGCGGCGTCGCCTGCGGCATGGCCCAGGCGGTCGTTGATCTGCTTGAAATGGTCCAGGTCGAAGAGAATGACGGCAAACGCCGGGCCGCCGCGCAGCATGCGCTTGCGCTCGGATTCCAGGGCGTCGGTGGCGGCGCGCCGGTTGTGCGCGCCGGTCAAGCCATCACGGTTAGCCAAGTCGCGCGCGCGCAGCACCAGCCGCGTCAGCGCCAGGCCAATCATGGACAGGTTGATCAGCAGCGCGCCCACCAGCAGGGGCCACAGCGTCTGCGCCATCAGGCTGCCATCCATCTCCGTGCTGCCAACCCGCTGCGGAAAGGCCATGACCAGCAGGCCACGCACCAGCAGGAACAGGCCCACCAGCCCCACCGGCAGCAGCACCGAAGCGATCAGGGCGCGCCCGAACTGCGGCCGGAGCACGCGCAGGCATTCCTGCGTTGCGCGCAGCAGCACGACACCACTGAACAGAGAACGCAGGATGCCCCGGTATCCCGCGCTGGAGGCATCCGGCGCCACCGCATACAGCAGCAGCGCTGCCAGCACCACCATGCCGCGGCTTTCCAAGTGAGTGATGGGCAGGCCACACAGCCGCTGCATGCCCGAGCGGATCAGCGTCAGCCCGCCCAGCATGGCAAGGTCCGAGCCCGGGTAGTACCAGTAGCTGGCCGCGTCGCCGCGCTGGGCTTGCAACAGGGTGGTCACGAGCAACAGCGCGTTGCCCATCGCAAAGCGCAGCGAAGCCACCCTGGCCACGCGCAGCGGCAGGCCAATGAGGGTCCAGGTCAGCGCCGCGCAAGCCGCCACCAGCGAGATGACGGCCAGCAGCGTGACAACCGAACTCCCGCCGCCGTTCATGAGGCGGCCGCGGTGGGGTGATAAGCCTGAAGCATGTCTGGATGCATTCGCTGCGACGTTGCTAGGTGATCGCTTCTAGCTTCTAGTCTACCGCCCCTGATTTCAGTTATCAAAGTCCTAAACTCGGGCCATGTTCCAGCGCTGCCCCAAATGCGGCCATCACCCATTGCCGGCCAACCAGGCCTTGCCTGAGGCCTGCCCGGCTTGCGGGGTGATCCTGGCCAAACTGGCGCAGGGCGCGCAACGCCAACCACCGGCACCTGCCGCCGCCGATGTCCTCATCGAGGATGAAGATGACCAAGCCCACGGCGACCCCACCACCTGGTGGCCGCGCACTGCACTGCTCGCCGGCTTCGCGTTGTGGGGCATTGACCTGATGCGCCTGGACTACCGGGATGGCGAGATCAACCAGTCCTTCATCCACCGCCCTTTGTTGATCTTTCACGAAGCCGGCCACGTGCTGTTCATGCCGTTTGGCGAATGGATGACCGTCTTGGGTGGCTCGTTGTTCCAGTTGCTGATGCCGGCCATCCTGGCTGGCGCATTGTTGTTCAAAAACCGCGACCACTTTGGCGCTGCCATAGCCATCTGGCTGCTGGGCGTGTCCTTGCTGGACTTGGCGCCGTATGTGTACGACGCGCTGCACCCGCAGCTGACGTTGCTGAACGGCAGCACCGGCGAGGAAGGCGGGCACGACTGGATCTACCTGCTGTCCTCCATGAACCTGCTGGCCAGTGCCCAGCGGCTGGGTGCGCTGGTCCACGCGCTGGGTGCCGGGGTGGTGCTGGCGGCGCTGGGCTGGGCCGGGCGGGTGCTATGGCGCCAGCGTCAGCGCCTGGGCGGGCACTGACCCCAGGAAAGCCTCGGCAGGCACCGGCCGCCCGAACAGGTAACCCTGGAAGGCATGGCAGCCGGTTTCCAAAAGAAACTTGCGCTGCTCCTCGGTCTCCACCCCCTCTGCAATCACCGCCAGGCCCAGGCTGTGGCCCAGGGTGACGATGGCGCGCACGATGGCCAGATCATTGGCGTCGATGAAGATGTCGCGCACGAAGGACTGGTCCACCTTCAACTGCTCCAGCGGCAGCCGCTTCAGGTAGGACAGCGACGAATAGCCGGTGCCGAAGTCGTCCAGCGAGAAGCGCACACCGGTGGGTATCAGTGCATTCATCTTGGCGATGATCCAGTCCACGTCCCTGACCAGCACGGTCTCGGTCAGCTCCAGCTTCAGCTGGCGCGGGTTCACATCGGTGTACTCGAGCACCATCAACACGTTGTCCACGAAACCGGGGTCGTGGAACTGGCGCGCGCTGATGTTGACCGACAGCGTCAGGTGCGCGGCAGCAGGCTGGTCGGCCCAGCGCCGCAACTGCATGCAGGCGGCTTCCAGCACCCACTGGCCCAGCGGCACGATCAGCCCGGTCTCCTCGGCCAGCGGGATGAACTCGCCCGGCGGTACCATGCCGCGCTGCGGGTGGCGCCAGCGCACCAAGGCCTCGGCGCCCACCATGGCGCCGGTGGCATCTACCTGGGGCTGGAAATGCAGCACGAACTGGTCGTGCGCCAAGGCCTGGCGCAGATCGGCTTCGAGCGCAGCATGGGCGGTCACCGCCTCCTGCATGGCGGGGTCGAAAAACCGCACCGCGTTGCGCCCAGCGGCCTTGGACTGGTACATGGCCAGGTCGGCCTGTTTCAGCAGCTCTTCGACCGGCACGTCCTGCCCCTGGAACAGGCACACGCCGATGCTGGGTGTGCTGTGGTGCTCCTTGCAGTCCAGCAGGTAAGGCTGGTTCAGCGCTGCCAGCACCTTGCTGGCCAGCACCTCGGTGCGCTCCGCCGCTTCCAGCGCATGCGGGCCCAGCCCCTCCAGCAGCACCACGAATTCGTCACCCCCCAGGCGGGCCACCGTGTCGGCCTCGCGCAGGCAACTGGCAATGCGCAGCGCCACCTGGGCCAGCAGCAGGTCGCCCACGTCATGGCCGCGGGTGTCGTTGAGTTTCTTGAAATTGTCCAGGTCGATGAACAGCAGCGCTCCGCAATTGGCGGTGCGCCCGCTGGTGGCCAGCGCGTGGCGCAGCCGGTCCATCAGCAAGCGGCGGTTGGGCAGGCTGGTCAGCGGGTCATAGAAGGCCAGGTTGCGGATCTCCTCCTCGGCCAGCTTGCGCTCGGTGATGTCCATCAGTGCGAACACGTGGTGCGTGACCTCTTCGGCCTGCGACACCACGGCCGTCACCGACAACCACAGGGGAAAGGTGTCGCCGCTCTTGCGCCGGGTCCAGATCTCGCCTTCCCACGAGCCCTTGTGCCGCGCCGACTGGACGATGCTGTTGTAGAAATCCTCATCGTGGTCCACCGCCTTGAACATGTCGGGCTTGCGACCAATCACCTCGGCTGCCTCGTAACCCGTGATCTGCATGAAGGCCCGGTTGACGCGCAGGATGGTCTGCTGCGCATCGGTGATGAACATGCCCTGCTGCGACTCGAAGGCGGCGGCAGCCACGCGCAACTCCTGCTCCTGGCCTTCGGTCTTGCGCCGGGCCGCCTCCATCGCGCTGTAGGCGCCGGCGTTGTCCAGTGCGATGGCGCCATAAGCACACAACGTGCGGAAGATGGAGCATTCGCGCTCGCCGTAGGCTCTGGGCCGCTGCGACTGGATGGTCATCACCCCCAGCAGCCGCTTGCCCACTTCCAGGGGTGCAAACAGCATGCTCATGGTGGGCACGGTGCCGGGTATGGTCTTGGTGTCGTGCTCGCCCTCGGACTTGTCGATGACGATCTCGCGCCGTTCGCGTGCGCAGCGCGAGATGCTGGAGCTGGGGTGGTTGACCGCTCGGGCGATCATCGGGTGTGGCAGCCCGCCATCGATACCAAAGGCGGTGGACAGCACCTGCCCATCGGCATCCAGCAGGTAGATGACGAAAGAATCCGCGTCCAGCAGCCGGCTGACATGGCGCAGCAGCGCGTCGAACACAGCATTGGCATCCAGGCTGCCGGTGATCTCGCGGCCGATCTGGCCCAGCGTCTCCAGCGTGGCATTGGTTTCCTGCAGCGTCACGGCCAGGCGCTTGTGCTGGTCGCTTTCAGCCTGGGCGCGCTCGATCTCATGGCGTATCTGCATGGCCAGCGCGCGCTTTTGTGCCTCCTCCATGCGCGCCTGGTTGCGCGCAGCAGTGGCCTTCAACGCGTACTCATAAGCGGCCTGGTAGCCACCGCTGGCGGCATGGGCACCCGCCACCTGGTTGAGCAACTCCACCGGCAGCGCGTAACCGGCCACGGCGTCAGCCAGCTTCAAGGCCTGCTGCAGCCAGTGCAGCGTGGCGGTGGGCGCGGTCATGCCAGCCGGTGGCGGCAGCGCATGGTCACGATGCAGCTCGGCAAACACCTGCAGCGCCTTGATCTGCTCGTCCGCATTGCCCATGCCGCGCGCCAGTTCCAGCGCCTGGGCCAGCTTGTGCTGCGCCTCCTGCGCCCGCCCGGTGCGGGACAGGCACAGCGCCTGGCCACGCCAGGCTTTCATCTGCAGGTCAGGCTCGTTGTGGGCGCTGGAGCCATGCTCCAGCTGCACGAACCAGTCCAGCGCTTCGGCATGGGCACCCATGTCCACAGCCAACTCCCCCAGGCTGCCCATCACCTGCTCCTGGTTGCGCGAGCCGGCCAGCGCCTGCATCACCTCCAGCGCTTCGCGCAGGAAGGCACGCGCCTCGTCAAACCGCCCCAGTTGGCGCAGCACGTCACCCACCTGCTTCAGGCACACGCCCATGCTGCCGGGCCAACCTGTGCCGCGGGCCATGGCCAGCGCACGCTCACTCCACTCCAGCGCGGCATCCAGGTCGCCCAACGTGGCCAGGCCCTCGGCGGCGTTGACGGCGCACACCAGGGCCTGGCGGATCTGGCCGCTGTCACGGGTATTTCGAAAGGCCTGCAGGTCGTATTTGATGGCGGCGCCGGGGTCGTCCGTCAGCGCCGCCACATGCGCCTGGGCCATCATGATCCAGGTGTTGACCAGCGTGTGGTGCGCGTCGGCCTCACGAAACGCCTCTGCCAGACGCGCGGCGACAGCGGCCGGATCGGCAAACGCGGTCTGTGCCAGCGTGCGCGCCGACACAATATCCACCCGCAGCGTATCGCCGGCCGCCTGGTAGTACACCAGCGCGCGTTCCAGGCTGGCCACCAGCTCGGCGCGGTTGCCCCGGTCCTGCCAGATGACGCCCAGCAGCCAGCAGCCATCGCCCGCCCCCAGCGCGTCTTGCAGCTGCTCGAAGCTGGCGATCGCGGCCTGGGTTTGTTTGAGCGCGCCTTCCAGATCGGCAAACAGGGCCGCCACTTCGGCGCGCACCAAAAGCAGGCGCGCCCTTTGGCGGCCGCGCTCAGGCGCCCCGGCAGGAAGCCCGATGAGCAGGTCCTCTGCCTCCTGCGCGAGTTGCTGGGCACGCAGGCAATCGCGCTGCCGCAGGTGCCAGGCCAGCGGCACCAGCACGGCCAGGCGTTCCGAGCCATGCGACGCTGCCAATTGGCCTTCCAGCGCGGCAACCTCGTCATCCCCAACGAACAGATCCAGAAAGGAACTCGGCATGATGTCGGCTTGTCCTGCGGGAGGCGTCAATGCTCGCCGCTGTTATAGCATGTGATCGACCCACAACCTCGCTGGCATTTTCCATGCATACTCTGACGCTGTGAAGGACGCCGCCGACCACCAGACCGATCGCCAGACCAGCATCCCCATGCCGCCTGCCGCACCCGCGCTGGCCATGGGTTGGGGGGATGCGCTGGCGCCGCGCGCTGACAGCGGCCATTTCGACGAACTGCGGGCCTTGAGCGCACTGGGCGGCGAACCCGACCGCATGACACCGGGTTGGAGCCAGTTTTTCCGCGATGCCGACGTGCGCAGCCTGGCGCAGTTGCGCGATCTGTCGGCCACGCTGGCACGGCAGATCCATGACAACGGCGTCACCTACAACGTCTATGCCGACGCCGACGGCCCCCAGCGCCCCTGGTCGCTGGACCTGTTCCCGCTGATCCTGTCCGCCGCTGACTGGCAGGTGCTGGAGGCCGGCGTGCAGCAGCGCGTGCAGCTGCTCAACCAGGTGATGGCCGATGTCTACAGCCACCAGCAGTTGCTGGCCAAGGGCTTGCTGCCGGCCGCGCTGGTGCAGGGCCACCCGGGCTACCTGCGCCCCATGCACGGCGTGGAGCCGGTGGGCGGCAACTACCTGCACATCGCCGCGTTCGACTTGGCGCGCGGCCCCAAAGGCGCCTGGTCGGTGGTGGGCCAGCGCACCCAGGCGCCCTCGGGCCTGGGCTACCTGCTGGAAAACCGGCTGGCCATCTCGCGCCTGTTCCCCCATGCTTTCCAAAGCATGCGGGTGCAGCGCCTGGCCGGCACCTACCGCGCGCTGATGGACGGCATGCGCCAGATGAGCCCGGCCGGCCATGACGCTCACATCGCGCTGCTGACGCCCGGTCCCTACAACGAGACCTATTTCGAACACGCCTACCTGGCGCGCTACCTGGGCCTGACCCTGGTGGAGGGCAGCGACCTGACGGTGCGCGACCAGCGCCTGTTCCTGAAGACACTGAAGGGCCTGGAGCCGATTGACGGGCTGCTCAAACGCGTGGACGACCAGTACCTGGACCCGCTCGAGCTGCGCTCCGACTCCACGCTGGGTGTGCCCGGGCTGCTGCAGGCCATACGCGCGGGCAACCTGCTGGTGGCCAACGCGCCGGGCACGGCCTTTCTGGAGTCCACCGCGCTGCTGGGCTTTTTGCCGGCGCTGTGCCGCCACCTGCTGGGCGAAGAGCTGAAACTGCCCTCGCTGCCCACCTGGTGGTGCGGCGAGCACGCGGCGATGGAAGCGGCGCTGCCGCTGCTGAAGCAAAGCGCCATCAAGCCCACCTACCCCGGCTCGCAGGCGCATGGCAACTTCGAAGCGGTGCTGGGTGGCACGCTGTCGGCGCGCGAGATGGAGGAATGGTCTGAGCGCATCCACGCGCGCAGCGACCAGCATACCGTGCAGGCCTACATGCCCCTGTCGCAAATGCCCACCTGGCGCAGCCAGCGCGACAGCGGCCACATCGTGCCGCGCTCGCTGATGCTGCGGGTGTTCGCCATCAGCGACGGACCGGGTTCCTGGCGCGTGCTGCCCGGGGGGCTGACGCGCGTGGCCAGCACCGGCGCCGACATCGCCTCGATGCAGCGCGGCGGCAGCAGCGCCGACACCTGGGTGCTGACCACCGGCGAGGTGGACACCACCACCCTGCTGCAACCCCGCCTGACGGCCAGCGTGGTGGCGCTGCGCAAACGCATGGTGACCAGCCGCGCGGCAGAAAACCTGTTCTGGCTGGGCCGCTACTCCGAGCGGGCCGAAAACACCCTGCGTCTGGCGCGCATCACGCTGGAGTGCCTGAGTGGCGAGGAACAGTCCTCCGAGCCCTTGCTGGACTGGCTCAACGGCATGGCCCTGGCCAACACGCTGGTGCTGCCCGGCGTGCCCTCGGCCAAACAGTCGCCGCTGATCTTCGAGCGCGCCATCATTGCCAGCCTGGGCGCGACCGACCTGGCCACCAGCGTGGGCTACAACCTGCGCGCGCTCAAGGGCGCGGCCGCCAATGTGCGCGAGCGGCTGTCGCAGGAGCACTGGGCGGTGATCGTGCGCACCGAGGAAGAGCTGACCGCCCGCTGCGCGTCGCTGAGCCGGCGCGGCGAGTTCTCCAGCATGGAGGCGCTGCGCATCCTCAAATCGGCCAGCACCGCCATGGCCGCCATCACCGGCGCGCAGACCGACCGCATGACGCGCGACGACGGCTGGCGCCTGCTCAGCGTGGGTCGCCACATCGAGCGCCTGGGCTTCCTGGCCAACGCGCTGGTGCGCGGCTTCGAGGCCGGATCGGTGCTGGATGACGGTGGCTTCGAGGCCATGGTGGCACTGTTTGACAGCACCATCACCTTTCACGCCCAGTTCCAGCAAAGCCGTGAACTGGCCGCGCTGGTGGACCTGATCGTGCTGGACCGCGACAACCCGCGCTCGCTGGGTTGGGTGGCGCAAACGCTGCGCGGACGCCTGGCCAAGCTGGCCGGCAGCCCGGCCGACAGCCTGAGCACGCTGTCGTTGCGCGTGCCCGACCCCGGCTCCTGGGGCCTGGCCCAGTTGTGCGAGGCCGATGCCAACGGGCAGTTCAGCACGCTGACCGACCTGCTGTGGTCATGCAGCGACGCCGCCTACGAGCTGTCTGAACACATCAGCGCCACCTACTTCACCCATTCAGGCGAAGCCAAACAATCGTTGGGTGCGTGAAGCATGGACTTGCAGGTCACCCACGAAACCCGCTACGGCTACACGCCGGCGGTGGAGATCGCCCAGCACATGGCTTTCCTGCAGCCCATCAACACCGCCACCCAGCAGGTGCTGCAGCACACCATGGAAGTGACGCCGGAGCCGGCCCACCGCCACCACGCGCTGGATGTGTTCGGCAACCACCGCTGCTTCTTCTCGCTGCAGACGCCGCATGAGGAACTGGTAGTGAAGGCGCACAGCCATGTGCTGACGCGGCCGCTGGCGCTGCACACCAGCAGCATCACCTGGGAGGACATGCGCGAACTGATGCGCTACCGCAAGCATGTGGACTATGACCCGGCGGTCGAGTTCAGCTTCCCCTCGCCGCACGTGCCGCTGGACGACGCCTTTGCCGACTACGCCCGCGCCAGCTTCCCACCCGGCGCCACCGTGCTGGATGGCGCGCGCGACCTGATGCAGCGCCTGCATGCCGATTTCGACTACGTGCCGCAAAGCACCCAGATCAACACCCCGGCGCTGGAAGCCCTGGCGCAGCGCAAGGGGGTGTGCCAGGATTTCGCCCACATCATGCTGGGTTGTCTGCGCACACTGGGCCTGCCGGCGCGCTATGTCAGCGGCTACCTGCTGACCGAGCCCGCCGCCGGGCAGCCGCGCCTGGTGGGCAGCGACGCCTCGCATGCCTGGATATCCCTGTACCTGCCGGACTGGCCGGCCCAATCGCCCTGGTGCGACCTGGACCCGACCAACAACCAGATGGGCTGCGGCTCGCCGGCCGAGCACTATGTGACGCTGGCCCATGGGCGCGACTTTTCCGACGTGTCGCCGCTGCGCGGCGTGATCCACGGCGGCGCCTCGCACACGCTGGCGGTGGCGGTGACGGTGGCGCCGGTGTTGGAGGACAATGACGCCGCCGAGCCTGCCCAAACGCAGTCTCAAAGCCAAAGCCAATCCCAAAGCATGGAACCGTGACCATCATGAGCATTTACGACAAACTGAAAGCACTGGGCATTGAATTGCCCCCTGTCTCCGCCCCCGCCGCCGCCTATGTGCCTTTCGTGCAGACCGGCAACATGGTGTTCCTGAGCGGCCACATCGCCAAGAAAGACGGCAAGCCCTGGGTCGGCCAGTTGGGCAAGACCATGGCCACCGAAGAAGGCAAGGCCGCCGCCCGCGCCATCGCCATCGACCTGATGGGCACGCTGCACGCTGCGGTGGGCGACCTGAACCGCGTCAAGCGCATCGTCAAGCTGATGTCGCTGGTCAACTCCACCCCGGACTTCACCGAGCAGCACCTGGTGACCAACGGCGCCAGCGAGCTGATCGGCCAGGTCTTCGGCGACAAGGGCGCGCACGCACGCAGCGCGTTTGGCGTGGCGCAGATTCCGCTGGGCGCTTGCGTCGAGATCGAGCTGATTGCTGAGGTTGCCTAGTTTGCGTTGACGTGGCTCCGCAGCGCGTCAGCGGCTGAATTGGCCCTTCCCCGGTGAGCAGGTCCGCTGCGCGGACTCCCCTGCGGTGCTCGAAGCCGGTGGAAAACGCACAAACTCGCTTCGCTCAAACATGTGCGTTTCTTTTTCCACCGTCTTCTGCGCTCCTCGGCTGCTCACAGGGGGCCCTTAGCCAATTCAGCCGCTGACGCGCTGCTTCCTGGCATTCGTGGCGCTGCAAATACCGAACACCAACTCCCTCCGTTCGGGCTGAGCTTGTCGAAGGGCTGGCACACATGTATGCGTGAAGGGCTTCGACAAGCTCAGCCCGAACGGACGGCATGCACGCATGTACCAACGTCGGCATTCCAAGGTCACGCCCGCCAACGGCCCCGATGTCGCTGGGGCGCGTGGCGCAGCGGCATCAAGGAGAAGGGCCGCAGGCCCGGGGGACAGCCGCGGAGCCACGCGCACCAGCGGCGTCGGCAGTTAACAAACCGAAGAACGCGTCAGACCTGCGTAGGCGTCAGCAACTGTCTCAGGTAGGCCTCGAACTGCGCCGCCGGCTGCGGCCGGGCAAACAGGTAACCCTGGCCCTGGTCGCAGCCCAGTTCACGCAGCTTGGTGTAGGTGGGCTGGTCTTCGATGCCCTCGGCGGTGGTCGACAGACCCAGGCTGTGCGCCATCTGGATGATGGCCTGCACGATGGCCAGGTCGTGCGGGCTGGCGTTGAGCCTGCGAATGAAGGACTGGTCGATCTTCAGCTTGTCCACATCGAAGCGCTGCAGGTACGACAGGTTGGAGTAACCGGTGCCGAAATCGTCGATGGACAGGCGCACGCCCAAGGCTTTGAGGGCCTGCAGGGTTTCGATGAACTTCTCCGAATCCTGGATCAGCTCGGACTCCGTCAGCTCCAGCTCCAGAAAACCGGGCCTCAGACCCTGGTTCTTCAGCGCCGCGTCCACCACCTCCTCGATGTTGCCGCGCCGGAACTGCACCATGGACAGGTTCACTGCCAGCACGAACTCCGGCAAGCCAGCCGCCTGCCAAACCGTCATCTGGCGGCAGGCCTCCTGCAGCACCCACTCGCCCACGTCCACGATCAGGCCTGAACGCTCGGCGATGGGGATGAACTTCATCGGCGGAATCAGCCCCTGCTCGGGATGGCGCCAGCGTATCAAGGCCTCGGCACCCACCAGCGCGCCGCTGGCCATGTCCAGCACCGGCTGGTAGTGCAGCTCGAACTCGCCGCGCAGCAAGGCCTGGCGCAGGCCGGAGGTGATGTTCAGCTCCTCCACCATGCTGCGGTTCATGGCCTCGTCGTAGTAGCGGAAGGTGTTGCGGCCGGCTTCCTTGGCGTGGTACATGGCCGTGTCCGCACCCTTGAGCAGTTGCTCGAAGTCCTCGCCGTCCTGTGGGAACACGGCAATGCCTATCGAGCACGACGACTCCACCCGGGTGTCGCGCACCATGTACGGCTGGGCCAGTTTCTCCAGCAGGTGGGTCACCGCAGTGCCGGCCCGGTTGGCGCTGGTGACGTCAGGCAGCATCACCAGGAATTCGTCACCGCCATGGCGGCTGACGGTGTCGGTCTCACGCACCGTGCTGACCAGGCGCTGCGCCACCTGCTGCAGGAACTCATCGCCGGCGGAGTGGCCCAGCGAGTCGTTGATGTTCTTGAAGTTGTCCAGGTCGATGAACATCAGCGCCACCTGGCCATTGATGCGCCGGGCGTGCGCCATCGCCTTTTCCATGTACTCGCGCCCCAGCAGGCGGTTGGGCAGTTTGGTCAGCGCGTCGTGCTGGGCCAGGTAGGCCAGGTTGGCCTTGGACTGGTTGACCAGCTCCACCTCCGCACGCAGTTGCTCCAGCGCATTGCGCAGGTCGCCCGACAGCAGCCACAGCGCGACGGCGCAGGCACTGAGCACCATCACCAGCACGATCAGGCGGTTGACCGACGGCGGCACCACCGGGTAGGTGCGCCAGCCCAGCAGCGAGGACAACACCAGGCCGAAAATGCACAGCAGCATCACCCCCAGCAGCATGAACAGGTGGCGCGGCGGCGCCAGCATGGCGGCAAACACCAGGATGGTCGGGTAGCCATACATGGCCGCGCTGTACACACCCTGGCCATTCCACAGAACCAGGGTGACGCAGGCCGTCTGTGCCGTCAGCAGCACCAGGCAGCCGGCCTGCGTGGCGCCGCGCTGGTGCAACAACACGCTCAGGCCCACGACGCCCAGCGTGACGCCGGGCACGCCGATGTTGCTCCAATTGGCCTGGGGCGCCGCGATCAACATGCCCAGTACCAATATCAGCGCGGTCAGCGCGGCAATCTGACGAAGGCGTCGCCCGTAGAGCTGGTGTTCAGCCTGGTAATTCGAGGGCTGAAAATCGGGCATGGACGTCAGAAACCGGGCTCCCGCGCTTTCAGGCTGAATGCGGCAGCGCCAGCGCCTGGCTTGCCAACAGCGCAGAAGGGCGGCCGCCAGGACCCGTCGACTCACCGACCTTGAACACCGCCACCGCCTGTGCCAACTGCCCGGACTGCTCGCGCAGGCTCTCAGCAGCGGCCGCGCTCTGCTCCACCAGGGCGGCGTTTTGCTGCGTCATCTGGTCCAGGTTGCTTATGGCCTCGTTGACGTGGGCGATGCCCGCACTCTGCTCGGCGGCAGCAGCGGTGATCTCGCTGATCACTTCGGCCACCCGGCGCACCGATTGCACGATATCGCCCATGGTGCTGCCGGCATCCGTCACCAGCCGCGTGCCGGACTCCACGCTCTGCACCGAGGCACCGATCAGCGCCTTGATCTCCTTGGCCGCCTCGGCGCTGCGGCCAGCCAGGCTGCGCACCTCGGCCGCCACCACGGCAAAGCCGCGGCCCTGCTCACCGGCACGCGCCGCTTCCACGGCGGCATTCAGCGCCAGGATGTTGGTCTGGAAGGCGATGCCGTCGATGACGCTGATGATGTCGGCAATGCGCTTGCTGGAGGCATTGATCTCTTCCATCGTGGCCACCACCTGCTGCACCACCGCGCCGCCCTTTTCTGCCACGCTGGAGGCGCTGGCAGCCAGGCTGCTGGCGGTGCGCGCGTTGTCGGCGCTTTGGCGCACCGTGCTGGTCAACTCGTCCATGCTGGAGGCGGTGGACTGCAGGTTGCTGGAGGTCTGCTCGGTGCGCTGGGCCAGGTCGTTGTTGCCAGAGGCGATCTCCGAGCTGGCGGTGGTGATGCTGTCGGTGCTCTGGCGCACCAGGGACACCATCTGCCCCAGTGACTCGTTCATCGACGCCAGCGAGCGCATCAGGTCGCCAAATTCATCGGCGCGCGAGGTGTCCACGCGTCCACTCAGGTCGCCCTGGGCGATGCGCGAAGCCAGGCGGTTGGCCTGCACCAGCGGCTGGCGTATCGAGCGTATCAGGAACACCGTGCCCACCAACAGGCCCACCACCAGCACCCCCACAAAGGTCACCGCCACACGGGTGGTGGTAGCGCGGGCGGCGGCAATCTCATCCAGGAACTTGGCGATGGACTTTTCTTCCATTTGCACCAGCTCGCGCAGCGAGCCCAGGTACACATTGACCGCCGGGTTGTAGTCGGTGGCGATGAGCTTGGTCGCCTCCTCCGCCTTGCCGTCGGTCTTCATCTGCCGGGCCTTGTTGCGGATGTCGATCATGGTCTTGCGGTTGGCGGCGATCTTGTCCATCTGCGCCTTTTCCTCCGGCGTCAGTTTCATCGCCTCAATGGACTTTTGCACCTCGCTGATCTGCGCCGAGGTAGCGGTGATGGCGTCCTTGAAGGCGGCCTCGACCGCCGGGTCGGCACTGGTGACCACGGCCAGCGTGCGCGCGGCATTGGTCTCGGTCATGCCGGACCACTTGCTGGCGGCCTTGGCACGGGCATTCAGATCGACCAGCGTGGTGTCCATCTGTTCCTGCAAGGCGGCAGCACGCATTGCAGCGCCCGCCAACAGTGTGGCCAGGGCCAGCATGATGATGCCCACAGCAATCCACAGCTTGGTGGCAATGCGCAGATTATTGAAGTTCATTTTTGGTCACCTCATCCAACGGGGCTCGCGCACGGAACCAGGGCTGTCCGCAATTTCATTCTATAGAGTCCCCATGCCGCAGCAAGGTTCTTTTCAAGCCAGGCGGCTAATGGTTTGCCCCGATACATGGCTCAGTTGCGCTTCGGTCACACATTGCGGCGCGATCTCGGCCAGTGGCAGCAGCACAAAAGCACGCTCTGCCATGCGCGGGTGCGGCAACGTCAGCCGCGGGCTGGCGATGCGGCCCTGGCCGTACCACAATAAGTCCAGGTCCAGCGTGCGCGGTGCATTCACATAGGGTCGCTCACGACCCGCCAGGGCTTCCAGATCCTGCAAGGCGTCCAGCAAATCCGGTGCTGTCAGTCCGGTCTGCACCAGGGCCACGGCGTTGATGAAGTCCGGCCCCTGGGCCTGCAGCGGTGCGCTGCGGTACAACGAAGAGGCCCGCAGCACCCGCGTACTGGACAACGTGCCCAGGTCTTGCAACGCCTGGCGCACGGCGGCTTGCGCGTCCCCCAGGTTGGCACCCAGCGCAATGCAGGCTTCTACATCCAAGCGGTCGTGCTCGCCCAAGATGCTCAAGCAGCGTTGTCCGGTGGCGCCCCGCCACCAGCATCCACACCGCCCTTGGCGTTGGGGCGGCGGCGGCGGCGGCGTTTCTTGGGTGCCGCGCCGACGGCGCCAGTGTCACCGGTGCCGTCTGCGGCGCCCTCGCCTGTGCCACCCGCTGCTGCGCCGACGTCCACCGGTGCGCCCTGGTGCGCGCCGGCCTGCGGCTGTGCCTTGGGCACGCGGCGCTGACGGTTGCTCTGCTCTTCGCGCACCTGGTCCACCAGATCCTCGCGCATGCTGTCGCTGGCGGTGCTGAACTCCTGCCACCAATCGGCCAGCACCACGTCCACTTCGCCGGCGTCCGCCCGCAGGCGCATGAAATCGAAACCGGCGCGAAAGCGCGGCTGCTCCACCATGCCGAAGGGCGAACTGCCCACGCGCTTGTCAAAGCGCGGTTGCATCATCCAGATCTCACGCATGTCGGCGGCCAGCTTGCCGCGGCCCGAGACGTCGCCGATGCGGGCATTGAACACATCGTCGATGGCATCCTGCAGCGCGGCGAACGAATGCTGGCGCTGCGCGATGCGGGCGGCCCAGCCATCGCGCACGTCGGACCACAGCACACAGGCCAGCAGGAAGCTGGGCGCCACTGGCTTGCCTTCGCCGACGCGGCGGTCGGTGTCTATCAGTGCGGCATTGACGAAGCCCTGCTCCGCGCGCTCCACCACCACGTCCAGCAGCGGGTAGATGCCGCGCGCCAGGCCCAATTTTTTGAGCGTCGCCACCGAGGCCAGCGCATGGCCGGTCTGCAGCAGCTTGAGCATCTCGTCAAACAGCCGGCTTTGCGGCACATCGGCCAGCAGTTCCTGCGACTTGACCAGCGGCGCCGCCGTCTTGGGCTCGATCGTGAAACCCAGGGCGCTCAGCTTGGCGGCGAAGCGCACCGCGCGGATGATGCGCACCGGGTCCTCGCGGTAGCGAGTGGCCGGGTCGCCGATCATGCGCATCACGCGCTTCTTCACGTCGGCGATGCCACCGTGGTAATCCACCACCACCTGCGTCTGCGGGTCGTAGTACATGGCATTGATGGTGAAGTCGCGCCGCGCAGCGTCTTCCTCCTGCGGGCCCCAGACGTTGTCGCGCAGCACGCGGCCACTGGCGTCCACGGCGTGCTTCATGCCGGCCAACTCGCTCTTGCTGGTGCGCTCGTTGCCGCTCACGGCCTCGGCGGCAGCGGCCTCCAGGTAGGCGCGGAAGGTGGAGACCTCGATCACCTCATGCTCGCGCCCGCGGCCATACACCACGTGTACGATGCGAAAACGCCGGCCGATGATGAAGGCGCGGCGGAACAAGCCCTTGACCTGCTCGGGCGTGGCGCTGGTGGCGACGTCAAAGTCCTTGGGCCGCAGGCCCACCAGCAGGTCGCGCACCGCGCCACCCACGATGTAGGCCTCGTAGCCGGCCTGCTGCAGCGTCTGCACGACGTTGATGGCGCGTTCGTCCACCAGCGCGGGGTTGATGCCGTGCGCCTGGGCGCCGACTTCCTCACGCTTGCCGAACTTGGGTTTCTTGCTGCGCGAGGTGGTCACACCGGCCTTGTCCAGCAGCTTGTCGATGAATTTCTTGATCATGTTTGCTCATTCGGGCGCAACCGGACTGGCCGGCCAAACCCCACGTTCCTCAGGGGAACAACTCCAGTATGCGCCATCCCCGCCGGCTTGCAATGTCCCGCAGTGCCGGGTCGGGATTGGTGGCCACCGGCTGGTTGACTTTCTCCAGCAACGGCAGGTCGTTGATGGAATCACTGTAAAAACTGCTGTGCACGTCGCCCCAGCCAAGACCACGCTGCGCCAGCCATTGCTCGACCCGTGCCACCTTGCCCTCGCGAAATGACGGCGTGCCGTGGATGTCGCCGGTGATCCAGCCACTGCCTCCCGCTGCATTGTCGCGCACCAGCGCCACCGCGATCAGCTCCGGGATTCCCAGCGCGTGTGCGATGGGACGGGTCACGAACTCGTTGGTCGCCGTCACCACCACCAGCTGGTCGCCGGCCTGGCGGTGGCCATCCACCAGCGCCAGCGCGGCGGGCCGGATGGCCGGGCGTATCACTTCAGCCATGAAACGCGCATGCGCGGCCAGCGAGGCCGCCTCGCCATGGCGGCGCAGCGCCTCGGTGGCGAAGCGCACGTAGGCGTGGATGTCCATGGTGCCCGCCTTGTACTGGGCGTAGAAGGCATCGTTGCGGCGGTTGAACTCGTCGGCGTCGGTCCAGCCCAGCGCGGCGGTGAAGCCGCCCCAGGCGTAGTCCGAATCCAGCGGGATCAGCGTGTGGTCGAGGTCGAACAAAGCGAGATTCATGGTTCAAGTCCCCGCCGGGCCGCCCCAAGGGGACTGCGGCCCCCTCGGGGGGCAGCGAGTACACGCAGTGACGAGCGTGGGGGCCACATTCATTCACTTTCGAGCATGCTCTTGAGCAGCGGCACGGTGATGGCGCGCTTGGTCTGCAGCGCGAAGCCGTCCAGCTCGGCCAGCAACTGCATCAGGCTGCCCAGGTCGCGGCTGAAACGCGTCAGCATGAAGTCCATCACCTCGTCGCTGAGGAACACGCCGCGCGCGTCGGCGGTCTGGCGCAGCACCGCACGCCGCTCGGGCTCGCTGAGCACACGCAGCGCGAACACATGGCCCCAGCCCAACCGGGTGCGCAGGTCGTCGCGCAATTTCAGATCGGCCGGCGGCAACTCACCGGCGGCCAGCACCGGGCGTTGTGCGGTCTGGGCGTTGACGAACCAGTTGAAGGCGGTGTGCTGCTGGCTGGCGGTGTACAGGTGCACGTCATCCAGCACCACCGCCGCCCAGGCCTCGGTATAGGCCGGTGGCTCATGCACGCTGCTGTCCAGCCAACCGACGCCGGCACCTTGGCCACGCAGGGCCTCGCGCGCCGCCTTCAGCAAGTGGGTCTTGCCGCTGCCGGCAGGGCCCCAAAAGTAGCTGGGCACCGGCGAGCGGGTGGCTGAATGGGCCTTGTCGGCGACCCAGACCTGCATGTGCTGCAAGGCATCGGCATTCGGCCCGGCCAGGAAGTTGTCCAAGGTGGGGCCGGCATACAGGCCGATGTCCAAGGCCATCTGCTTCATCATGGCGGATTGCCCTTGCTGCCCTTGCTGCCCTTGCCGTCATCACCCAGGTACAGCTTGCTGGCCAGGTAGCTGGCGCGGGTGCGCCGTATCGCCACCAGCAGCACGGCACTGGCCGGCAGCGCCACCAGCACGCCGACAAAGCCGAACAATTGGCCGAACACCAGCAGCGCGAAGATCACCGCCAGCGGGTGCAGGCCGATGCGCTCGCCCACCAGACGCGGCGTGAGAAAGAAGCTCTCGACGATCTGGCCCGAGCCATACACCACCGCCACCATGACGACGGCGCGCCAGGGGCCGGCAACACCGGCCGCGAATTCCAGAAAGCCCGCCAGCGTGGCCAGCACCAGGCCGATGCCAAAACCCACGTACGGCACGAAGATGGCCAGGCCGGTGAAGATGCCGATGGGCAGCGCCAGGTCCAGGCCGAACAACGCCAGCCCCAGGCTGTAGAAGATGGCCAGGATGCCCATCACCAGCAGCTGGCCGCGCAGGTATTGGCCCAACACGGCGTCGGCCTCGTTGGTGAAGCTGTCAAAGCCCGGGCGCATGTGCGGCGGCACCAGTTGCAGCAGGTTGGCGACGAAGCGCCGCCAGTCCATCAGCAGGTAGAACAACGCCACCGGGATCAGCACCGCGTTGCCGATGATGGCAAAAGCCACGCTGCCGCCCAGCTTCAGCGAGGACACCACGGAGCCAAAGGCGTCTTCCATGTTGGCGTTCAGGTAGGTCAGCACAAAAGCCTTCAGGCTGGCCACGTCCAGCGACACATTCAGGCCGAGCTGGGCAGCCATGGGCTTCAAGGCGTTGTTCAGCATGTCCAGCAGCACCGGCACCTGCTGACGCAGCAACGGCAGTTCCTTGGCCAGGATCGGTACGATCAGCAACAACAGCCCCAGCACGGCGACGACAAACAGCAGCTCCACGATGACCACCGCCAGCAGGCGCGGCATCCTGCCCTTGCCCAAAGCGTCCAGCCGGTCCACCAGCGGTGTCAGCGCATAGGACAGCACGGCGGCCACCACAAAGGGCGTCAGCACCGGCGCCAGCAGCCACAGCAGCAGCGCCAACACCCCCGCAATGCCCAACCAGGCCATGGCGCGCTTTTGGGTCGCTGTGAATTGCATAGAAATTGATGAAATGGGCGAAAACGGCTTGGACCGGAGAGGCTGGCTATCGGGCCAGCCGGGGAGGTGCGGACCCCAGATGCACGGGCCGGCTGCTACCCCGCAAATTCTATCGGGCTCCTGGCGCCTTCCCGCATGCAATCGGCGAGCCTTGCAGGATTACTGTGAAATCGTGTCTTAAATTGATCGACGGCAGTCTGCATCTGAGCGGACAATAAGCATAAATCATCTAAAAATAAGGGCCTTAGAAACACCAACTCCAGGAGAAGTTACTTTGAATACCTGTCTGATAGTGATCGATGCGCAAGAGTCCTTCCGGCATCGCCCGTATTTCAGCGAACGCGACCTGCCGGCCTACCTGGCAGCGCAAAACGCGCTGATTGACGGTTGCGCGGCGCGCGGCGTGCCCATCGTCCGCATCTTCCATGTCGAGGGCCCCGAGACACCGGAGAACGCCTTCTCACTGGCCAGCGGACTGGTGCGCCCCTTGACCGGATTGACCGGCTTTGACGCCGCCATCACGCTGCACAAGTCGCGTCACAGTGCCCTGGTGGGCACCGGCCTGGACGTGTGGCTGACGCGCCAGGGCGTGCAGCGCATCATCGTCAGCGGCATTCGCACCGAACAGTGCTGCGAAACCACCGCCCGTCATGCGTCAGACCTGGGCTACCAGGTGGACTACGTGACCGACGCCACGCTGACCTTCGACATGCAGTTGCCCGATGGCGGCCCGCTGCCGGCGGCCGACATCAAGGCCCGCACTGCCGCCGTGCTGAGCCAGCGCTTTGCCACGCTGTGCAGCGTGGCGGACGCCCTGCAGCGACTGCCAGAGCTCGTGGCGGCATGACAACCCCCGCGCCGCAGCCACCCATCCACGTCCACTTCGTGTTGCTGCCCGACACGTTGGTGCTGGACTGGGCCGGCCCGGCCGAAGCCTTGCGCATCGCCAACCAGCAATTGCGCGCCCAGGGCCAGCCCGAGGCTTTCGTGCTGCACTTTGTCGGCCCACAGCCCCAAACGTCGGGTTCGGTGGGCGTCACCCTGGCCGGGCTGCAGCCGCTGCCGGCCCACCTTCCCGCACCCAGCTGGCTGGTGCTGCTGGGCCAGGTGGGCGCCAGCGTGCAGCTGCACACGCCGGCGGTGCGCGAGTTGCTGGCCTGGTTGCGCGGTCTGCGCCTGGGCCTGGGCACGCTGGAGTTGATGACCGTGTGCGCCGGCAGCGTGCTGGCCGCTGGCGCCGGACTGCTGGCCGGCCGGCGGGCCACCACCCACCACCAGCACCTGGGGCAACTGGCCGCCACCGAGCCGCACTGCGACGTGCAGGCCAACCGGGTGTTTGTCGCCGACGGCCCGGTCTGGACCAGCGCCGGCGTCACCACCGGCATCGACCTGGCGCTGCACCGCATCGCCCAGGTGTGCGGCGACGCCGTGGCCGCCCGGGTGGCGCAAACCATGGTGGTGGGCCTGCGCCGCGGGCCGCAGGACCCGGAGCTGTCCCCCTTCCTGGACCACCGCAACCACCTGCACGCCGCGCTGCACCGGGTGCAGGACGCCATCAGCCAGCAGCCGCGCGCCGCCTGGAGCGTGCCGGCGATGGCGCAGTTGGCCCACACCTCGCCACGCCACCTGGCCCGGCTGTTCGAGGAGCACGCAGGCGTCGCGCCACTGGCTTACCTGCGCCGCATACGCCTGCATACCGCGCAGGCAGCGCTGGCCAGCGGCCACAACGTCACCCAGGCCGCCGAGCTGGCCGGCTTCAGCTCGGACACGCAATTGCGCCGCACTTGGCGCCAGTTTGGCCTGGCCGGCAGCCCTTCCGGCAGCCCGGCCAAACCCGCGCCGAGCACCCGAATGCTACAAAAACACTAGCTTTCAACCCGCATTTTGACTGGACTTGAGGGCCGCTTTGCCGGAAAATCGTTGGTCCGGGGGCGTGAATCCAGGGCGGCCAGCGCAGAGCGGCCAGAACACCCCACAGCGAACAGGAACAGTGGCAAGCACATGCCGGTCATCGCAGTCATCAACCGCAAGGGGGGCAGTGGCAAGAGCACGCTGGCCGCCCATCTGGCGGCCAAGCTGGCACGCGACGGCCATGCCGTGATGCTGGGTGATGTGGACCGCCAGCAGTCCACGCGCGCCTGGCTGCGCCGCCGCAATCCGGCATTGCCGGCGATACAGCCCTGGGCCATCGACCAGAAAAACGTCATGCGGGTGCCCCCTGGCATCAGCCATGTGGTGCTGGACACGCCCGGCGGCCTGCACGGTTTCGAGTTGGCGCGCACCGTGATGTTCGTCGACACCATCCTGATCCCGGTGTGCAACTCGGCCTTCGACCGTGAGGCCGCCGCCGCCTGCCATGCCGAACTGATGACGCTGCCGCGCGTGGCCAGCGGCCGCTGCCGGCTGGCCGCCGTGGGCATGCGGGTGGACGGGCGCACCCATGCGGCGCAGACGCTGACCGACTGGGCAGAAGCCTTGGGCCTGCCCTTCCTGGGCGTGCTGCGCGAAACCCAGCTGTATGTGCAATGCCTGGAACGCGGCATGACGGTGTTTGACCTGTCGCCCAGCAAAGCCGCCGCCGACCTGGCGCAGTGGCAACCCATCCTGCAATGGCTGGCCAGCAGGCCGGCCGACGAGGCTGCGCCGGCCACGCCGCGCGAGGCTGCTGCAGCAGCAGCGGCAGCAGTCCAGCGCCTTGGCAGCACTCGGCCTGCCAGCCTGATGCCGGCGCAAGGCTCCATGCTGCAGGGCGGGCGCCTGCAAGGCCTGCGCGCCGGCGGCCCGGCGCGGGGGACAAGCCACAGTGCAGAGACCCCCACGCTGGCGCGGCCCGGCAGTCCGCTGGGGCTGCAACTGCCCTCTTTCCTGAAACAACCGGCTTGAGAAGCCCGTCAAGGCGCAAGCCTGGCGGGGAGATGCAGACGCAACAACAGCGCGACTGCTAGCGCTTGATGGCCCGGCGCAGCGAGACCAGGCGCTCGGTGATCTCGTCCATGTCCAGCTCGTCCTCGGCGTTGGCCAGGTACAGCTCCAGGTCGGTCACTGCCAGCGCCAGGTTGCCCTGCTCGGCATGCGCCAGGCCGCGGTCGCGGTACTCGGACCAGGCCTGCGGCAGCAGCACCACCAGCCGGTCATGCACCGCCAGCAGGCGCGGCCAATCCTTGTGCGCCTTGTAGATTTCCTTCAAATTGCGCAGCATGCGGGCGATGATGTCGCGCGGCTGCATGGCCTGCAGGTACAGGCCCAGCGGCACCTCGAACTCGTCCATCATGCCGCTGCGCTGGCGAAACGGCTCCAGCCGCTCGGTCAATTCCTCGCGGCCCAGCGAATGGCCGTTGAACGGGTCGATCACCACCTGGCCCTTGGGCAGGTTGACCTTGACCATGAAATGGCCGGGAAACCCCACGCCGCGCGCCGCCAGCCCCAGGCCCTGGGCCAGCTCTATCCACAGCACCGCCAGCGAGATCGGGATGCCCCGGCGGGTGCGCAGGATGACGTTCAGGTAACTGTTGTCGGGGTCGTAGTAGTCGTTGACGTTGCCGCCAAAGTTCAGGTCGTGGAAAAAGAACTGGTTCAGCACCCGCAGCCGGTGCAGCGGCGTGGCGTCAGAGGCCACCCGGCGCTTGACGCGGGCCAGCAGCTGGTCCACGTCGCCCAGCACCTGCTGCACGTCCAGATCGGGGTATTCGTCCTGGGCCAGGCTGATGGCCGTTTCCAGCAAAGGGAATTCCGCGTCGCTCTGAACCAGGGTGGAGAAGTACTCCAGCGGAGTGGGGGCGACGAACAGCAAATTCAGGTGGCGGCCGGAGCCGGCAAAACAGCGGTTGACAAAGCGGCGGATACCCAGGCAGGTAAAAAGCCCATGGCGGTATTGTGCCCGCGAACCCGCCTGGCCCACAAGCGCACTGTGGTGGCTTTACCGACAGAGAAACAGCAGAAAAACGGCGTTGATGCGGCTTCAATGCCGCAAAAACTGCCGCCACTTCAAGCCGGCGGCCAGCACAGCGCTGAAGTAGATCACCGCCGAGCCCCCCAGCACACCCGCCATCAGCAAGATGCGCTGGGCGTTCCCGCCTGGCGGCGCGGTCCAGGCGTAGCTGCTGCTGGCCCACATCAGGAAAATGGCCAGCAAGGCGCTGGCCGCCACCACCTGCAGCAGGAACATGCCCCAGCCCGGGCGCGGCTTGTAGCCGCCATGGCGCACCAGCCCCAGCAGCAGCCAGCCGGCGTTGACCAGCGCGCCCAGGCCGATGGAGAGCGTCAGCGCCGCATGGCGCAGGTGCGGCACCAGCACGAAGTTCAACCCCTGGGTGACCACCAGCACCACCACCGCGATCTTGGCCGGCGTTTTCATGTCGTTGTTGGCAAAGTAGCCCGGCGCCAACACCTTGATGGCCACGATGCCCACCAGCCCGGCGCTCCAGCCCTGCACCGCCAGCGCGGTCTGCTGCACGTGGAAGGCCGAGTAGGCGCCGTAGTTCAGCAGCACTGCGACCAGCGGTTCGGCAAAGGTCAGCAGCGCCACGGCGCAGGGCAGCGACAGGAACACCACGAAGCGCAGCGCCACATCCAGCAGGCCCGAATACTTGTCCATGTCGTCAGAGGCCTTGGCGGACGACAATTGCGGCATCAACACCACCCCCAGCGCCACCCCGAGCAGGGCGGTGGGGAACTCCATCAGCCGGTCGGAATTGGTCAGGAAGGTGACGCTCCCGGGCGCCAGGTGCGAGGCGATCTGGGTGTTGATCAGCAGCGAGATCTGCGCCACGCTGACGCCCAGCATGGCCGGCAGCATCAGGCTGGTCACCTTGCGGGTGGTGGGGTCGGCCCAGGCCTCGCGCACCGCTGACCAGCGCCAGCCAATGCGCGGCAGCAGGCCCAGCGCCAGCAGCGTGGGCACCTGCACCGCCAGCTGCAGCAGGCCGCCGGCCATCACGCCCACCACCATCACGTAGATCGGCTCCAGCCCCAGGCTGCGGAACCAGGGCACGCCCAGCCAGGCAGCGAGGATCATGGCCAGGTTCAGCAGCACCGGCGTGGCGGCTGACACGGCAAAGCGGCGCCAGGTGTTCAGCACGCCGGAGGCCAGCGCCACAAGCGACATGAAGCCGATGTAGGGGAACAGCCAGCGCGACATCAGCACCGCGGCGTCGAAGCCCTGCGGCACCTGCTGCAGGCCGCTGGCCATGACCCAGACCATCGCCGGCGCAGCCAGCACGCCCACCGCACAGGTCAGCACCAGCACCCAGGTGAGCAGCGTGGCCACCCTGTCAATCAGCAGCTTGGCCGCAGCATCGCCCTGCTGGGCCCTGCAAGCCGCCAGCGTGGGCACGAAAGCCTGGGTGAAGGCCCCCTCGCCCAGCACGCGGCGAAACAGGTTGGGGATGCGGAAGGCGACGTTGAAGGCGTCCGTCAGAGGTGAGGCGCCAAAAGCCGCCGCCATCAGGGTGTCACGCGCCAGGCCGGTGATGCGGGAGGCCAGGGTCAGCAGCGAGACGGTGGAGGCGGATTTGAAAAGGCTCACAAAAGCGAGTGTAGCCGCTCACTTTGCAGGTCCCGTGCAGACCGGTCCCAGTCCCCGCCGGGCCGCCCCAAGGGGACTGCGGCCCCCTCGGGGGGCAGCGAGTTACACGCAGTGAACGAGCGTGGGGGCCATCCAGCTGCTATAATTGAGGGCTTTGCTGACAACATCCACAGACTAAGGAACATTCAAAATGGCATCTGGAAAGCCGAAGAAAAAGAACCCGCGCCTGGCGTCGGGCCGCAAGCGCGTCCGTCAGGACGTCAAGATCAACGCCGCGAACACCTCGCTGCGTTCCAAATACCGTACCGCCGTGAAGAACGTGGAAAAGGCCGTTGCCGCTGGCGACAAGGCCAAGGCCACGGAAGCTTTCGGCAAGATGCAAGCCGTGGTGGACACCGTGGCTGACAAGGGCATCTTCCACAAGAACAAGGCAGCTCGCGACAAGAGCCGCCTGTCGACCAAGGTGAAAGCCCTGGCAACGGCTGCTCCGGCAGCCGCAAAGGCCGCCTGACCTCCATCAGGCAATCGCACGGAGTCTCAGGGCTCCGCCGTTTGTAACGGGTGCGCTGTCAGCAAAGCAAAAACCGCCTCTCGGGGCGGTTTTTTGTTGTCCGCGAGAAACAGGCTGTCGGCTGCCTATTCCTCGAACTTCACCTGCAGCCCATTGTCACGGGCGAAATTCAGGCAAAAGTCCCAGGCCATGACGTCGTAGTCGCGCAGTTCGGGGTCGATCACCACGCTGCGCACACCGTCCACGGTGGTGGGCACGCACCAGGGCGAGTAGCTCATGTGGCTGCCGGGTTGCGGCCCGCCGGGGCGAAACTGGCTCATCACCCCGGCCAGGCGTTCCGCCCAGTCGCTGGGGCGAAAGGGGCGGCCATTCTGGGTCTGGCCCAGGATGGTGACGCTCTTGACGGATTTGGGGACCATGCGGCTAGGGTTTGGGTGTGGGCTGCGCCATTGTGGTGCTTGACCGGCGATGCTGCGCCGCACCAAGATTTTACCCTTGTGACGGCCTGACACAGGCTGTTCGGCCTTGCAAGTTTAGAATCCGGGTTCAACGGCCCACATCACGTTGGGCCGCTTTGTTTTCACGCCACCCTGGAGCCTGCCATGAATGCCGCCGCCCACAACCTCGCCGAGCCCGCATCGCCCCACGTGATGGACACCTATGGGCGCGTGCCCATTGCGCTGTCGCACGGCCAGGGTTGCCGCGTGTGGGACGTCAATGGCAAGGAATACCTGGACGCGCTGGCCGGCATCGCCGTCAACACCCTGGGCCACAACCACCCCAAGCTGGTGCCGGCGTTGCAGGACCAGATCGCCAAGCTGATCCACACCTCCAACTACTACCACGTGCCCAACCAGGAAGCGCTGGCCGCCAAGCTGGTGGCGCTGTCGGGCATGACCAACGTGTTCTTCGGCAACTCGGGCCTGGAGGTCAACGAGGGGGCGCTGAAGCTGGCGCGCAAGTTCGGCCACGACAAGGGCATCGAGAAACCCGAGATCGTGGTCTATGAAAAAGCCTTCCACGGCCGCTCCATCGCCACGCTGTCCGCCACCGGCAACACCAAGGTGCAGGCCGGCTTTGGCCCGCTGGTGGAAGGCTTCATCCGCGTGCCGCTGAACAGCATCGATGCGTTGAAAGAAGCCACCGAAGGCAACCCCAATGTGGTGGCGGTGTTCTTCGAAGCCATCCAGGGTGAAGGCGGCGTCAACCCCATGCACATGGACTACCTGCGTGACGTGCGCAAGCTGTGCGACGAGCGCGACTGGCTGCTGATGATTGACGAAGTGCAATGTGGCATGGGCCGCACCGGCAAGTGGTTTGCCCACCAGTGGGCCGGCATCACCCCCGATGTGATGCCGCTGGCCAAGGGCCTGGGTTCGGGCGTGCCGATCGGCGCGCTGGTGGCCGGCCCGAAGGCGGCCAAGGTGTTCGGCCCGGGCAACCACGGCACCACCTTCGGCGGCAACCCGCTGGCCATGCGCGCCGGAGTGGAGACGCTGCGCATCATGGAAGAAGAAGGCCTGCTGGCCAATGCCACCAAGATCGGCGAGCGGCTGAACGCCGCCTTCAAGCGCGAGTTCGCCACTGAGCTGGCCAGCGGCCAAGTGAAAGAAATTCGCGGCCAGGGCCTGATGATTGGCATCGAGCTGGCCAAGCCCTGCTACGAGCTGGTGAAGCTCTGCGCCAAGAACGGCCTGCTGATCAGCGTCACCGCCGACACCGTGATACGCCTGCTGCCCGCCTTGATCATGACCGAGGCCGAGGCCGACGAACTGGTGGGCATCCTGTGCCCGCTGGTCAAGCAGTTCCTGGCTGGCACGTGACGATGGCGATCCGGCATTTCCTGCAATTCAGCGACTTCACGGCCGAGGAGCACGCCTACCTGTTCGAGCGCGCGGCCTTCATCAAGAAGAAGTTCAAGGCCTACGAGAAGCACTACCCGCTGGTGGACCGCACGCTGGCGATGATCTTCGAAAAGGCCTCCACCCGCACGCGCGTCAGCTTCGAGGCCGGCATGTACCAGTTGGGCGGCAGCGTGGTGCACCTGACCACCGGCGACAGCCAGTTGGGCCGCGCCGAGCCGATTGAGGACAGCGCCAAGGTCATCAGCCGCATGGTGGACCTGGTGATGATCCGCACCTTTGAGCAAACCAAGATCGAGCGCTTTGCCGAGCATTCGCGCGTGCCGGTGATCAACGGCCTGACCAACGAGTTCCACCCCTGCCAGATCCTGGCCGACATCTTCACCTACATCGAGCACCGTGGCCCCATCGCCGGCAAGACGGTGGCCTGGGTGGGCGATGGCAACAACATGGCCAACACCTGGCTGCAGGCCAGCGAGCAATTGGGCTTCACGGTGCACCTGAGCACCCCCAGTGGCTACGAGGTCGACCAGTCGGTGGCCGGCTTGCGTTCGGGCAACAGCTACAAGGTGTTCCAGGACCCGATGGAAGCCTGCGCCGGTGCCGACCTGGTCACCACTGATGTGTGGACCAGCATGGGCTTCGAGGCCGAGAACGACAAGCGCCGACTGGCCTTCGCCGACTGGCGCGTGGACGCCGAGATGATGGCCATCGCCAAGCCCGACGCCCTGTTCATGCACTGCCTGCCCGCGCACCGCGGCGAAGAGGTGGATGCCGACGTCATCGACGGCCCGCAGTCGGTGGTGTGGGAAGAGGCCGAGAACCGCATGCACGTGCAGAAGGCGTTGATGGAGTACTTGCTGCTGGGGCGGCTGTAGGCCCGTGGCGCGATGGGGGCCGTCGCACAGATACGGTATGCGAGCTTTTGGCGCCGAGCCGGCGCATTGTTGCTGGACGGCCTGATCATCCTCGGCGCGGCGGTGCTGGCGCTGGCTGTCATGCTGGCCTTGACCTCCAGCACAGCCAAGCAATCGGATACTTGGATGTTGACCTGGGTGCTTTTCATGGGCTTCAGCATCAGCCTGGGGCCGCTGTATTTCGGCCTGCAGGAGTCCGGGCGGAGCAGGGCGACACTGGGCAAGCGCCTGTTCTGCATCCAGGTCACCCGGCCTACGCAACTGCCGCTGGGGTTTTGGCGAGCCATCGCACGCAACCTGTTGCACGTCCTGTCAGCGGTCTTGCTGCTCGGCTACCTCATCCAGCCATTCACGCGCAGGCGGCAAGCCTTGCATGACCTGCTGACCGACACCGTGGTGACATTAACCCCCGGGAATGCAGTCAGGAGACTGATCGCGGCCTTCCTGTACCTGCTGGCGTCCGTGTTGACCCTGATTTTGGCGGCCCTACTGGCCTGGACCGCCATCAATGCAGGGGATGACGCATTGAAACCGGAGGTGGCACAGGCCATGGTATGGAAGCCGCCCACCAATGCCCTCGACGATAACGGGTACCTGGTGCTACTGGGCAAGGATGCGCAGGCCGGCACAGACCCGTACGACGCCGGCAGGCTGATCCTGCAGCAACAGTTGCTACTCCACGCCCAATTGGCGCCGCATGCCCCCTGGGCGTCGGAGCCCACCCGCAGCCCCAGCTCCGAACCTGCCGGGCGTTGTGACTACCAAAAACAGCATTGCGTCACCCACTACCTGGCAGAGCGGCCAGCCACCGAACAGTTGCTGGCCGCCGCCGAACCGGATGCGCAGAAATTCCTGGCCATGGCACGTGCGGCCAATTTCATCGAAGTGGAAGTGCCCCGGCAGGACGCCCCCCGCCCGCCGCTGCGCTTCCTCAACGACGCGGCCGAATTAATCAGAATCAGAGCCTTGTACAACATTGCTGACGGCAAGCCTAACCTTGGCGTGAACCAGTTGATCGAATGCGCCCAGTTTTCGCGCAGGTTGGTGCGCAGCACTTCCACGGTGGTAGGCCGCATGGTTGCGGTGGGCATGGTGCACCGGGACATGCGCTTGCTCAGTGAGTTGCTCGGGCAATACCCGGCCCTGGCGCAAACGCATGGAGAACAACTGTCACCGCTGACGGCACCGCTGGCGGGCGAAGCCTTCAGCATGCACCCGCCATTCGCTTTTGAGACCACCTTCTCCTTGAACGTGCTGCCGGGCCGAGCCGATGCGACTCGCGAGGCCTGGTGGCGCCGGCTTGCCGTTCGCTTGTTCTACCTACCCAACGCCACGTTGAATGCGTTCTACGCGCAAGCACAGGTACAGACCAACTGGATTGACGCTCAAATCCGGGCGGGGCGACTTCAAGACATCCCGATACCCATGCCGGAGCCGGGCCCGAACCTCTTCGGGTTGGTCTATTTGAGAAATCCGATTGGCGAGCTGCTCGTGGACACGGGATGGGTCAACTACCTCCCCTATTTCCAGCGCCAAGTGGATGCCGACGGGCACGCCCGACTGGTGGGTCTGCAGTTGATGCTGATGCGTCAGCGGATTCCCCACGACAAAATGGGTGACACCGTACAAGCGGCCACGCCCGCCATGCGGGACCCCTACAGCGGTGCGGCCATGCAGTGGGACGTCAAGGCTTCGCAGATCCGCTTCCAGGGCCGGCAACCCTCTAACCACAATTACGGCAAGAGCAGCCTGATCGCTGTCACCATCCCATGAGCGCGTGCACCACCTGCGGCGCCTGCTGCGCGTGCTTCCGGGTCGATTTCTCGGTCTACGAGATGGAAGACATGGGCGGCACGGTGCCCAAGGGGCTGGCTGACGACATCAACGGCAGCACCTGCCGCATGCGCGGCACCGATTACGTACCCATACGCTGCGCCGCTCTGACAGGCGTGGTGGGTCAGAAGGTAGGCTGCGGCATCTACGAATGGCGCCCATCGCCCTGTCGCGAGTTCGAGGAAGGCAGCGACGCCTGCGCGCGAGCCCGTGCCAAGCACGGACTGCCACCATTGAACTGAGCGTTGCTTTTTGCAGGCTGCCGACGCCGCTGGGGCGCGTGGCTACGGGAATGTCCCCCGGCCCTGCGGGCCTCCTCCTTGATTTCCCTCCGCCACGCGCCCCAGCGACCTCGGATCAATTGGCATACGCACCGTCGCAAACCAACCACGTCCGCAGGATCAGGTCGATGCGGCATTCGGCGCAGCGGCATCAAGGAGGAGGCCGCAGGCCGGGGGACAGCCGCGGAGCCGAGTGCCGCGTCGGCCTGATCTTCACCAACCATCGTGGCGCAAAGGCTCCCTGCTGTACCATGACGGCAATAACGTTCCCGCAACACTCGCAGTGACCAAGAACCAGACGCTCAAGCACAGCACGGACCAGGTGGGCCACAAGGCGTTTCGCCCGCATGGCAGCGTGCAGATGTGGATGGACGGGGATTTTCTGCTCTACGAGTCCACCGGTCCTTTCAACGTCGAGCTGGTGGATTCGCTGGCGGTGGCGCAGATGGACATCCTGCGCACCACCCAGTACCAAGGGCCCTGGGCCAGCATCTGCACCATCCTGAACAGCGCCATGGCGCCGCCAGAGGCGCTGGCGCGCTATGACAAGCTGATGCGCAAGGCAAAGCCGCCGGGCAAAGAGCCGGTGGCCACCGCCTTCGTGGTCTCACCCACGGTGGAAGGCGCCAAGCTGATGCTGCCCAAGTTCGCCAAGATCTACGAGGGCATACAGCGGCCGTTCAAATGCTTTGAGCACATGCACGAGGCCCGGGCCTGGGCGCGCGAATGCATGGAGCAGGCGCGGCTGCAAGCCGGCAAGACGCCCTGAGCGGCCGCCCCTGTGCAGCCGCTTGTTCTCGTCACGCGCCCTCAGGCCCCATCGGCGCTGCTGCTGTACGGCCAGCCGTAACGCAGCAGCATCCAGTGCAGTTTGGAGACCGGGTGAAAGGGCCGGGTCTTGCCGCCAGGGTCAGGCAGCGCGCGGCCCTGGGACATCTGCGAGGTGATGGAGCGGCCCAGGTCGGCGCTGGGCTTGCACACCCAGTCCGTGGCACTCTGGATGTCACACTGCGTGAAGCGGCCAGCCGGCTCGGACGAGCCCGCCACCCAGAAGAAGACCTCACTGTGGGGTTTCAACGCACGAAAGCGGTAACGCTCAGCCGCCACCAGCTTGCCGGTGCAGCGCTGGCCTTGCCACGCGCCCTGCTCGCAACCCGCTGTGTAGATGGTGCGCTCGCCCTGCAGCATGATGAAATCGTTGGCCCAGGCCGTCAACCCAAGCACCACCAGCACCAGCAGCGGAATCCAACGCATTCTTTTCACAAACCCGACCTTCTTGTGTACAACGACTGCGCGGATTGTCCTATCCCAGGCTTACAAAGTAAACAAGCGGCCGGCAGCATGAGGCTGCCGGCCGCTTGCGCGGTATCAGTGAACTTCCGAAGGACGCTGGATCAGAACGCCACCAGCACGCCCAGCGCCAGCTGGTTCATGCTGTTGCCCTTGTCCAGGCCGAAGCCGGACAGCGAGGTGAAGTTGGCGTTCTTGTCGTTGTTCACGCGGGTGAAGGAACCGACGGCCTTCACGTACTTGTGGAGTTGGTAACCCACCACAATGGCTGCCTGGTTGGCGCCGGTGCCGCTGGTGGTCGTGCCTTCCACGTCATTGGCGCGCACCAGGTGCAGCTGGGCTTCCCACGGGCCTTCCTTGTAGGTGCCGATCAGCGCGTAGGTGTTCTGCTGCTGGTCGAACGCGGCAGCGGCCGTGGTACCGCTTTGGCTGGACTGGGTCCGCTCTGCCACCGCGCCCACAGACCAGACGCCGCCGAACTTGTACTCGGCGCCGAACTGGAAGGCGTTCAGCTTTTGCGAGCCACCAAAGTTGGTGGCCTTGGCGCCGCTGCTGGAAGCCAGGTTCCATGAGGCATTGCTGATGGTGGTGTAGCCGAAGCCAACGTTCAGGCCGTTGGCGATGTAGGCCACGCCAATGGAGGTCTGCGGCATCAGGTCGCTGGCCGGGGTGAAACTGACCGTGTTGGACGCGGAGCCGGCGGAGATGGCACCGGTGGAGTCCTTGCCCATGTTGTAGCTGACGTTGGCCTGGAAGCCGCCCCAGTTGGGCGATTCCCACGCCACCATGTCGCCCTGGCGAGCGCCCAGGCGGTTCAGGATCTGGCCCGAGCCGTAGTCGGACGAGGCGTCGTTCAGGTTGCCGGAGGTGTAGTACAGGCTGGGTACGACCTGGTTCAGCGACAGCTTGTAGGCGTTGTCGTAGCGACCCAGGCGCACCACGCCGAAGACATCGCTGCCCAGGCCGGCGAAGGTGTTGCGGCTGCCCAGTTCGGCCTTGTCGTCGGTGTTGTTGCCGTTGTTGCCCAGGTAGAAGCGGCTTTCCACCTGGCCCACGGCGTAGAGGCCGCCACCCAGGTCGTATTTGGCCTTGAAGCCAATGCGTGAGGTCTGGTCAGCCAGACGGGTCTGGCTGTCCTTGGTCTTGGCGATGGTGGGGTTGACGTTGTCCACCGAGATGGTTTCAACGGCGGAGATCAGCTTGCCATAGACGGTGAAGGGGCCAACGTCCACATCGGCGAAAGCGGCGGGAGCGACCAGCACGGAAGCGAGTGCCAGGGCAAGGGTATTTTTTTTCATGATGGTTCAATCCGGATAGGGAGAAATAACACTGGGCTCAGCCAGCACGGGGATGAAATGCGTTCAACGGAATGCTTGATTCGCGAACCCCCACAGCGTATGCAGCGCGTGCTACAGGGCGAAGGCAGTTGAATGAAACTTCCATGAAACGACCGCGCCACCCATAATCTGCTGATATATACGTATATACGTATACACAGATTTCATGAACGGCAAACGGCCTTTCATCCCGGCGCGGTTCAGTAGCCGGCAGCCGTGGCGGTATTGCCGCTGTTGGCGCTGACTTGGGCGCGCACAGGTGCGTATTGACGCGGGTACAGTTGGTTGGCCTTCAGGCCGGCTTCACCGGCAACCACGAAGTCACCCGTGCGGATGGCTTCGCGGGTGTCAGCCTTCACTTGCGCGCGGCTGGGGTGCACGGTCACGGCGGCGAGGGCCACATCGGACGGGGCCAGGCCATTGGTGCCCAGCACGCCACCGGCTTCGCCTTGCACCGTGGTCTGGCCAGCGGCCAGCGAGCGGGCCAACTGCGCCGTGACTTCGCCACGGGTCAGCGTGCTGGGGGCCACGGCCTTGGCGATGTAGCCGGCTTCGCCGCCGACGAAGACGAGTTCGGATTGGGCTTGTGCGGTGGCGCCCAGGGCAGCCAGAACCAGCACAGCGGAGAGTTTGCGAGAGAGTTTCATGATGTCTAACCTTTCAAAAGTGCTCCAAATGCCCTGGACCACCCGGTCCGGGACCCTCGGTGAGTCACTGCCATTGCATCTGGCCCATCGATGAATGAAATGTAAATACTCGGTTCCAATTGATAAATAGGCCAGTTTTCAATTCAGCATTGCTAAAATAGAAACAATCGAGCTCTTGAAATATGGATCGACTCAACTCCATGCGCGTTTTTGCCCGGGTGGTGGACGAAGGCAGCTTCGCCCATGCCGCCCGGGAGCTGAACATGTCGCCAGCCGTGGTGTCGCGCCTGGTGGTGGACCTGGAAGAGCACCTGGGCACACGGCTGATCAACCGCACCACGCGGCGCATGGCGTTGACCGAGACCGGTTCCATCTACCTGGCGCGGGTGCGCCAGATCCTGGCCGACCTGGACGACGCCGAAGCCTTGGCCGGCAACGCCACCACCGAGTTGCGCGGGCACCTGCGCGTGCTGGCGCCATCGGCCTTCACCGTGCACCAGATCGCCAAGCACCTGCCCAAATTCCGCGCCCTGTACCCCAATGTGTCAATGGAGTTGACGGTCTCCGGCCCGATGGCCACGGTGGACGAAAACTTCGATGTCAGCATCATCTGGGTCGGGCTGCAGCCACTGGACGGCGACTTCGTGGCGCGCCGGCTGGCGCGCGCCGAGGTGATCCTGTGCGCCTCGCCCGAGTACCTGGACGTGCGCGGCCGGCCCCAGCACCCCGATGACCTGGACCACCACGACATCCTGATGTCCGGCACGATACGCGAGGTCACCTTCCACCGGGGCGCCTGCCCCGGCAACGCTTTCGCCGACGAGGAGGTGACGCGCACCCCCAACCGCCCCACGTTGGACACCCACCACGAGGACACGCGCTATGCCGCCGCACTGGCTGGCCTGGGTATCACCGGCCTGCCCTCGTTCATGGTGGAGGAAGCCCTGCTGGAGCATGCGCTGGAGCGCGTGCTGCCGGGTTGGCGGCTGTTCAGCGGCAGCATCTACGCCGCCATTCCCACGCGCAAGCATGTGCCGGCGCGCACCAAGGCCTTTCTGGACTTCCTGGTGCAGTCCTTCGGTGGCGAAGACCGCGACCCCTGGTTGCTGGCCGCCGGCTGCGAAAGCTGAACGCAGCCCAAGCTGAAGCACAATGCGTGCTTCCACGTTCCTTTTTCTCCCATGCCAAAAATCTGGGACATTTCGCCGCCGGTGGACCACAAGTCCGCCGTGTTTCCCGGCGACACCACCTACAGCCAGCGGCTGCACTTCACGCTGGGGCCGGGTTGTCCGGTCAACGTCAACGCCATCACGCTGTCGCCCCACACCGGGGCGCATGCCGACGCGCCGCTGCACTATGCCGATGGCGCCCCAGCGGTGGGCGAGCTGGACCTGTCGCCTTACCTGGGCCCCTGCCGCGTCATCCACTGCCTGAACTGCGGGCCGCTGGTGCGCCCAGAGCACCTGGCCCATGCGTTGAAGGAACTGCCGCCGCGCGTGCTGGTGCGCACCGCGCACACGGCCAGCCAGAGCTGGGACAGCTTCAGCGCCTATGCGGAAGAAACCATCGCCCTGCTGGCGCAACGCGGCGTGCAGTTGGTGGGCATAGACACGCCCAGCGTGGACCCGGCCACCAGCCAGCAACTGCCCTCGCACCAGCAACTGCTGCGCCACCGCCTGCGCGTGCTGGAGAACCTGGTGCTGGACGACGTGCCCGAGGGTGACTACGAGCTGATCGCCCTGCCGCTGAAGCTGATGCAGGCTGACGCCTCGCCGGTGCGCGCGGTGCTGAGGGAGCTGACATGAGTGCACTCACCTTGCAGCATTGCCGGCGTCTCGACCAGCAAGACCCGCTGCGCGCACTGCGCGACCAGTTCGAGCTGCCCGGCGGCGTGATCTACCTGGACGGCAATTCACTGGGCGCCAGCCCCAAGGCCGCTAGCGCGCGCGCCGCCCAGGTGGTGCGAGAGGAATGGGGCCAGCAGCTGATACGGGCCTGGAACAGCGCCGGCTGGTTTGAGCTGCCGCAGCGCCTGGGCGACAAGATCGCCACGCTGATAGGCGCCCAACCCGGCGAGGTGGTGGCCACCGACAGCACTTCCATCAACCTGTACAAGGTGCTGAGCGCCGCGCTGAACATCGCCGCGCAAGACGCACCCGCGCGCCGCGTGGTGCTGAGCGAACGCAGCAACTTTCCCACCGACCTGTACATCGCCGAAGGCCTGTGCAAGGCGCGCGGCTACACGCTGAAACTGGTGGAGCCGCACGAGATCGCCAGCGCCCTGGACGCCAGCGTGGCGGTGCTGATGCTGACGCATGTGAACTACCGCACCGGCGCCATGCACGACATGGCCGCTGTCAGCAGCGCCGCGCACGCGGCCGGCGCGCTGGTGGTGTGGGACCTGGCGCACAGCGCCGGCGCGGTGCCGGTGACGCTGCATGGCAACGGTGGCGATGCGCACGCCGCCAGCGCGGCCGATTTCGCCATCGGCTGCGGCTACAAGTTCCTCAACGGCGGCCCCGGTGCACCGGCTTTCGTGTGGGTGCACCCGCGCCATGCAGACCGCTTTTGGCAGCCGTTGTCGGGCTGGTGGAGCCATGCAGCGCCATTCGCCTTCACACCGGACTACCGGCCGGCCAGCGGCATTGGCCGCTACCTGTGTGGCACCCAGCCCGTCGTCAGCCTGGCACTGCTGGAATGCGGTCTGGACACGTTCGTGGCCGCCCAGCCATTGGGTGGCATGGCGGCGCTGCGTATGAAATCGCTGGCGCTGACCGACTTGTTCATCACCCTGGTCGAGCAGCAATGCGCTGGCCATGGCCTGGACCTGGTGACGCCGCGCGAACACGCGCGGCGCGGCTCGCAGGTGTGCCTGACACGCAGCGACGGCGCCTACGCCATCGTGCAGGCGTTGATTGCGCGCGGTGTCATTGGCGACTTTCGTGCCGGTGACGGCGGCACGCACGCCGATATCCTGCGCTTTGGCGTCACGCCGCTGTACACCGGTTTCGAGGACATCTGGCACGCGGTGCGGCATCTGCGCGAGGTGCTGGAAACAACCGAATGGCAGCGCCCGGAATTCAACAGCAGGAACGCCGTCACATGAACACCTCCAAGCCAGAGAACATCGTGGCCGATGAGAAAGCCCAGCTGGACTTCAGCCAGTCCATGAGCTATGGCGACTACCTGCAGCTCGACGCCATCCTGAACGCGCAGCAACCGCGCTCGCCCGACCACAACGAGATGCTGTTCATCGTGCAGCACCAGACCAGCGAGTTGTGGATGAAGCTGATGCTGCACGAACTGCGCGCGGCCATCACCCATGTGGCGCAGGACGAGCTGGGCACGGCCTTCAAGATGCTGGCACGCGTGAGCCGCATCATGGAGCAGCTGGTGCACGCCTGGGACGTGCTGAGCACCATGACGCCGCCCGAGTACAGCGCCATTCGTCCGTACCTGGCCAGTTCCAGCGGTTTCCAGAGCTACCAGTACCGCAGCATTGAGTTTGCGCTGGGCAACAAGAATGCCGCCATGCTGAAGCCCCATGAACACCGGCCCGACCTGCTGGCCCAGGTGCAGGCGGCCTACGCGTCACCTTCGCTGTACGACGAGGCGCTGCGCCTGCTGGCGCGCCGTGGCATCGCGGTGCCGGCCAGCCACACGCAGCGCGACTGGACCCAGCCCTACGTTCCCAGCGACGCGGTGGAGCAAGCCTGGCTGACTGTCTACCGCAACCCCAAGCAGCACTGGGACCTGTACCAGCTGGGCGAGGAGTTGACTGACCTGGAAGACGCCTTCCGCCTGTGGCGCTTCCGCCATGTGACCACGGTGGAGCGGGTGATTGGCTTCAAGCGCGGCACCGGTGGCACCGGCGGCGTGTCCTACCTGCGCAAGATGCTGGACGTGGTGCTGTTCCCGGAAATCTGGACACTGCGCACCTCACTGTAGCGACAGCACCAAATCAGACGAACTGCCAGCCTGTCTGCGCCAGGCCGGCGAGTTGCACATGCGTCTGGTTGGCGGCCGACAGCGTCAGCTCGGCCAGCCACTGCGCCTGCGTGGTGGTGTGCGCATCCAATGGTGCTACCAGGCTGGCCAACTGGCTGGCGCTGGGCGCCGCGCCGTACACATTGGCATACAAGTACTTGACCACTGTGCTGTTGTCGGTGCCACCGGCAAACGCTGCCACGATGCCGGCGTCCACCAGCAGGCGCGCGCCATCCAGCAGCGTGGCGCCCGAGTCGAAATAGTGCATGAAGACGCCGGCCCAGGTCTTGTCGTTGGAAAAGGCCACGCCCACGGCGGCTGCCATGATCAGCACCGCCTCCCCGCCCGCCTGGCCGGCGCCCATGTCCAGCGCCAGGCTGACATCGGCAAACTGCAGGCGCTCCATGTTCACCAGGGTGTCGCTGCCCTCGCTGGTGGCCACCGTGCGCTTGTCGGTCAGCACGCCGGTCGTCGGGTTCCAGCTGTAGTCGGCCAGCTTGCCGGCATATTGGGCGGTGTCTGCGCCGGCGCCGCCATCCAGGCTGTCGTTGCCACTGCCACCGTTCAGCACATCGCTGCCGGCACCACCCCGCAATTGGTCAACGCCGTTGCCACCCAGCAGCGTGTCGTTGCCGTCGCCGCCGTCCAGCAGGTCGTTGCCATCCAGCCCCACCAGCAGGTCGTTGCCGCCGCGCCCTTCGATGCGGTCGGCCAGCACGTCACCGGTCAGCTGCTCGTTGGTGGACCAGCCCACCATGTAGTGTCCGGTCATGCGGTCGTCCCAGGGCTGCACCACCTCGGTCAGCGTGGTGGGCCTCAGCGTCCAGCCCAGGTCCTGCAGCAATGCCAGATCCAGGCGGTCCAGCGTGTAGCGCTCGCCGTTGAAATAGTAGTAGCCGTTGAAGTTGCTGGCCTCTATCCACGGCATCTGGCTGCTCGCCACCGTGGGGCCGTTGCCCAGGTGGTACATGCCTTGCGACCCACCCAGGCGCACCTCGGCGGGCTGACCCAGCAAGTCCACCGTGGCCGGTCCCACAAAGCTGGCCTGGCCGCCATTGACCACCACCAACGAGTCCCACAGCGACTCGTAGCTGGTACTCAGTTGCCCGGTGGTGATGTCGCGCCAGCCATTGATGCCCATGCCATGCAGCAGCTCGTGCAGCACCACGGTGAAGGCATCGGTCTTGTTGGTGGGCACGCGGGCGCCCAGGCTGTTGGCGATATTGGGGTCCCACCACAGCAGTGACAGGTAGGTGGAGCTGGGGTCGACAAAGATGGTGAAGTCCGGCGTCTGCGGGTGCGGGTCCACGCCGGTGCGAGACTCTGCCGCTCCCGCCGATTCCCAGATGGCAATGCCATTCTGTGTCTTCACGAAGCTGGTGTCGCCGGTGCCGGCGAAGCGGCCGGTAGAGGTGCTGTCCACATTCACCGCCACGTCCAGCGTGCCCTGGAACACCACGTACTGGCTCAGGTAGTTGATGGCGGCGGTGATGGTGGTGCCCAGCAGCGGCACACTGGCCAGCGCGCCCTTGGGGTCGTTGTAGGTGATGTTGATGGTGGCCATGTGTGACAGCTGCAAAGGTTTTTTGTACCCCCAGAGCCTAGTGCACGACCGGCCAATGGGTCCATGGGGATATTACCCAAGTCAGCGCGGCCGGCGCGGGCTTCCGATGCGGCTAAACTGGCTAAACACACCTGTGTCCACCGTTCACACAACCCACCTGTGATGGCCATGCTCCAAAAGACGCAACCCGACACCCCCGCATCCGACCCCGGCTCCCCCGCCTCCCCTGACCGGCGCCACCTGCTGCTGTCACTGGCCTCGCTGGCCACACTGGCCGGTTGCGGCGGTGGTGGCGGTTCGGACGCCAGCCCCAGCACACCCACGACGCCGACCACACCCACCACCCCCACCACACCGACAACGCCCACCACCCCGGTCGTCAACGGCCCGCCGTGGTGGGGTTATGGACGCGACGCCCAGCACACGGCGCTGGGCGGTAGCGTGGCCACGCAGCCGCTGACGCGCATCCAGTGGAGCACGCCCGTGGATCTGGCGCCGCAATACACCGCCAACGGCAACCTGCTGGCCCACTACGGTTCGCCCGCCATCACGGCGAAAAACACGGTCATCGTGCCGGTGAAGACCGGCACCCTCGACGGCTTCCGCTTTGAGGCCCGCGCCGGCGGCACCGGTGCGTCGCTGTGGACCGTGACCAGCGACTACGTGCAGCCCGCGCACAACTGGGTTCTGCCCTATGGCATCACGTTGACGCCGGCCAACCGCATCTATGCGCCAGGGGCCGGCGGCAAGCTGCTGTGGCGCGCCGACGCCGACTCCACCACCGCCACCACGCAAACCGCCGTGTTCTACGGCGCGGCGGCCTACGCCGCGGCCCAGGCGGCCTATGACGCCAACGTGTTCATCAACACGCCGCTGACCTCGGACGCCAACGGCACCCTCTACTTCGGCTTCATCGCCAACACCGGCAACCCAGGCGGCCTGCTCAGCGGCCTGGCCCGGGTGACCGCGGACGGCACCGGCACCTGGGTGGGTGCCAAGGCCGCCAGTGGCGACACCAACATCGACAAGGTGGCGATGAACTGCGCACCGGCGCTGTCCAGCGACGGCAAGACGGTGTATGTGGCGGTGAACACCCGGCTGATCTCCGGCGTGCGCCAATCGGGCTACCTGCTGGCGCTGGACAGCACGACACTGGCCACCAAAGGGGCCGTGCGCCTGATGGACCCCAACACCGGCCGCACCGCCTGGCTCAATGACAACGCCACCGCCTCGCCCACCGTGGGGCCGGACGGCGACGTGTACTTTGGCGTGCTGGAATCCGACCAGTCCGGCCACAACTCGCGCGGCTGGCTGCTGCACTTCAACGCCACGCTGACGCAGCTCAAGATCCCCGGCTCCTTCGGCTGGGACGACACCTGCTCCATCGTGCCGGCCAGCATGGTGCCCTCCTATACGGGGCCATCGAGCTACCTGGTGATGGTCAAGTACAACAACTACGCCGGCGCGGGCACCGGCGACGGGCAGAACAAGCTGGCGGTGTTGGACCCGAACACGCAGCAGTTCGACTTCATCTCCGCCCTCCCGGTGATGAAGGAGGTGTGGACCATTCTGGGCCCCACCGCCGACCCCAACTACCCCGGCTACGATGCCGTGCGCGAATGGTGCATCAACACCGCAGCGGTGTGTCAGGTCACTAAGTCCATCCTGGTCAACAACGAGGACGGCTGGCTGTACCGCTGGGACATGGTGACCAACAAGCTGACCGAGCGCATCCAGCTGACCAACGGGCTGGGCGAGGCCTACACGCCCACGGCCATCGGCCCGGACGGCGCGGTGTTCGCCATCAACAAAGCCCTGCTGTTCTCGGTGGGGCGATAGTTCTTCCTGGCATGTCGCCGCACCGGCGCTGGCGGGCTGACGCTCAATGAATCCTGAAGACCTGCAAAAACTGGTGACCCTTCAAATGCCCTTTGGCAAGCACAAGGGTGTTGTGCTTGCAGACCTGCCGGGAAATTACCTGGCCTGGTTTGCCCGGGAAGGGTTGCCGAAAGGGGAAATAGGTCGCCTGCTTTCACTGATGCACGAGATTGACCACAATGGCCTGGCTGAATTGCTGAAACCGCTCAGGCGATAGTGTTTGCCCGTTTTCCGGAGTGCGTCAAGCCATGCCAACAAAGACTTTTACCAGCGGCCGGATCCGCAAAGCCGACTATGACCCTGCGACCCAGCAGCTGGAACTGCACTGGGACAACCAGAATGTGCTGGCCTACAAACATGTTCCGCAGGAAGTCTTCCGGCGACTTTGCAGCGCCCCCAACCCCAGCACGTACTGGGAAGACCGGATCGCCGAGGAATACCCCAAGGGCATCCCGTCAAAAGTGGCAGGCCCCTCTGATGCCGCCAAGAAGTTCGATGATCTTTTCGGTGGCGGGGAATGAGTCATTGCGCTGGAAAGCACTGCAGGGCTTCTGCGCGCGTTTCAATTCAACGCCGGCGTCAGATCCCCCATAAAGACTGAATAAGCCGGCTAATTTCGGCCTTTCAAGGCGGCTGCGCAGCGGGGCGAAATGCTAGATTGGCGGGTAATCCCTGCAAGCTGTGATGACCCTGTTTTCAAACTCCCTTCTGCGCTGCGTCGCCTCCGGTGGCGCGCTGTTGTTGACCGCGCTGTTGAGCGCCTGCGGCGGCGGCGGCAGCGGCAGCACGTCCGGCGGCACCACCACCGTGGTGGTCACCCCCACCACCCAGCAGTTGGTGGAAGCGGCCTACCTGGACAGCAACGGCGGCGCTTACACACTGGCCAGTTCACTGCCGGCCAAGGGCTTGCCTGTCAGCGGCACGCACTATGCCTACAGCCAGAAGGCGGCCGTCACCGGCACGCTGACCACCACGCCGCAGCCCATAGACGCGCTGGTGGACTCGCTGTCCACCACGCTGGTGCTGCCCGACTTCAGCACCTCCGCGCCCACGCGGGTGATGGTCAATGGTGGCTTGCGCACCGCCGCCAACCTGCCGGGGCGCACCAAGACCCGGCTGTACCTGGTGGGCTCACAGGTGATACGCGATACGCTGGACCTGGCCGGCAGCACCATCGTCTTCAGCGCCGCCATCACCAGCGTGCAAAGCAGCACCATGAGCGGCGTGGTCACCGCCATCCCCGCCGAGCTGAAAACGCTGCCGGTGCTGGCTGACGCCATCGCCAACAGCACGTTGACCAAGAACAAACTGAGCTTCACCACTGGCTCGGGTTACATCAAGCAGCAGGAAACACGCTTCGGCGACACCTACTTCATCGAGGACTGCTCGGTGGCCACCACCGCCGACAAGGACCCCTCCCCCTGCGACGGCACCGGCACGCTGGAGAGCGTGTTCCCCTACACCTATGGCACCACCTTGTTCACGCTGGCCAATGGCAGCGTCCAGCAGGTGCAGGGCCTGCGCGCCTGGGTCTCCACCAGCCTGGTGCCCAGCTCGGTCAACGTCACCGATTCCTACCTGGCCTTCTTCGAGCTCAACGGCAAGGTCTACCGCGCCATCCTGCAGAAGAACGGCGTGGCGCTGAAATCGCGCAGCAGCGCCGGCACGGTGGACTATGTGCTGTACCTGAACCGCACGGCGGTGGAAAGCATCAAGGCCGCATTCGGGCCATGAGCCGGCACGGCTACTATTCCGAAATATGGAATAGTGAATTCAATTTGGCAGCAATTCCGTTTTCGTGACGGATGGATCACACTTCGGCTCTGCACACCCCCAGGAGCCGAACATGGGCCGCGCTTTCTCCGACATCGCCTTCACCCCCACCGTACGCGCCATGCAAACCCGCATGGGCAGCCGCGAGGCTTATGCCCGGCTGGACGCCGCACCCGACCGGCGCGACAGCCTGACCGAGCGCGAGGCCGACTTCATCGAGGCGCGCGACGGTTTCTACCAGGCCAGCGTCAGCGAAACCGGCTGGCCCTATGTGCAGTTTCGCGGCGGGCCGGCGGGCTTCCTGCGCGTGCTGGACAGCAAGACCATTGCTTACGCGGACTTTCGCGGCAACCTGCAGTACATCAGCATGGGGAACCTGCAGGGCAACGACAAGGTGGCGCTGATCCTGATGGACTACGCCGCGCGCAGCCGGCTGAAGATCCTGGGCCGGGTGCGGCAGGTAGCTGCCGCGGACGACCCGCAGTTGCTGGCGCGGCTGATGCCTGCCGGCTACGACGCCCAGCCACAGCGTGCGGTGGTCATCGAGGTGGAAGCCTTCGACTGGAACTGCCCGCAGCACATCACCCCGCGCTACACGGAGGAAGAAGTGGAGGCCGCCGTCATGCCGCTGCGCGACGAGCTGGCGCGGCTGGAAAAGGAGTTGGCCCAGGCACGCGCTGAGCTGGCAAGTCGGCCCGCTGGGTGACGCCAATTACTTGACAAAGTCAAGCAATTGATTGACGATGGCAAGCATGACTGCCATCGCCACCGACGACCATGTGCACGCGCTGCGTGCCTTCAACCGTTTCTACACCCAGCGCATCGGCGTGCTGGCGCCCTACCTGGACAGCGGTCTGTCGCTGGCCGAGGTGCGGGTGCTGTACGAGCTGACACAGCGCGAGCAGCCCACCGCCACCGAGCTGGGCCGCGAGCTGGCGCTGGACGCCGGCTACCTGAGCCGCATCCTGCGCCGCTTCGAGGCACACGGCTGGCTCAAGCGCACGCCCTCGCCCGCTGACGCGCGGCAAAGCCTGTTGCGCCTCACGGCCAAGGGCCGCGCCGCCTTTGCGCCGCTGGAGCGCAAATCGCGCGAACAGGTGGCGCAACTGCTGGCACCACTGTCCGAGGTGGGGCAACGGCAGCTGGTGCAGTCGCTGACCACAGCGCAGCAACTGCTGGCACGGCAAGATCCGCAGGCCGTTGCGAGCGCGGCGGTGGCCCGCACCGTGGTGCTGCGCGACCCGCGCCCCGGCGACATGGGCTGGGTGGTGCAGCAGCACGGTGAGCTGTACGCCCGCGAATACGGTTACAGCAGCGAATTCGAGGCGCTGGTGGCCGGCATCGTCGCGCGCGTCATGGCCAGGTTCGACCCGGCCTGGGAGAAAGCCTGGATCGCCGAGGTGGACGGCCAGCGCATGGGCTCGGTGCTGGTGGTGCGCAAGTCCGCCCAGGTGGCGCAGTTGCGGCTGTTGATCCTGTGCCCCGAGGCACGCGGCCTGGGCCTGGGGGGCAGGCTGGCCGACGAATGCATCGCCTTTGCCCGCGCCAAGGGCTACCGCAAAATGGTGCTGTGGACCAACGGCCAGTTGCACGCGGCACGCGCCATCTACAGCCAGCGCGGCTTTGTGCTGACCGGCAGTGAAACGCTGGACGCCTACGGCGTCCACGGCCTGGTCAGCGAGACCTGGGCGCTGACGCTGTGAGATTGCGGGGGCAAGCCATGGCTGACACCGACAACTATCCCCACTGCGTGGTCTGCACCACGGTGGGCTCCGAGGCAGAGGCCGACAAGCTCGCCCAGTTGGTGGTCGAGGCCCGGCTGGCCGCCTGCGCGCAGATCCAGGCCATCAAGAGCCACTACCGGTGGGAGGGCAAGCTGTGCGCCGACAGCGAATGGCTGATTGCCATGAAGACCCGCACCGATGCCTATGCGCGCCTGGAAGCACTGATACGCCAGCACCACCCGTACACCACGCCGGAGATCATCGCCACGCCCATCGTCAGAGGCTCGGCGGCGTATCTGGCATGGGTGGAGGAGGCCGTGCAAGCCGGACCTGAGGCCGGCCCTGAAAGCTAGGCCTGCCAGGCGCGCCTAGCCATACAGCCATTTCAAATCCAGCAGCCTGCGTCCCAGCACCCCCATCGCCGCGTCGCGCCCCCAGCGCAGCGGCCCGCTGGCGTGGAAGATGCGCCCATTGCGGCTGGATCGGGCCTGCACGCGCGCGTTGCGCTGCCAGCGGCGCTGGGCATAGGCCTGCAAGGCGGCGGGAACGTCCACCTTTACGCCAGCGGGTAGGCTGAAGACGGACTCCAGCGCGGCGGCATCCTCGATCGCCATGCCGGCCCCCTGGGCCAGGTAGGGCAGCATGGGGTGTGCCGCGTCGCCCAACAAGGCCACGCGGCCTTGGGCCATCTGCTGCGGGCCCTGCACCGGCGGCCGGTTGCTCAGCGCCCAGCAGCGCCAAGGACCCATGGCGCGCAGCAAGTCCTGCAAAGGCGCGCAACTGCCCGCCATGGCGTGGAACAGCCTGTAGTCATCGGCCTGTTGATCCCAATTGTTGAGTTGCTGTGGCTGGGCACCTTCGATCACGGCCACCACATTCAGCGCCTCGCCAGCCCGCACCGGGTACTGCACCACGTGCAGGCCCGGCCCCAGCCAGACGGTGACCTGCTGGCTGCGCAAAGCTGCCGGCAAATCGCTTTGCGACAGCAGCGCCCGGTAGGCCAGGTGGCCGGTGAACTGCGGTGCGCCATCATCCAGCAACCCGTGGCGCACCACACTCCACAGGCCGTCGGCGCCCACCAGCGCCTGGCCATGCACCTGCCGGCCGTCCGCCAGCAGCAAGGCCACCGCATCGCCGGATGGGTTGGCGACGGTGAACGGTGTGGTCAGGTTCAGCTGCACCCGCCCCGCGGCCTGCACCGCGTGCAGCAACAATCCATGCAAGTCCGCCCGGTGCAGCGTGGCATACGGCGCGCCGTAGCGCTGCGCAAAGTCGGCCAAGGGCAAGACAGCCAATTCAGCGCCTGACGCTGCGCTGCGCACCTGCAGACGCTGCGGAAAGGCCGCCAGACGGGCCAGTGCATCACCCAGGCCCCAATGCCGCAACTGGCGCACCACGTTGGGCCCGGCCTGCACACCGGCCCCCACTTCGCTGAACTGCGCCGCCTGCTCGAACAGCTGCACGGGCCAGCCGGCCCGGCTGCAGGCCAGCGCGGCGGCCAGGCCGCCAATGCCGCCGCCGGCCACCAACAACGGCGCCATGGCGGCCGTCATGCTGGCGCGGACAGGCCGGCCGCATCGGCCGCATCGACCTGGAGCGCCTGCCAGCGTGCCCTGGTCAGGCGGTACAGGCAGTGCGGGCGCAGCCGGTGCCCCACAGGCAGATGGGGGTGCTCGAAGTCTTCGCTGTGCTGCATGCCTATGCGCTGCATCACGTTGCGCGAACGCAGGTTGTCCACGGCGGTGAACGACACGATCTCCTGCAGCCCGAGCTGCTCAAACCCGAACTGCAAGGCGCCCCGAGCGGCCTCGCTGGCATAGCCCTGGCCCCAATACGCGGGTGCCAGCCGCCAGCCGATTTCGACGCAGGGGGAGAAAGGCAGGTCGTCCGCCGGTTTGGACAAACCCACAAAGCCGATGAACTGCGGCCGCGCCCGCAACTCCACCGCCCAGTTGCTCCAGCCGCGGCCCCGGCCCTGCAGGTGCGCCTGCCAGCGGTCTATGCTGGCGTCGCTCTCGGCACGGGTCTGCAAGGCTGGGAAGTAGGCACGCACCCGCGGGTCGGCGTTCATCGCCGCGAAGGGCTCGCGGTCGGATGCACGCCATTGCCGCAGGCGCAGGCGGGGTGTGTCGAACGCCATCAGGCCAACAGCTGGCGCAGCACGAAGGGCAGGATGCCGCCGCTGCGGTAATAGTCCACCTCGATCGGGGTGTCGATGCGCAGCGTCACGGTCAGCTCCTGGCGGCTGCCGTCGGCACGGGTGATGACCAGCTTGGCATCGCTCTGCGGCGTCAGCGCCGGCAGCGGCAGCACGTCCACCGTCTCGTTGCCGGTCAGACCCAACGTCTGCCACGAGTCCGTGCCTTTGAACTGCAGCGGCAGCACACCCATGCCCACCAGGTTGCTGCGGTGGATGCGCTCGAAGCTCTTGGCCACCACGGCCTTGATGCCCAGCAGCTGCGTGCCCTTGGCGGCCCAGTCGCGGCTGGATCCGGTGCCGTATTCCTCGCCAGCGAAGATCACCGTGGGAATGCCGGCCTGCATGTACTTCATGGCGGCGTCATAGATCGGCATCTTCTGCGTGGAAGCGTCCGTCGTGCCCTGGTACAGCGTGTTGCCGCCCTCCTCGCGCGAGCCATCGGCGGCGGCGGGCAGCATCAGGTTCTTGATGCGCACGTTGGCGAAGGTGCCGCGCATCATCACGTCGTGGTTGCCACGGCGCGCGCCATAGCTGTTGAAGTCGGCCTTCTGCACGCCGTTGGCCTTCAGCCAAACGCCCGCTGGCGAACTCTCCTTGATGGAGCCGGCCGGCGAGATGTGGTCGGTGGTGATGGAGTCGCCAAACAGCGCCATGATCTTGGCGCCCCGCACCGTGGACGCGGTGTCAGCGCCCTGCGCCAGCGTGAAGCCCTGGAAAAACGGCGGCTCGGCAATGTAGGTGCTGGCCGGCCAGGTGTAGGCCTGGCCGGACACGCCCTTGATCTTTTCCCACAGTGCGCCGGGCTGCGTGGCCACCTTGGCGTAGTTGGCGCGGAAGGCCTTGCCCTTCATGGCGAACTTCATCAGCGCATGGATCTCGTCGCTGCTGGGCCAGATGTCGCCCAGGTACACATCCCGGCCACCCTTGCCCTGGCCCACCGGCTGCGTCATCAGGTCGCGTTTGACGTTGCCGGCAATCGCATAGGCCACCACCAGCGGTGGGCTGGCCAGGAAGTTAGCCTTCAGGTTGGGGTGGATGCGGGCCTCGAAATTGCGGTTGCCCGACAGCACGGCGGCGCACACCAGCTCGTTCTTGGTGATGACGTCGTTCAGCTCCGGCGTCAGGTCGCCGGCATTGCCAATGCAGGTGGTGCAGCCGTAGCCGGCCAGCGCGAAGCCCAGCTTCTCCAGGTAGGGCAACAGGCCGGTCTCGGTCAGGTATTCGGTGACGATGCGCGAACCGGGGGCCAGCGAGGTCTTGACGTGGGGCTGCACCTTCAGCCCCGCCTCCACCGCCTTCTTGGCCAGCAAGCCGGCGGCCAACAGCACACTGGGGTTGGAGGTGTTGGTGCAGCTGGTGATGGCGGCGATCAGCACGTCGCCATTGCCAATGCTCACCGCCTTGCCGCCGGTGGTGACGGGGAAGCGGGTGGCCAGCGTGTCGGCCGGGCGGTTGAAGCCGTTGGCCGAGTTGGGCAGGCTGTACAGCGACGAAAACTGGCTGCTGACCTTGCCCAGCTCGATGCGGTCTTGCGGCCGCTTGGGGCCGGCCAGGCTGGGCGTGACGTCGCTCAGGTTCAGCTTGACCACCTGCGAGTAATCGATCTCGCCGCTGCCGGGCACGCCAAACAGGCCCTGGGCCTTGAAGTAGGCCTCGAAGGCCTCGATCTCGGCTTGCGTGCGGCCGGTGCCCACGAAGTAGTCCAGCGTGCGGCCGTCGACCGGGAAGAAGCCCATGGTAGCGCCGTATTCGGGCGCCATGTTGGCGATGGTGGCGCGGTCGGGCACCGTCAGCGTGCGCGTGCCTTCGCCATAGAACTCGACAAACTTGCCCACCACCTTGTGCTGGCGCAGGATTTCGGTCACCGTCAGCACCATGTCAGTGGCGGTCACGCCCTCGCGCAGCTGGCCGGTCAGCTCAAAGCCCACCACATCGGGCGTCAGGAAGTACACCGGCTGGCCCAGCATGGCGGCCTCGGCCTCGATGCCGCCCACGCCCCAGCCCACCACGCCGATGCCGTTGATCATGGTGGTGTGGCTGTCGGTGCCCACCAGCGAATCGGGGTAGTACACGCCCTTGGCCTGGTGCACGCCGCGCGCCAGGTATTCCAGGTTCACCTGGTGCACGATGCCAAAGCCCGGTGGCACCACGCCGAAGGTGTCAAACGCCTGCATGCCCCACTTCATGAACTCGTAGCGCTCGCGGTTGCGCTGGAATTCCAACCGCATGTTCAGGTCCAGCGAATCCTTCTTGCCGTAATGGTCCACCATGATGGAGTGGTCCACCACCAGGTCCACCGGCACCAGCGGCTCGATGCGGCTCGGGTCTTTGCCCAGCTTAGCCGCAACGCTGCGCATGGCGGCCAGGTCGGCCAGCAGCGGCACGCCGGTGAAATCCTGCAGCACCACGCGCGAGACGACGAAGGGGATTTCGTCGGTGCGCGCCGCATTGGGCTTCCAGTTGGCCAGTTGGGCCACGTGCTCGGGAGCCACCTTCTTGCCATCGCAGTTGCGCAGCACCGACTCCAGCACGATGCGAATGGACACCGGCAGGCGGGCAATGGCGGGGTACTGCTTGGTGAGCTCGGGCAGTGAATAGAACTGGCCGGCCTTGCCGGAGGCGGTCTTGAAGTTCTTCAGCGTGGAAGCAAAGGCGTGGGGCATGGCGGTCGACTCCTGGATGGCTGCAATCCAGGCTATTTTGGCAGTCTCCGCAAGGGCTTGTGTGAAGTCTTGGTTTACACCCCCAAAAGCCAGGTTCAGGGCAGTTTTTTCAAGGCTTCCAGAACGGGCGGCCCCAGCACCGCCTGCACGGCAGCGTCGCCGCCCTCACGCACATTGAAATACAGCGGGTTCAAAAAACCCTTGAGGTTGTGCAGGCGTGCCAGGCCAGCCTGGGATTGGGCCGCCACGCCCCAGGATGCATAGGGCCCGGGCGTCGCCAGGGGGGCCACAAACTCGGTCCAGAAGGCAGCGTCCAGCAAGCCCCGCCGCGCAGCAAACAACACAGGGCGCACCAGGCGCTCGCCTTCGCCGTAGACAAGGAAATGCTCACCCGGCGGCGCCACCATGGACTGCACCGCCATGACGATGCGCGCCAGTTGCGCCTTGTCTACCGCAGGGTTCAGCGTCAATTGCATCAGCAGGTCGGCCGCGTGCGCCACCCCGTGGCGCCATCCCTCGTTCACATCGTAGCCCCGGTAGTCGCGCACACTGGACAGGTAACGGCTGCCGGCCTCTACCAGCGCCGCACGCTCTTGTGCAGTCAGGAACGGTTGCAGGCGGTCAGCCCGTGCCACCTCGGCCAAGGTCAGTGCCGCAAAAGGCTTGGCAAAGCCAGCAGGGTCCGGCGCCGCATCGTTCAACTGCGCCAGTTGCGACTGGTAGATGAGCCGCCGGGTAGTTTCGGACAGTTGCTTGGCGCGCATCCATGCGCTCAAGGCTTCGAACGCCAATCTGTCGCGCAGCTCGGGGTTGGCGTCAATCAAGCAGGGCAGCAAGGCGGTGGCCAGGGTCTCGCGCCGGGTGTCATCCGGCAAATGCCATTTGTCCTGCTTCAGTTGCTTCAAAGCCGACAGCGGCCAGTCGGGGGGCGGGCAGGCCGGCGCCGCCGCGACGGTGCACACCGACGTGACAAACAAGCCAAGGGTCAGCAGACTGCGAACGGGCAGACAACACACGGGGTTTGCTCCTTAAGGTGATGGGATTCTGTCGCTTGTCACACCGGCTTGTCCTGCGGACAGTGTTGGCGTGGCGGAAAAGCCTGCACGGTGTCAAAGGCCACGCGTTTCAGGTCTGCCTGCACCGTGGCGTCGACACCGCTTTGCGCGGCAATGGCCACGTCCAACGGCGACGCGCCGGTGATGGTGGCATGCAGCACCAGCGCGGTCAGGTAGGCACCGGCCGGCGCCGAGTGGTTGCCATCGCTGTCGTGCAGTCGCAGCGCCGGGAAACGGCGCATGGCCAGGTCCCAGGCCTGGCCTACGGGCGCCACGCAGGCGGGTGCTTTGGTGGCGATGGCCACGTGCAGGTCGTAGATGCGGGCGGTCTCGTCCACACCCAGGCGTGGCCATTCCGGAAACAGCACGGGCAAGGCGTTGGCCTGGCGCGCCAGCCGTATCAGTTGCTCGGCCTCCGCCGTGGAGTAGGTGAACTGGCCGCTCTGGCTGTACTTTTGCGCCTGCAGCACCACCACGCTCCAGGACTGGCCGCGCAGCAGGTCCAGCGACACCGGGTCGTTGAAGCGCTCTTCCAGGAACATATAACCGGGCGCCGCCACCGCACTCGCCGTCCTGCTCGGGTTACCGCCGCGCAACATGCGCGCCAGCGTTTCAGGCAGGTCGTTGACGACCGTATGGCTGTTGCCCATCATCAGCACCTGTACCTGGGCGGGCCTGACAGGGGTGGTGGGGGTGGTCGGAACAATCGGCGTGCCAGGCGTGACGGTGGCGCTTTCACCCCCAGACCCGCCGCCACAAGCCGCAAAGCAGGCCGTCAGCCCCGCCAGGGCCATGCAACGCAGCGCCGCGAGAGACCAGGGGTTCATGACAGACTCGCTTGAAATGGGACCATTTGCCAAATGCTTTCAGGCAGCGTCGCAGCCAGTTGGCCGCGCAAGCTGTGGCCATTTGAATGATTTCCAGCACAAAAGTCCATGCTGGCACAGCGTGTGCAGCCAAGCTGGGACCAAACCCCCTGAGTCAGGGGCGAAACTCTGTCTCTCGTCAACGCATGGAAGTGTCGCACCAAGTGTTGGCGCCTTTGGCATGGCCGCGCCCTCAAGGCTCATCCTGAGCCACCGACAACAGCCGCCGCTAAGGCTGCCCCATGCGCACCAGCCGCCCCGGACGCGCTGCCGTCAGCCGGCCGTCGCGCTGCACCGCCTGCCCAGCCACCCAGGTGCCCACATAGCCCTGGGCGCGTTGCAGGAAACGCTTGCCACCGGCCGGCAGGTCGTTGACCAGGCGCGGCGTGCCCACACCCAGGCGGTGTGGATCGATGACGTTGATGTCCGCGCGCAGGCCCGGCGCCAGCCGGCCCCGGTCCTGCAGGCCCAGGTAGCGCGCGTTGCGCTGTGACAGCATCTCCATCGCACGCTGCAGGGGCAGTTTGCCCTCGGCGCGGTCTCGCACCCAATGGGTCAGCATGAAGGTGCTGAAACTGGCGTCGCACACTGTGCCCACATGCGCACCAGCGTCGCCCAGGCCGAACAGCGCGCGCGGGTGGTCCAGCATCTGGCGCAGCGTGGCCAGCGAACCGTCGTTGTAGTTGAAGATGGGGAAATAAATCAGGTTGCTGCCGTCGCCCGCTGCCAGGTAGTCGTACAGCGCCTCCAGCGGCTTCACGCCGGCCTGCTTGGCGCGCACCAGGAAGCTGTGCATCACCGTGGGCTCGTAGTCCAGCCGCTGGTCCAGCGGGAACATGCGGCCGCTGATCATGTCAATGCGGGCCAGCAGGATGTCCACCAGCGGCGGTATCGCGGTGCCGTCGCCGGCCAGCCGCTCGGACTGCTCCGACAGGATGCGCGCCTTGCGCGCCGGCTCGCGCAATGCGGCGGCACGCTGGGCCAGTGGCATGTGCGCCACTTCCTTGTAGCCGGGGAAGCCCATGAAGGGGTGAAAACTGGCCTCCAGCCCGTTGATGACACCGATGCCGCGCGCGGCAGTCTGCAAATACAACGGCAGCCCGGCAGCCACCGCCGCCTCGGTGCGCTTCTGGATAGCCAGGTACTGCTGGCCGCCGGGGTCGCGCTGCAACCAGGTCATGGACAGCGGCCGGCCGGCGGCGCGCGCCAGTTGCTCCACCAGATCGAACTCGGTGTTGAAGCGGTTCGGGTCGCGCATCAGGTCGAAATCGCTGACCATCTGCACCACGCCGTGCTGCAGGCCGTCGAAGGCCTGGGCGATGCCGGTCAGCTCGGCCGCGCTGGCTTCCGAGGCCGGCGTTTCCTTGCCCTCCGACGTGCGGTGGTTGTCGCTGCGCCCGGTGCTGAAACCGGCGGCACCGGCCTGCAGCGCCTCACGCAGCAAGGCGCGCATGGCGGCGATGTCTTCCGCCGTGGCGGCCTGCTGGGCCACCGCGCGCGCGCCCATCACATACATGCGCAGCGGGTCGTGCGGCACCTGCACCAGGTAGTCCAAGCAGCGCGGGGTGGCCGCCAGCGCGTCCATGTACTGCGGAAAGCTCTCCCAGCCCCAGCGTATGCCCTCGTGCAGCGCGGCGCCGGGGATGTCCTCCACCCCTTCCATCAGCTTGATCAGCCCGTCCTGCCCGCCCGGGCGCACCGGTGCGAAGCCGACGCCGCAATTGCCCATCACCAGCGTGGTGACGCCGTGGTCCACACTGGGCGAGAACGTGTCGTCCCAGGTGGCCTGGCCGTCGTAGTGGGTGTGGATGTCGACGAAGCCGGGGGTGACCCAGGCGCCCTGGGCGTCCAGCGTCTCGCGGGCCGCCGCGCCCATCGGCTTGCTGCTGACCTCCACGATGCGGCCATCCTGCACGGCCACGTCAGCCGTCACCGGCTCACCGCGGCTGCCATCCACCACCAGCCCGCCCTTAATGAGCAAGTCGAGCATCTTTGCGCCTCCATAGAAATGCCAGCGTCATGCCGCTGACGATGTGCCACATGCCCCACAGGCTGGCAATGATGACCATGCCCAGGTCGCTGTTGAACTGCACCGCGATGATGCCCAGCGCCAGGCCGGAATTCTGCATGCCACCCTCAATCATCACCGCGCGGCGGTCGCGCTCGGACACGCGCATGGCCATGCTGGTGGCCCAGCCGAAGAACAGGCCACTGGCATTGTGCAGCACCACGATCAGCAGCATGGGCAGCAGGCCCAGCGTCAGCATCTGGCGCTCCTTGATCAGGCCCAGCACGATGAAGGCCAGCAGCGCCACCAGCGAAAAATTGGCCAACGGCTTGTGGATGCGCCGCGTCAGGCCCGGGAACTGGTGGGCCACGAACAGGCCCAGCGCCATCGGCGCGGCCAGCATCAGCAGCAGGCTGATCCAGATGTCCGACGGGTCCACCGACAGCGTGCGCAGCCAACCGGCGGTGGCCGGGTTGGTGGCCACCATCCAGCTGAAATTGAACGGCGTGGCGAACAGCGCAATGACGCTGGCCACCGCCGACACGCTGACCGACAGCGCGGTGTTGCCGCGGCCGTAGTGCGTGACCACATTGCTCAGCGAACCGCCAGGACAGGCGGCCACCAGGATCATGGCTGCCTCCACATTGGGTGGCAGGTCCAGCACCATCGTGGCGGCCCAGGTGCCCACCGGCAGCAGGATGAACTGGGGGATCAGCCCGCAGACCACCGCGCGCGGGGTCTGCAGCACGCGGCGGAAGTCGTCCACCCTCAGCTCCAGCGCCACCGAGAACACCATGGTGGCCAGCACCAGAGTCAGCACCAGTTGTTGTGTGCTCATCCTCACCTTCCCTCACAAACAAGCGAGGCGGCCCGTGCCGCCCCGTCGCTGTGAGGTTAAACGCCGGCCCGCTGCCGGCAGGCCAGGGTTTACACCAGGGAACTGCGCTGCCTCACCAAGCGGCGCGTGCGCGCTGGCCGCGCAGGCCCAGCCATTGCAGTTCGGCCAGCACGGTCACCGTCACCGCCTGCATCAGCACATAGGCGGTGCCCAGTGCGGTGGGCGTTAACCAGCCGCTGGCCAGCAGCAGCACGCAGTCCACCGCCCAGATCAAATTGCCGGCCACCAGCACCCAGACCAACGGCCGCGGCAGCACCGCGCGGGTGGCGATGAAGGCCACCACCGCCGCGTACACCAGCAGGAACACACCGGTGCCGGTCAGCAGCGCCGAAGGCAGGCCCAGCCATTGGGCGAGCGAGACGTTCAGCAGCAGCTGCGGCAGGCCGCAGGCGGCACAGGACAGGGCGTCCACCAGCAGCACGCGGCGCAGGAAGTGGGGAGAGGCAGCCAGGGATGCAAGCATGTAATGCTCCTTATCAAGTGAATCAAGGGTTGAAGACACGGCTGAATCCTCGGCGCCGCCGGGCATGGCGTCCATGACCTGACAGGTCATGGCCCGGCGGCGGCGGATGCTCTACGATGGCCGCATGAACCACGACATTCCTCACCGTGCCGGGCGGTCCGGCACTGCTGCCAGCACCGGCAAGAGTCCCGCGGCGTCATCGGCCAGTGCCGCGCGCCGCGCCGCCGCGCCGCGCCCGCTGGCCCCGGCGCTGGGCGAGCGCACGCCCGCGCCCTTCGGCCAACGCCTGCGCCACTGGCGCGAACACCGCCGGCTGAGCCAGCTGGACCTGGCGATGGACGCGGCCATCTCCACCCGCCACCTGAGCTTTGTGGAAACCGGCAAGGCCATGCCCAGCCGCGAAATGGTGCTGCGCCTGGCGGAGCGGCTGGAGGTGCCGCTGCGCGAGCGCAACGCGCTGCTGGTGGCGGCCGGCTTCGCACCCATGTACCGCGAGCGCGGCCTGGATGACCCGGCCCTGGCAGCAGCCCGCACGGCCGTGGACCTGGTGCTGAAAGGCCACGAACCCTACCCCGCGCTGGCGGTGGACCGGCACTGGAACCTGGTGGCCGCCAACGCCATCGTGCCGCACCTGATGGCCGGCGCCGACCCGGCCTTGCTGCAAGCGCCTGTCAACGTGCTGCGCCTGAGCCTGCACCCGCAAGGGCTGGCCCCCAAGATCGCCAACCTGGCGCAGTGGCGCGCCCACCTGTTCGAGCGCCTGCGCCAGCAGATTGCCGCCACCGGCGACGCCGTGCTGGTGGCGCTGCTGGAAGAGCTGCAGGCCTACCCGGCGCCGGAAGGCGACGAGCAACTGCACCTGGCCGGTGAACACCTGGGCGTGGTGGTGCCTTTCCAGTTCCACACCCCGCTGGGCGTGATGAGCTTCATCAGCACCACCACCATCTTCGGCTCGCCGGTGGATGTGACGCTGCAGGAGCTGGCGCTGGAGTCGTTCTTCCCCGCCGATGCGGCCACGGGGGAGATGCTGCGCACGCTGTTGGCGCAAGCTTGAAGAACCACGGCACGGTGTTGTTCACGGCGCCCGACAAGGCTGCCGAATAGCCCCATGCCGAATTTTCATTGTCCGGCCACCGCGTCTTGGTCTAGCATGCGGCTTTCCTCCTGGATGATGCCCATGCGTGTATTGCCTTTGTTGCTGCTGGTGGTTGCCCTGACCGGTTGCGCCACGCAAAGCCCCGTCAGCCCCGCGTCGCCTGCAACGCCTGCCGCACCCATCACGCTGGAGAGCGTGCTGCAAAAGCAGATCTACCAGATGACGCCGCAGGAGGCGCACCGCTACATCGCCTACATCCACCAGGCCGAGCCCGACCTGCGCAAGCGCATCGCCGCCATTGGCCGCAAGAACATCGGCCAGCCCTATGTGCTGAACCTGCTGGGCGAGTACCCGTACGAGCTGCACGACAACCTGCCCATGTTCAGCCTGGACCACAGCGACTGCGTGGTGTTCGCGGAACACACCTACGCCATGGCGCTGAGCCAGTCGTGGGAAGAGTTCTTCTGGATGCTGCAACGCATACGCTACAAGGACGGCGTGGTGGGCGTGGCCACGCGCAACCACTACACCGAGGTGGACTGGAACGTCAACAACCGCTGGCTGGTCACCGACATCAGCAGCGAGCTGGCCGGTCCCGGCGGACCCAGCTTTGCCTTGACCGTGGACCGCGCGCGTTTCCTGAGAACCCGCCACAACACCGAACGCAACATTCCCGTGCAGACCAGCCAGGAAGCCTATGTGTCCAAGGAGCGCGTGAAGGAAGTGCTGTCCAAATTGCAACAGGGCGATTTCGTCAACGTGATCTCCACCCGCGACGGCAGCTACTGGGCTTCGCACGTGGGCCTGGTGGTGCTGGGCCCCAACGGCGAGCGCAATTTCCTGAACTCGGCAGAGCCGCAGGTGCGCGAAGAATCCTTCGACGCTTTCATGGCGCGCACGGCGGAGCGCGAAGAGCGCAACGCGCGTGCGGGCAAGAACGGCCAGCGCCTGGCCGGCTTCAAGTTCCTGCGCCTGAACGAGCAGATCGTGGTGCCGCCAGCGGCACCGCAACCGCGTCCGGGCACACCCGTCGCAGGAAATTGAGAAGGGTAGAGTCGTGCTTTCCGGCGAATGCAGTTACTGACGGGTGCTGTGGGTGATGTTGGTGCAGGCTGGGCTGCACAACCCAGAGAACTCTAGCGCAAGCCTGAGAGAGTCATTTATTCAAGTACTCCAAGCTGATCCAGCCGGGGGTACCAACCAGCACCGTGGTTCTCAATCACGGAAATGTCCGAAGCACAGGTGCAATCAAATTGATAGGTCATGGTGCGTCCATGCTTCGAGGCGAATGACATGGTGTAACTCTGAGGCCGAATCCCTTGAATTGGCACCTGTCCGAGCGAGTAGTGCCTCAACGTTGAATAGCTTTCCTCGAATTGTTTGCCAAACATCTTGACCAACGCACCTTCGGTCACGCAGACATTGTTTTCATTGAGCCTGAAACGCAGGCTAACGGAGCCACCATTCGAGTATCCCCAGGCCACAGAATAATCTCCCCCAATAGGCTTTGCGTTCATTGGAGCGCTGCTGACATAGTTGTCGGGGAGACCTTTTATGAAGAAAAACTCCAGTCGATGCGTCTTTTCTTCCGAGGTATTGAGCGACATTTGCGGAAGGTATTTCAGCTGATAGCCGGTTTCGCGCTGAAACGGAACCGGCAATAGAGACTCGATTGAACGAATTTTCTGCATCGTGCTCAACAGTCCGGCGCCCTCCTCTATTGAACTCGGTGATGGCTTTACGCAAACTGCGGCAGCCCATGCATTTGACCCATTGAAGAGTGACGAAATGCATATGCAAACTGCAAATTTCAATGGGCCATTGCCTTTCAGAAATAGAGCCAAGTAAGAGCGAGTATTCATTGCCAGTGAAGCCATATCGTAAAAACTAGGGTTTACACCGCTGCGCCAGCACCGGGTTCACATAGTCCGGCTTCAGCGTCTTGGTCGGGTGCGACGCCGTCACATGCCCCATGAACGGCGGCATGATGTCGTAACCCAGCAGCGTCTGCACACGCGGCGACATCTCCCGCACCAACTCCGGAGGCACGCCCAGGAAAAAATTCTCCTGCGTGCGCGCCCAGGGCTCGCAGTATTGGTTGGAAAATGCCAGGCGCAGGGCACTGCTGTGGTTAGCCCCGCCCCGATGCAACAAGGTGCCCAGGAACACGATGCAGGCGCCCGCCGGCACCACCATGGGCTTCAACTGGCGCTCCAGCGCAGGCGGCGCCGCCGCATCAGCGTCATACCCGCCATCGGCACCATATGCGCCGACAATGTCCGCATCGCTCCAGCGGTGGCTGCCCGCAATCATTTCGGTGCCGCCGTTGTCTGCCGTGAACGCATCCACCGCCACGATCGTGCTGACGCTGATGGCCGGTCGCGGCCGCGGGATGGGGTAGAAGCTGTCGTCGTAATGCACCGGCTGCGGCGTCTCGCCCGGGCGTATGCAGATGGCCTGGCTGGCGGTCAGCAGGTAGCCAGGGCGCAGCAACACGTCCAACAAAGCCAGCACGCGCGCATCCTCGGCAATGTCCTCAAACACCTTGCCCCGTCCCACCAGTGTGTACACCCGCTCGGTCTGGTAGCCCTCGAAGTTGTTGCGGCCGGCGTGGGTGTGCAGGTAGGGGGCCAGGCCGGCGCGCACGTCGGCGATGGCTTTCGCTGATAAGAAATCGGAGATGACGGTATAGCCCTGGGCGTCCAGCTCAGCCAGGTGATGGGCGGTGCCGAAGGCGGTCTCAGCGCTCATGGTCTTGCAGGTCGAGGTTGGTAAGACGGCCAGTCTACGGCGAGCAAGCTGTCTCCGGTATTGGGGTTGGCACGCGTGCTTCTGCTGTTGATCAAGGAGGCGGAGGTGGCTTGGTCACGGCCGAAGAGACGGCCGAGTACTCGTGAGAGCTTCACGCGCAGAACACTTCGCCAACAAAGGAGCAGCGCGCCAGCGGGGAAATTGGTCAAGGGCCCCCTGTGAGCAGCCGAGGAGCGCAGAAGACGGCGGAAAAAGAAACGCACATGTTTGAGCCGAAGGCGAGTTTGTGCGTTTCCCGCCGGCTTCGAGCACCGCAGGGCAGTCCGCGCAGCGGACCTGCTCACCGGGGAAGGGCCAATTTCCACGCTGGCGCGCTGCGGAGCCACGTCAACGAGGAAACCAAACGCGCGTCACTCCACCCGCTGCACACCATTCGGCTTGAACCCCAGGTCCGCCGCCTTGCCCTTGCGCCCACGCGCCGCGCGGGCATTGTTCAGGCTGCGAATCTCCAGCGTCTCATCGCGCTCCTTGCCACCCCGGCCGACACCGGTGATGCGGATGCTGCGCGTGTAGGCGGCGGCACCGGCCAAGCTGTCCTTGGGCTCCAGGTCGATCAGCATCAAGCCACGGCCGCCATTGGCCATGGTCTTCAACTCGCTGATCTCGAACGTCAGGATGCGCCCCCCCACCGACGCACAGGCCACATGCGTGGCAGGCACCAAGGGCTGCACCAGCGGCACGCCGCCGGCCGGGTTTGGCACGCTGCCCACCGTGCCCGCCACGGGCGACGGGCGGCACAGCGTTTCGCCAGCAGCGGTGCTGACAAACGCCTTGCCCGCCTTCAGGCGCGACGTCATGTTCTCCACGCTGGCGATGAAGCCGTAGCCGCCGCTGCCGGCCAGCAGCAGCGTGGCGTTGGCCGGACCAGCGAAGTAATAGGCCAGTTGTGTGCCCGCTTCCAATTCCAGCATGGTGGTCACCGGTTGGCCGTCGCCGCGCGCGCCGGGCAACGTGGACACCGGCACCGAATACACCCGGCCGTTGTTGCCGAACACCAGCAGCGTGTCCACCGTGCGGCACTCAAACGTGCCGTACAGGCCGTCACCGGCCTTGAAGGCAAAGCCCGCCGCGTCATGCCCATGGCCGGTGCGCGCGCGCACCCAGCCCTTTTCGCTGACCACCACGGTGACCGGCTCGTCCACCACGCGCACCTCGACCACGGCGCGCTTTTCGGCCTGGATCAGCGTGCGGCGCTCGTCGGCAAACGTCTTCGCGTCGGCCTCGATTTCCTTCACCATCAAGCGGCGCAGCGCGGTGGCGCTGCCCAGGATTTCTTCCAGCTTCTTCTGTTCGTCGCGCAGGCCACTCAGCTCCTGCTCGATCTTGATGGCTTCCAGCCGCGCCAACTGGCGCAGGCGGATTTCCAGGATGTCTTCGGCCTGCCGGTCGGACAGCTTGAAGCGCGCGATCAGCGCCGGCTTGGGCTCGTCGCTGTGGCGGATGATCTTGATCACCTCGTCGATGTTCAGCAACACCAGCTGGCGGCCTTCCAGGATGTGGATGCGGTCCAGCACCTTGTCCAACCGGTGCTGCGAACGCCGCTGCAGCGTGGTCTGGCGGAAGGCGATCCACTCTTCCAACATCTGGCGCAGCGACTTCTGCGTCGGCCGGCCATCCAGCCCCACCATGGTCAGGTTGATGGGCGACGAGCTCTCCAGGCTGGTGTGGGCCAGCAGCGTGGTGATCAGTTCGCTTTGTTCGATGCGGCTGGTCTTGGGCTCGAACAGCAGGCGCACCGGCGCGTCCTTGCTGGATTCGTCGCGCACGCCATCCAGCACGGCCAGCACGCTGGCCTTCAGCTGCACCTGCTCCTGCGTCAGCGCCTTCTTGCCGGTCTTGACCTTGGGGTTGGTCAGCTCTTCGATCTCTTCCAGCACGCGCTGGGTGCTGACGCCGGGCGGCAGTTCGGTCACCACCAGTTGCCACTGGCCACGCGCCAGCTCTTCAATTTTCCAGCGTGCGCGCACCTTCAGCGAGCCGCGGCCGGTGCGGTAGGCATCGGCAATGTCACTGGCGGCACTGATGATCTGGCCGCCGCCGGGATAGTCGGGGCCGGGCACCAGCGCCAACAGCTCGTCGTCGCTCAGCTTCGGGGTCTTGATCAGCGCCACGCAGGCGTCGGCGATCTCACGCAGGTTGTGGCTGGGGATCTCGGTGGCCAGGCCGACGGCAATGCCGCTGGCGCCATTGAGCAGCGTGAACGGCAGGCGCGCCGGCAGTTGGCGCGGCTCGTTGGTGGAGCCATCGTAGTTGGGGACAAAGTCCACCGTGCCTTCGTCGATCTCGTCCAGCAGCAGGCTGGTGATCTTGGCCAGCCGCGCCTCGGTGTAACGCATGGCGGCGGCGCCGTCACCGTCGCGCGAGCCGAAATTGCCCTGGCCGTCGATCAGCGGGTAGCGCTGCGAGAAATCCTGCGCCATGCGCACCATGGCGTCGTAGGCGGCCTGGTCGCTGTGCGGGTGGAACTTGCCCAGCACATCGCCCACCACGCGGGCCGACTTGACCGGCTTGGCGCCGGTGTTGCCATTGGGCCCACCAAAGCCCAGGCCCATGCGGGCCATGGCGTACAGGATGCGCCGCTGCACCGGCTTTTGGCCATCACACACATCGGGCAGTGCGCGGCCCTTGACCACGCTGAGCGCGTACTCCAGGTAGGCGCGCTGGGCGTAGCTGGCCAGCGACTCGTCGCCGTCGGCGGGGGGCTGGTTGAAATCCAGTGTGGGTTGCTCACTCATGGAACGAAAACAGCAATCTGAAAAAAAGAAAAATAAATCAGTCCGACGCCAGCTTGTTGAAGCGTGGCTCTTCGATCGCGGCGCCCGCCGGCGGCAGGTTGCCGCGGTTGATGGCGCCGCCCAGCAGGTTGCGCCGCTGTTCCAGCACCGCCGCCGGTGGCTTCAGCAGGCTGTAGAGCTGCAGCACGGTGGCCACGTAATTCTGCGTCTCGCGGTAATTGGGGATGCGGTTGCCGGCGCGCTGCACGGCGCCTTCACCCGCGTTGTAGGCGGCCAACGCCAGGTCCAGCTTGCCGGCGAACAGCTTGATCAAATCGCGCAGGTAACGGGTGCCGGTGGCGATGTTGGTGCCGGGGTCGACCAGCTTTTTTTCCACGCTGGACTTTTTCTCGTCGCGCACGCCGTAGCGGCGCGCGGTGTCGGGCATCACCTGCATCAGGCCCACCGCGCCCTTGGGCGACACGGCGGCGGCGTCGAAGCCGGATTCGGTGGCAATCAGCGCCTGCAGCAGCTCATAGTCCACGTTCTGGCTGCGCGCGGCCTCGCGCATGTGGTACTTGACCGCCTTGTAATTGGGCGACACCTCGAAGAAGGCCAGCAACCGCGGCGCCATGGTGGGCACGCTGACCGGCCGTGGCGTGGGCTGGCCAGGCAACAGGCCCTTGGCGCCGTCGGTGTTGCGGAAGAAAATTTCGTAACGCTCGTCTACCCGCTCGGCGGCGAAGTGCGCGATGCCCTTGTCGTCGATGTAGCCCCAGACGTCGGCGCGCGCGGGCGCAGCGGCGCCCAGCAACAGCGCCAACACCGGAGCCCACAAGACGCGCGCCCACTGCATCAAATGTCCACCTCCACGGCGTCGCCATGCAGCTCCATCAGCTCGCGGCGGGCGGCGGCCTCGCCCTTGCCCATCAGCTTGGTGATCAGGCCCTCGGTCTGCGCGAAATCCATGTTGCCCAACTGCACCGGCATCAGGCGGCGGGTGTCGGGGTTCAGCGTGGTGTCCCACAGGTGTTCGGCGTTCATCTCGCCCAGGCCCTTGAAGCGGCTGATGCTCCAGGCGCCTTCGCGCACGCCTTCCTTGCGCAGCTTGTCCAGGATGGCTGTCAACTCGCCCTCGTCCAGCGCATAGGCCTTGGAGGCCGGCTTCTTGCCGCGTGCCGGCGCGTCGACGCGGAACAACGGTGGCCGCGCCACATACACATGGCCGGTCTCGATCAGCTTGGGGAAATGGCGGAAGAACAGCGTCAACAGCAGCACCTGGATGTGCGAGCCGTCGACGTCGGCGTCGGACAGGATGCAGACCTTGCCGTAGCGCAAGCCGCTCATGTCCGGCGTGTCGTTGGGGCCGTGCGGGTCCACGCCGATGGCCACCGCGATGTCGTGCACTTCGGTGTTGGCAAACAGCCGGTCACGCTCCACCTCCCAGGTGTTCAGCACCTTGCCGCGCAGCGGCAATATCGCCTGGCATTCCTTGTCGCGGCCCATCTTGGCGCTGCCACCGGCCGAGTCGCCCTCGACCAGGAACACCTCGTTGTGTTCCAGGTCGCGGCTTTCGCAATCGGTCAGCTTCCCCGGCAGCACAGCCACGCCGGAGCCCTTGCGCTTTTCCACTTTCTGGCCGGCGCGCTGGCGCGTCTGCGCCGCCTTGATGGCCAGCTCGGCCAGCTTCTTGCCGTATTCCACGTGCTGGTTCAGCCACAGCTCCAGTGTCGGGCGCACGAAGCTGGAGACCAGGCGCACGGCGTCGCGTGAATTGAGCCGCTCCTTGATCTGGCCTTGGAACTGCGGGTCCAGCACCTTGGCCGACAGCACGTAGGAGACGCGGGCAAACACGTCATCCGGCAGCAGCTTGACGCCCTTGGGCAGCAGCGAGTGCAGGTCGATGAAGCTCTTGACGGCGGTGAACAGGCCGTCGCGCAGGCCGGCCTCATGGGTGCCACCGGCCGTGGTGGGAATCAGGTTGACATAGCTTTCGCGCACCGGCTGGCCTTCTTCGGTGAAGGCCACGCTCCATTCGGCGCCCTCGCCCTCGGCGAAGCTGTCGCTTTGGGCGTCGGCGTAGCCGCTGCCGTCGAACAGCGGGATCACCGGGTCTGCCGTCAGGGACTGGCTCAGGTAATCGCGCAGGCCGCCCTTGTACAGCCAGCTGGCGCTTTCCTTGGTCTTTTCCACCACCAGCGTCACCGTCACGCCGGGCATCAGCACCGCCTTGCTGCGCAGCAGGTGGGCCAGCTCGTTCATCGGCAGGGCGGCGCTTTCGAAATACTTGGCGTCGGGCCACACACGCACGGTGGAGCCGGTCTTGCGATCGCCCTCGGCCTGCTTGCGGGTCTGCAGCTTCTCCACCACATCACCACCCGAAAACGCCATGCGCGCCACGGTGGCCTCGCGGTGGCTGGTGACTTCCAGCCGCTTGGACAGCGCATTGGTGACGCTGACGCCGACGCCGTGCAGGCCGCCGGAGAAGCTGTAGGCACCGCCCTTGCCCTTGTCGAACTTGCCACCGGCATGCAAGCGGGTATAGACCAGCTCGATCACCGGCGCTTTTTCTTCCGGGTGCATGCCAAAGGGGATGCCCCGGCCGTCGTCCTCCACGCTGACCGAGCCGTCAGCATGCAGCAGGACCTTGATCTTTTTGCCAAAGCCCGCCAACGCCTCGTCGGCGGCGTTGTCCAGCACTTCCTGGATGATGTGCAAGGGGTTGTCGGTGCGGGTGTACATGCCCGGGCGCTGCTTGACGGGCTCCAGGCCCTTCAGCACCCGTATGGAGCCTTCGGAATATTCACTCGGTGGTTTGACTGACATGGGGCTGGATTGTAGTGGGGGTGGCGACAGGATACTGTATATATAAACATATCACCCAGAATCCAGGCTCGCAGCCGTGGGCTCGCCGGCCGCCACGGCAGCCGCAGCGACAATTCGGTACATTTGGGGCCATGACCCTCGCAAACAACCCTCACAAACCCTTGTCCATGGTCCAGGTTCTGGTCTGCGGGGCCGCCATTGTGACGCTTTCCATGGGCATACGCCACGGTTTCGGCCTGTGGCTGCAGCCCATCACGCAGGCCCAGGGTTGGACGCGCGAGACCTTTTCCTTTGCACTGGCGATCCAGAACCTGGCCTGGGGCTTCACCGGCATCTTCGCCGGCATGCTGGCGGACCGCTTCGGCGCCTTCCGGGTCATCGTGGCGGGCGCGCTGTTATATGGGCTGGGCCTATTGGGCATGGCGCATTCGCCCACGCCGCTGCTGTTCATGCTGACCACCGGCATCACTATCGGCGTAGCCCAGGCGGGCACTACCTACGCCGTCATCTACGGCGTGATCGGCCGCAACGTGCCGATGGAGAAGCGCTCCTGGGCCATGGGCATCGCAGCGGCGGCGGGTTCCTTCGGCCAGTTCCTGATGCTGCCCACCGAGGGCCTGCTGATCAGCAAGCTGGGCTGGCAGCAGGCGCTGGAGACGCTGGGCCTGTTTGCGCTGCTGATCGCGCCGCTGGCCTTTGGCCTGCGCGAGCCGGCGCTGAACAGCGGCACCACGGCGCCGCGTCAGCAAAGCATTTTTCACGCGCTGCGCGAGGCCTTCACCTATCCCAGCTTCCAGCTGTTGATGGCGGGCTACTTCGTCTGCGGGTTCCAGGTGGTGTTCATCGGCGTGCACATGCCCAGCTACCTGCGCGACCATGGCCTGTCCACCCAGGTGGCCAGCAATGCGCTGGCGCTGATCGGGCTGTTCAACGTGTTTGGCACCTACACCGCCGGCACGCTGGGCCAGAGGATGCCCAAAAAGAACATCCTGGCCTTCATCTACCTGGCGCGAACGGTGGTGATTTCGCTGTTCCTGCTGGCGCCGCTGACGCCCACCAGCGTCTACATCTTCTCCGCCACCATGGGTTTGCTGTGGCTGTCGACGGTGCCGCCCACCAACGCGGCGCTGGCGCAGATCTTCGGCGTCGCCCATTTGTCCATGCTGAGCGGCTTCGTGTTCTTCAGCCACCAGCTGGGCTCGTTCATGGGCGTGTGGCTGGGCGGCTTCCTGTACGACCGCACCGGCAGTTACGACGTGGTGTGGTACATCGCCATCGCGCTGGGTGTGCTGGCCGCCCTGGTCAACCTGCCGGTGAAAGAGGCGCCCATCGCCCGCCAGCCGGCCAGCGCCTGATGGAAAAAAGGTGAAGCACACCCGCAAACTGCTGGCCTGGGCCGGCGCCGCACTGGCGCTGCTGGCGGCGTTCGCACTGTATTCGCGGCCGGATTTTCTGGTGATGCTGGCCGACCAGGTGTGGGCCTGCTTTTGAGCGCGGACGGCACGGCAGCTGCAGTGAGCGGCGGGCCGCACGGCAGCGGCGCCCCATCGGACTGGGTGCGCCGCTGGTCGCACCTGGCCGAGCCCGCTGCCACCGTGCTGGACGTGGCCTGCGGCCAAGGCCGCCACATGGCCTGGTTTGCCGCCCGTGGCCATGCGGTGTGCGGTGTGGACCGCTCGGCCGAAGCGCTGGCCAGCGCCCGCGCCCACGGCGAGGTGGTGCTGGCCGACATTGAAAACGATCCCTGGCCGCTGCTGACAGCCGCGGGCCAACCACGGCAGTTCGGCGCGCTGGTGGTCACCAATTACCTGTGGCGCGCCTTGTTTCCCACGCTGCTGGCCAGCCTGGCCCCGGGTGGCGTGCTGATCTACGAGACCTTTGCCGACGGCAACGAAACCGTGGGCAAACCCTCGCGGCCGGACTTCCTGCTGCAGCCCGGTGAACTATTGAGGGTGTGCCAAGGTCTGAGGGTGGTAGCCTATGAGGAGGGCTTCCTGGGCGAGCCCGAGCGTTTCGTGCAGCGCATCGCCGCGCTGGCACCGTCTTTACCGGACGGACAAGCAGCCGCCCGGAAGCGCCACCCGCTCTAGTTAAAATGCCCGTTTACCGAAATTGCGCCCGCAGTCCATGACATCACCCTTTCGCCCCATCACCGGCAGCATTGTTGCGCTCGTTACCCCGATGCTGGCCGATGGCTCCGTGGACTACCCCGCCTTGCGCAAGCTGATCGACTGGCACATCGCCGAGGGCACCGATTGCATAGGCGTGGTGGGCACCACCGGCGAATCGCCGACGGTGGATGTGGAAGAACATTGCGAGATCATCCGCGTGTCGGTGGAGCAGGCCAAGGGCCGCGTGCCCATCATGGCCGGCTGCGGCGGCAACTCCACCGCCGAGGCCGTCGCGCTGGCCAAATTCGCCAAGGACGTGGGGGCCGACTGCCAGTTGCAGGTGGTGCCTTACTACAACAAGCCCACGCAAGAGGGCCAATACCTGCACTTCAAGGCCATCGCCGAGGCGGTGGACCTGCCCATGGTGCTGTACAACGTGCCCGGCCGTTCGGTGGCCGACATGCAGCACGAAACCGTGATGCGCCTGGCGACGGTGCCCGGCATCGTCGGCATCAAGGAAGCCACTGGCAACATCGAACGCGCGCAGTGGCTGATCAAGGAGGCCCCCAAGGGCTTTGCTGTTTATTCCGGCGACGACGGCACTGCCGTGGCGCTGATGCTGTGCGGCGGCCAGGGCAATGTCAGCGTCACCGCCAACGTGGCGCCGCGCCTGATGCACGAGCTGTGCGTGGCGGCCGTGGCCGGCGACACCCGCAAGGCCATGGAGATCCAGTTCAGGCTGCTGCCATTGCACAAGGCGCTGTTCGTCGAGGCCAACCCCATTCCCATCAAGTGGGCGGTGGCCCAGCTGGGCCTGTGCGGCGACCACCTGCGCCTGCCGATGACGCCGCTGACCCCCACTCACCACGCCGCTGTGCGTGCCGCATTGCAGGCCGCCGGCCTGCTGTGACCGGCCCTAGACCGAACCGCTTTTTTTCCAAAGGAAAACCGAGAGTGAACCATCCCGTAAAACTGTCGCTGCTCGCGCTGGCCGTCTCGCTGAGCGCCTGCTCCTCGATGGACAGCGACAACAAAGTGGACTACAAGGGCGCCGCCAAAGCCCCCACCCTCGTGGTTCCTCCCGACTTGACGCAGCTCTCGCGCGACACCCGCTACTCGACCGCTGGCGGCAGCGTCAGTGCCTCCAGTTTCCAGGGCGCTCAGCAAACGCAAACCGCCGCGGCCGCCCCCACCGCGATCAACAGCCTGGGCGATGTGCGCGTGGAGCGTTCCGCTGGCCAGCGCTGGCTGGTGGTGAACCGGCCGGTCGACCAGCTGTGGGGCCCTGTGGGCGACTTCTGGCGCGAAAGCGGCTTCACGCTGGCTACCCAACAGGCCGAGCTCGGCATCATGGAAACCGACTGGGCGGAAAACCGCGCCAAGCTGCCGTCCGACTTCATCCGCAACACGGTGGGCAAGCTGTTTGATTCGCTGTATTCCACCGGTGAGCGCGACAAGTACCGCACCCGGCTGGAGCGCAATGCCGCCGGCGGCACCGACATCTTCATCACGCACCGCGGCATGGCCGAGGTCTACTCCGGCCCCCAAAAGGACGCCCAGACCGCCTGGCAGGCCCGCCCGGCTGACCCGGAGCTGGAAGCCGAGTTCCTGAGCCGCCTGCTGATCAAGCTGGGCGCGCCCAAGGACCAGGCCCGCACGCTGGTGGCCTCGCCCACGGCTCCGCAAGGCGCTGCATTGCCGGGCGCCAAGCCCAACGCGCAGATCCTCACCCAGGGTGGCCAGCAGGTGGTGCAGGTGACCGAGGGCTTTGACCGCGCCTGGCGCCGTGTTGGCCTGGCACTGGACCGCACCGGCTTCACCGTGGAAGACCGCGACCGCAGCCAGGGCACCTACTTCGTGCGGTATGTGGAACCGTCGTCGGCGCGCTCCGAACCGGGCTTCTTCGCCAAGCTGTTCGGCTCGGAAAACAGCAGCGCACCCACCAAGTACCGCGTGGTGGTGCGCAGCCAGGGCGAATCCACCACCGTCTCGGTGCTCAACGACAAGGGCCAGCCGGACAGCTCGGCCAACGCCCAGCGCATCGTCAAGGTGATTGCCGACGAGCTGAAGTAAGCCTGTCCCAAGGCCAGGCACCGGTGCTGCGCTTTCGCAACCTGGGCAGCGGCAGCACCGGCAACGCCACGCTGGTGGAAGGCGGCAGCGGCGCGCACACCACGCGCCTGCTGATCGACTGCGGGCTGACTTTGAAAGAGCTGGACCTGCGCCTGGCGCGCTGCGGCCTGCTCGTCAGCCAGATCGACGCCATCTTCGTCACCCATGAGCATGGCGACCACATCGGCAGCGCGCGCGCGCTGGCGCGGCGCCAGCGCAAACCCGTGTGGATGAGCCTGGGCACCTACGCCGGCATCGGAGAACCCGCCATGGACGGCCTGTTGCGAACCGCCCAGGACGGCGAGCGCATCGACCTGGGCGAGCTGCAGGTCACCCCCTTCACCGTGCCGCATGACGCGCGCGAGCCGCTGCAACTGAGCTGCACCGATGGCGAGCGCAAACTGGGCGTGCTGACCGACCTGGGACACGCCACCAGCCACGTGCTGGAACACCTGGCCGCCTGCCACGCGCTGATGCTGGAGTTCAACCACGACCCCGGCATGCTGGCGCGTTCGCGCTACCCGGACTCGCTGAAGCGCCGCGTGGGCGGCCGCCACGGCCATCTGTCCAACCCGCAAGCCAGCGAGATACTGCGCGCGGTGGCGCACGACGGATTGACCAACGTGGTAGCGGCCCATCTGAGCCTGCAAAACAACCTGCCGCAGCTGGCGCGCCAGGCCATCGACGAGGCGCTGGGCCTGCTGTGGTCGCCCACTGTCACCGTGGCTGATGCGGTGCTGGGCACCGACTGGCTGGAGGTGTGAGCCCCCTTTTCCCACAACGCATTCGCCCATGAAAAAAGCCACCCGAGGGTGGCTTTTTCATCAGAACGAACTGTCCAGGAATTACTTCTTGGGAGCAGCTGCGTCCTTGGCGGCGTCCACAGCCTTCTTGGCGGCGTCAGCAGCGTTGCCAGCAGCGGCAGAAGCGTCAGCAGCGGCAGCCACGGCGGCGCCAGCAGCGGAGGCGGCGGCGGCGGGAGCAGATGCGTCAGCAGCGGGGGCCGGTGCGGGAGCGGGAGCCGGAGCAGCCACAGGAGCGGGAGCGGGGGCAGGTGCCTCTTCCTTCTTGCCACATGCAGCCAGAGCGGCGGCAGCAATTACGGCTGCCAAAACGAGAGTTTTGTTCATTTGAAGTTACCTGATAAGTTGAAAACAATTTCCGGAAATTGCCATCACGGCAAGCCGCAATGACCAAGCAAGACGACTCGAGCTCATATTGCTTAGCCTTGAATTATAAGAGGAATTTAGGAAAGCCCGGATAAACCCTGGTTTGTAAAGCTACTCTAAAGCCCCAAAACTGTTGCAGGAAAGCTCGGAGAGCTGTTGCGCAGGCGCTCGTCCAGCTCCTCGCGCAGCAGCAGCCGGCGCTCCGGCTCCGACCCACAGATGCAGCCGCTGTGCTGCAACTCCAGCCGGCGCATCACCCAGTGCGGGCTCCAGATGGCGCTGGGAAAGTCCAGCGGGTCCTCCGCCGGGCAGGCGCGGCATTCGATGATGTGGCTCCAGGTGCGTCGCCAGGTGACGAAGCGGGCATGGCGACGTATCAGCTCGTCATAGCGGGTGGCCAGCAAGGTGAACTTGCGCCCGCTGCGCGACCAGGCTTGCAGCGACTCGGCCACGGCCCGCTCGCCCAGGGGCCAATCGGCGAATGTTGCGTCGCACAAGATGATTTCCATCCACCCCTGCTCCGCCGCCACGGCCAGGGTGTTGCGCACCAGGTCATGAAAGGCCGCCAAGCCGTTCACCCGCCCCTGGGGCAGTGTCGGTGCCGGGGCGGCGTCGCCCTGGGGGTTGTTGGGTTCATTCGACATGCAACCACCCCGCCTCCACCCAGCTGGCCAACAGGTCCAAGGCATCGCCGCTGGCGCCGGCCAGTTGGCGTGGCGTCAAGGCCCGCTGGTCGGCCAGACGGCGCATCAGCCGGGCGTCGCGGCCGCCGGCGCGGTAGCTGTCACCGTTGATGAAGACATGCTTGTCGTCGTACATCATGCGGCTGCGCCGGTCCAGCTGCAGCGTGGCGGTGGCGGGCCATTCGCTCTCATCCCCGGCGCTCTCAAACCACACGTTGGGCTTGGGCTCGGTCAGGTACTCGCCCAGCGCGCGCTGCAGGGCCAGCGGCGCCTTCAGCGCCCGCGCCAACGCCTGGGCGGCGAAGTCCTGCAAGCCGGGGGGAATGGCGCCGGGGGCAGCCACAGCGGGTTGGCTGGGATCGCGGAACAGAGCGCCTTCGGCGCCCTCCTCTTCCTCGTCCATCAGCCGTTGCAGCAGTTCGCGCGCCAACTCGCCCTGGCGCGGAGCACGAAAGCCCACCGAGTAAGTCATGCACTCGCCCACGGCCACCCCGTCATGCGCGTAGCGCGGCGGCAGGTACAGCATGTCACCGGGCTCCAGCACAAACTCCTGCTCGGGCTCAAAACGGGACAGGATTTTCAGCGGCACGTCCGGCTGCAGGCTGAGGTCGGCCTGTTGGCTGATACGCCAGCGCCTGCGGCCCTGCGCTTGCAGCAGGAACACGTCGTAGCTGTCGAAATGCGGACCGACGCCACCGCCGTCACTGGCGTAGCTGATCATCAGGTCGTCCAGCCGCGCCCTGGGCACAAAGGCAAAGCGCTGCAGCAGCGCGTGCACCGCATCGTCCTGCAAGTCCATGCCCTGCAGCAGCAGCGTCCAGCCCGGCGTCTTCAGCGCCGGCAGCGCGCGGCGCTCGAACGGACCGCTGCGCATGCGCCAGCCGGCACCGGCCCGGCCGGCCTTGCCTGGCTTGTCCTTGGCGGCCAATTGCTGCACCAGGCGCGACTCCACGCCGTCCTGGCCAGCCAGCGCAAACAGCTGGTCGCGCGCCAGCAGCGGCTGCATGCCCGGCACCGCCTGGCGCACCAAAAGCGGCTTCTTCTGCCAATGACGCTGCATGAACTGGCTGGGGCTCAAGCCCCCCAGCAGCGCCAGTGGTTGATTCACATCCATGTTAGGGTCGACTGTCCATTTTGAAAACGCCATTGTCCACCCAAGGACATGGTCAAGCTGCGACAATTCGCCGCATGGAAATTACGGAACAATGTGTGGTCGCGCTGACCTGGACGCTGAAAGACACGCTGGGCGAGGTGCTGGACGTGCTGGACGAACCGGTGGAATTTCTGGTGGGCGGCGACGACCTGCTGAAAAAAATCGAGGACATGCTGCAAGGCCATGCGGTCGGTGACACGTTGGACGTGCAGCTGGAGCCCGAGCAAGCCTTTGGCGACTTCAACGACCAACTGATCTTTCTGGAGCCGCGCCAGCTGTTCCCGCAGGACCTGCAAGAGGGCCTGACCTTTGAGGGCACCTCGCTGCCCGCCGGCTGCAACCCCGACGCCCCGCGCGACGCGCTGTACACGGTGACCGACATCTACCCCGACCACGTGGTGATAGACGGCAACCACCCGCTGGCCGGCATCGCGCTGCGCCTGCACCTGAAGGTGGAAGCGGTGCGCGAAGCCACAGAGGACGAAATTGGCCGCGGCTCGGCCGGCACCGGGTTCTTCAAGGTGCAAGCGTTGCACACGCAGGCACCGGGCAGCGGCTCGCTGCACTGACGCGCACGCCTCTCCTTTTTTTGCCGCCGGGCCGCCCCAAGGCAAAAAGCGGCCCCCTCGGGGGGCAGCGAGGACACGCAGTGCCGAGCGTGGGGGCCATTACTCCAAACGGCGCGCGATCTCCGCCACCAACTGGCGTGCCAGCGCCAGCTTGGGTGCGCGGGGCACCTCCTGGCTGCCCTGGGCGTCCACCAGCAGCAGCGCGTTGTCGTCCTGGCCGAAAGTGGCCGGGCCGATGTTGCCCACCAGCAGCGGCACGTCCTTGCGCACCCGCTTGGCCTGGGCATTGGCCAACAGGTCCTGGCTCTCGGCCGCAAAGCCGACGCAATACAGCTGACCGGCGCGCGCCCTGTCGGACCGCGCCACGGTGGCCAGGATGTCGGGGTTCTCAACGAAACGCAGTTCGGGCACCACGCCCGAGCCGTCCTTCTTGATCTTGTGCTCGGCCGACTCAGCGGGCCGCCAGTCTGCCACCGCTGCGGCAGCCACGAAAACGTCGGCCTGAGGGGCCTGCGCACTGACGGCCCCCAGCATGTCACGGCCTGAACGCACGTCCACGCGCTGCACACCGCGCGGTGTGGCCAGCGCCACGGGCCCAGCCACCAGCGTGACCCTGGCACCGGCCTCGTGCGCGGCGCGCGCAATGGCAAAACCCATCTTGCCGCTCGAAAGGTTCGTGATGCCGCGCACCGGGTCTATCGCCTCGTAAGTCGGCCCGGCGCTGATCAGCACCCGCTTACCCTTGAGCGGCTTGGGCTGGCAAAACGCGATCACGTCCAGCAGCAGCTCGGCCGGCTCCAGCATGCGGCCGTCCCCCGTTTCGCCGCAGGCCTGGAAGCCGCTACCCACGCCCAGAATGTGGGCGCCGTCGGCATCGAGCTGCAGCATGTTGCGCTGGGTGGCGGGGTGCGACCACATCTCGCGGTTCATGGCCGGGGCAATCAGCAGCGGCACGCTGTCGCGCGGGCGCGCCAGGCACATCAGGCTCAGCAGGTCGTCAGCGCGGCCATGCAGCAGCTTGGCCATGAAGTCGGCACTGCAGGGCGCGATCAGCATCAGGTCGGCCTCGCGGCTGAGGTTGATGTGCGACATGTTGTTGGGTTCGCGCGCGTCCCACTGTGAGCCATACACCGTGCGGTTGCTCAGCGCCTGCATCGTGACCTGCGTGATGAACTGCTCAGCGGCTTCGGTCATCACCACCTGCACGGTGGCGCCCTCCTTGATCAAGCCCCGGCACAGCTCCGCCGCCTTGTAGCAGGCAATGCCACCGGTGAGCCCCAGGACGATGTGTTTTCCAGCCAAGTCGTTCATGCGCGCCAATGTAGCAGAGGCTGTGTTTTCTCGCCGTGATGTTGACTTAGACGTTGGCTGTTGGCGTTAGCGCCGCTCTTTGGTTATCGAGGAAACGTTGGCGCGCCAACACTACCTCACCCTCCTGCGAGGTATACACCAACGCCGATGCGGTCCCCTGAGACGTTCGAGCGCCAAGAAGCGCTGGGTGTGCGGCGCGGCAGCGGGTGATTGGCGGAAGGGTCCCCTGTGTGAAGCCGAGGAGCGCAGGAGACAGCGGATCAAGAATCGCGCATGTCTGAGCCGAAGGCGAGTTTGCGCGATTCCCGCTGGCTCTGAGCACCGCAGGGGAGTCCGCGCAGCGGACCTTCACACCGGGGAAGGAGCCATTCAGCCGCTGCCGCGCCGCACACCCAGCGCGGAACCACGCAAAAAGACGAAAAAACACCCAAGCGTATAATCTCGCTTTACCACCTTACGAACCAACGGGTTCGCCTCTGACATGACCAAATTTGTCTTCGTCACCGGCGGTGTGGTGTCCTCCCTTGGCAAGGGAATCGCCTCAGCCTCCTTAGCTGCGATTTTGGAATCGCGGGGCCTCAAAGTCACCCTCATCAAGCTCGACCCGTACCTCAACGTGGATCCGGGCACCATGTCGCCCTTCCAGCACGGTGAGGTGTTTGTCACCGACGATGGTGCCGAGACCGACCTTGATCTGGGCCACTACGAGCGCTTCGTGGAAACACGCATGCGCAAGGCCAACAACTTCACCACCGGCCAGATCTACAAGAGCGTGCTCGAAAAAGAGCGCCGTGGCGACTACCTGGGCAAGACGGTGCAGGTGATCCCGCACGTCACCAACGAAATCCAGGATTTCATCAAGCGCGGCGCCGGCTACGGCACCCCCGAGGCGGTGGACGTGGCCATTGTGGAAGTGGGCGGCACCGTGGGCGACATCGAATCGCTGCCCTTCCTGGAAGCCGTGCGCCAGATGAGCCTGAAGCTGGGCCCCAACAACAGCGCCTTCGTGCATCTGAGCTACGTGCCCTGGATCGCCGCCGCCGGCGAGCTGAAGACCAAGCCGACCCAGCACACCGCCAAGCAGTTGCGCGAGATCGGCATCCAGGCCGACGCGTTGCTGTGCCGCGCCGACAGGCCCATTCCCAACGACGAGCGCGAGAAGATTTCGCTGTTCTCCAACGTGCCGACCTGGGGTGTGATCTCCATGTGGGACGTGGACACCATCTACAAGGTGCCGCGCATGCTGCATGAACAGGGCCTGGACGGCCTGATCTGCGACAAGCTGCGCCTGAACACGCCACCGGCCAACCTGAAGCGCTGGGACGACCTGGTGTACGAGACCGAACACCCGCAGGCCGAGGTCAACATCGCCATGGTGGGCAAATACGTGGACCTGAGCGACAGCTACAAGTCGCTCAACGAGGCGCTGCGCCACGCTGGCATGAAGAACCATGCGCGGGTGAAGATCGAGTACATCGATTCCGAATTCATCACGCCCGAAAACATCCCCCAACTGGCCCGCTTCGACGCTGTGCTGGTGCCCGGTGGCTTCGGCAAGCGCGGCACCGAGGGCAAGATCGCCGCCGCCCGCTTCGCCCGCGAGAACAAGGTGCCCTACCTGGGCATCTGCCTGGGCATGCAGGTGGCCACCATCGAATTCGCGCGCAACGTGGCCAAGCTGGACAAGGCCAACAGCACCGAGTTCGAACCCAACACGCCGCACCCGGTGATCGCACTGATCACCGAGTGGAAGGACGCAGACGGCAGCATCCAGCGCCGCAATGAGAACTCCGACCTCGGCGGCACCATGCGCCTGGGCGCGCAGAGCTCCGACGTGGCCGACAACACGCTGGCGCACAAGATCTACGGCGACGTGGTGACCGAGCGGCATCGCCACCGCTATGAAGCCAACGTCAACTACCTGGACAAGCTGCGCGATGCCGGCCTGGTGATCTCGGCGCTGACGCAGCGCGAGCAGTTGACCGAGATCGTCGAGCTGCCGCAAAACGTGCACCCCTGGTTCGTGGGCGTGCAGTTCCACCCCGAATTCAAGTCCACGCCGTGGAACGGCCATCCGCTGTTCAACGCCTTCATCAAGGCCGCGCTGGACCACCAGGCGGCTGGCAAGAACCTCAAAGTGGTGGCATGAGCGGGCTGGGGCCTTATCATCGCGAGCATTGCGCAGCCCTGCTGCAGCCCGGTTTCCATTGAAAATCAGAGCAGAAAGAAAAAGATGAGTGCAATCGTTGACATCGTAGGCCGTGAAATCCTGGATTCGCGCGGCAACCCCACCGTGGAATGCGACGTGCTGCTGGAATCCGGCACCATGGGCCGCGCCGCCGTGCCGTCGGGCGCCTCCACCGGCTCGCGCGAGGCCATCGAGCTGCGCGACGGCGACAAGGGCCGCTACCTGGGCAAGGGCGTGCTGAAGGCGGTGGAATTCATCAACACCGAAATTTCCGAAGCCGTGCTGGGGCTGGATGCGTCTGAGCAGGCCTTCCTGGACCGCACGCTGATCGACCTCGACGGCACCGAAAACAAGTCCCGACTGGGCGCCAACGCCATGCTGGCGGTGTCCATGGCGGTGGCGCGCGCGGCGGCCGAAGAATCCGGCCTGCCGCTGTACCGCTATTTCGGCGGCATGGGCGGCATGCAGATGCCGGTGCCGATGATGAACGTGGTCAACGGTGGTGCGCATGCCAACAACAACCTGGACCTGCAGGAGTTCATGATCATCCCGGTGGGCGCGCCCAGCTTCCGCGAAGCCGTGCGCTACGGCGCGGAGGTGTTCCACGCGCTGAAGGCCATCCTGCACGACAAGGGCATGAGCATCGCTGTCGGCGACGAGGGTGGCTTTGCCCCCAACGTGCCCAGCCATGAGGCGGCCATCCAGCTGATCCTGGAAGCCATTGACAAGGCCGGCTACACCGCGGGCGAGCAGATCGCACTGGGCCTGGACTGCGCGGCCAGCGAGTTCTACAAGGACGGCAAGTACCACCTGGAAGGCGAAGGCCTGACGCTGACCAGCGAAGAGTGGACCAACATCCTGGCCACCTGGGTCGACAAATACCCCATCATCAGCATCGAGGACGGCATGGCCGAGAACGATTGGGATGGCTGGAAGATCCTGACCGACAAACTGGGCAAGAAAGTGCAGATCGTCGGCGACGACCTGTTCGTCACCAACACCAAGATCTTCAAGGAAGGCATTGACAAGGGCATTGCCAACTCCATCCTGATCAAGATCAACCAGATCGGTACGCTGACCGAGACCTTCGCCGCCATCGAGATGGCCAAACGCGCCGGCTACACCGCCGTCATCAGCCACCGCTCGGGGGAGACCGAAGACTCCACCATCGCCGACATCGCCGTCGGCACCAACGCCGGCCAGATCAAGACCGGTTCGTTGAGCCGTTCGGACCGCATCGCCAAGTACAACCAGCTGTTGCGCATCGAAGAAGACCTGGGTGACATTGCGACCTACCCTGGCCGCGCGGCGTTTTACAACCTGAAATAGTCAAATGGCCCCCACGGTCGCCCATTGCATGTGGCTCCCTGCCCCCCGGGGGGGCCGCATTTCGCCTTGGGGCGGCCCGGCGGCGAAACAGCCTTCACACACCTGAGCATGGCCAGCCGCCTCGTCTCGCTTGCGCTGATCGCCTTGCTGGTGATGTTGCATGCGCAGCTCTGGTTTGGCCGGGGCAGCGTCTCCAGCGTGGCGCACATGAGCGAGCAAAGGGACGCGCAGCTGAGAAAGAACGCCCAGGCCCAGCTGGCCAATGACCGGCTGGTGGCCGAGGTGCGCGACCTGCAGGAGGGCCTGGAAATGGTGGAGGAAAAAGCCCGCCAGGAGCTGGGCATGGTCAAGGCCAACGAAATCTACGTGCAGATCGCCAAGTAGGCCCACTCATGTCGCAGTTGCTGGACAGTCCCCTGTGGGCCTGGGTGTTTGCCACCGCCTTCACACTCTGGAACTCACCCACCACCTGGCTGGAGGTCATCGCCTTCGTGCTGGCGCTGGCCATGGTGGGCTGCAACATGCGCGAAATCCACTGGGGCTGGCCGCTGGCCGCCATCAGCTCGGTGATGTACGCCGCGCTGTTCGCGCGCAGCAAACTGTATGGCGACGCCGGGCTGAACGTGTTTTTCGCCATCGTGGCGGGCTGGGGCTGGGCCCAGTGGCTGCGCGGGCACCGGGCCGACGGCTCACAGCTGCACATTGCACGCCTGAGCCGCGCCGGGCTGCGCAATGCCGTGCTGGCCTGCCTGGCGCTGTGGCCGCTGACCGGGCTGTTCCTGAAACACTTCACCGACACCGACGTGCCTTGGTGGGACGCCTTTCCCACCGCGCTCAGCCTGGTGGGCCAGTTCCTGCTGGGCCGAAAATTCATCGAGAACTGGGCCGTGTGGCTGGCGGTGAACGTGGTTGGCGTCAGCCTGTACGCCTACAAGGGCCTGTGGCTGACCGTGATCCTGTACACCCTGTTCGCCCTGCTCAGCGTGGCCGGCTGGCGCAGCTGGACGCGCCGCCTCGCAGTGCAGCCGGCCTGAAGCTGCCATGAGAATCGCCATCCTGGGCGCGGAGAGCACCGGCAAGTCCTGCCTGGCGCAGGAACTGGCCGCGCACTACAGGGGGTTGGGGCAGCGGGTACATGTGGCAGACGAGGTGCTACGGGGCTGGTGCATCGCCCAAGGGCGCACACCCCGTCCCGACGAGCAGCGTGCCATCGCCGAAGCACAAGCCCGGCTGGCTGATGAGGCCAGCAGCGCCGCCGTGGTGATTGCCGACACCACACCGCTGATGACCGCCGTCTACAGCGACATGCTGTTTGCTGATCGCAGCCTGTACCCCTTCGCGCTGGCGCATCAGCGCAGCTATGACCTGACGCTGCTGACCGCGCTGGACCTGCCCTGGGTGGCCGACGGCCTGCAACGCGACGGCGCGCATGTGCGCGAACCAGTGGATGCGCTGGTGCGCGCGGCGCTGGCCAGTGCCGGCCTGGCCTTTCAGCGGGTGCAGGGGGTGGGGCCGCAGCGCCTGGCCTGTGCGCTGGCGCATGTCCAGGCACATACCCCAATCAGCACCCAGGTGCGTGGCTGAGCGCGCCGGCCGGGCACCAGTTGCCTACTGCAGCGCGCCGCTGGACGGCGGCTGCTCGCGCCCGCCGAGGAAGATCTGCGCCGCATCCACGGCGTCAAAGTGGTACTGCTTGCCGCAGAACTCGCACGACACCTCCACATCGCCGCGCTCGGCGATGATGGACGCCACCTCTTCTTCGCCCAGCCCGAGGATCATCTTGCCCACCCGCTCGCGGCTGCACACGCAGGCGAAATGCGGCTTGGGCTCGCCCACCACCGGCGCGAAGCGCGCCAGCGGCTCCTCCCAGAACAGGCGGTGCAGCACGGTTTCCACGTCCAGCGTCAGCAACTCTTCGCGCTTCAGGCTGGCGGCCAGCAGGGAGATGCGGTTGTAGTCCTCGTTGACGCCGATCTCGTCCTCATTGGCCTTGCTCACCAGGCTGCCGGCCAGGTTGCCCTCACCCTGCACCGGCATGCGCTGTATCAACAGGCCGGCGGCCACCTTGTCGTCGGCCGCCAGCACCAGCGTGGTGTCCAGCTGCTCGCTTTGCAGCATGTAGTGCTCCAGCACCTGGCTGAGTTTTTCCAGCTTCTCGCCGCGGTCGCCAAACAAGGGCACCACCCCCTGGTAGGCCTGTTGGCCGGGGAATTTGGTGCTGGGGTCCAGCGTGATGGCGCAGCGCCCCTTGTTGTGCTGGTTCACCATGGCACTCAGCGGCGTGTCGGGCGCCACCTCGCCCAGCACGCTGGCGGTGGCGCGCAGGCCCAGGTCGGCGCGCACCTCGGCCACCGCCACCTTGACCGGCCCATCGCCAAACACCTGCAGCACCAGCGCACCGTCAAACTTGATGTTGGCCTGCATCAACACGCCCGCGGCGGTCATCTCGCCCAGCAGGTCGCGCACCGGCACCGGGTAGGCGCCCAACGAGGTGTTGGAGGCGCGGCGGCGCAGGATCTCGGTCCAGCCCTCTGTCAGGCGCACGATGGCACCACGCACCGGCAGGCCTTCGAAAATGAATTTGTGCAATTCGGACAAGGCAGCTACCCCCTCAAGCCTTCAGGCCAGCTTCTTCAGGCCGCTTTGGAAGCGCCGGACGTTGTCGATGTAGTGCAACGCGCTCATGTGCAGGCCCTGCACCTGCTCAGGCGTCAACTCGCGCACCACGCGCGCCGGGCTGCCCAGGATCATCGAGCCATCGGGAAATTCCTTGCCCTCGGTGACCAGCGCACCGGCCCCCACCAGGCAGCCCTTACCAATTTTGGCGCCATTGAGCACCACCGCGCCGATGCCGATCAGCGAGCCGTCACCGATGGTGCAGCCGTGCAGCATCACCTTGTGCCCCACCGTCACATGCTCGCCCACGGTCAGCGGTTTGCCGACGTCGGCGTGCAGCACGCTGCCGTCCTGGATATTGGAGCCCTTGCCTATGCGTATGGTTTCGGTGTCACCCCGTATCACGACGCCGAACCAGACGCTGGCGTCGTCGGCAAGCTCCACATTGCCCATGACCTGGGCACTGTCGGCCACCCAGGCGGTGTCGGCCAGGCGGGGGGTGAGGTCATCCAGTTGGTAAATGGCCATGTTGCGGGTTCAGTCGGTAAGGTTTGTGGCTGTCTGTAGGACTAAGTGCCGGGAAAGGAAAAAAGGCGCCTCGTCAGCACCCTCATGACCGCCATTGTGCCTTGCACGAGACGGGAATGCCGCGCTAGGGGTGAACCAGCCGCCCGCCACAGGCTCCAACGCCGGTCACGGACATGGCAGAATCAAGGAAAACAATGCATCCGAACACCGCCTCACCACCTGTCACTGTCGGCGGGCCCGCCCGGTCCTGGGGGAGTTTTTTGCTGAGACCTGTGCTGTTGCCCATGCTGCTGCTGGGTTGCCTGGCCCTGCCGGCAGCGGCCGCCAGCGTGCAGGTCAAGGTGCAGGACAGTGCCGGACGGGCCGTGCCTGATGCCGTGGTGTACCTGGAGTCGCGCGAGGCCAAGGCCGCCGTCAAGGCCGCCAAGGGGGCGGAGATCGCCCAGGTGGACAAGAATTTCGTGCCCAAGGTGACGGTGGTGACCGTCGGCACCTCGGTGGATTTCCCCAACCGCGACACGGTGCGCCACCATGTCTACTCGTTCTCGCCCACCAAGACCTTCGAGCTGAAGCTGTATGCCGGCAAGCCTGCCAGCCCGGTGGTGTTTGAGCGGCCCGGCATCGCCGTGCTGGGTTGCAACATCCATGACAACATGGTGGCCTGGGTGGTGGTGGTGGACAGCCCCTACTACGGCCACAGCGCCACCAGCGGCAGCGTCACACTGGACAACGTGCCACCGGGCAACTACCGACTGCGTACCTGGCACGCCGCCATGCCGGTAGAGCAACCACCCCTGGACCAGGCCCTGGTGGTGCCCGCCAGCGGCATCAGCACCACGGTGGGCGTGGCCGGCGTCGTCAAGTGAAGCTCAGCCAGCTTTATGCCCGCTGGGGCCTGGCCCGGCGCATCGTGGTGGTGTCGCTGCTGTTGCTGTTCGTGGTGCAGGCGGCGGTGTTCATGGCGGTGCGCGAGAACGTGGACACCACGGTGCGCGCCCAGGTCGCCCAGGAGCTGGGCGTGGCCGAGGGGGTATGGGCCCGCCTGCTGGACCAGAACGCGCAAAAGCTGCGACAAAACGCCTCGCTGCAGGCGCAGGACTTCGGCTTTCTGTCCGCGCTCTCCAGCGACGACACCGAAACCATACGCTCCGCGCTGGACAACAGCGCCCAGCGTGTCGGCGCCAGCATTTCCGCACTGCTGGACGCCAGCCTGCAGGTGCGCACCCTGGGCAGCGGCGCCGACGCCGCAGCCTTGCCACCGGTGCTGCAGACGCTGACTGCGCCGCTGTCGCGCAACAACCAGGGCAGCCAGACCGCGCTGGTGGACGGCAAGGTGTTCCAGTTCGTCATGGTGCCCATACGCCGGCCGGTGGTGGTGGGCTGGATACTGCTGGGCTTCAAGCTGGACCAGACGCTGGCCAATGACATGCGCACGCTGTCGGGCGGCATCCACGTGGTGATGATGACGTCACCCGCCGCGGGTCAAGGCCAGGTGATGGTGTCCACACTGCCGCCGGACGCCACGCAGGCCCTGCTGCAAGGCGATGCCCGCACGCAACTGCCGCTGGACAACGACACGCTGATCATCCGCCAGGTCAAGCAGACCTCGTTGATGGGCGATGTGCGCACGCTGCTGCTGGCCTCGCTGAACGACGCCGTGAGGCCGTTTCGCCAGGTGCAGGTTGCGCTGGGCCTGATCACCATCGTGGGCACGCTGCTGTTCGCGCTGGGCAGCGCCTTCACGGCCAACCGCGTCACCACACCGTTGCGCGCGCTGGTGGCCGATGCAGACCGTCTGGGCCAGGGCGACTACGGGCAAGCCGTGCACTACACCGAGCGGCGCGACGAGATTGGCGACCTGGCGCGCGCCTTCGACCAGATGCGGCTGAACATTGCCGCCCAGCAGGCCGAGGTGGTCAAGCTGGCTTACTGGGACCCGCTGACCGGGCTGCCCAACCGGGCGCGCTTTCGCGAGGCGGTGCAGCGCGCCATTGCGCTCAAGAGCCTGCCTACGCCGGGGCCGCAAAGTGCCGGTAACCGGGCGCCCCAGACCTCGCTGGCGGTGGTGATGCTGGACCTGGACCGCTTCAAGCACGTCAACGACGTGCTGGGCTATGCCTACGGCGACCGCCTGCTGAAGGCCGTGGCCGAGCGCCTGAGCGTGCAGATTCGCGCGGTGGACGACATGGTGGCCCGCCTGGGCGGTGACGAGTTCGCGGTGCTGCTGTCGCACAGCGACACCGACAACGCCATCGTGGTGGCCGGGCGCATCGCCAAGTCCTTCGAGCTGCCGCTGGCCTTTGACGACAACACGGTGGACCTGAGCGCCGGCATTGGCATTGCCTGCTGGCCCACGCACGCCACCGACGTGGACACCCTGCTCAGCCGCGCCGAGGCGGCCATGTATTCAGCCAAGCGCAAGACCACCGACTTGCAGCTGTATGACCCCGAACTGGATGCCGGCAGCACGCAGACCCTCTCCTTGCTGACCGAGTTGCGCCAGGCGGTGGAGCAAGGCGAGTTGCGGCTGTACCTGCAACCCAAGATCAGCCTGCGCGACAACCGCGTGGTGGCTGCCGAGGCGCTGGTGCGCTGGCAACACCCGCAGCGCGGGATGCTGGCGCCGGTGATGTTCATCCCGTTTGCCGAGCAGACCGGCTTCGTGCGCCAGATCACGCTGTGGATGTTCGAGGAGGTGGCGCGCCACTGGGCTGCGCTGCAACTGCCCAACCAGGCACTGCGCGTGGCCGTCAACCTGTCCACCCGGGACCTGCTGGACCAGGACTTCCCCGCCAAGCTGGACGCGCTGATGGCGCGCCACGGCGTCAGCGCGTCGGCCTTCTGCCTGGAGATCACCGAGAGCGCCATCATGGACGACCCGCAGCGCGCCGAGGCCACGCTGCACCGGCTGGCCGAGCGCGGCTTCAAGCTGTCGATCGATGACTTCGGCACCGGTTACTCGTCGCTGGCCTACCTGAAGAGCCTGCCGGTGGACGAGCTGAAGATCGACAAATCCTTCGTCATGGGCATGGAGAAAAGCCAGGACGACGCCAAGATCGTGCGCTCCACCATCGACCTGGCGCACAACCTGTCGCTGACCGTGGTGGCCGAGGGGGTGGAAAACGTCTCCGTGTGGGAGCAGTTGAAGGCCTTGTCCTGCGACGAGGCCCAGGGCTATTACATGAGCAAGCCGCTGGCGCTGGCCGACTTCACCGCCTGGTGCCTGCATCGCCAGGCGCAGCCGGTGGCCTGACGGCCGCCGCCGCTGCGCCAACGCCCATGAGTGCCACCACGCGGCAACAGGTCCTGGCCGTGCTGGCCTTGCGCGACCCGGCCGACAAGTGCACCGCCTGCCTGGGCCTGCACGATGACGTGGACGATCGCGCCTTTGTTGCCGACCCGACAAGCACCGCGCAGATCCCCGGCCGCCCGGAGCGGCCGCGCCTGGTGCCGCCGCAGCAGGTGCGCCAGCGCGCGGTGACCAGCGTTGCCGGCCGGGCGGCGTTGATCCATGCGCTGGCCCACATCGAGCTGAACGCCGTGAACCTGGCACTGGACATCGTCTGGCGCTTTGACGGCATGCCGCGCCAGTTCTACCGCGACTGGCTGGGCGTGGCCAAAGAGGAAGCCACCCACCACAGCATGCTGGCGGACCACCTGCACCACCTGGGCTACCGCTATGGCGATTTTGATGCCCACGACGGCCTGTGGGACATGGCGCAGCGCACCCGGCACGACCTGTTGGCGCGCCTGGCCCTGGTGCCGCGCACGCTGGAGGCGCGCGGGCTGGACGCCTCCCCGCTGATACGCGACAAGCTGGCCCAGGCCGGCGACGCCGCTGGCGCTGGCATCCTGAGCACCATCCTGCGCGACGAGGTGGGCCATGTGGCCCTGGGCAACCACTGGTTCCGCTGGGTCTGCGCGCAGCGCGCTCTGGATCCGCTGGACGCCTATGCCACCCTGGCGCACGAACACCGTGCCCCCGGGCTGCGCGGGCCGTTCAACCTGGGGGCCCGGCGCGACGCCGGGTTTGCCGAGCAGGAACTGGCCGTGCTGCAAGCGCCCAAACCGAAAGATACCGCCTCCAGCTAGCGGCTTTCCATCTGTCAAAAATCGGGGCTAAGCTGTATAGTGAAAAAGCCCACCGACTGAAAGGACTCGCCATGACCGCACCTACTGGAAACGCCCTGTTTGGCACCCCCAATGCGGACACCCTCACGGGAGGCAAGGGCACAGACATCATCGCAGGTTCGGGCGGCGATGACGTCATCAACGGCGGCGAAGACGAAGACATCGCCAGCTACCTCGACGCCCCCTCGGCGGTGACCGTGGTGCTGAGCGGTTTTTCGCTGGGCAATGCCGACGGCGGAGACGGCCATGACCTGTTGCTCAACATCGAGGACATCTACGGTTCGCAGTTCAACGATGTGCTCAAGGGCGATGACGAGGTCGGCAACTACCTGGGCGGCTTCGGCGGCAACGACTCGATAGACGGCGGCGGCGGCAATGACCGCCTGTACGGCGGCGCTGGCAACGATTCCGTGGCCGGGGGCACCGGCGACGACATCATGGAAGGGGGCGAGGGCAATGACACGCTGGACGGTGGCGCCGGCACCGACACCGCGGGATTCAGCGGCAAGCTGACCGATTACACGGTGAGCTTTGACAGCGTCACCGGCGCCTACACGCTGACCGACAAGACCGCCAACCGCGACGGCACCGACCGGGTCACCAATGTGGAGAACTTCAAGTTCTCCGACTCCACGGTGACCGGCACCCAGTTGCTGTCCGCCGCCAACGACAAGACCCCACCCACGCAGGTCAGCGCCACCCCGGCCAACGCCGCCGTGGGCGTGTCCGTCACAGCCGACGTCAAGATCACCTTCAGCGAAGCCGTCGCCCTGGGCACCGGCTCCGTCGTGCTCAAGGATGCGCTGGGCAACGTGGTGTCCACCTTCAACGCCAGCAACACCGCCAACCTGTCGGTCAGCGGCAGCGTGCTGACCATCCACTTCATCAACGCGCTGTCAGCCAGCACCGGCTACAGCGTGGAACTGGGCGCCAACGCCGTCAAGGACCTGGCCGGCAACGCCTTTGCCGGCAGCACCGGTTACCACTTCACCACCGCCGGCACCGGTGTCACGCAAACCGCCACCGTCACCGCACCCAACCTGACCGGCAGCACTGGCGACGACACCCTGATCGCAGGCCCCGGCAACGGCACCCTGGACGGCGGCGCCGGCAACGACGTGCTGCAAGGCGGCGCTGGCAAGACCCTGATGCTGGGGGGCAGCGGCAACGACACCCTGATCGGCGGCACCGGCGGCGGCGACACCATGCAGGGCGGCGACGGCGCCGACCTGTATTACGTCAACAGCCCCGGCGACCTGGTGCAGGAAACCCAGGCGAACACCGCCCAGCCCCTGGACCCGAGCCGTCCGGATGCCGACCTGGGCCGCTCGGTCGACAAGGTGATCGCCAGCATCAACTACACGCTGACCAGCTTCGTGGAAAACCTGTCAATAGCCAGCGCCTCGGGCAACCTGGCGGGCAGCGGCAATGACCTGAACAACGAGCTGTATGGCAACGAGGGCAGCAACCTGCTCAACGGCAAGGCCGGCAACGACACCATCGATGGCGGCGCTGGGACCGACACCGCCCAGTACAGCGGCAAGTTCAGCGACTACACGCTGGCGCTGGGCGTGGCGACCACCACAGTGAGCGACAAGCGCACCACCGGCAGCGATGGGGTGGACAACCTGACCAACGTCGAGCGGCTGCAGTTCAGCGACAGCCGGCTGGCGCTGGACCTGGGCGCCACCCAGGCCGGCGGCAAGACCGTGCTGATGATGGCCGTGGCCACCAGCCTGGGGCCGGCCTTTGTGGGCGTGCAGTCATATGCCGGGCTGTTCCTGAGCTTCTTCGACAGCGGGGCCAGCCTGCTGGACGGTGCCACGCTGCTGGTCAGCTCGGGCATCGTGGCGGCCTTTGCCGGCGGTGCGGACAACGCCAGCCTGGTGAAGATGGTCTATGCCGACGTCTACGGCAAGGCGCCGGACGCGGCCACATTGGCCAGCCTGCTGGCACCTCTTAACGCGGGCACCATCTCGCAGGCCCAGTGGATGGCTGACATGGCCGCTTCCACGGCCAACCAGCAGCATGTCAACCTGGTGGGGTATGCGGGGACAGGGTTGCAGTACACAGTCTGAGACCTTGCGGGACAGACCAAGAATTGCACAGCAATTGTTGCTCTGTCCCCAACACTTTTGACCTTGCGGGACAGACCAAGAATTGCGCAGCAATTGTTGCTCTGTCCCCAACACATACAGGGCATGTTAAGCAACCGTTCCATCCCCGACTGCTCGGTGATCCCCGAGCTACCTTACACGGACGCCCGGGAAGCCGCCGCCTGGCTCAACCGCGCCTTTGGCTTTCAGGAAAGGCTGCGCATCGGCAACCACCGGGTGCAACTGGTGTACGGCAACGGTGCCGTCGTCGCCACCGACCGCGCGCAAGCCGGCTCAAGTCCCCAGCATGCGGTGCTGGTGCGCGTGGCTGACGCACAGGCCCACTGCGCGCAGGCGCGCCAGGCCGGCGCACGCATCTTGAGCCCGCCCACGGACCAGCCCTATGGCGAACGCCAGTACAGCGCCCAAGACCTGGGCGGCCACGTGTGGACCTTCACGCAAACCTTGACGGATGTGGACCCGGCTCTCTGGGGCGGAGAGTTGTTGAACTGACTTCGACTTGAATCCAGATTTAGCCGGCGGCAGAAACTACTGCCGTATCACGTCAGCCCCGGCTGGCGGCTTGAACTGGAAGGCAGCCGCATCAAGCGCCGCATTGGCCTGGAAGCTGGAAAAGCTCAACACGGATTTCTGGCCGAAACTGTCCAGGATTTCCAGCACCGCCAGGCTGCCCGCGCGAAAGCCCACCCGCACACGTTGCAGCTGGCCTTCCTTGGCCTTCGGTGTGGCCACCACCCATTCCAGCCCGTCCTTGTCAGGCGCGCTGGCCAGGTTGAAGTCAGCCTGCAGGGCGCGCAGATCAGCGGCCGAGGAGATCAGCGCCGCCGGCGTGGCGCCCAGGGCCTGGGCCTGCTTGGTGACGGTGACCTGGTTCAGGTCGACGTCGTACAACCACAGCGACTGGCCATCGGCCACGATGGTCTGCTCGAATGGCTTCTTGTAGACGAAGCGGAATTTGTGCGGGCGCGAAAACTCGAAGCTACCGTTGGTGGTCTTGGTTTTGGGCTGCTGGCCATCGCGCGCCGGCGAGGTGCTGACCTGGGTGAAATCCGCCTTGCCGGACTTGACCGTCTTCATGAAATTTTCCAGGCTGTCCAGCCCGCTGGCCAGCGCAGGCACCGCCACCGCAACCGCCAGCAACGCGCAACCCAGGGATTTGAAAAGCATGTTCATCATTCGTTGTTGCGCGCCGGCACCAGGATGTCGCGCTGGCCGCTGCCGCTCATGGCACTGACCAGGCCGGCCTTTTCCATGTCTTCCACCAGCCGGGCGGCGCGGTTGTAACCAATCTTCAAATGGCGCTGCACCAGCGAAATGCTGGCGCGCCGGTTCTTCAACACCACTTCCACCGCCTGGTCGTACATCGGGTCCTTCTCGCCGCTGGCGCCACCCGCGCCACCGCCGCCGGCCAGGTCGTCCTCGCCGTCCACGGTGCCGCCTTCCAGCACGCCTTCAATGTAATTGGGCTCGCCTTGTGACTTCAGATAACTCACAACGCGGTGGACCTCTTCGTCGCTGACAAAGGCGCCGTGCACGCGCACCGGCAGGCCGGTGCCGCTGGGCATGTACAGCATGTCGCCCATGCCCAGCAAGGCCTCGGCGCCCATCTGATCAAGGATGGTACGGCTGTCGATCTTGCTGCTGACCTGGAAGGCGATGCGGGTCGGGATGTTGGCCTTGATCAGCCCGGTGATCACATCCACGCTGGGCCGCTGCGTGGCCAATATCAGGTGGATGCCGGCGGCACGCGCCTTTTGAGCCAGCCGGGCGATCAACTCTTCGATCTTCTTGCCCACCACCATCATCAGGTCGGCCAGCTCGTCGATCACCACCACGATGTGCGGCAAGCGGTCCAGCGGCTCTGGCGCCTCGGGGGTGAGGCTGAACGGGTTGGAGATGAATTCGCCGCGCGCCTTGGCCTCGTCCATCTTGGTGTTGTAGCCGCTCAGGTTGCGCACACCCATCTTGCTCATCAGCTTGTAGCGGCGCTCCATTTCGGCCACGCACCAGTTCAGGCCATGGGCGGCCTGGCGCATGTCGGTGACCACGGGCGCCAGCAGGTGCGGGATGCCTTCGTAGACCGACATTTCCAGCATCTTGGGGTCGATCATCAACAGCCGCACATCCCGCGCCTCGGCCTTGTACAGCAGCGACAGGATCATGGCGTTGATGCCCACCGACTTGCCCGAGCCGGTGGTGCCGGCCACCAGCACGTGCGGCATCTTGGCCAGGTCGGCGACGATGGGGTTGCCGATGATGTCCTTGCCCAGGCCCATGGTCAGCATGGACTTGGCCTCGTTGTAGACCTGCGAGCCCAGGATTTCGGACAGCTTGATGGACTGGCGCTTGGCGTTGGGCAATTCAAGCGCCATGTAGTTCTTGCCGGGGATGGTTTCCACCACGCGTATCGACACCAGGCTGAGGCTGCGCGCCAGGTCCTTGGCCAGGCCGACGATCTGCGAGCCCTTGACGCCGGTGGCCGGCTCGATCTCATAGCGTGTGATCACCGGGCCGGGCGAGGCCGCGATCACCCGCACCTCGACACCGAAGTCCTTCAGCCGCTTCTCGATCATGCGGCTGGTCATCTCCAACGTCTCAGGCGACACGGTTTCCTGGCGCGCCAACGCGCCGTCCAGCAGGTCCACCTGCGGCAGCTTGCTGTCGGGCATCTCGGTGAACAGCGGCTTCTGGCGCTCTTTGGCCACCCGGTCGCTCTTGGGCACGGCCAGCATCACTGGCTCTATCATCAGCGGTGCCGGGTGCTGTTCCTCGATCTCCTCGCGCTGCACCACCACCACCTCTTCGCGCTCGCGGGCGGCTTGCTGGCCCAGCGCCAGGTCCTCGGCGATCTCACGCTTCTCGCGCCGCGTTTCCACCAGTGCATACAGCCGCTCGCCGATGCGCTCGGCCACATGGCTCCAGGAGAAGCGAAACACCATGGCCATGGCAACCACCATCACCGCGATCGACGCCAGGCCAGAGCCGGCAAAGCCCAGCCATTTGACGCTCCACGGCCCCACCCAGTAACCCAGGGCACCGCCGGCATGGTCCGGCAGGCGCGGCTCCAGGCTGTACAGGCGGCTCCACTCCAGCGCGCAACTGGCGCACAGCAGCAGCAGCAGGCCCAAGGCCCGCAGCACGCCATGGCGCGACAGCCGCGCAGGCCAACCCACCGGCGGCGGCGGCTCGCGCCCTTCGCTGCTGCGCATCCAGTCGGCCAGCAGCGTCAGCCAGCTGCGCACGCCAGCGGCAAAACACCACCAGACCGAGAAACCAAAACAGAAATAACTGACATCGGCCACCCATGCGCCCAGGCGCCCCACGCTGTTGCGCAATGGCTCGCCGGTGCCCGAGGTGGACCAGGCCGGGTCGGCGGACGAGTAGCTCAGCAGTGCCAGCAGCCACAGCGCCAGCAGTGCAAAACCGATGATGAGCGCGAGTTCATTGGCAAAGCGGCTGAGGACGCCGCGGGGCGCCGACGAGGCCGGCGCGGAGGATGACGAGGAAGACAGGGTGTGCAGCGAATAGGTCATGGGGCAACGCCCAAGCTTACCAGCCTCAGGCGGCCCTGGTTGAGTACCCCTGCACCGTGCGCACTAACGCGGCATGCCGCGCCGCTCGTTGATCACGATGGCGCCGCCTTCCTGGGTTTCGATGAAGCCGGAATCCTCGAAGTCCTTCATCACCCGGCTGACCATTTCACGCGAGGCCCCCACCATCTTGGCGATGTCCTGGCGGGAAATCTTCTTGCGGATGATCTTCTTGTTGTCACCTGTGGGATTGGCCGACTCGATCAGCATGTTGGCCACCCGGCCGTACACGCCCAGCAGCGCCAGCGAACCGATCTTGCGGTCGGCGCTGCGCAGGCGCTGCACCAGGCCGCGCATCATGGTGAAGGACACCGACGAGTTCTGCTCCAGGCAGCGGGTGAAGGCCTCGCGGCCCAGCACCAGCGTCTGGCACTCCACCTCGGCCTCCACGGTGGCCGAGTGCGGCTCGTTGTCGATCAGGCTCATCTCGCCGATGTAGTCGCCCGCACCCAGCATGGCCAGAATCACCTCGCGCGACTTGTGGTCGGTCATCAGCACCCGGGCCTGGCCTTCGAGGATGATGAACAGCGCGTCGGACTTCTTGCCCTCCTCCACAATCTTCTCGCCGCGCCGGAAATGCTTTTTGCCCACCGCCCCCACCAGTGACTCGCACTGGGCCGAAGTCAGCACCGAAAACAACGGCACACGGCGAATCAGGTCAAGATTGCTCAACAGGGTCATCTGGCGTTCTCCAACAGGCGGTAGCCGGCGTTTCTTACAATCCAGGGTTGCGCCCGCCAAAACCTGGTCAAAAACCGGCTGGTTCGGGCAGGGCCAAGCAAAAGCCATTGATTTTCATGGCCTTTGCCCCGAACTGTACACGGCCAAACGCCGATATTGCCAAAGGTTTCTCGCTCATGTCCACACCGAAGCACGCCAAAGTCCTGATTCTGGGCTCCGGACCCGCCGGTTACACCGCCGCCGTCTATGCCGCCCGCGCCAACCTGAAACCCATGCTGGTCACCGGCATGGCCCAGGGCGGCCAGCTGATGACCACCACCGAGGTGGACAACTGGCCGGCCGACGTGCACGGCGTGCAGGGGCCGGAGCTGATGCAGCGCTTTCAGGAGCATGCCGAGCGCTTCAACACCGAGATCGTGTTCGACCACGTCAACGCCGTGGACCTGAGCCAGCGCCCCTTCAAGCTCACGGGCGACAGCCACACGTACACCTGCGACGCCCTGATCGTCGCCACCGGCGCCTCGGCCAAGTACCTGGGCCTGCCGTCGGAAACCGCCTTCATGGGGCGCGGCGTGTCGGGCTGCGCCACCTGCGACGGCTTTTTCTACCGCGAGCAGGTCTGCTGCGTGGTGGGGGGCGGCAACACGGCGGTGGAAGAAGCGTTGTACCTTTCCAACATTGCGGCCAAGGTCTACCTGGTGCACCGGCGAGACAAGTTCAAGGCCGAGGCCATCCTGGTGGACAAGCTGATGGACAAGGTGGCGGCCGGCAAGATCGTGCTGAAGACCTTCGCCACGCTGGACGAGGTGCTGGGCGACGCCAGCGGCGTCACCGGCGTGCGCCTGCGCAGCACCAAAGACGACAGCACCGAAGACCTGGAACTCAAAGGCTGCTTCATCGCCATCGGCCACGCGCCCAATACCGAGATCTTCCAGGGCCAACTGGAGATGGCTGGCGGCTACATCATCACCCAGTCCGGCCTGAAAGGCTTTGCCACCATGACCAGCATACCTGGCGTGTTTGCCGCCGGGGACGTGCAGGACCACGTGTACCGCCAGGCCATCACCAGCGCCGGCACCGGTTGCATGGCGGCACTGGACGCCCAGCGCTTCCTGGAACAGGGCTGAGCCAGCCCGGCGGCGCCCATTTCCGGGGCGCCAGATGGGCGGTCGGCCGCCAAAGCGGCGCCAACACCAAAAAAGCCTTATAATTGAAGGCTTTTCCGAAATACCTCGGCTGCTTGTTCCATACACAGGCTTGGCGGGGGTTTTGGCAAAATCTTTTTACCGCCACGGCCCTCACAGCTGTGGCGAGGTGCGGCGAAAGCTGTTAATTCAAATTGGAGTGTCCTCATGGCACGCGTATGTGAAGTCACGGGCAAGGGCCCGATGGTGGGAAACAATGTTTCCCACGCCAACAACAAAACCAAGCGCCGGTTCCTGCCGAACCTGCAATACCGCCGTTTCTGGGTGGAGACGGAAAACCGTTGGGTGCGCCTGCGCATCTCCAACGCCGGCCTGCGCCTGATCGACAAAAACGGCATTGATTCCGTGCTCGCAGACCTGCGCGCACGCGGCCAAGCTTAAGGAGCACGAACATGGCAACCAAAGGCGGACGCGAAAAAATCAAGCTGGAATCGACGGCCGGTACCGGTCACTTCTACACCACCAGCAAGAACAAGAAACTCATGCCCGAGAAGATGCTGATCAAGAAATTTGATCCGGTCGCTCGCAAGCACGTGGACTACAAGGAAACCAAGCTGAAGTAAGCCTTCAACTGGTTTTCAACAAAAAGCCCGCTTCAGGCGGGCTTTTTTGCGACCGCCTGCCGAGCCTAAGTCCCCGCCGGGCCGCCCCAAGGGGACTTGCGGCCCCCTTGGGGGGCAGGGAGCCACACGAAGTGGGCGACCGTGGGGGCCTTCTTAGTCTCCACCGCCGCCTCCACAGCCGCTGCCCCCACAACTGCTGCCGCCGTCGCTGCTGCCGGAATCGCCCCCGCTGCTGTCGCTGCTGGACTCCGAGCCGCCAAAGCCCCCGGCGTCCCCGCTGAACGAGCCGTCGGAGAAATCCGTTCCGCAATAGACGCCGCCATCCCCCGCGCCGGCAGCGCTCTTGTGCTGGATATCACGGCAATTGGCCTGGTAGGTGAAACCACCGGCAATGGCCAGCTTGGCGTCCAGCGCGAACAGCAGCGGCAGCCGGCTGGGCGCCTTGGGGTTGATCGCCTCGTCGCGGCAGGCCCAGTACCAGGCACGGCGCAGGCCATCGTTGCCCTTGGCCTTGGCACCCAGCGCTTCGGCCGGGGTATGGTGCAAAAACCAGCCCAGGGCCAACTCGCACCAGTCCTTGTAGGCCTGGGTGTTGAGGATGAACTCATGCCACATCGCGTCCACCGCCTTGGAGGGCATGGCCACGAAGCCCTTTTTGCTGCGCAGGCAGGCCAGGAAGAACTGGCGCAGGCCACGTTCGACCAGATGGGCGTCCTTGTCACTGCATTGCGGGTAAGTCGCGCGCAGCTTGCGTTTCAGGTACTGTGGCAGCGGCGCCTCACGGACGATTTTTTCGTGCTGCCAGCGCGCCCAGACCCGCCACAACGCCACCGCCAGCAAGGAGGCCAGCGCCAGCACAAACCAGCCAGAGCCGAGGCGCAGCCGGTCGTTCATCACGGCAATGCCCAGCAGCGGCAGCCACAGCGCGGCCACCAGCAGCGGCGCCTGGCTGGCATGGCGTATCAGCCACAGCGAGGGTTTGGACAGCATTTGGGCATGGTTTTACCACGCCTCGAACGAACAGCCGGACAGCCGGAAAACTACGACCAGTTGAGGACAGAGCACTGCTTCGCAGTGGTCTGTCCCGCAAGGTTTCAGACGACCACCGGCTCAGGCTCCAGCAAGATGCCGAAGCGCTCGTAAACGCTGGTCTGTATCGCCTTGGCCAGCGTCATCACCTCGCCGCCAGTGGCACCGGGACGGGTTTTGCCGGGAAACGCCGGGTCTTCGGTGCCACCGCGGTTGACCAGCACCAGCGCCTGCTTGTCATACACGCCGGCATTGCCCACGGATTTGCCGCGCCAGCCGCAGGCGTCTATCAGCCAGCCGGCGGCCAGCTTCACCCGGCCGTCGGTCAGCTTGTAGTGCACGATCTTGGGTTCGCGGGCAATGATGTCGGCACACTGGTCGGCGCTTACCGTGGGGTTCTTGAAGAAGCTGCCGGCATTGCCAATCTGTGCCGGGTCGGGCAGCTTGGCGCGGCGAATGTCGCAAACCCACTGGAAGATCTGGGGCGCTGTGGGGCTGGCCACGCCGGTTTCCGCCATTTTCTTTTCCAGGTCGGCGTAGCCCAGCACCGGCTTCCACGGTTTGGGCAGGCGAAAGCGCACCCGGGTGATCAGCGCCCGGCCGGCCAGTCCCAGGCCCTGGGCCAGCGGCGCGCCATCGGTCGGAGCTGTATGCTTGAACACCGAATCGCGGTACCCAAAGGCGCACTGGGCGGCATTCAGCGTGAAGCTCTGGCCGGTGGCGAGGTCCACCGCGTCCAGCGACTCGAAGCGGTCCTGCAATTCCACACCATAGGCGCCCACGTTCTGCACCGGCGAGGCGCCCACGGTGCCGGGGATCAGCGCCAGGTTTTCCAGCCCGTAGTAGCCCATTTCCACGGTCCAGGCGACAAAATCGTGCCAGACTTCGCCGGCCCCCGCCTCCACGACATAGGCCTTGGCGGTCTCCTCCAGCAGCTGGCGGCCCTGGATTTCGATTTTCAGCACCAGCGGCTTGACATCGCCCGTCAGCACAATGTTGCTGCCCCCACCCAGCACGAATTTGGGCCCGTGGGCCAGTTCGGCATCGGCCAGCACCTGGCGCACATCGTCCTCGCTGGTCACGCGCACCAGCTGGTGCGCCTTGGCCACAATGTGAAAGGTGTTGCAAGCTTGGAGCGGGACGTTTTTCTCGACTAACATAGCCGGATTGTCGCATTGGGCAGGCCAGCAACCCGCCCCCAGTTCTGATTGCACCATGCCTTCTTTCGATACCGTCTGCGAAGCCAACCTGCCCGAAGTCAAAAACGCGGTGGAGAACACCGCCAAGGAAATCGCCACCCGCTTTGACTTCAAAGGCACGGCGGCGGCGGTGGAGATCAAGGACAAGGACATCACGCTGATCGGCGACGCCGAATTCCAGCTGACCCAGATCGAGGACATCCTGCGCAACAAGCTGACCAAGCGCTCGGTGGACGTGCGCTTCCTGGACATGGGCGATGTGCAAAAAATCGGCGGCGACAAGGTCAAGCAGGTCATCAAGGTGCGCAACGGCATCGAGTCCGAGGCGGCCAAGAAGATCCAGCGCCTGATCAAGGACAGCAAGCTGAAAGTGCAGGCCTCCATCCAGGGCGATGCGGTGCGCGTCAACGGCGCCAAGCGCGACGACCTGCAGGCGGCCATGGCGCTGATCCGCAAGGACATCGCCGACATACCGCTGAGTTTCAACAACTTCCGCGACTGAGGGCCGCCAGCGCCCGCCGCCATGGCCAGGTCCGCGCTCACCCTGCTCGCCGGCCTTGCGCTGTGGGGCTGGGCGCTCGCCAGCCAGGCCCAGTCGGTGGCGCTGACCGGCATGCTGGGGGGCAAGGCCCTGCTGGTGATCGATGGTGGGCGTCCACTGGTGATGGCACCTGGCGAGGCACGCCTGGGCGTGAAGCTGGTGTCCACAGCCGGCCAGCAGGCCGTGGTGGACGTGGCCGGCAAGCACCTCACGCTGAGGGTGGGGGACGCGCCGGCCAGTGTGGGCGGCGATGCCGGCGCCGCCGGCACGGGCAAGGTGGTGCTGACGGCGGACGGCAACGGTCACTTCTTCAGCATGGGCCAGATCAACGGCCAGGCTGTGCAGTTTCTGGTGGACACCGGCGCCACCGTGGTGTCGCTGAGCACCGCGCAGGCCGAGCGGCTGGACCTGAACTACCGCGCCGGCCAGCCCACGCGCGTGGGCACCGCGAACGGCGACTCGGTGGGCTGGCGCGTCAAGCTGGACGCCGTGCGCCTGGGCGAGGTCACGCTGCGCCAGGTGGACGCGGTGGTGGTGCCGGCGAACATGCCCTATGTGTTGCTGGGCAACAGCTTTCTGACGCGCTTCCAGATGAACCGCAACAATGACCAGCTGGTGTTGTTGCGGCGGTACTGACCATGTACCCGGGCGTCGCAAGGGCTTGCCCGGGGCCCCGCAGGCCGCCGGGTTTGGCACAATGGGGCGAATGCCATAATGCTTGGGTCGCCCCAGGCCACTTTGTAAGCCCTGCCTGCATCGATACACGCAAACCAGTGCCGTGACCGTACAAAACGAAAACGAATACGAGGATTTGCTCAGCCTGTGGTCCGACCTGGAGTCGGGTCTGGGCATCATTTTGGGTAGCCCCACCAGCATCCAGGAGTTTGAGCAGCGGGTGCGCCAATACGACCGCTGGATGCAGACGCTGTTGGAGCGCGATGCCGACGTCGGCCTGTACCTGCTGTTCCAGCTGGCCACCAACTCCCCGGTCGGTTACAGCGCCTCCCACGCGCTGGTGTGCGCCGTGCTGTGCCACCTGATCGCGGTGGAGCTGCCGCTGCAACCCGAGGAGCGCCAGAGCCTGGTGCACGCCGCGCTGACCATGAACATCGCCATGACGGCGCTGCAGGACCAGCTGGCCTCGCAGATCGAGAAACCCTCCAGCACCCAGCAGGACGCCATACGCGCCCACACCGCCAAGGGTGCCGCGTTGCTGAGCAGCCTGGGCGTGCGCGACGACTTGTGGATCGACGTGGTGGGCCGGCACCATGACGAACGCACCGACCAGGGCGAGCTGATCAGCGTCGAACCGGTGGTGCGGCTGGCCCGCATCCTGCGGGTGGTGGACCGCTACGCCGCCATGATCTCGCCGCGCAAGTCGCGTGCCGGGCGCACCACCACGGATTCGGTGCGCACCATCATCACCAGCTCCGCCGAGCAGAATGACGAGGTTGGCCGGGTACTGGTGCGCGCTGTGGGCCTGTGCCCGCCAGGCACCTTCGTGCGGCTGGACAATGGCGAAGTGGCGGTGGTGATGCGGCGCAGCAGCAAGGCCAACCACCCGCATGTGGCAATCGTCATCAGCGACATGGGCGAGCTGATCAACCAGCCGCGCCTGCACCGCACGGCCGCGGCCAGCCCGAAGATCCAGGCGGCGCTGTCAGCCTCTACCGTGCGCGTACGGCTGAACCACCACCTGATCTTGCAACTGGGCGCCTACGCCGCGCAAGAGTCCTAGCAGTCGGCCTCTCAGGCCTTCTTGGGCTTGCTGCCCAGGCGCGACTCGGTGCCCTTGATCAGGCGGTCTATGTTCTCCACGTGGCGGTAGACCAGCAGCATCGCCATCGCGCAGACGCCAAACATCACCTGCTTTTCCATCACCCAGGCCACGCCGTCGCCGAACACGTAGTACACCGGCACGAACAGCGCCGCCACCAGCGAGGCCAGCGACGAGTAGCGGAAAAAGAAGGCCACGATGAGCCAGGTGGCGGCGGTGGCCAGGCCCAGTATCCAGTTCAGGCCCAGCACCACGCCCAAAGCGGTGGCCACGCCCTTGCCGCCCTGGAAGCGGAAGAACACCGGGTACAGGTGGCCCAGGAAAGCGGCCAGCCCCACCATGGCCAGCGTGCCCTCCTCCAGGCCGTAGGGCTGGCCATACCATTTGACCAGCACCACCGGCAACCAGCCCTTGAAGGCGTCCAGCAGCAGCGTGACGATGGCCGCCGCCTTGGAACCCGAGCGCAGCACATTGGTGGCGCCGGGGTTCTTGCTGCCATAGGTGCGCGGGTCGTTCAGGCCCATCACCTTGCTGACGATGACGGCAAACGACAGCGAACCGCACAGGTAGGCCAGCACGGTGGCCAGCACCGGGTAGATCGATTTCGCAGCTTCCAAGGAAGTCTCCTGATGTTGTATTTGCCGCCCTGGCGTTCAAGCGGCTGTGGGTCGTGATTTTGCCAGTGTTGGGACGGTTCATCGGTATTCGGCGCCCTGAGGTTTGGTTTGGCGAGATCAGGCCGCCACGGCACTCGGCTCCGCGGCTGTCCCCCGGCCCTGTGGGCCTCCTCCTTGATGCCGCTGCGCCGAATGCCGCATCGACCTGATCCTGCGAACGTGGTTGGCGTGCTTGCGTCCGGCGTTCAAGCGTTGCGCGTGCCAATTAACCCGATGTCGCTGGGGCGTGTGGCGGAGCGGAATCAAGGAGGAGGGCCGCAGGCCCGGGGGACATCCGCGTAGCCACGCGCACCAGCGGCATCGGCAACCGCAAACCCGTCGCCCAATGGTGTCAGCTGCCAACGACCTCTCTTAGATGTCAGCCAGCGCGCACTGCACTGGCTTGGCGCCCAGCAGTTGCACACACACCTGGGGGTCGATTTCCACCAGGTAACCGCGCCGCCCGCCGTTGATCAGGATGCGCGGCAACGCCAGGATGGTCTCTTCGATGTACACCGGCATCGCCTTGCGGGTGCCAAAGGGTGACGTGCCGCCCACCAGGTAGCCGCTGTGGCGGTTCGCCACCTCGGGCTTGCAGGGCTCGACCGACTTGGCGCCGATCTGGCGCGCCAAGTTCTTGGTAGAGACGGTGCGGTTGCCGTGCATCAACACCAGCAGCGGTTTGGCGTCCTGGTCCTGCATCACCAGCGTCTTCACCACCGTGAAGGGGTCGCGCCCCAGCACCTGGGCGCTGTGCTGGGCGCCGCCGTGCTCCAGGTATTCGTACGGATGTTCGCTGAAAGCGATCTTGTTCGCCTTCAACAGCGCGGTGGCAGGGGTTTCGCTGACGTGGTCTTTTTTGGCCATGGCGGCTGCACCCTGCTCATTGCGCGGGGTCGCGTATCTCCCAGCGCACCGCGTCAATGGCTTTCAGCAGTTCGTCCGGCAGCGTGGTGCCCCAGGCGTCCAGGTCTTCATCCAGTTGGGCCACGCTGGTGACGCCGATGATGGTGCTGGCCACCTGCCACTTGGTGTAGCAAAAAGCCAGCGCCATCTGCGCCGGCGTCAGGCCATGGTCGCGTGCCAACGCGTTGTAGCGGCGCGCGGCGGCCAGCGCGTCGGGCCGGCCCCAGCGCTGCTTGCGCACCGACTCGAATTTGGCGATGCGCGCGCCGGCAGGCGCCTCGGGGCCGGTGTGGCCACTGGCGTCGTACTTACCGGTCAGCAGGCCAAAGGCCAGCGGCGAATAGGCCAACAGCGACACGCCCAGGTGGCGCAGGCTCTCGTCCAGGCCGTTTTCAACTGTGCGGTTGACCAGGCAGTAGGCGTTTTGCACCGTGGCCACGCGCGGCAGCCCATGCGCTTCAGCCAGGCGCACGAACTCGTGCACCCCATACGGCGTCTCGTTGGACAAGCCGATCGCGCGCACCTTGCCCGCCTTCACCAGCCGCTGCATGCCCTCCAATTGCTCGCCCATCGTGTTGGTGGGCGTGTCCTTGGCCGGGTCGAAATACATGGCGCCGAACATGGGCACGTGGCGCACCGGCCAGTGGATCTGGTAGAGGTCGATGACGTCGGTCTGCAGGCGCTTCAGGCTGGCCTCGCAGGCCGCCACGATGTCGTCGGCACTGAGGTTGGCGCTGCCGTTGCGTATCCAGTTCAGGCCGCGCGCCGGGCCGGCCACCTTGGTGGCCAGCACCACTTTCTGGCGCGCGCCAGGGGTCTTGGCGAACCAATGGCCGATGATGGTTTCGGTGCTGCCAAAGGTTTCGGCCCGCGCCGGCACGGCATACATCTCGGCGGTGTCGATGAAGTTGATGCCGCGCGCCAGCGCGCGGTCCAGGATGGCGTGCGCTTCGGGCTGCGCCACCTGCTCGCCAAAGGTCATGGTGCCCAGGCACACGGGCGTCACGTTCAAGCCGCTGGCGCGGCCCAGTTCTATCAGGTTCATGGTGGGGAGGGAAAGAGGAAAATCAGCTGCTCAGCCCGCCAGTTTACGACCTGGCCGCTTTTTACGCTGGAGGGTGTTCACGCTGGCGCTTGGGCCTTGAAGCGATCTTCCTCCTGCAGCCGCAGCACGCGCCGCTGCACCTTGCCGGTGGTGGTCATGGGCAGCGCGTCCACGAACTCGATCTCCTTCGGGTATTCATACGGCGCCAGCTTGCCGCGCACATGCTCCTGCAATTGCGCCACCAGTTCACGCTCGAATTCCGCCGTGTGCACGGCACTGCCGCCGCGCGCCGCCAGGTACTCGGGCGCCAGCACCACGTAGGCCTTGACCACCGCGCCGCGCTCGCGGTCCGGCTTGGGCACCACGGCGGCATTCAGCACCGCCGGGTGCTTGACCAGGCAGTTCTCGATCTCGCCGGGCCCGATGCGGTAGCCGGCGGCCTTGAAGACGTCGTCCGAACGGCCCTGGTACCACAGGTAGCCGTCCGCGTCGCGCACCGCCAGGTCGCCGGTGCGGCACCAGTCGCCGGTGTACTTGGCGGCGGTGGCCTGCGGGTTTTTCCAGTAGCCGAGGAAAAAGATGGGGTCGGGGTGGCCATGGCGGTCCAGCCGGTGCAGCGCCACGTCACCCGGCACGCCCACCGGGCATTCGTTGCCTTCGTCGTCAATCACCGCCACGCGGTGACCAGGATAGCCCTTGCCCATGCTGCCGCCACGGGCTGGCCAGCCGGCCCCGCCTCTGGGGGCGTCGTTCATGCTGCAGTTGCCGACGATGTAGTTGATCTCGGTCTGGCCAAACATCTCGTTCACCGTCACACCCAGTTGCGCGCGGCAGTAGGCGAACACGGCGTCGCCCACCGCCTCGCCGGCACTCATGATGGCCTGCAGCTTCAGGTCAAACGCCTGGCGCACGGTGCGGCCAGACTCGCCGGCTTCTCCCGGGAAGGCCTTCATCATCGCCTTCAGCGCGGTGGGGAACAGGAAGGTGTGGGTGACGCCGTGCTGGCGCATCAGCGTCAGCGCCTGCTCGGGGCTGAAGCGACCGTTGTAGGCGACGATGGGGCGGCCGAAGTACAGCGCGGGCAACAATGCATCCATCAGCCCACCGGTCCAGGCCCAGTCGGCCGGCGACCAGAACACCGCCTGCGTGCCGGCGGCCACGTCCTGTGGGTCAAAGCCAAACCAGTTGTGGCTGCACACAAAACCGGTCAGGTTGCCAATCAGCGCCCGGTGCGGGATCAGCGCGCCCTTGGGCTGGCCGGTGGTGCCGCTGGTGTAGATCAACACTGCCGGGTCATCGGCCAGCGTGGCCACCGGCTTGAAGCGCGGGGACTGGCGGGCCAACAGGGCGGCATAGTCCACATCGGCCTGCAACGCGGCGGCGCCCACGCCCAACACCGTGCGCAGTTGCGGGCAACTGGCCCGCACCTCCAGCAGGTTGGCGATGGAACTGTCATCGCACACCGCCACCACCGCCTCGCTGTCCTGCAAGCGGTATTCCAGCGCCTGCGGGCCGAACAGCATGGACAGCGGCATGGCCACCGCGCCCAGTTGCAACACCGCCATGTAGGTGACGGCGGTTTCCAGCCGCTGCGGCATCACCAGCGCCACGCGGTCGCCACGCTGCACCCCCAGGCCGGCCAGCGCATTGGCCAGGCGGTTGGCCTGCTGCTGCAACTCGGCAAACGTATGCGCCTGGGGTGCCACGCCCGGGGCGCTGGCGTAGATGGCGACGCGGCTGGCCGCATCGGGCTGGCGGGCCCAGCGGCCGCAACAAGCCTCGGCCATGTTGAATTCGCGCGGCACCAGCCAGCGGAAGTTGCGCTGCAGCGTTTCGTAGTTGTCCTGCACCTTGAGGGTTTTGTCCCGGCGTTGACTGACGGTCACAGTTTGTCTCCGTATCATTCGTCAAATGTACCAAGCCCGACGACAATCCCGCAGCGAATTCGTACGCATACGCAATCTGGACTACCACGTGCGCACCTGGGGCCAGCCCCAGGCCGGCCGGCCGCCACTGGTGATGGTGCACGGCTGGATGGACGTGGGCGCCAGCTACCAGTTCGTGGTGGATGCGCTGAAAGAAGAGCGCCATGTGATCGCCCCCGACTGGCGCGGCTACGGCCTGACCGGCGCCGGCGGCGTGGACAACTTCTGGTTCCCCGATTACATGGCCGACCTGGATTTCCTGCTGGACCACTATGCCGGCGAGCAGCCGGTGGACCTGGTGGGCCACAGCATGGGCGGCAACATCGTGATGTTCTATGGCGGCATACGCCCCGAGCGCATACGCCGCCTGGTCAACCTGGAAGGTTTTGGCATGCCGGCCACGGTGCCGGCGCAAGCCCCTGGTCGCTACGCCAAATGGATGGACGAGTTGAAAAAGCTGCACCGCGGCGAGCTGGACCTGAGCCAGTACCCCGGCGTGGACGGCGTGGCGCGCCGGCTGATGAAAACCAACCCCCGCCTGACGCAGGACAAGGCCGACTGGCTGGCCCGCCACTGGGCCAAGGCGGACGAGCAAGGGCGCTGGAAGGTGCTGGGCGACCCGGCGCACAAGATCACCAATGCGCAGTTGTACCGGGTGGAAGAGGTGCTGGAGATCTACCAGCGCATCAGCGCCCCGGTGCTGGCGGTGGAAGCCGAAGACAACAGCCTGGACCGTTGGTGGCAGGGCAAGTTCACGCTGGCGCAGTACCACGAGCGGCTGAAGTCCGTGCCCAATGTCCGCGTGGAGCGCATCGCCAACGCCGGCCACATGATGCACCACGATCAGCCAGAGGTCCTCGCTGCGCACCTGGACGCGTTTCTGGCTTAGCCAGCCGCTTCACGCCAGCTTTTGTAGCAGCAGGATCAGGCCGCCACGGCACTCAGCTCCGCGGCTGTCCCCCGGGCCTTCGGCCCTCCTCCTTGATGCCGCTGCGCCGAATGCCATGACGACCTAATCCTGCCGGCGCAACCGGTATGCCTGCGTCGGTATGCCGGTGTCACGTCTGCCAACGGCCCCGATGTCGCTGGGGCGCGTGGCGGAGGGAAATCAAGGAGGAGGCCCGCAGGGCCGGGGGACATTCCCGTAGCCACGCGCACCAGCGGCGTCGGCAGCCTGCACATCCGGCTCCCCGGTGGTATCGGCGTCGTAAGTCGCTGGGCAGCCCAGGCGTGAGAAAATGCGGGGATTACAAGGATTTCGCACCATGGACGCAGAACACATCAACCAAATCGGCACCCAACTGAACGACCTGTCCGCCCGGACGCAAGAGCTTCGGGGGTATCTTTGACTACGATGCCAAAGCAGAACGGCTGAGGACGGTCAACGCATCGCTGGAAGACCCGGCGGTCTGGAACGACGCCAAGCGCGCCCAGGAACTGGGCAAGGAAAAGAAGGCGCTGGATGGCGTGGTGGTCACGCTGGACAAGCTGACGGGCGAGTTGTCCGACAACCTGGAACTCTATGACATGTCGAAAGAGGACGGCGACGAGGCCGGCCTGCAGACCATAGAAGCCGAGGCCGCCAAGCTGGCCAAGACCATCGAGGAACTGGAATTCCGCCGGATGTTCAACAACCCGGCCGACCCGCTGAACGCCTTCCTGGACATCCAGGCCGGCGCCGGTGGCACCGAGGCCTGCGACTGGGCCAGCATGCTGCTGCGCCAGTACCTGAAGTACGCCGAGCGCAAGGGCTTCAAGGCGCAGATGGAGGACGAGACCGCCGGCGACGTGGCCGGCATCAAGAGCGCCACCATCAAGATCGAGGGCGAATACGCCTTTGGCCTGCTGCGCACCGAGACCGGCGTGCACCGGCTGGTGCGCAAGTCGCCGTTCGACTCCTCAGGCGGGCGCCACACCAGCTTTGCCAGTGTGTTCGTCTACCCGGAAATTGACGACTCGATCGAGATCGACATCAACCCGTCCGACGTGCGCACCGACACCTTCCGCGCCAGCGGCGCCGGCGGCCAGCACATCAACAAGACCGACTCGGCGGTGCGCTTGACGCACATCCCCACCGGCATCGTGGTGCAGTGCCAGGACGGCCGCAGCCAGCACAGCAACCGCGACGTAGCCTGGAAGCGCCTGCGTTCACGCCTGTACGACCACGAGATGCGCAAGCGCCAGGAAGAGCAGCAGAAGCTCGAAGACAGCAAGACCGACGTCGGCTGGGGCCACCAGATACGCTCTTACGTGCTGGACCAGAGCCGTATCAAGGACTTGCGCACCAACTACGAGACCTCGGCCACCCAGAAAGTGCTGGACGGCGACCTGGACCCATTCATCGAAGCCTCGCTGAAGCAAGGCGTCTGAAGCAGACAACCCCAAGGAGGAACGCCATGATGCGTGAAGGACAAGCCACCGTCATCCGACGCGAAGACTACACCGCCCCGCCCTACTGGATCGATGCGGTGGACCTGACCATCGACCTGGACCCGGCCAAGAGCCGGGTGTTGAGCAAGATGACGGTGCGGCGCAACCCCGACGTGGCGCCACAGCCTCTGAAGCTGGACGGCGAGGAGTTGAACCTGGCGCGCGTGCTGGTCAACGGCCAGGGCACCTCGTTCAAGATGGAGGGCGCGCAGCTGGTGCTGGAAAACCTGCCGGAGGGCGAGGCGCCTTTCGAGCTGGAGATCTTCACCACCTGCAACCCCGCCAAGAACACCAAGCTGTCGGGCCTGTACGTCAGCAACGATGCCTTCTTCACCCAGTGCGAGGCCGAGGGCTTTCGCCGCATCACCTACTTCCTGGACCGCCCGGATGTGATGGCCAGCTACACGGTGACCTTACGCGCGGACAAGGACAAGTACCCCGTGCTGCTGTCCAACGGCAACCTGGTGGACAGCGGTGCGCTGGAAGGCGCGGGCAATGAGGGTCGCCACTTCGCCAAGTGGGTGGACCCGCACAAGAAGCCCAGCTACCTGTTCGCACTGGTGGCCGGGCAGTTTGTCTGCCGCGAGCAACGCATCACCGCGCGCTCCGGGCGCGACCACATGCTACAGGTCTATGTGCGCCTGGGCGACCTGGACAAGACCGAGCACGCGATGAACTCGCTGATGGCCTCGGTGGCCTGGGACGAGGCGCGCTTTGGCCTGCCGCTGGACCTGGACCGCTTCATGATCGTCGCCACCAGCGACTTCAACATGGGCGCGATGGAAAACAAGGGCCTGAACATCTTCAACACCAAGTACGTGCTGGCCAGCCAGGCCACCGCCACCGACATGGACTACGCCGCGATCGAGAGCGTGGTGGGCCATGAGTACTTCCACAACTGGACCGGCAACCGCATCACCTGCCGCGACTGGTTCCAGCTCAGCCTGAAGGAAGGCCTGACGGTGTTCCGCGACCAGGAGTTCTCGCAGGACTTGACCCGCGACGCTTCGGCCCGCGCCGTCAAGCGCATCGAGGACGTGCGGGTGCTGCGCAGCGCCCAGTTCCCCGAGGACAACGGCCCCATGGCCCACCCGGTGCGGCCCGACAGCTACATCGAGATCAACAACTTCTACACCGTCACCGTCTACGAAAAAGGCGCCGAAGTGGTGCGCATGATGCAGACGCTGGTGGGCCGCGAAGGCTTCGCCAAGGGCATGACGCTGTATTTCGAGCGCCATGACGGCCAGGCGGTGACCTGCGACGACTTCGCCCAGGCCATTGCCGATGCCAACCCGGCCAGCGAGCTGGCGCGGCTGCTGCCGCAGTTCAAGCGCTGGTACGCGCAGGCCGGCACGCCTCGCGTGAAGGCCGAGGCCAGCTACGACGCCCAAACGCGCAGCTACACGCTGACGCTGACGCAAAGCTGCGCCCCCACGCACGGCCAGGCCGACAAGCTGCCCTTCGTCATCCCCGTCAGCCTGGGCCTGCTGAGCCCAGAAGGCCAGCCGCTGGCGCTGCAACTGGCGGGCGAGGCTGCTGCAAGCGGCAGCTCGCGCACCATCGTGCTGCATGAGGCCAGCCAGACGCTGACCTTCGTCAATGTGGACGCTGAGCCGGTGCCCTCGCTGCTGCGCGGCTTCTCGGCGCCGGTGGTGCTGGACTACGGCTACAGCGACGCCCAGTTGCTGGCACTGCTGGCGCACGACAGCGACCCCTTCAACCGCTGGGAAGCCGGCCAGCGCCTGGCGGTGAACCGCGCGCTGCAGGCCATTGCCAGCGCCGATCCGGTGGGCATGCCGCTGGACGCCGCCTTCCTGGACGCCATGCGCGCCGTGCTGCGCCACCCCACGCTGGACGCCGCCTTCAAGGAGCTGGTGCTGACGCTGCCCGGCGAGTCCTATCTGGCCGAGCAACTGGCCAGCTTCGACCCGCAGCGTGTGCACGCGGTGCGCGAGGCCATGCGCGAGCAGATGGCGCTGGCCCTGGCGCACGACTGGGCCTGGGCTTACGACACCCACAAGGACACCGGCGCCTACAGCCCCGACGCGCTGTCGGCCGGCCGGCGCGCGCTGGCCGGCCTGGCGCTGACGCAGCTGTGCCTGGCCGCGCGCAGCAACCACGACGTGGTCTGGCCCGGCAAGGCCTACCAGCGCTTCAAGGACGCCGGCAACATGACCGACCGCTTCAACGCGCTCAATGCCCTGGTCTCCAGCGGCCATGCGTTGGCGGCCGATGCGCTGGAGCGCTTCTACGAGCTGTTCAAGGGCGAACCGCTGGTGCTGGACAAGTGGTTTGCGTTGCAAGGCAGCACACCGGACCGTGGCGGCAATGTGCTGCCCGCCGTGCGCCAATTGATGCAACACCCCGACTTCACGCTGCGCAACCCGAACCGCGCGCGCAGCCTGCTGTTCAGCTACTGCAGCATGAACCCGGCCGGCTTCCACCGCGCCGACGCCGCCGGCTACGTGTTCTGGAGCGAACGCGTGATCGAGCTCGACGCCATCAACCCGCAAGTGGCCGCCCGCCTGGCCCGTGCCATGGACCGCTGGAGCAAGCTGGCCGAGCCCTACCGCAGCGCCGCGCGCGAGGCCATCGCCCGCGTGGCCGCCAAGACCGACTTGAGCAACGATGTGCGCGAAGTCGTCGGCCGCGCCCTGGAGGCTTCCTGATGGCCGGCACCATTTCCCTCAGTCGCTATCTGGTCGAGCAACAACGCGTCAACGGCCGCATCCCCTCGCAACTGCGCCTGCTGCTGGAGGTGGTGGCGCGCTCGTGCAAGAGCATCAGCCACGCCGTCAACAAGGGTGCCCTGGGCGGCGTGCTGGGCAGCGCCGAGAGCGAGAACATCCAGGGCGAGATGCAGAAGAAGCTGGACATCATCGCCAATGACGTGCTGATCGAGGCCAACGAATGGGGCGGCCACCTGGCCGCCATGGCCAGCGAAGAGATGGACGGCATCCACGTGGTGCCCAACCGCTACCCGCAGGGCGAGTACCTGCTGCTGTTCGACCCGTTGGACGGCTCCAGCAACATCGACGTCAACGTCAGCATTGGCACCATCTTCAGCGTGCTCAAAAAGCCGGAGGCGCCGGCCGGCAGCGCGCCATCGGCCGGTGTGTCGGAGCAGGACTTTCTGCAGCCCGGCCACCAGCAGGTGGCCGCCGGCTACTGCATCTACGGCCCGCAGACCACGCTGGTGCTGACGGTGGGCAACGGCGTGGACATGTTCACGCTGGACCGAGAACAGGGCTCCTTCGTGCTGACGCAGAGCAACCTGCAGATTCCCGCCGACACCAAGGAATTTGCCATCAACATGAGCAACATGCGCCACTGGGACAAGCCGGTGCAGCGCTACATTGAAGAATGCCTGGCAGGCAAGGACGGCCCGCGCGGCAAGGACTTCAACATGCGCTGGATCGCCAGCATGGTGGCCGACGTGCACCGCATCCTGACGCGCGGCGGCGTCTTCATGTACCCCTGGGACAAACGCGAGCCGCAAAAAGCCGGCAAGCTGCGCCTGATGTACGAGGCCAACCCCATGGGCTGGATCGTGGAGCAGGCCGGCGGCGCTGCCAGCAACGGCCGCCAGCGCATCCTGGACATCACCCCCAAGGGCCTGCACGACCGCGTCAGCGTGGTGCTGGGCTCGAAAAACGAGGTGGAACGCGTCGCGGCTTACCACGCCGAATCCGCGCTATAATGGAAGGCTACGGAAAGCCGGTGTAGCTCAGTCGGTAGAGCAGCTCATTCGTAATGAGAAGGTCGGGTGTTCGATTCATCTCTCCGGCACCACAATTGACAAGGGTTTGCTGCTATTAAAAATGCAGCAAGCCCTTTTCTCTTTGTGGCCTTGTAGGCAATCTGTAGGCAGATTGCCACTGTTGGGGCTATTCGGAACCGCAGAAAGCGGCACTAAACGCAAGCCTTCGCTGCTTCGGGGATGGCTTGGAAGACAAATGAATAGGCATCGCCAAACTTGGTGCCTGTCGGGTCGCCGTACCGCGCTCCCCAATCTAGACACACGAAGTCCTTCCCGTCTAGGCGCCCGAGTGTCCGCAGGAATGCCATTCCACCTATAAGTTCGGGAGGTAGGTCTTCCAAAGCGCATGTATGGCTGCGTGTCCCCGGCCAATACGCCGTAACTTGTCCCCGGAAAAGCACCGCGCCGGCATTGAACGTAGTTGCGCCCATCACTATTTCATGTGCGAGTCCAATCAGGACCCTCTCACATCGCTCCCGCTTGGAATCCCCATAAAACCACGGACCACCCATCCCACAGAGAGCACAACCACTATGCCAAATGCCAGGCCACCCGCCAATGTCTGCATGGCCAATTTCCATTGATTCCACAATGCCACAGCTTTCTTTTCTTTGGCCGCCCTCAGTCCATCAGCATCCAATTCAAAATCGGCTGCGACAGACGCTTTATAGCTAGTCACTTCCTGGGAGGTCTTGGCTGCAATCCAATACTTACCATCCGTGGCAGGAGCATATGCAACAACCAATTCCCCGCTTTCGGAACGTTTGGCTAGAAAACATAGCACTACCCAAACTGACTCACCGCCATTGGCATTACCCTTTTTTTCGGGGTTAACAAACACGTGCTCAGTCGCGTCATCCTTGGAACAAGCTTCAACCACTTTAGGCTTCAAGCCATAAGCTGGCACTTGAACAGAGACGGTGTAGTGCGGACTGGCCAAGGCAGCATATGCAACGCACCCCAGACACCACGCGCCAGCAAGCAGCATTGATACACGGCGAGCGCCAGCAAAGATGTTCACCTTTACCTTCCTTAGTTGTCTTTACTTGAATGCAAGGTTCAGCATCCAGGCCAAGCGAGCGCCTGCCGCCGCCAACCTGTCTTGCATGATGGGTACATACTTGGCCGCGTAAGCCTCTGACACAACGCGGTCAGGATAAAAACCCTCAGCCTGCACCAACTTGCACGATTCTTCAGCCATCTTGGTTGGCTCCAGCGCATAGGTCTTAGCCGGAATGGCCTGCACAGTTGCAGCCACAAATTCAACCCCGGCAGCGCGCAACATGCCGCTGTCCCACAGGGAGTGTAGGTTTGTGCCCTTGTCTCCAAAGCGCACTTGGTACGAGTTGCCGCCCTTGTCATCGACATAGCCCGCGTGCAGGGGCTGGTGTATGTCCCCAGCAAAGTGAACCACGTACTTAAGGGCGGTCAGTTGCTCTTGAGGCGTAGCGGCAGACTTCAAAATCTCAAGCCGCTTTGTCAGCGCCGCAACCACGCAATTGCCGTCCGGGCAGTCTCTGGCCGGGTCGTAGTTGCATGAGCCCTTTGGAAAGTTTATGTAGTGCCATGCTGCGGTGGAGCGGTCGCGCTGCTCATCGGCCCAACTCGCGATGCTGGCCAGCGTGGCGCCTGGTTCAAGCGCCAGCAGCTTTTCAATCTCAGCTTTGGCCTTTGGGCTCAATTGAGCCTGCGCGAGCGTCGCCACGATGGCATGGCCATCCTTGCCCCATGCGAAAGCATTTGTTCCGGCGAGACCAAGGGCGAGGCATACAGCGCATTTCCAGATTGCAATCACGGCAGCACGCACAGCAGACTCCATCACAAAAGCGGCACCATATCACAGCGGCGCAGCGTACGAACTATGCAATGTGCGGGTGGGTTGGCGTCCTGTTTGAGAGAGCACGGCGTCAGCGCCGGTGAAAAAGAAAGCCCGACACGTGGCCGGGCTGGAACAAGCTTGCGCTTGCCGCGTTCAGGGAGGTGAAACGCGGGGGCTGTTACACCCAACAGCAGGATAACCCAATCGTCCTCATAACGACACGCGACAACAAGTACGCCACACTCTGGACACACTTGTCGCCCATGAGTCGGTGCCCGCTTGATATATATCAACCTATGTCGATTTCCGCCGCGCACCATGACCCCATGACACTCGAACCTCACTTCCACTGGAACATGCCCTCCACCTTCAAGGGCAAGGACACTTGGGTCACCAAGGAAAAGCTGACCGAGGAGCAGGCACTACTCAGAAATCCCAATGCGTGGCCGGTCTGGCGGTCTATGGAGATGATGCCGGTTGACGACCAGCAGGCATCGCCACCACCGGCAGCTTGATGATTGGCACGGCTGGCACCGGCAGGCAGCGCCAGACCTGGGGCCACTTGGTGGATTTCACGTTCTTGTACGTGCCCTTAATGTCGGTATGTTCCATTCCCCGGATTTCAAGCCAACCCTCCCTTATTTCCAGCTCGGCAGGCTCCATGCAGGGAATGACGTACTCAAAGTCAGGCGTCATCAGGCGCGCCCAGTGTTTGTTTACCCAGTCAATACGCCGCTCAAAGCGCAAATCGCCAACGCGCGCCAGCTTGACGTAATCCTCTCGCGGTAGCGGTTCGCCGCGCTCGTTCATTCTGAAAACCCGGTAAAGCATGGCCCCAGGTTAGCCAGTTTGCCCGCAGAATTTCAAGGGGGGCAAATTAATTTCCACACCACATGCGAGAGTGTGTTGAAACCATGTGCTGAGCTTTATTATTTCTCGAAACCCAGAAGAGCTTGCCTAGCCTTTGAATCGGCATCCATTGCGATATGCGATGCCACCGAGCCGAACAAGAACAAGCAAATTGAGAGATTGATATCAAGAAGCCAGCCAAGCACCTTCTGCAATCCGACCATTCGGCCCGCCATGTTCGCCGCCACGTCGCCAACCTCTCGCAGCGCCCCGAAGGCGGGCACAATCTTCAAAGGCTGGGCTCTGATTTCGAAATATGACACCCACCTATGCCCGTCTTCTGAGACAAAGAGCAGGCCAACTGGGACGGGCTGCCACTGGCCAGATTGCAACCAGCCAAGGCACTGCATCACGAAGATGGCAAAGGCCCAAAGAAAGAGAAAGGCTGAAACTAAGAAGGCGGCCTGCGCAATCATCTGGTCGAGTCTTGCCGCTGGCTTAGTAGTGGCGCGCGCTTCAGACATGGTTCCCCCTTCCCGGATTCGACAATATTGCACTCTTTTTGCAATGCCGTATACCCCCGCCATTTAAGTGCGGAGGGCTGATAGCCAACCCGCTCAATCGTAAACGCTCACCGGCTGACCATCTTCATCTAACACCACATGGCCGTTGGTATCGACTGCAACGGGTGTCCCGTCTTTCAATACTGGCTCCCCGCCCCCATTCACATACCCTGTCGGGCTATTGGAGTTCTGAATGACCTCAAAAGACTTGTGCGTGTCTGGGTTCACGCCATTTTTTGACGGGTCAACGCCTAGGAATTGCTTGAGCCATGCGCTGATGGCGGGGTTCTGCATCGCGGCCGCAATTGCCGTGGAGCCCAGCCCGAACAGACCCGATTTAGTGCTGTTGTCCGCACCCGTGGCGCGGTTCAATGCATCGCGGCTCTCGGTGTAGTTCTGCTGACGCGTGGCAAGGTCTTTGTTGAAGTTTTGCAGGTCAAGGCCCTGGTCGAACTGCTTGGTTTGCATGCCTTGGTTAAAGTCTTGGGCTTGCTGCGCCAGACCAAATTGTTGGCCTTGCATGCCTTGCGAGAAGTTTTGGCCTTGGGCGTTGTTGTGGAACGTGGCGTTGTTCGATGCCTGGCCATAGGCGTTTTGGTTCGCTTGCAGACCTTGCGTGAACAGTTGGCCCTGAGAGGCTAGGCCGTTGTTCCACGAATTGTTAAACGCGGTTGAATAGGCGTCATTTCTGTTTCGAGAAAACTCATCAATGGCACGATTCCAAGCCTCGGAGCCACGCGGGATACCTTGCTGGGTAAGCTGGTTCTCCAAGTCGTGCTGGTAGTTGCTCCAAGTCGGGTCTAGGCGAGATTTGGCTTGGTTGTAGGCAGAGTCTTGCCCGCTTCGCATGGCGGTCAACAGATCGGCGCCGCCAACAAGCCCTGGCACATTGCTGGTATTGATGTTGCTCTGGATTGTGGTCAGCGGCGTGTCCAGTTGCTGAACTTTGGTGGTTGGGTCTACTGGCGCGGATTTTCCGCCCAGAGTAGCCAGCCATGCATCTGTCCCTGCTTTATCTTTGCCGAACAAGTTACCCAATCCGTAAACATCAGTGCCCAACTTGCCAGCGGTTGATTTCAAGTAATCCGCAGTCAAACCAGAGCCATCGCCGGCTTGTTTGTCTTGGAACATCTGGTTATAGAACTTGGTTTTCAGGTCCGGCGTGGGGCCGACTGTGGCGCCGTTGTCTATCGTCATGTTGGTGTTTGCGGCACCTGTTGGGTGCCAGTAGTCACCACCAGCGACTGCGCGCTGACCGTTGGGGTTCAGAAAGTGCGTAGTCCCATCAGACCCGTAATACATGCCATCTGGCGCAACCCCGCCGTTAGGGCCGTATTTGCCTTGGGTGTAGTCAATCGGGCCGGCCATCAACATACCACCAGCGTAATAGTCGCCGTTGGCTTGCTTGCCGCTGCTGTTTAGCATGCCATTTGCTGGGGCTGTTCCGCCGCTGTTTAGCAATCCGTCTGCCATTTAAATACTCCCCAAAGTCAGTTAGGTGTTTGGCCGGCATCACGCCATGGCACAAGAGTGCTTGCCAATGAAACATCGTGAATTAGATGTTCGGTGCCTGCCGGCGTAACAATCTTCACCGCGCCTGGGCGTGCGAGGATGTTGCAGCCTGAGTTTCTGAGCACGTCAATCAGGAACGGATAACCAGCGTTTATTTTTTCAAGCACCATGGCACGAAAGAGCCCGTCACGCCTCTCCGCCTCCTCCATAGTTCCGGTTGCCTCGTCTGGCGGCTCCGCCTTGCCCATGAATGTCCAGGGAGTGAGTAGCCAAAATGCATCGGCTTTGCACGCGGTTTGATTCATATCAGGCCCTCTCAGTCGAGTCACGTTGTCGAACCATGTTTTCAATGAGTTGGTCTATTTCACTTTCGACAAACCCGATTGCCCGCTTTGACAGCTTCACGGGTCGCGGGAACTCATGCGCATCTAGTCTTTCGTAGATTGCAGACCTAGACACGCCGGTGCGGTGGACGGCCTCTGGCATTCGCACGATGCGCAGCGGCTTTGCCACGGCGCTGGATTCAGGACAGCTATGCATGATGGGGAATCTCCTTGGACACTTCGGCCCTCGTATCTAACGCTCCAGGGTCTTGAATAAATGCGGGATTAATTTTTTTGACTCGCACCAATGTGCGGGCGCGGGATAGCTCTGTGCACATTGAACGCATGCGCCTCTTAAAGGGCTCAGTTGCCAGCCGGCCCGCGCGCTTCCCTATCGCCTCTAGAAAGGTGGTCGAGTACGCCATTAACAACTCTCTGTCGGACTTTGGAGGCCGGCCATGCCGCGCTGCAAACCAATTTCGCGCCTCTCGTTCGAACTTGAGCAACTCCAGAAAATACTGCTCGGTGCGGGTTCGAGGTCGCCCAACCGGTCGCCTCTCGCACTTGGCTGTCTTATCCTGGGCGACTTCTGACAGGATGGCCCCCACCCAATGCGGGGGGGCTGGATGCTCCGCAAATTCCGTGGGCCTATTTGCTGGCGCTTCTGAGCAGCTCGCGCAGCCATCGCAGTTCATCGATTGCCCGGCGAGACCGGTTTCCGTGTTTTGTTGCGTTGGCTGCGCTCGCCGCCTTCCCTTCCGCAGTCTTTGGCCCGGTTGACTGCTCCCACGGCTTCCACTGGCGTATCAGTTCGGCCCTCAAGCGTTTGTGCTCCGGTGTTCGAAAGTAGCTCATGCGTTCCTTCTGAAAGTTCGTTTGACGGGTTTTTGATGGGTTTCTCGTGCGCGGGGCTGGCCATGCCGTTGTTCACCTGTTGCGGCCCGTTGGCTATGTTGGCCTGACGTACAAAGGTCGCGGTGCGCGGGGTTTTCATCTCGGTCAGCGCCTCTAGCGTTGTCCGGCACTGTGACTGCGCCTTGAATGCCAGACGCAAGTACACCTCTCCAGCCTCGCGGTAGCCGGCATTCAGGTTTGCAGTAGCCCGCCTGGCCAAGTTGTTGTAAAGCTCATCAAGCGAGTGAGACTGCGCGACAAGCATTGCCTCCGGCCTCGCCATATCGCCGGAATTGACTCCATCAACCTGCGCGCGTAGCTCTCGCGCCACGGCGTTGATTTCATACGTGTCTCCCTGAAGCATTTGAATCAACGCGGCACCCTGAGAAATCGGGTTCATGGTTTGCCGTACAACGGCGTCCTCCGGGTCTTCGCCTTCTCTGAGCCGAACGCCCAGCACATTGCGCTTTGGCGCTTCGACCTTGGTTAAAGGCTTTGCTGCTTTGTCTCTCTTTGCAGTCATTGCCCGCCCTCCTTAGAGGGATAGTCAGCGGGTAGCTCGGCGCAAAACTCCCTCGCAATGTCCTCTGTAGCTATTGCATAGGTAAGCTCATGGCTCAAGTCAGCGTGTTTGTGGTCGGAATGGTTGGCCAGGTGGTCGGCCAGATATTCAATACGGCCTTGCAAAGTCAGTAACCGGCGCACCAGCGTGCGGACACTCGGCGACGGTGGCTGCAACAGCCCCATCTTCTCCGCCAAATGCTGGAGGTGGACTCGGTGCAGTGCTACACGGTCAACCTGCCCGGTTGCATAGCCTTGCTCTAGCGTGATGGTGTCGCCTTCGATTTCAAAGGCCAGGTCTTCAATTCTTGTCAGCATGTCTTTTCCAAAAAAAGGGCCAAAATTTCTTGAGGCAGTAATTCAGGGTTGCCGGGTTCAATGAGTCCGACAAACAATCCCAGCAGATGGCATATCTAGATGGTTTCCGCCAGACGGCGTAGAGAGATGGCCAAAAGTGGGGCTGATAGCACCGTGAGGCGGCGTAGGGATGGGGCGCTCTACACCGCCAGACGGCGCTATAAAGGGCCTCACTACACCGCCAGACGGAGTAAGGGTCGCGTTTTTCACGGAAGGGGCGTTTTGATACGCGCCACGCTGGAAACACTCGGCGGCGCCAGGGTCGAAACCCTGCAACCGGTCCAAGCGCTGCCACGTGATGGCATACCAACTCGCTTTGTTGGGACGCTGGCCCTTGACGGTCTCAAAGATGAAGCCGCCTGCCAGCAATTCCCGCTTGGCTCTGGTTATCACGTCAGCGCTTTTCCAGCCGCGTTTAGCCAGGTAGGCACCAGATGCCAGTAACCGCCCGTTGTTGTCGCGCACAAACTGGCGGGCAAACTCCAGGAGTAAAGCCCGCGCCGGATGCGATAGAAGGCCATAGGCGGGGCAATCGAGCACTTTCCAGGGGATGGCAGCAAAGCCCCCCGAATCGCGCCCAGAATCGCCCCTAAGGCCCTTGTTGCGGCCATTTGCCATGGCGGGGCTATGTCCAACCCCACTGACTCAAGGTTTTTCGGCCTTGGTCGGTCAATTCGTATCGCCCCGGCTTGCATGGGCGCCCATCTCGGTCAAGCGAGTCAATCAACGTACAAGTTATGGCCACGCCCTTTTCTATGAGGTCGCTCACAAGTTGCGGGCCATTGCTGCAACCGGCTGCACGGTCGAGGTTTTCGCGCATGAGCGGGCTACGCCAAAGAGCATCAAGGGCTCGCTGCTGGCGTGGCGTAAAACGCGGCACTACCGTAGAATCAGCATCGGAAATAGACTTAGTCTCGGCGGGTTGACTGTTACCAGCAGTCAGCCCGTTGCCTTGTGTGGGGTTCACGTTATGCCACCCCCAGAACGCGCTTCAGCTCATTCACCGGCCACGCTAGCCGGCCATTAATGCGCATGGGACGCAGCGGGCCATCCTCGCGCATTGCCCAAAGCCTGAGCGTCTGCTGTGCCCTGTTTAAGTGATATGCCGCCTCATGGGTCGGCAGCGTGGCACGGCTTTCATGCTCCAGTGCCACAGGTTGAAAGGCAATTGCTGCCATACAGGAATCCTCTGTTTTGTTGAGAGGATTCCCATCATTCCCATGTGCAGCAGAAATAACACAGCCACTTATTTCCAGTCGGCTTTATCTCGTTCCCATCCTTCAGCACCACCCAAATCTCGCCAAGCCTTTCCAACCACTTCAATGTCGAGCTTCATTTCTTTGGACACCGATTTAATGGCCGCTTCTATTGGCTTGTCCTGGCGCGTGTGTCCACGCTCCGTCAGTCGGTCAAGCTCACCGCCTACTTTTGTCCACAGCAGCACATTACGAACGGGTATAGCAGGGTCGGGCAATCTGTTTCTTGGCTTGCGAAGGCTCAGACAATCCAATGGGTCGCCGCCGGCAACGATTGAGTCTAGTGAATCTAGTAGCGCCTTCACGAAAATAACTCTGAATGGGTCTGGCGATTCCCCATGTTCAATCAACCCCCGAATAGCAATGCGACTTTGAATAATGACTTCCATTCCAGATTGAAAATTGCCTTGCTTTGCGAGTTCCACGCATTCAGTGGCAAGGTCAATCAAGTGACCGTCATGTGGTTGCTCGGGTGTAAAGCTCATGTGCACCCCTTCGTGGTGCCCTTCAAAGGATGCCCCAGCAGGCGGGTGAAGGTGTCCCGCTTTTCAGCCGCTAAGCCTAGCTGTGGCAATTCAAATCATAGACATTGCCGGCGCGTTTTCATCCTCCAGCGACCACAGCGCGCGCCTGGTGCGTCCGGTGCGCGGGGTGAATCAAGTGACTTTCGGGCGTCAAATCAATGCCGCCATAGTCGGTTGGCGGCTGCCTTTCGGCCCAAGCAAGCAGCGTTTTGAAGTGGTCTAGCTCCTCTTGTGGGATATAAGGCATCCACTGTCGCGCGTCAATCTGGGCCACAAAGTCAGACAGCCGCTCGGCGATGTGTCGCCCGTGAGAGTTGGTCAGAAAGACAACAAAGCCAATTGCCGTGTGCGTGTAACTATCAATGTCCCATAGCACTGGGGACGCGATGGCGAAGGAAGAATTAGACATAACAAACTCCAGGTAAATGTTTAAAGACTACGTTGCCCAGCGACAAACTCAAGCGCCGTCCGGTCGCGTTTCGAACGATTGCAAGGGACGCAGGCAGCTACCAAATTCCAGGGGCTGTCTGTGCCGCCAAGGGCGCGTGGCTTCATGTGTTCTACCTCCCAAGGGCCGATTAACTCCAGCCCCAGCCCGCAATAATGGCAATGCCCATCACAACGATCGAACACTTCCCGGCGACGGCGGGAAACCTGTTGCTGAAAACTCAAAGGTGTCGCCACCGGCAGCGGTTCATCAGGCCACAACAGGGCCTGAGTTGATGCTGACTCATTCGCGGCAGGCTCTTCTGAAGCTGCTAGCCTCTCCAGCATGCGCCGCGCAGCCGCCAAAGCGGCGGCTTTCTCGTCGGCAACACTAAGCACGGAACCACCCTGCGGCTCAACTACCATGTACCGCACCGCATGCAGGCCTCGCGCAACGCACGGCACCGACGCCAACGCATAGCGACCTTGGCCGAATACGCCGCCGTATATGGGCCGTTGGCGCAGAGTGGCCGGGTTCATGGCTGATTGGGGAAGTTTTGAGGCGCTGACTGAGCGCCTTCCTTCACAAAGCTGGCATTGCCAATCCGGCCATTGCGGTCCTGCCAGCGATGCATCATCCTCATTGCCTTTTCGATGCTTTCCGCAGCGGCGGTCGGGCTCAACTGGGCGTGGCGAAGCTGACATAGGCTTTCATCCACAACAGTCCAAACTGACTGAAAGAGGCGTTCCACGTCCCCAAGAGCCGCGTCCAGCTTCACCGCGTCAGGATGGTCATTGCTCTGCGCCCAGTCTCTCAGTTCAGACACCAAGCGCTTGGCCTCGGTGTTCGTGGATTTACCTCCATCAAGCCACCAATGCCCAAGGGGCGTATAGGCTAGTGGGCGATATGTGGGCACGGGAACAATTTCGCGACCCGTAGAATGACTTGCAACCATTTTTCACTCCTTAACAGTGAGGTATGGCCAGGCGGGATGGGTACTGTTACTACCCATCCCGCCGCCTTTTTGCCCTGGAAAAACCGCGCCAGGGCATCGCGGAATCACTTCACAGCATGCAGCTTTCCCGGTTCGGCATCGGCCACGAAGGGCACGCCGGCCTGTCGCAGGATGTGGGCTTCAATTGCTGTCAAAAACTCCTGCAATGCGCCCACGCTGCGCGGCTTGTAGCCCTCTGCGGTTGCGCTGGGCTTGTGTCCCATCACCTGAGCGATAGCGCCCGCTGGCGCGCCTGCAGCCTCGCCCTGCAGGGCAAAGGTGCGGCGCAGACCATGTAGCGTGAGCTTTTCAATGCCCGCATAGACCTTGACCGCTTCCAGGCTGGCGCGTGGGTCGGAAATATGGCCAGCGCTCGCGTTGCTGGCGAATACAAAGGGGTTTGCCTTGCCATTGGCAAGTTTGGCGCGTGGCAAGATGGCCAATTGCTGCGCGAGGTACGGAGGCAGCGGGATGGTGCGTGTGGCGTCCACCTTGTCGGCTATGGTTATCTGCTTCCACCTGAAATCCACGTCTGCCCACTTAAGGCCCGCCATTTCCTCGCGCCTCGCCCCAGTCAGCAGCAAAGCGCGCAAATAGACGGCGTGCACGCGATTGCCTAGCTGCTCTGTTCCCTCAAACCAACCCTTGAGCTGGTCGGCCTCCAGGCAATCGGTCCGCTTTTTGACCTGGGGCATTGATTCAATGATGGCCGGCGCCTTTCCCGCATCTCTGTTCACGAGAAAGCGGTATTCAGGACGAGCAGAGCACCAGCGAAGGAACCCTCGGAACATCATCAGGGCGCGAGCGGCTTGATGCTTGCTCAGCTTGCTTTCAGCATAAAACCACTCAGCCAGCACATCCTCGGTAATGGATGGCAGCGAGCGGGCCATCAGAGGGGCCAGCGGGCCTGAGCGAGTAACACCCTTGCCGCGCTTCTTTTTCTCGCCCCCTGGCGCCGCCATGACCTTGAGGTCAGCGAGGTATCCAGGCTTAAATGCGTCTCGGCGCTTCGGCTTGCCCTCGGCCAAGTAGCGAGGCCAAACAGCCCCCACGGTGATGGCCTGGGCGGCCTCAGAGGCTTTATGGGCCTCGATAGCTGCCTGCTGTTCCCGCTCCTGCTCACGCGGGTCTATGCCGGCATCTACAGCCCTTTTCAGTTCCTGGGCCTTGGTGCGCGCTTGGTCAATCGTCCAATCGGTCATGGTGCCGATGCTGATGCGGACGGTGGCACCACGTAGGCGCGATTCAAAGGCGTATGTCTTGCGCCCGGTAGGCGTGGCGCGAAGCATCAGCGCGGGGGCTTCGGTGTCCCATAGGAACGCTTGAGACTTGCCAGCCGGGCACGTGAAAGCGGCCACACGACCAGCGGTCAACCGAACCCGACTCTTTTGCTCTGCCACAAGCCACCTCTAGAATCTGTAGGCAGTCTGTAGGCAAATTGGCCATAAACCGCCGAATTTCAATCAACATTCTGAGGGGCCGAATTGCGCCTAAGTTGTTGATTTACATTGATTGTAGGCATGGCAATCAACAAATGCAAACACAATTTCCGCCTCATTCGTAATGAGAAGGTCGGGTGTTCGATTCATCTCTCCGGCACCATTAGACACAGGGAAAGCCTGCTACCAATTTGGTAGCAGGCTTTTTTCTTGCACCTTCCCGTGCCTCATACCCAGCCGCGACAGTATGGCTACAGGCGGTATCGGAATCCAGCACCCACAGAGCCCTGAGGCGGTACAACGCGCGAGCAGATGGAGCCACGCCGGCCTGCATGCGATAGTCCAGCACCCGTCTTGGCCTTGCGACCCTCCCTTTGCCCAACCTCTCCATCCTCAACCCGCATCCCTGGCACACCCATGCGCCGGCTGGCCACACGCCACGTGATCGCTCGCGCCCACTGGGTGTTGGCCTGCTGGTGCTGGCCCTGCACGTGCTGGGTCTGTGGTTGTGGCTGACATCGGCCGGCTATCAACGGTCTGTGCCGCCCAGCAGCACCCTGGCCGCCATCACGGTGTGGTTGCAAACGTTGCCGCCAACACCCACCGAAGAGCCCAAGGCCGAAGTGCAACGGCAGCGCTCGACGCCCGCCGAGCCCAGGTTATCCAACCCGCAAACCCCTGCGGCTGGCACACCATTGGCAACAGCGCCCGAGCCTGCAGATACTGCGGCGCAACTGCCCGAAGGCCCATCAGCGCCGGCGCAACCGGCACCATCGCGCGCGCTGAGCCTGACCTTGCCGCGCAGCACGCTGTCCACGTTGGCCGCACCCAGCCTGGCGGCCCAAACGCCGTTTCACGGGCGTTTGTCGGCAACGGTGGAGCGGCAGATTGCAACCGTGGCCGCAGAGTCCGGCCCGTGGATGGAAGAGCGGCTGGATTACGACCACGTCCGCTTGCGGCGGGGCAACACCTGCGTCATGCTGGAGCGCCCCGCGGCCTCCCGCATCGACCCGTCCAACGACGCCTTGCAACGCCTGCCGTGGCTGGCCAATGTGTCGCGCTGCCCCTGACGTAGGGTCCGCGCTATGGCCGCTCAACTGGGCTGGTGGGCGTCCATCAGGGCTGCCGCTGGGTGGACGACGGTGTGGACTTCATCACCCGCCATGGCATCGCGCCAGCCATCGATCAGGTTGACCCGCTCCAGTCGGCTGGCGATGCCGTCGAGCGCATCGCCACCAGGCTGGGCGTGGGACATGTGGTCTTCCGGCAGGGTGCCGCCTGACAAGGATTGGTCCGGGGCGGATGGAGGCCGCACGCCACCGGAGTCGTCGCCGGCCATCTGCCGCTGCAGCGCCTGGGCGTCCTGCGAGCGCCCCGCCTTCACCAGCAGCGCCACCATGGCCTTGCCATAGATGTCGCGCTGCATGCCGTCCTTGGCATTGAGCCGCTGCTGCAGCGCCACGGTTTCACGCATCAGCGGCAGCGCTTCGTCCACCCGTTTCAACTCCACCAGCACCCGGGCCAGCGTGAAACTGGCGTTCAGCACGCGGTAGCTGCCGTAGGCGTCCAGCGCCTTGCGATCCTGCAGCACGCGCTGGTACAGCGGCACGGCCTGCTCACCCTGGCCGCCGTCGGCCAGCGCGTCGGCATAACGGCGTTCGGCCATCGACAGCACGCCGTGCGGGCGGCGCGTGCCAAAGGTCTGTTGCGCGCGCTGGATGCACAGCAGCGCTGTCTTCAACTGCTCCTCGCGGTCGCCGAACTGGCCCTGCACGGCCGAGAGCAGGCCAATGGTGCGCAAGGTGTCGGCGTCGTTTTCGCCCAGCAGGCGTTCGCCGATGTCTATGGCCCGCGCCAGCGCCGCATAGGCTTCTTCCTTCTTGCCGACACGGGTCAGCACGTAGCCTTGGCTGCGCAGCGCGAAGACGGCATCCACCGCCGAGGCCGGCAGTTCGGCCAGCACGTCAGGCAGCAGGCTGTTGACCAGCAGCTTCAGCTCCGCCAGATCGTCGGTGTTCAGGCTCTCCAGCAGCAGCGCCTTGCCGCGCAGCGTCACCAGGTGGCGCCGGCCCAGCGTCCGCTCGGCACGGGAGATGGCGTTGCGCAGCACCGCCTCTGACTGCGGCGACTCGCCCAGCGCGTAGAAGCTTTCGGCAATCACCACGCCCAGCTCGGCGGCAGCACGCGGGTTGGCCGGCGCCAGGTCGGACTCGACACGGCGCGCCGCCGCGCCGAGCAGGTCGGCTGCCGTCACCGGGCCGCCCATGCCGTCGCGCGGTGTGGCCTGGCGCAGCACGGCGGCGACAAAGTCCTTCACCTGCTCGGCACGCGCTGCCTGCACGCGCGCCACCTCGGCCTGCCACAGCGCAGCGCCCAAGCCCGCCAGCAGCGCCGCGCAGACGGCAGCACCCGCCGCCACCGGGCCCCGGTGGCGCCGCACGAACTTGGCCAGCCGGTAGCGCCGGCTGGGCGGCTGGGCCAGCACCGGCTCGTCGGCCAGGTGGCGACGCAGTTCAGCGGCAAAGGCGTCCATGGTGGCGTAGCGCTGCGCCGGCTCTTTCTGCAAGGCCTTGGCCAGCACCGCGTCCAGATCGCCGCGCAACTGGCGCGCCACGACGCGGTGGCCGACAGCGGCCGCCGCACGGCTGGCCAGCGGCACTTCGGCATGCAGCACGGCCTCTTCCAGCGCGGCGGCGCTCTGGCCGGGCTGCTGGTAGGGGTGCCGGCCGGTCAACAGCTCGTACAGCACCACGGCCAGCGAATACACGTCGGTGGCCACGGTCAAGGGGCCACCGGCCACCTGCTCGGGCGACGCATAACCGGGCGTGGCAGCGCGGCCGGTCTGCTGCGTCAGGTTGGCGGCGGCCGACGGCACCGACTCTTCCTGCAGCAGCTTGGCGACGCCAAAGTCCAGCAGGCGAACCTCCCCTTCCTCGGTGACCAGGATGTTGCTGGGCTTCAGGTCGCGGTGCACCACCAGCCGCGCATGCGCATGGGCCACTGCATCGGCCACCTGCAAAAACAACGCCAGCCGCTGCCGCAAGTCCAGCGCATGCTGCTGGCAGTAGGCGTCCAGCGGCAGGCCGTCCACCACCTCCAGCGCCAGCCAGGGGCGGCCCTGCGGCGTGATGCCGGCGTCGTACAAGCGGGCAATGCGGGGGTGTGCCAGCGCTGCCAGGATGTCGCGCTCCCGCGCCATGCGCTGGGCCAGGCCCAGTGCCCAGCCCAGGCGCGGCAGCTTCAGCGCCACCGGGCGGTTCAGCAGGCCGTCGCGCCGCTCGGCCAGCCACACGGTGGCCATGCCGCCGGCGCCCAGTTCGCGCAACAGGCGGTAGGGCCCCACTTCGTCACCCGGCTGGTCCGGCTGGGCATCCCACTGGGCCAGCTGCGCCAGTGACTGGGCGGCCGGCTCGCGCAGGAAGTCGTCGGTCTCGTGGTCCGCGCGGGCCAGCATGGCGCGCAGCAAGGGCACATGCGCCTGCTGCTCCGCCGGCAGCGAGGCCAGCCAGGCCTCCAGCTGCGGCGCCGGCAGCGCCAGCGCCACCTCCAGCAGCGCATTGAGGCCGCGCAGCCGCTCAGGGCTGGCTTTCAGCGAAGGGAGGTCCATCATGCGGCCTGGGAAAGTGCTGTGTTGAAAGTGCGGTTTTCTGGTTTAACGCAATCTGCGCTGGCAAGCGGACACCGGTGGACAAGGGCGCACCGGTGTCCTTCAAACGGCGGTCAGCGCCCCAGCATGCTGGCCAGCAGCAGCCGTGCGCGCTCCCAGTCGCGCCGCACGGTGCGGTCGGTCAGCCCCAGGGCGGTGGCGATCTCGGCATCGGTCAGTCCGGCGAAGTAGCGCATCTCCACCACCCGCACCAGCCGTGCATCCACCTGCGCCAGCGTCTGCAGGGCCTCGTGCACGGCCAGCACTTCTTCCGGGCCGCCGCCGTCATCGACCAGGCCGCCGGCATGGGTGGTGCTGAGCGTCACATGCTCGGCACCGCCGCCACGGCGGTCGGCGGAGCGGCGGCGCACGAAGTCCACGATGATGGAGCGCATGGTGGTGGCCGCGTAGGCCATGAAGTGCTCGCGGTCGTTGACAGCCACGCCGCCGTCACGCTGCATGCGCAAAAAGGCTTCATGCACCAGCGACGAGGTGTCCAGCAGCGTGTGGCGGCCGCTGCTCGCCAGGCGGGAGCGCGCCAGGCGCTTCAATTCGCCATACAGCGCCGGGAACAGCTGCTCCACCGACTCGCGCGGCACCAGCCCGGTCGCGCTGGCTGGTGCGGCGGGGTGGGGGTCAGGCTGCTGCGTGGGCTGCATCAAACAAGAATACCACCGCAGGCCGCCATGTCCGCGCCATGTCCGCTTTCCCGCCGGCTTTGCGTGGAACCAGGCAGGACCACTTCAAGCGTGCAACCACGATGGCGGTTTTTTCTACTCATGCATCGCGCACCTGGCCCAGTTGGCGCCTGGGGGCGCTGGGCCTGTTGCTGGCGGCCAACCTGGCCGCCCAGGCCGACGACGCCCTGCACGAGCGGCTGGCGGCCTGCCAGGCCTGCCACGGCGCGGCGGGCATCAGCGCTGCCGCCGACATCCCCAACCTGGCCGGACAGAAAAGCGCCTACCTGCTGATGCAATTGCAAGCCTTCCACAAGGGTGAGCGCAAGAACGACCTGATGCAAGCCATTGCCAGCCAGCTGAGCGAGGCCGACATGCAGGCGCTGGCCGCGTTCTGGAGCAGCCAGCCGGCCGCGCACGCTGTTGCGGCGCCCCTGCCGGCTGCTGCCGTCACCACCAAGGGCACGCTGTCACGCATGGCCTTTCCGCCAGGGTTCCCCAAGGGCTTCATCGAGTACGAGCGCGAGAACATCGCCGGCAGCCTGCAGGTGCAGGTCAGCTATGCCAACCCGGTGGCGCTGGAGGCAGCCCGTGCGCGCAAGCCCTTGCCGGACGGCGCCATCCTGATGCGCGCCATGTACGCCGCGCAGCTGGACGACAAGGGCCAGCCGCTGCCAGATGGCCCGGGCCGCTGGCGCCTGGGCAAGCCGCTGTCTTACAACGGCATGCAGGCGCAGGCCGGCTGGGGCGAAGACATCCCGCCGCTGCTGCGCAACGGCAACTGGCACTACGGGCTGTTCACCGCCGACGGCACGCCGCGCCTGGGCAACAACCAGCCGCGCTGCCTGGCCTGCCACAAGCCGCAGGCCGCGAACAGCTATGTGTTCACGCTGAGCAAGATGCAGTAACCGCAACAGGAGACCGCCATGCATGCCGTCAGTTTCCCGGGCACGACAGCGCCCACGCTCATTCCTGCTGCCGCCAGCTGGCCGCACGACGCGGACCCGCATGCGCGGGCGCGCCTGTCGCAGCTGCAAGGCCAGCTGGAGCCGCACTTCGTGTTCAACGCGCTGAACAGCATTTCGGCGCTGATACGCGCCAACGATCCGCCGCGCGCGCTGAAGGCCTTGGCCAAGATGGCCGGCATGATGCGCCACACGCTGAAGGCGGGCACCGGCGAATGGATCAGCGTGCAAGACGAGCTGAATTTCGTGCGCGGCTACCTGGACCTGCAGCGGCTGCGCTTTGGCGACGCCTTCGAGGTGGAATGGCAGATCGCCAGCGGTCCCTGGGACAGCTGCGCCTGCCCGCCGCTGCTGTTCCAGCCGCTGGTGGAAAACGCCTTTCACCACTGCGTGGAGGTGTCCGGCCGCTTCGAGCACATCCGCCTGCAGCTGGAATGCACGGACGCCGGCCAACTGCTGCTGGCGGTGCACAACCGCCTGCCCCCTGTCAGCGCCCGCGTGCTCAGCAACGCCGGCATGGGCCTGGGCCTGGCCGGCACGCGCGAGCGCCTGGCCCTGCTGTATGGCAACCAGGCCAGCCTGAGCGCCCAGGCCGGCGCGGACGGTGGGTTCACGGTGCTGCTGACGCTACCGCTACGGAGCCTGGATGAGCCGCTGGAAAGCCCTGGTTGTTGACGATGAGCCGCTGGCCCGCGCCAATCTGCAGCTGGCCCTGGCCGAGTCCCCGCGCTGGCTGTGCGTGGCCGCCTGCGCCAGCGCCGAGGAGGCGCGCGCACTGCTGAACCAGCAGGCGGTGGACCTGCTGCTGCTGGACGTGCGCATGCCCAGGCAAAGCGGCCTGGGGCTGGCGGCAGAGTTGCGCACGCTGCGCGCCCCGCCGCTGGTGGTGTTCGTCACCGCCTACGCCGAGCACGCGCTGAGTGCTTTCGAGGTGGAGGCGCTGGACTATGTGCTGAAACCCTTTGACGGCGAGCGCTTCGCCGCCACGCTGGCCCGCGCCGAGCGCGCGCTGGCGCAGCGCCAGGCGGCGGTGCCTGTTGCAGCGGCAGAACTGTCGGAAGACGCGGCAGGGCCAGCCACGGCAGGGTCCAAGCACCTGCATGTGCGTTCGGTGGGCAGCATGGGAAAAATCCCCATCGCCAACATCCAGTGGGTGCGCTCGGCCGGCAATTACGTGGAGTTGCACATGGCAACGGGCATGGTGCTGCACCGCTCGTCGCTGGACGCCATCGCCAAATCCCTGCCAGCCGACCAGTTCATCCGCGTGCACCGCACGGCGCTGGCGCGGGTCTCGACCATCACGGCCTTGAGCAGTGGCGGCGACAAGACGTTTGTGGCCAGCCTGTCCAGCGGTATTGAGCTGCCGGTCAGCGAGCGCTTCGTCGCGCAGGTGCGCAAATTGTTGGCGTGATGCCACGGCGCAGCCGGCGATTGCTCACGCAAACACCACTGTTGGTCACACAGCCGTCCCAGCTGTTGGGTTTGGGTGTAGCGGGCATTGGCCGCGTGGCAGCGTCTTTTTACAGTGGTCCGGCAAGGGTATGGGCAGGCTATTCCCTTGCGAAACCGACAACCACTGAAGGAAAAACCCATGCAGAACAAGGCACATCGCCATCCGCACGCCAGTCGCCAAACCGGGCTGGCGCGCGCACTCATCCTGGCATTCGGCGGCGGCACACTGGCGCTGGCCGGTGTGCAGGCACAGGCACAAACCCAGGCCCCCGGCGCCGAGTTGGAACGCGTGACCGTCACCGGCTCCAACATTCCGCGCACCGACAAGGAAACCGCCAGCCCGGTGCAGGTGCTGACGGCTGCCGACCTGAAGAACTCCGGCTACAGCAGCGTGTCCGAGGTGTTACGCGAAATCACCGCCAACGGCAACGGCACGCTGAGCCAGTCCTTCAGCGGCGCCTTTGCCACCGGCGCCTCCGGCATCTCGCTGCGCGGCCTGACAGTGGGCGCCACGCTGGTGCTGATCGACGGCCACCGCATGGCGCCGTTCCCGCGTTCGGACGATGGCCAGCGACCATTCGTGGACATTTCGTCCATTCCGTTCTCAGCCGTGGAACGCATAGAAATCCTGAAAGACGGTGCCTCCGCCGTCTACGGATCGGACGCCATCGCAGGCGTGGTCAACGTGATCTTGAAGAAGACCATCCAAGGCACGGCCATCAGCGCCAGCGCCGGTAACACCTCGCACGGCGGCGGCGCCAGCTCGTCGCTGTCCCTTGCACACGGCTTCGGCACCTCGGCCGATGCCCAGAATGGCTACATCTCGCTGGAGTACAAGCACGCCAACCCCATCGCGCTGAACCAGCGCTCGGGCGACTGGACGCGGCTGAACTGGCTGGCTGAAGGCGGCCTGGACCGGCGCCCCGGTGCCGCCCAGCTGGCCACCTCGCTGCCCAACATCCTGACCCCCTACCTGCAGGCGCCCGGCAGCTCCAGCACCAACCCGGCGGGCTTTGCCTTCCTGAACAGCAACTGCAACTTCGCGCAGTTGAAGGCCAGCCAGTGCGCCTTCACCGACTTCTACAGCAACCTGCAGCCGCCCACCGAGAACCTGAACCTGATCGGCCGCTTCAACGCCAAACTGTCCAGCGACTGGGACATGAACATCACCGCGTCCTTCTTCGACAGCAAATCCAGGGTCTCGATTGCGCCGCAGGCCATTCCCGTGGGCTCGTTCGCCGGCATCACCGCCATCGGCCCCGGCTTGGTGCCGGCCATCCTGAACGCCATTCCCAACTACACGGTGCCGGCCAGCTACCCCGGCAACACGTTGGGCGTGGCCGCCAACGTGCGCGGTTTCTTCCCCATCGCGCGCACCACAGACCAGGACGCCAAGTCCACCCGCCTGGTGGCCGAGCTCAACGGCTCGATGGGCAGCTGGGACTTCAAGGGTTCGGCCGGCTATACCCGGGTGGAGCAGTCGCTGGTCTACAACGGCTTCCTCAACTTCCCCAACCTGTATGCCGCTTTGAACAACACCAGCGCGCCCTTGTCGCTGACCGGCGGCGCCACTGCGGCGCAGATGAAATTCATCATGCCGACAGTGAACAACATGGCCACCGACAGCCTGGGCTTCATCGACGCGCGCGTCACGCGCGAGCTGATGCAGCTGGAAGGCGGCCCGCTGGGCCTCAGCCTGGGCGCGGGCTATTTCCGCAAGAGCCTGAATGCCCCCGATCCGGTGGAAGTGCAGATGGGCCTGATGGCCATCAACGGTGCCTACGCCATCGGGACGGAAAGCAACACCAACGCGTTCGTGGAGGTGGCGGCGCCGGTGACCAAGACGCTGGAGCTGAATGCCGCGCTGCGGGTGGACCATTACGACACCTACGGCACCTCCACCACGCCCAAGTTCGGCTTCAAGTTCACGCCGTCCAAGGCATTCGCGCTGCGCGGCACCGTGTCCGAGGGCTTCCGCGCGCCCACGGCCACAGAAAACGGCATTGCCGGATCCACCTTCGCCTTCAACGCGATTCGCGACCCGTTGCTGTGCCCGGTGTCCAACGCCAACGGTACGCCCAACACCACGGCCGCTGCCAACGTGCCGGCCTTCTGCAACTTCCAGCCGGTGTACCTGCAAAGCACCACGGCCTCCCTGCAGCCGGAGAAGTCCAAATCGTTCACGCTGGGCCTGATCGCGGAGCCGATCACCGGCTGGTCGACCACGCTGGACTACTACCGCATCAAGATCGACAACCAGATCATCTCGGCTGCGGCCACGCCGTCCTTCAATCCGCTGAGCTTCCTGGTGCGCGCCACGCCGCAGCAGGTGGTGTTTGGCGATGGCCGCAGCGGCCTGAGCCCGGTGGGCCCCATCGCCTACATCAACTCGCCGTACTTCAACGCCCAATCCACGGAGACCAGCGGCATCGAGTTCGAGACCCGCTACAAGTTCAAGTTGGCCGAGGCCAGCACGCTGGCGGTGAGCTTCCAACTGACGCACCTGCTGAGCTACACGCTGTCGATCGAGGGCGCGCCGCCCATCCAGCTGGCGGGCACGCACGGTCCCTCCGCGGTGGGTGGCGACACCGGCAGCCCCAAGGACCGCGCGCAGCTGACCTTGGCCTACACCAATGGCCCGCTGACGCTGACCAGCAACACCAGCTACATCAGCGCCTTCGCCGTCACCGACCCCGCCATCGGCCTGAACACCTGCGTGCTGGGCATCACCAGCCAGGGCAGCACGGTGGGCGGCAGCTTCGGGGTGTCGGGCAAGACGCCGCCGTCGCAGTACTGCACGATACCGTCCTTCACCTACACCAACGTGACGGCCGCGTACAAATTCGGCAAGGGCTTGACGCTGCGCGCGGGCATCACCAACCTGTTTGACAAGGCGCCGCCGGTGGACATGGGCACCTACGGCGGCACCGGCACCACGCCGTACAACCCGTCCATGCACCAGATCGGCGCCGTGGGCCGTGCCTACAGCGTGGGGCTGGACTACAACTTCTGAAGCAAGAAAGAGAGGACATGGCCCCTGCGGCGCTCAGCGCTGAATGCCGTGAGGCCTGCTGCGCCTAGCGCTGCAGGGGCATCATGTCCGTCACGCTCTGTGGCCGCGTGGTGGTGTAGGCCCGCAGCGCCTTGCGCTCATTGCTGAACGACTGCGCGATCCACGGCAGCAACTGGCCAGCCGGCATGGGCTTGGCGAACAGGAAGCCTTGCAGCTCGTCACAGCCCAGTTGCAGCAGGATGTCGCGCTGGCGCTCGTTCTCCACCCCTTCGGCCACCACGCGCAGATCCAACGCGTGGGCCAGTTGCACCACCGCTTCCACCACCGCACGGGCGTGGCTGCTGGTGTCCAGGTCCATCACGAAGCTGCGGTCAATCTTCAGCTGCTGCGCTGGCAATTGGCGCAGGTAGCTCAGGCTGCAGTAACCGGTGCCGAAGTCGTCGATGGACAGGTACACGCCGAGATCGCGCAGGCCGGCAAACACGGTCTGGGTGGCGGCGGTGTCTTCCATGGCCACGGTTTCGGTGATCTCGCACAGCAACTGCGAAGGCTCCAACCGGTGGCGCTGCAGAGCCTGCGAGATGCGCTCCACCAGATCGTCCTGCCGCAGCTGGTGCACCGACAAGTTGATGGCCACGAACATCTTCACGCCTTCGCTGGCCCACACGGCCATCTGCCGGCAAGCCTCGTCGATCACCCAGTTGCCGATGGCGCCTATCAGGCCGAAGCGCTCGGCCACAGGAATGAAAACGCCGGGGGCCAGCAAGCCGCGCTGCGGGTGGTTCCAGCGTATCAGCGCTTCCGCCCCCACCACGTTGACATGGCGCACGCCCAGCTTGGGCTGGTAATGCAGTTCGAACTGGCCCTGCTCCAGCGCCGAACGCAACTCCGTCTGCAGGGTGACCTGCTCCAGCGCACCACTGTCCATGTGCGGCTCGAACACCGCATACGTGCTGCCGCCCGCGCGCTTGGCGGCGTACATGGCGGCGTCGGCCCGCATCACCAACTGCTGCTGGTCACCGTGATCGGGGAACAGCGAAATGCCAATGGAGCATGAGATGTGCACGCGGCGCTCGCCCAGCTCGAACGGCTGGCGCAGGGCCTCGACAAAGCGTTGGGCCAGCGAAATGCAGTCCTGCGGATCGGCGATGTCTTCCATCAGCACCAAAAATTCGTCGCCACCCACCCGTGCCACGGTGTCGCTCTGGCGTGCCATCTCCATCAGCCGGTGTGCCACCTCCTTGAGCACCATGTCGCCGCTGGCGTGGCCGAAGGAATCGTTGACCGGCTTGAAGCCGTCCAGGTCCAGGAACAGCACCGCCAGCCGGACGCGGGCGCGCTCCTCTTGCGAGCCCTTGCCCACCGTGCGCTCACTGCGCTGCAAGGCGTGGCCCAGGCGGTCCTCGAACAGCATGCGGTTGGCCAGGCCGGTCAGTGTGTCCTGGAAGGCCCGGCGGTGCAGCTCCTCGTTGGCGGCACGCAGCTCGGTGTTGGCCACCTGCAGCGAATCGGCCAGCCACACGGTCTTGCTGCGCATGCGGGCATCCAGCATGGAGGTGAACAAGGTCACACCCAGCAGGGTGATGGAGGCCACCATCACCAGCCCGCCCAGATTGCTGCCGGACAGGTCATTGGCGCTCAGGCACACACTGCCGGCGGGGAAGTTGGCGGCAAACATGCCGGTGTAGTGCATGCCACTGATGGCCAGTCCCATCACGAGCGCCGCGAGCAACTGGTACATCAGGCCTTGCCGGTCGCTGACGCGTCGCAGCCAGAAAAACAGCAGCAAGGCAACGCCGGAGGCGGTCACCGCGATGGCGGCCGAAGCCGCCACCAGCGTCCAGTTCCAGACAATCGCCGGCGCCATGTCCAGCGCGGCCATGCCGGTGTAGTGCATGGCGCAAATGCCGGCACCCATGGCCACCGAGCCACCCAGCAGGCGGTACAACTTCAATTTGCCCCGGCTGGCCACCGCCAGCGCCACCGCGGACACCCCCACGGCGGCCACCCATGACAAGGCGGTCAGCAGCCGGGTGTAGCCCAGCGGCGTGGGGAGGGAGAAGGCCAGCATGCCAACAAAGTGCATGGACCAGATACCGGTGCCCATGACCAATGAACCACCGGCCCACCAGCGCAGACCCACGGCGCGGTCCTTGGTGCGCACCCGCTTGGCCAGGTCCAGCGTCACATAGGAGGCAAAGCTGGCGATCAGCACGGACACCAGCACCAGCCAGGCGTCGTAGCTCGGGATCAGGTACGTCACGTCGGTGTCTCCACTGCGCCAGGCCCCCTATTGGCGCGGCTTACTTGGCCGCTTGGCCAGTCTGCCAGACCGCCAGCATGTCCGGCGAGCCCTGGGCGCGCACGCCGTTGTCGTTGAGGATCTCTTCGATCGCGGCGACCATGTCCTTGTGGCGGAACACCATGGTTTCGCCGCCCCGGCCATCGGTCTCCACGGTGACGAATTCGTCCTTCATGTCGCGCAGGATCTCCACCAGGTGCACCAGGCTTCTGACCGGCTGGCCATTGATGGTGCGCACCACCGAGCCGGCGGCATTGGAATAGCCCTTGGCCAACCGGTGCGGGAAAAACGGTGACGAGATCACCACCAGTTCGGGCCGGTCGGCCGAGGGCGGCTCCCCGCGACGCGTCACCAGCGGGCTGCCGATGAAGCCATAGCGCGCCGCAGCAGCGGCGTTGCTGCTGAGGAAGGCGGTGAACTGTGCGGTGGCGCGGGAAAACACCAGCGGCCCATAAACGAAGTAAGGCGGATAGCTGCCCGCCAGGTCCGGCACCAGCATGGGCCGCGTGGTGGCCACGGGCAACTCCAGCCCAATGGCCTTGCCGGCGCGCACCACGGTCAGCGGCAACTTGCCGTTCTTCGCCAGCTTCTGCACCATGTAGCGGAACTCCACGCGCAAGTCCGGGCCCAGCTTGACCATGCCCTGGTCGTCCACCGGAATGCTGCCGATGTGGGTGATGACGTCCCACTCCTTCAGCGGGTAGTCGGCTTCCTTGCGGTAGGGGCGGTGCACCACCATGCCGCGGATGTCCTTGCCCAGCTTCAGGAAGGCGCGCAGGGCGGGGTTTTCCAGCGTCTGCAACTCGTCGTACATGGCCGGCTTGCCGTCGTAGCGACCGTCTGCCACGTCTTGCAGGAACAACTCCACCTCCTCATTGGGAATGATGTAGCCGATGTTCTGCGCGCCGCCCAGCGTGGCGAAGGCCAGGCCTATCATCTTGTTGCCGGCAACGGCCGGGCCGCCGCTGTTGCCGGGGTTGATGGCAGCGTCGATCTGGATGCGCAGGCCCGCCACCGGGAAGGTGTAGGGCACGAACTCGATACGCGACACAATGCCCTTGGTGATGGACAACGACGAGCCGCCGGTGGGAAAGCCGTAAGTCAGCACCGCGTCGCGGATGTCGGGCAGCTCCTTGGTGCGCTGCATGGGCGGGTGGCTGGCGAAGAAGGACTCGTCATCCAGCTTCAGCACGGCCAGGTCCATGCCGGGCGAGATCGCCACCACACGGGCTGGCAGCTTGTCGCCGGCCTGGTTGGCCTGCACATCGATCTGGCTGGCATTGAGCACCACATGCGCATTGGTCAAAATGCGCCGGCCCTCAATGACCACGCCCGAGCCGGTGATGTCCTGCGGCCCCTGCTTGGCCCAGGGTTTGAAGGGGTCTGCCTGGCGCACGGTGGCAAAGATCTTCACCACGGCATTGCTGACCTGGCTGGAAGCCGCCGCGTCGCTGGTGGTTTGCGCCTGCGCGCCGGCACCTGCCAGCAACAGCGTGGCCAACCCCAGGCCACATGCCAAGCCGTGTGCCAGGCGGGCACACCGTGAACGAATGGAGAGCATCAACGATCCAGAAAAAAAAGGGGCCGTGGCGACAAGCCACCAAAGACCCGATTCTGGCATGGCCCCCGCGCCCGCGTGCGGGGCGGCCAACTTCTCATCTGGCGCTTACCCGCGCTGGCTGCCCGGGGGCGAGTCCTGCGCAGCCACCGCTTGTTGCCACAGGCTCCAGGCGGTGTCCGGATCGTCTTCAATCACCTGCGGCACGGGGATGACCATGCGCTCGGCCTGAAGCCTGTCCTGGGCTGCCTGGCGCTGCTGGAGCAGCATGTCCGAGTATTTTCTGTTCATCAAACTTTACCCACAACGACGTCTTTGCGAGGATGCAGCAAAATCCAGGCCACCAGACAAGCTGTTGATGTGCTTGTATTTTTTTCCGTACATCGCGGTAACTGTTAGAAAATTCGACATCTGCCTATGTTCCTCGCCGCCCACTTGCTCGCATTCGGCACCCAGCCATTGGCCTGGGCCGCACTGCTCCTTTTCACCGGCCTGCTGAGCCTGCGGCGCTGGCGGCGCCTGGGTGTGGGCTTGAGCTGGGGTGCACTGGCCGTGTTGCTGCTGACCGGTTGGCAGCCGCTGGCCGATCTGGGCATGCGCCAATTGGAGTCGCACTACCCCAACCCGCGGCCCAACGCGCCGCTGTCTGGCTACGCGGGCATGGTGGTGCTGGGTGGCGCGTTGCAGCACTCCAAACTATGGAGCGAACAGGGGCAGATTGCCTTGAATGACGCCGCCGAGCGCATGATCGTTCCCGTTGGCCTGCTGCAACGCAACCCCGGCTGGCGCCTGCTGTTCACTGGCGGCGAAGGCAATTTGCAGCGCGACAAGTTCTCGGAAGCAGACCGTGCCAAGATCATGTTCGACAACCTGGGCGTGCCGGCGCAGCGCGTGCTCTATGAGCACGCATCACGCACCACCTACGAAAACGCTGTACTCAGCGCCAAGCTGCCGGGCGTGGACCCGCGCCAGCCCTGGCTGCTGGTGACCTCGGCCTACCACATGCCGCGTTCCATGGCGGCCTTCCAGAAGGCCGGATGGAACGTCACCGCCTACGCAGTGGACTTCCGCACCAGCGAACACACTGACTGGAACGAGTTCTCGCTGAGCGGCGGTGCCCTCAAGTGGCACCTGTTTTTGCACGAGACCATTGGCCTGTGGGTCTACCGGCTGACCGGCCGGGCCTGAGCAGGCCCGGACCGGCGCGGATCGTCAGCGCGTTTGCGCGACGGACTGGATCAGCACGCTGACGATGCCGTTGGCCACCGGCACGTCGGAATACGTGGTGCCATTGGCCTGCACGGTGAAAGTGGGCTGCACCTTGATGGTGTCGGCCACCGACAGGCCAGAGACGATCTGGCCGAACACGGCATAGCCGTTGCCGGTGGTGTCGCAAGTGACCTTGCCATAGTCCAGGCAACTGCTGTTGTCCACCACGTTGAAGTAGAACTGCGAGGTGGCGGTGTCTGCTGCCGCGCCGCGCGCCATGGCAATGGTGCCGCGCACGTTGCTCAGGCCGTTGTTGGATTCCAGCTTGATGGCCGGGTAGGTGGTGGCCTTTTGCGCCATGTTGGACAAGAAGCCGCCGCCCTGGATGACGAAGTTGGAGATCACGCGGTGGAAGGTGGTGTTGGTGTAGAAACCATCGTGCGTGTACTTCAGGAAGTTGTTCACCGTGATGGGTGCCTTGGCCGGGTACAACTCCACCACCATGGTGCCGAAATTGGTGACCATGGTGACCTGCGGGTCGGGCACGGCCAGGTTGGTCGTGGACAGCGTGGTGCCAGCCGCGTTCTTCACGGTCACGGCCAGTTGCGTGGCACTGGCGACGGCGGCGCAGCTGTAGCGCCGCTGCGTGGCACTGCCGCCGGCCAACTCGGCCACGGTGCCGCAGCCGGGTGCGGTCAGGCTGATGCCCTGGTCCAGCGCACTGCCGTTGACCACCAGCGTGGCGCCCTGGCTGTAGCTCAGCGCGTTGACCGAGGTGATGCCGTCCACCTGTGCCTGGCAGTTCTCAGGGTACACCGCGCAACTGAAATCGGCCAGCTTGCCGACGAAGGCCAGCTGGTTGCCGCTCACCGGCCCCAGGATGGCGATGCTGGTGTCGTCCAGCACGGCGATGTAGTTCTGCGTGCCCGGGTAGTAACGGTAGGCCAGGCCCGGCACCGTGACGGTGGCCGGGCCACTGGGGAAGAAAGGCGCAAACACCTGCTGCGCCCAGTTCATGAACGCGCTGGCGTCCACCGGCTTGATGGCGCGCGCCAGCGGGCGCGCCGCCTTGGCCGAGACCAGCGGGCTGCTCTCGCCGCCGGTGAACACGCTCATGCATTCGCCGTCCACCTCCTGGTAGGCCACGGCGCTGGTGGCGCCCGCCGCGCGGGTGGCACACAGCGCCGTATCCGCCAGCGCCGCCTGACGTTCGAACATGCGAGGACTGACCTGCGTACCTGCTGCGGGCGAATCCGCGCCGCCACAACCCGCCAAACCCCACACCACCGCCCACAACGGCACCATCCAACGCAAACCCTTCATGCTCTCACCATCCTGAAAAGAAAAAAACCGCACCCATTATCCACGCAGCGTGTTGCGCAACGGTGTGAGGCGCATCACTCCGGCAGCTTGTTGGCCAGCACCTTGTCGATGCGTTTGCCGTCCAGATCCACCACCTCGAACAGCCAACCGGCGCACTCGATGCGCTCGGCGGTGGCCGGCATGTGACCAGACACCGCCATCAGCAGCCCGGCCAGGGTGTTGTAGCGGCCCCGGTCTTCCAGCGGCAACTCCTTGATGTCCAGGCGGGCACGCAACTCGGACACCGGCATCAGCCCCTCCAGCAGCCAGGAACCATCCTCCCGCCGCGTGGCCCAGGCCTGCTCGTCGGCGCTGGGCTGCAGCTCACCGGTGATGGCTTCCAACAGGTTGCGCGGTGTCATGATGCCCTGCACGGCACCGTATTCGTCCACCACGAACACCAGGCGCTCGGCCCTGGTACGGAACTGCTCCAGCAGGTCCATGCCGCTGAGCGTCTCGGGCACGAAGGCCGCTGGCGTGGCGTGCTCGCTCAGCAGTTCCTCGCCGCGCGGGCGCAGGCTGATCAGCCGCGCCAGGCTGACCAGGCCCACCACGTTGTCCAACCCGCCCTGGCACACCGGGTACCAGGAGTGAAACTGGGTTTCCTCCACCGCCAGGCCGTCGATGTGCGCCAGGCTTTGCGCCACGCTGCTGGTGGCTTCCAGCCACACGATGTCGGCGCGCGGCACCATGATGGAGGTCAGCGGCCGGTCGTCCAGGTGGAACACGTTTTGCACCATCTGGTGCTCGTGCTGCTCGATCAGGCCGGCGTCGCGGCCCTCCTCCAGGCTGGCGGTGATTTCCTCCTCGGTCACCGAGCGCACCTGCGTGGTGTCTATGCGCAGCAGCTTCAGCACCGCAGCCGTGGTGCCGGACAGCAGGCGCACGAAAGGCCGCGCCGCCTGGGCCATCCAGCGCATCGGCCGTGCCACCCAGCGCGCCACCGCCTCGGGGTAGAGCTGGCCTATGCGCTTGGGCACCAGCTCGCCAAAGATGATGGTGATGAAGGTGATGACGGTCACCACAAAGGCGGTGGCGGCGATGCCCGAGACCTTGTCCGTCAGCCCCCAGCCATGCAGCCAAGTGGCCACACCCTCGCTGTACGCCGCCTCGCCCACAATGCCGTTGAGCATGCCTATCGAGGTGATGCCCACCTGCACGGTGGAGAGGAACTGCGTCGGGTGCTCCATCAGGTGCAGGGCCGCGCGCGCGCCGGCGTCATGCTCCTCGGCCATGGCCACCAACCGGGCCTTACGGCTGGCGGTCAGTGCCATTTCGGACATGGCGAAGACGCCGTTGAGCAGCGTCAGGAAAACAATAAGAAGAAAATCCATGGGGGCAAGGCAGCGCGCGCATCAGGTGGACGCATGCGCACTGTACCGGATTGGCGCAGGGCTAAATTCCCGCCGGGCCGCCCCAAGGGAATTTGCGGCCCCCTTTGGGGGGCAGGACGGACACGCAGTGCCGGACGTGGGGGCTATTTCGCGGCAATGGCGAACTTCTGGCGGTCCTGGCCGGCAATCCACTTGGGCGCCTTGCCGCGACCGGTCCAGGTCTCACCGCTGCTGGGGTTGCGGTATTTGGCCGCCACCTTGGCGCCGCTGCGTTTGGCCGCTGCCCGGGTGGATGGGAAAATATCCTGCGCGGTCAGGCCAAATTCGGCCACCAGGGCACGTGCCTGGGCGATGGCCTGGGCCAATTCCTTGCGCCGTGCTTCTGCGATTTGCAGTTCCAGGGATTCACGCTGCTTGATCAGCTCTTTGTAGGATGTCATGGCGGGATATTATCGAGTTAATCAAAAAAATGACCGGAATTTGAAATTACCGATTATCAAACCGGCTTGCTACTAGTTTCTGATTTGCATTATCTTGCATTTTTAACGTGATTTTCAAAATACTATTTTCATGAGTATTTACCTGATAGGCGATATTCAAGGCTGCGACGCGGCACTCGGCCGGCTGCTGGAGGTCTGCGGTTTTTCCGCCAGCCGCGACCACGTGGTGCTGCTGGGCGACCTGGTCAACCGGGGCCCCGATTCGGCGGCCGTGCTGCGCCGCGTGATGGCCCTGGGCGGCTCGGCCAGCAGCCTGCTGGGCAACCACGACCTGCACCTGCTGGCGGTGGCGCACGGCGTGCGCCCCACGCACGCCAAGGACACCCTGGACGGCATCCTGCAATCACCCGAGCGGCCAGCCATGCTGGAATGGCTGCGCCAGCAGCATCTAGCCCTGCGCCACAGCGTGGCCGGCGAGGAGTTGCTGATGGTGCATGCCGGCGTGCTGCCCGCCTGGGACGCGGCCCAGACGCTGGCGCTGGCCGGCGAGGTGCAGGCGGTGCTGCGCGGCGCCGACTGGCTGGATTTTCTGCACCACATGTACGGCAACACACCGGCGCAATGGCGTGACGACCTGCGCGGCACCGAGCGGCTGCGCTGCATCGTCAATGCGCTCACCCGGTTGCGCTTTTGCAGCGCCGCAGGTGAGATGGAGTTTGCCGCCAAGGAGGGTGTGGCCACCGCGCCGGCCGGCTACATGCCCTGGTTCGAGGTGCCGGGGCGCCGCACGGCCAACGTCACCGTGGCCTTTGGCCATTGGTCCACATTGGGTTGGCTGGAGCGGGACAACCTGTTGTCCATGGACAGCGGCTGCGTCTGGGGCGGCCAGCTCAGCGCGCTGCGCCTGGGCACAGCGGCGCAGCGGCAGCAGCGTGAACTGTTGCAGGTACCCTGCGAGATGGCCCAGCAACCCGGCGCCTGAGGCTAAATTCCCGCCGGGCCGCCCCAGGGGAATTTGCGGGCGCTACACGAAGTGAGCGACCGTGGGGGCCACAATTATTCGGATTTGAACAGCGCCGCCACCTTGCGCTTGGGCTTGATGTTGGCGGAAATGCTGCGGTGGCCCGGCTTGACGCTGGCCTCCCAGGTCGGCGTGGCTTCGCTCGCCGGCGTGGGCTCGTAGGGTTTGTCGAAGAACGGGTCACGCGACGCCGGCGCCGGGCGGCTGAAATCGCGGCGCGGCGCACCTTCGGTCCGTGTGAAGCGGGGCTCGACGCGGCGCTCGCCGCGGGCCGGGTCACCGCCTTCGTCGCCGCTGTACATGCGCCGGCCATCGTTGATGCGGCCCTGCTTGCGGATGTTGGGTTGGTCCTCGTCGAACTCGACCGGTTCCAGCTCGATCTTGGTCTTGATCAGTTTTTCCACGTCGGCCACCAGGCGGGCATCGCTGCCAGTCACGAAGGTCACCGCCAGGCCGGAGGCACCGGCACGACCGGTGCGGCCAATGCGGTGCACATAGTCTTCGGCATTGAACGGGACGTCGAAATTGAACACCGCTGGCACGTCCTTGATGTCCAGACCGCGGGCGGCCACGTCGGTACACACCAGCAGGTCGACTTCGCCCTTCTTGAAGGCTTCCAGCGCCTTCAGGCGCTCGTCCTGGCTCTTGTCGCCGTGCAACGCGGTGGTCTTCAGGCCTTCGCGCTCCAGCGAGCGTGCCAGCCGGGCGCAGCCCAGCTTGCTGTTGACGAACACGAACGCCTGCTTCATGCCGCGCTGGCGCAGGATCTGGTGCAGCGCACGGCGCTTGTCGTCGTCGTTCACGCTGTAGAAATGCTGCTCCACGGTGGAGGCGGTGGCGTTGGAGCGCGCCACCTCGATGGTCACCGGGTCTTGCAGGTAGCTGTTGGCCAGGCGCTTGATTTCGGGCGAGAAGGTGGCCGAAAACAGCAGCGTGGTGCGCTGCTTGGGCAGGTAGCTGAGGATGCGTTGCAGGTCGGGCAAAAAGCCGATGTCCAGCATGCGGTCGGCCTCGTCCAGCACCACGTACTCGACCTGGTTGAGCACCGCCGTCTTGGCCTCGATGTGATCCAGCAGGCGGCCGGGGGTGGCCACCAGGATCTCCACGCCCTGCTTCAGTTCGGCCACCTGGGGCTTCATGTCCATGCCGCCGAACACCACGGCGGTGCGCAGGTTGGTGTACTTGGCGTAGGCCTTGGCCGCCTTGGCCACCTGGTCGGCCAGTTCACGCGTGGGCAGCAGCACCAGCGCGCGCACCGGGTGACGCGCGGGTGAGGTGGAGGAGTTTTCGTGCTTCAGCATGCGCTGCAGCAGCGGCAGCGTGAAAGCGGCGGTCTTGCCGGTGCCGGTCTGGGCGGCGCCCATGACGTCGCGGCCCTGCACCACCACGGGAATGGCCTGCGCCTGGATGGGCGTCATTTCGGTGTAGCCCAACTCGGCCACGGCGCGCATCAGCGGTTCGGCCAGATTGAGTTGGGAGAAGGAATTCAGTTCGGAATTCAGTTGCGGTTCGGTCGCTGTGTCACTCATCAGTAGCTCTACGGGAAATATCGCTACCAAATCGGGTAGCCGGAGCCGCCTGCCCACCAGCCCATGCAGGGCGATTCAGGGCAAAGCGGCGGTTGCCCTGGTGTTCAGGGCAAACCCCTATTATCCCCCAACTAGAGTTGCGCTGCCGAAAAGGTGTCGCAACCCTTGACACTGCCGTTCTGGAGGCCGTTGTTGAACCAGCGGGTGCGCTGGGCGCTGGAGCCGTGGGTGAAGCTCTCCGGCACGACTTGGCCGGTGGCCGCGCGCTGCAAGGCGTCGTCACCGATCTTGGCGGCGGCGTTCATGGCCGAGGCGATGTCGCCCTGCTCCAGCCAGTTCAGCCGCTGCTGGGCGTGCTTGGCCCAGACGCCGGCGAGGCAGTCGGCCTGCAGCTCCAGCTTGACGCTGAGCGCGTTGTATTCCACCCTGGAAACCTTCTGGCGCATCTGCTCCATGCGGGCGCTGACACCCAGCAGGTTTTGCACATGGTGGCCGACCTCGTGGGCGATCACATAGGCCTGGGCGAATTCGCCGGGGGCGCCCAGCCGGTCCCTCAGGGTGTCATAAAACGCCAGGTCGATGTAGACCTTCTGGTCGCCGGGGCAGTAGAACGGTCCCATCGCCGCCTGCCCCTGGCCGCAAGCAGTGGGGTAGCTGCCGCGAAACAGATCCAGCTTGGGCTCGCGGTAGGTGCCGCCGCCCTTGGTGAAAATGTCCGTCCACACGTCTTCGGTGCTGGCCAGGATGGTACGCACGAAGCGCGCCTGCTGGTCGTTGGCGGGCGGTGCGGGAGCGGGGTCGGGACGCTGGGTCTGCACCTGAGTGGCGTCGCCGCCACCGCCGCTGAGCAGGTTGAGCACGGTCATCGGGTTGATGCCCAGGAAATACGAGGCCACCAGCGCCACCAGCACCGTGCCGATGCCGACGCGGCCCACCCCCATGCCGCCACCACCGCCGGACGAGCCTCGGCGGTCTTCCACATTGTCCGACTCGCGGTTGCCTTCCCATTTCATGCGCTGCTCCTCACGGCCAGGGGCTGGCCGGGTTGCGCCCATGGTACTCCGCGTGGACGGGCGACACCTACCGGCTTTTGCGGTTATCTTCCCGGTATGCGTTTTCCGAAATTTTCCGCATTCAGCCTGCGCACCCAGATCGCGCTGGTGTTCGGTGGCCTGGTGGTGGTGCTGACGGCCGCGTTGTCGGTGGTGCTGGGGGAGATGCTGAAACAGCAGATCCAGTTGCGCGCGGCCGAGTCGCTGCACGTGGTGGCCCGCAACACCGCCAAGATGATGGCCGACGGGCTGTTCGACGGCAGCCGGGAAGTCCAGGTGCTGGCAGAGGCCAAGGCACTGTGGGAGAACGGCCTGGATTCCCCTGCGGCCAGGCAGGCGCTGGCGCGCACCCACGCGGTGCAGCCCAACAGCGCCTGGATAGGCGTGGCCGATCTGCAAGGCAAGGTGCGCCTGGCCGTCAACGATGTGCTGCTGAACCAGGATGTGCACGAACGCCCCTGGTTTGTCGCCGCCCAGAAGGGCCTGTGGGTGGGCGACGTGCACCCGGCCAAGCTGCTGGCTGCCATCCTGCCGCCCTCGGTTACCGGCGAGCCGCTGCGCTTCGTGGATTTCGCCGCCCCCATCGTGGTGGATGGCAAGCTGCAAGGTGTGCTGGGCATCCATGGCGGCTGGGATTGGGCCCATCAGGTGGCCCAGGCGATGCTGCCCGTGAACGCCAGCGAACAGCAGCAGGCCGCCTACATCTTCGACCGCGCCGGCAAGGTCATCTATGCGCCGCAGGGCGAGATGGACAGGCTCAACAGCGCCGGCCAGCAACTGCCCTTCCGACCCAACAACGCCGAGCTGCCTGGCGGCCCGCTGGCCACAGTGGTGGCCTGGCAGGACGGCCAGCGGTACCTGACCGCGGTGGTGCGCATGGAGGCGCGCAGCCTGGCCAGCGACCTGGGCTGGTACGTGGTGGTGCGCCAACCGGAGGACAAGGCGTTCCAGAGCGCCAACCTGGCGGTGGCCCAGGCGACAGGGGTGGGCCTGGTGATGGCGTTGCTGGCGGCCGTGCTGGCCCTGCTGGCGGCGGGCCGCCTCTCCAGCGACTTGCGTGCCATCACCGGCGCGGTGCGCGGGGTGCGGACCGACACTGGCAAGGGCGCCGACATTCCGGTCTACGACAGCAGCCCGGAAGTGCGCGCACTGTCCTCGGCGCTGCAAAGCACCACCCGCCACCTGTTGCAGGCCAACGAGGAGATGGAAGCCCAGGTGCGTGAGCGCACGCGCGAGCTGGAGGCCGCCAACCGCGAACTGGATGTGCTGGCACGCAGCGACCCGCTGACCGGCCTGCTGAACCGGCGCGGCTTTGGTGCCCACCTGAAGGCGGCCATGCCGCTGGCGCTGCGCAGCGGCCGCCCGCTGAGCGTCGTCATGCTGGACGTGGACCATTTCAAGCGCATCAACGACAACTTCGGCCACGATGTCGGTGACGAGGTGTTGAAATACCTGGGCAGGATGCTCCCCGAGCGGCTGCGCACATCCGACGTGGTGGGCCGCCTGGGCGGCGAGGAATTCGTGGTGATGCTGCCCGACACCGGCCCCGAGGGCGCGTTGGCCACCGCCACCGCGCTGATCCAGACCGTGGCCGCACACAGCGACCCGGCGTACGGCAGCTTCACCATCAGCGCCGGCGTGGCCACCACGGCACCGGGCATGAGCGATGCGGCGGCGCTGCTGCGGCATGCCGACGAGGCGCTGTACCAGGCCAAGGGCTCAGGCCGCAACCGCGTCTGCGTGGCGCCGCTGGAATGAACGCCCAAGCCAGGAGCAACTGGACCGCCAGGAGCGGCAGCGCATGAGCGGCCGTGTGCTGGACGCGGCGGCGACTGCCGCGCTGCTGCCCTACCCGGCGCTGGCTGACGAAATCGCCCGCCTGCTGGCCGACGATTCGGTGCAGGTGCCCCCGCGCCTGGTACAGCCGCTGGCCGGTAATGCCAGCCTGTTCGTGATGCCGGCCGCCGATGCGCGCGTGGCCATGGCCAAGCTGATCTCTTTCACCCCCGCCAATACCGGCAGCGGCCGGCCCACGATACAGGGTGACGTGGTGGTGTTCGACGTTGCCAGCGGCGAGCGCCGGCTGCTGCTGCACGGCCCCACGGTCACGGCCCGGCGCACGGCGGCGGTGTCGCTGTTGGCGGCACGGAATCTGGCGACCCGGCCGGCGGGGCCGCTGCTCATCGTGGGTGCCGGCGTGCAGGGGCTGGCGCATCTGGAAGCCTTCGCCCAGGGCCTGGGCGTGCGCGAGGTCTTCGTCGCCTCGCGCAGCGCGGCCAGTGCCAAGCGCCTGGTGCAGCACGCACAGGCACTGGGCCTGCGGGCCGAGGGCGTGCCAGACGCCAACGCGTGGGTACCACACTGCCCGCTGGTGGTCACCTGCACACCCGCCAACGGCGTGGTGCTGCACGCGCCACCGGGCGAGCATGGCTTGCTGGTGGCCGTGGGTGCCTTCACACCTGCCATGGTGGAACTCGCTCCAGCCCTGTGCCGGCACGTTGACCAGCAGGGTCGCATCGTGCTGGACACCGAGGATGCAACGCATGAGGCTGGCGACCTGCTGCAAGCCGGCCTGGACGTGCGGTCCTATCCCACGCTGGGCGACGTGCTGCGCCAAAGTCAGCAGGGGAAGACCGGCCCGGTGCTGTTCAAGAGCTGCGGCTGGGCCGGCTGGGACCTGGCGGCCGCACGACTCGCCATGCAAGGGCTGATCTAGGTCAGCACCGAGGTGCGTACAGCCCTCAGGCCTTGGGCAGCGTCACGCCGCGCTGGCCCTGGTACTTGCCACCGCGGTCCTTGTAGGAGGTTTCGCAGACCTCGTCGCTCTCGAAGAACAGCACCTGGGCGCAGCCCTCACCAGCGTAGATCTTGGCCGGCAGCGGCGTGGTGTTGGAAAACTCCAGCGTCACATAGCCTTCCCACTCGGGCTCGAACGGCGTCACGTTGACGATGATGCCGCAACGCGCATAGGTGCTCTTGCCCAGGCAGATGGTCAGCACATTGCGCGGGATGCGGAAGTACTCCATCGTGCGCGCCAGCGCAAAACTGTTGGGCGGGATGATGCAGACGTCATCATGGAAGTCGACGAAGCTCTTTTCATCAAAATTCTTCGGATCCACCACGGTGCTGTGGATGTTGGTGAAGACCTTGAACTCTGGCGCGCAGCGGATGTCATAGCCGTAGCTGCTGGTGCCGTAGCTGATGATGCGGTTGCCTTCGCGCTCGCGGATCTGCCCCGGCTCGAAGGGCTCTATCATCCCGGTGCTTTCGGCCATGCGGCGTATCCATTTGTCGCTCTTGATGGTCATGGTGCTGCTTTCTTCCTGAATCTTGCGCATTGTAGGCAGGGCGGACAGCATAATAGGCCAACCTCACGGCTCACCCTATGCCGCCCCAGACACCGCCCGCCTCGCCGGTCCACGCCCACCTGTTGGTGGTGGGAGGTGATGACGCGGTGCGCCAGCAAGTGGCACAGGCGCTGGCGCTGCTGCCCTTGCCAGCCTGGCACATCAGCCAGGCGCCTTATGTGGCCGCTGCACGCCTGCAGCTGGCCTCCCGGTCGGCCGATGCGGTGCTGGCGCTGCCACCGCTGGTGGCTGGCGACAGCGACGCTTTCCTGACCCCACTGGTCGACTTGGCCGCGCTGGTGGCGCCGGAAACGCTAGTGGCCGTGTTCCCACCCGGCCAAGAAGGCGCCATGGGCCAGGCGCTGGCACTGGACCTGGGCGGCTGCCTGGCGCTGGATGCGCAAGGCAGCTACCTGCGGCTGCTGCCGGCGCTGCTGGCCCAAGTGCGGCGGCGCGCCTGGCACATGAAGCGTCTGCGCGGCAGCCTGGTGGTGGCCGAGCGTGTCTGTCAGATGGCCAGCGTGGGCGGCTGGCTGCTGGACATGGAGACGCATGAGGTGTTCTGGGACGCCGAGACGCGGCGCATCCATGAGGTGCCGGACGATTTCACGCCAACGATCAAGAATGTCAGCAACTTCTACGCCGAAGAGACGCGCGAGGAAGTGAAGACGGACATCGCCCGCTTCAACCAGCAGGGCCACGCCTGGAGCCGCGAGGTGGAACTGGTCACCGGCAAGGGGCGACGGGTGTGGACCAAGGTGCAGGGACAGACCGAATTCCGCAGCGGCCGGCGCGTGCGCATCTGGGGCACCATCCAGGACATCAGCGAGCACAAGCGCATTGAGCTGGAGCTGACCAAAACCAGCGAACTGCTGGAGCAAAGGACGCAGGACCTGCGCATCACGCTGGACAGCATCAGCCAGGGCATCATCCGCGTGGACGCCGACGGCCACCTGAACGTGGCCAACAACCGCTTCCTGGAGTTGCTGGAACTGCCGGAGTCGCTGTTTGTGGACAACCCCACCATGGAGCAGGTCGTCGCCTTCCAGCTGCAGCGCGGCGACTTTGGCGACAAGCTGGGGTGGTTCGAAGAGCGGGTACGCAACTCCAGCGAGTTGGGCGGCAGTGACCCGCCGCCCCAGAGCTATGTGCGCCAGACCCGTTCAGGCAGCGTGCTGGAGGTGAAAACCCTGCAATTGCCCTCGGGCGGCATGGTGCGCACCTACACCGACATGAGCGACTACTTCAAGGCCCAGCAGGCCTTGCAGCACAGCGAGGCGCGCTTTCGCAGCCTGACCGAGCTGTCCTCAGACTGGTATTGGGAGCAGGACCCCGAACACCGCTTCTTGCCGGTGGACAACAGTGGCTTCCAGGTCCCTGGCGAGCCCATGCGGCCCTACCTGGGCAAGACGCCCTGGGAAATTCGCGCGCTGAACATGGCCGAAACAGACTGGACCCTGCACCGCCTGGACCTGCAGGCGCGCAAGCCGTTTCGGGAACTGGAGCTGCACATCCAGGGCCAGGGCGAACAGCAACTGTGGATCGCGCTCAGCGGCACACCCATCTTCGACGAGCAGGGGGTTTTTGGCGGCTACCGCGGCGTCGGGCGCAACATCACCGAGCGCAAGCGCGCCGAACGCGAGATCGAGCGCCTGGCGTTCTACGATGCGCTGACCGGCCTGCCCAACCGCCGCCTGCTGATAGACAGGTTGAAGACCGCGCTGGCGGGAAGCAGCCGTCGCGCCAGCCATGGTGCGCTGTTGTTCATCGACCTGGACAACTTCAAGACGCTGAACGACACCCTGGGCCACGACATGGGCGACCAACTGCTGCGCCAGGTGGCACAGCGGCTGGGCGGCTGTGTGCGCGAGGTCGACACGGTGGCGCGGCTGGGCGGTGATGAGTTCGTGGTGATGCTGGAAGAGCTCAGCAGCTCACCACTGGAGGCCGGGCAGCAGGCCGAGAGCGTGGGCAAGAAGATCCTCAGCGCGTTGAACCAGCATTTCGAGCTGGCCGGCCAAGAGCACCACAGTTCACCCAGCATAGGCATGACGCTGTTCAACGACCAGGCGCAGGGTGTGGACGAGTTGCTCAAGCGCGCCGACCTGGCCATGTACCAGGCCAAGGCGGCGGGGCGCAACACGCTGCGCTTCTTCGACCCCGACATGCAGGCCGCCGCCAGCGCGCGCGCCGCCATGGAGGCCGACCTGCGCCAGTGCCTGCAGCGCCAGGAACTGCTGCTGTATTACCAGTCGGTGGTGGACGAACACAGCCGCGTCACCGGCGTGGAGGCCTTGCTGCGCTGGCGGCACCCGCAACGCGGCCTGGTGTCGCCGGGCGAGTTCATCGCGCTGGCCGAGCAGTCCGGCCTGATCCTGGGCCTGGGCCAATGGGTGCTGGAGACGGCCTGCGCACAGCTGGTGGGCTGGAACGGCTCGCCGGCCACGCGCTCCCTGAGCATTGCCGTCAATGTCAGTGCGCGCCAGTTCCGCCACCCCGAGTTCGCGCGCCAGATCCTGGCGCTGCTGCGCCAGACCGGCGCCAACCCCTACCGCCTGAAGCTGGAGCTGACCGAAAGCCTGTTGCTGGCCGACATCAATGACGCCATCCAGAAGATGACCGAGTTGCGCTCCATAGGCGTGAGCTTCGCGCTGGACGACTTCGGCACCGGCTACTCGTCGCTGAGCTACCTCAAGCGCCTGCCGCTGGACCAGCTGAAAATCGACCAGTCGTTCGTGCGCGATGTGCTGACCGACCCCAACGATGCGGCCATCGCCCGCACCATCCTGACGCTGGCCAACAGCCTGGACCTGGCCGTGGTGGCCGAGGGCGTCGAAACCACCGGCCAGCGCGACTTTCTGCAGCGTGCGGGTTGCAAGGCGTTCCAGGGCTACCTGTTCAGCCGGCCCGGGCCGTTGGACAGCATTGCGCTGGCGTCCACCACCACGCTGCACTGAGTTACAGCGCCTGCGACACCACCGTCTGCTCTATCAGCCGGTCGTCACCCAGCACGATGAGCGCGAACAGCAGTTCGTCCAGGCTGCTGGCTTGCGCCGTCTTGCGCGCCAGCAGCGGCGTGGCGGCAGGGTTCAGCACCACGAAGTCGGCCTCGCTGCCGGGTTGCAGGCTGCCTATGGCGGGCCGGCCACCACGCCCATCCAGCCCCAGCGCCTGCGCCGCGCCCAGCGTGTGCTGCCACCACAGGTGTTGCGGCGGCAACGACAGCCCGGTCTTGGTCTGCCCTTCGCGGCCCACGTAATAGGCCGCCAACATGGTGTGGAAGGGCGAGAAGCTGGTGCCGCCACCCACATCGCTGGCCAGGCCAAATTTGAAGCCCATGCGCTCGGCACCGGCATAGTCGAAAAAGCCGCTGCCCAGAAACAGGTTGCTGGTGGGGCTGACGGCGGCGGCAGCGCCGGTGGCGCGCATCAGCGCACGGTCGTCGTCGTCGAAATGGATGCAGTGGGCGTAAATGGCGCGCTCGCGCATCAGGCCGAAGTCGGCATAGGTGGCCAGGTAACTGCGCGAAGCGGGGAACAATTCGCGCGCCCAGGCGATTTCGTCCTTGTTCTCGGCCACGTGGGACTGTATCCACACATCGGGGTATTTGGCCGCCAGTTCCCCGGCTCCGCGCAACTGTGCTTCGGTGCAGCTGGGTGCAAAGCGCGGCGTGATGGCATAGCCCAGGCGGTCCACACCGTGCCAACGCTGCAACAGCGCTTCGGTGTCGATCAGGCTTTGTTCAGTGTCGTCGCGCACGCCATCGGGGGCATGGCGGTCCATCAGGCACTTGCCGGTGATCAGCCGCAGGCGGCGGGCTTGCGCTTCGGCAAACAAGGCATTGACGGACTCCACATGCGAGGTGGCAAAAGTCAACGCGGTGGTAACGCCATGGCGCAGCAGCTCGTCGAGGAAGAAGGCAGCGGTCTGCGCGCTGTGCTCGGCGGAGGCAAAACGGGTTTCCTGCGGGAAGGTGTAGTTCTCGAGCCAGGGCAGCAGGCCGTCGGCCGGCGAACCGATGACGTCGGTTTGCGGGAAGTGGATGTGCAGATCGACAAAGCCGGGCGCGATGATGCGCCCGGGCAGTGCCGTGACGGGCACGCCGGGGTACAGCGGCGCGATCTCGCGCGCCGGGCCAGCGGCCTGCACCAGTTGACGGCCATCGGGTCCCGGCCCCACCACCAGCAGACCGTCCTGGTCGTAAATCGCCGAGGAAGCCGGTGGCCGGTCCGGCGCGAAGCGCAGCAATGCGGCCGAATACGCCTTCAGGCTGCTCATGCTGTGCGCAATCAGTGAAAGGTCTCGAACACCTCGTTGAGCCGGTCCATATAGGCCCGCTTGGCGGCGGCATCGATGAAGCTGGCATCGAAGCTGTTGAACGCCATGTCGTAGGCCTGCTGCGCACCCAGGCCCAGGGCGGCAAAGGTCTGAGTGAAGTTCTCGTTCATGTAGCCGCCGAAATAGGCCGGATCGTCGGAATTGATGGTCACCTTGATCCCGGCTTCCAGCATGCGGCCAATGGTGTGCTGCGCCAGCGTGGGGAACACCTTGAGCTTCAGGTTGGACAGCGGGCACACCGTCAGTGCAATCTGGTCCTGGGCCAGGCGCTGCATCAGCGCGGCGTCTTTGATGGCCTGCACGCCATGGTCGATGCGCTCCACCTTCAACAGGTCCAGCGCGCCCCAGATGTAGGAAGGCGGCCCCTCTTCGCCGGCGTGCGCAACCAGGCGGAAACCCAGCTCCTTGCAGCGCGCGAACACGCGCTGGAATTTCTCCGGCGGGTGGCCCACCTCGCTGGAGGCCAGGCCGATGCCCACGATCTTGTCGCGAAACGGCAGCGCCTGCTCCAACACCTCAAAAGCCTCCTCCTCGCTCAGATGGCGCAGGAAGCACAGGATCAGCGAGGCCGTCATGCCGAAGTCCCGGGGGGCGTCGGCGCAGGCGCGGTGCAGGCCATTGATCACCGTGTCCACGGACAGGCCGTGGGCGGTGTGGGTCTGGGTGTCGAAGAAAATCTCGGTGTGCAGCACGTTGTCGGCGGCGGCGCGCGCCAGGTAGGCGTGCGTCATGTCGTAGAAATCCTGCTCGGTGCGCAGCACCGTGGTGCCGATGTGGTAGATATCCAGGAAGCTTTGCAGGTTGTTGAACACATAGGCGCCGCGCAACGCCTCCACGCTGGGATAGGCCAGTTGCACGCCATTGCGCCGGCCGGCCTCGAAGATCAGCTCGGGCTCCAGTGAGCCCTCTATGTGCATGTGCAGTTCGGCCTTGGGCATGCGTTTGAGCAGTTCGGGCAGGCGGTCTGCCGCCACGGGTTTGACTAAGTTGCGTTGCATGCGTGTTCTCTCCTGCTGTGAAACGGTCGGCCGGCATCCTATTGGTATCGTTCTTGCTCGCAAATACCAGGCCACCGCCACCAGACCTCGCTTTAGTTTACCCTTGAGACGCACAACCCAAGCGCGCGACAATACAGCATGACCAGCCATACCATTCAATTCATACGTCGCGGAGACATCGTGGCACTGGACCAGGTACCGCCCGAGCGCACCTTGTTGGAGCTGTTGCGCGAGGACCTGGGTTGCACAGGCACCAAAGAGGGCTGCGGCGAGGGGGATTGCGGCGCCTGCACCGTGGTGCTGGGCGAAGCGGTGGATGGCCAGTTACGCTTTCGCGCCGTCAACGCCTGCATCAGCATGGCGCATGCGGTGGACGGCCTGGCGCTGTGGACGGTGCAGGACCTGGCCGGCGCCAATGGCCGCCTGCACCCGGCCCAGGCCGCCATGGTGCAGTGCCACGGCGGCCAATGCGGCTTTTGCACGCCAGGCTTTGTCATGAGCCTGTTCGGCATGTACCAGAACCATGTCTGCCAGGGCCGCGCCATCACGCGCGAGCTGGCGCAAGAGGAACTGTCGGGCAACCTGTGCCGCTGCACCGGCTATCGCCCCATCCTGGACGCCGCGCAAACCATGGCCAGCCTGCCGCCGGCGCAGGTGAATGAGACTGACCTGCTGCACAAGCTCAAGCGCATCAATCCCGGCATCAACCCGGGCAGCCTCGCCGGCCCCCGGGCGTCCGACGGCAATGGTGCCTACCTGGCGCCGCGCACGCTGAGCGGCCTGCTGTCGGCCCGCGCCACCCACCCCGACGCCCAGCTGGTGGCCGGCTGCACCGATGTGGGCCTGTGGGTGACCAAGCAGCACATGCAGTTCGCCAAGGTGCTGGACGTGACCAAGGTGCGCGAGTTGCGCCGGGTGGAACGCTACCCGCACCACATCGCCATTGGCGCGGCGGTGTCGCTGACCCAGGCCTTCGCCGCGCTGGAGCACGACCGGCCGCAATTGCACGCCTTTGCCGCCCGCTTTGCCGGCCTGCCGGTGCGCAACGCCGGCACGATGGGCGGCAACGTGGCCAACGGCTCGCCGATTGGCGACTCCATGCCGCTGCTGATCTCGCTGGGCGCCAACGTGGTGCTGATGAGCCAGCGCGGCCACCGCGAGTTGCCGCTGGATGCGCTGTACACCGGCTACCGCAAGAACATCATCGCCGCCGACGAGGTGCTGGCCTGGATCAAGGTGCCCAAGCCCACAGCGGGCGAGTTCAGCCGCGTCTACAAGCTGTCCAAGCGTTTCGATGACGACATCTCCGCCATCTGTCTGGCCATCCGCCTGCAGCTGGACGGCCAGCAGGTGGTGGAGGCTTCCATCGGTGTGGGTGGCGTGGCCGCCACGCCAGTGCGTGCCCGCAAGACCGAAGCCGCGCTGCGCGGCCAGGCCTGGAACCCCGCTGCGGTGCAGCGCGCCATGGCCGCCTTGCGCGCCGAATTCCAGCCGATTTCCGACATGCGCGCCAGCGCCGGCTACCGCCAGCAGGTGCTGGGCAACCTATGGCAGCGCTTCTGGCTGGAAAGCCAGGGCCAGCAGGGCATCAACCTGGAATCCTTCCACCTGGAACGGGAGGCCGCATGAGAGATCCCCTCACCCCAACCTCCACCGAGACGGCCAAGCAGGCCGCCGGCATCTCCACGCCGCACGAGAGCGCGGTGGCCCACGTCACCGGCAATGCGGTGTATGTGGACGACATCCCCGAGGTCAAGGGCACGCTGCATGCGGCGCCCATCCTGTCCAACGTGGCGCACGGCAAGCTGCTGGGCGTGGATGCGGCCCCCGCGCTGGCCCTTCCCGGTGTGCGTGGCGTGGTGCTGGCAGCAGACATTCCCGGCCACGCCATGCTGGCCAGCTTCATTGGCGACGAGCCCATCTTCGCCCGTGGCACCGTGCAGTTCGTCGGCCAGGTGGTGGGCCTGGTGGTGGCCGACAGCGTGATGCAGGCACGCCGCGCCGCCCGCAAGGTGAAGCTCGACATAGAGCGCCTGCCGGCCATCCTGACGCCGCAAGAAGCGCTGGCGGCCAAAAACTTCGTGCTGGCGCCGGTGGTGGTGAAACGCGGCGACGCCACCCAGGCGCTCCAACGCGCCCCCCACACCCTGAGCGGCGAGCTGGACGTCGGCGGCCAGGAGCATTTCTACCTGGAAGGCCAGGTGGCCTATGCGCTGCCGCAGGAGCAGAACCAGTGGCTGGTGTATTCCAGCACCCAGCACCCGGGCGAGGTGCAGCACTGGGTGGCGCACGCGCTGGGCGTGGACAACCACGCGGTGCGGGTGGAATGCCGGCGCATGGGCGGCGGCTTTGGCGGCAAGGAAACCCAGGCCGGCCACCTGGCAGTGTGGGCCGCCGTGGCGGCGGCCAAGCTGGGCCGGCCAGTGAAGCTGCGGCTGGACCGTGACGACGACTTCATGGTCACCGGCAAACGCCACCCGTTCCACTACCGCTACCGCGTGGGCTTTGACAACAGCGGACTGCTCAGCGGCCTGGACCTGACCATGGCGGTGAACTGCGGTTTCAGCGCCGACTTGAGCGGCCCGGTGGCCGACCGCGCCATCTTCCACAGCGACAACGCCTACTTCCTGGAAGACGTGGCCATCACCTCGTACCGCTGCAAGACCAACACGCAGAGCCACACCGCCTTTCGTGGCTTCGGCGGCCCGCAGGGCATGATGGTGATAGAGACCATCATGGGCGACATCGCCCGCCACCTGGGCCTGGACCCGCTGGATGTGCGCCAGCGCAACCTCTACAGCGAAGAGTTGACCGCCGCACGCAGCGGCGCGCCGGCCCAGCCGCGCAACACCACCCACTACCAGATGCGGGTGGAAGACAACATCCTGCAGCCGTTGCTGCACCGACTGGAGGAAAGCAGCGACTACCGTGAACGCCAACGTGCACTGGCGCTGTGGAACGCTGGCAGCAGCGTGCTCAAGCGCGGCATGGCCATCACGCCGGTGAAGTTCGGCATCTCGTTCACCGCCACGCTGTTCAACCAGGCCGGCGCGCTGGTGCACGTGTACCTGGACGGCAGCGTGCAGGTCAACCACGGCGGCACCGAGATGGGCCAGGGCCTGCACACCAAGGTGGCGCAGATCGTGGCCGACGAGCTGGGCATCCCCTTGTCGCGCGTGCTGTCCACCGCCAGCGACACCAGCAAGGTGCCCAATGCCTCGGCCACTGCCGCGTCGGCCGGCACCGACCTGAACGCCCGCGCCGCACAGTTTGCCGCCCGCCACGTGCGCGACAACCTGGCGCAGTTCGTCTGCGGGCTGGACGGCTGCGGCGCCGGCGCGGTGACGTTTGCCAACGGCCAGGTGACCACGCCCAAGAGCGTGCGCAACTTTGACGCCGTGGTGCAGGCCGCCTATGCCAACCGCATCCAGCTGTGGAGCGACGGTTTTTACCGCACGCCCAAGATCCACTACGACAAGACCACGCTGACCGGCCGGCCGTTCTACTATTTCGCCTATGGCGCCGCCTGCACCGAGGTGGTGGTGGACACGCTGACCGGCGAGAGCCGGGTGCTGAAAGTGGACATCCTGCACGACGTCGGCCGCTCCATCAACCCGGCGCTGGACGTCGGCCAGATCGAAGGCGGCTTCATCCAGGGCATGGGTTGGCTGACCACCGAACAACTGGTGTGGAACGACCAGGGCCTGCTGACCACCCACGCCCCCAGCACCTACAAGATTCCCGCCACCGGCGACACGCCGGCGCATTTCAAGGTCAGCCTGTGGCCCGAGCCCAACCGCGAAGACAACGTGTTTGGCAGCAAGGCGGTGGGCGAGCCGCCGCTGATGCTGGCCATCAGCGTCTATGAGGCGCTGCGCGACGCCGTCAGCCATGCGCGTGCGGCCAGCGCCGGCACGTCGGCCGCGCGCACCCCGGCGCACCTGACGGCACCGGCCACGGCGGAAAACCTGCTGCACGCCATCCATGCGGCATGATGGTGGCCATGCCGCGCCTGACCCAAGCCCCCAATCTGGTGATTGCCACGCTGTGGGCTGACGCGCTGGCCCAGCAGGGCATTGCTGCCAGCGTGCAGCGGCAGTACCTGGGCAGCGCGGCCGGCCAACTGCCACCCGACCAGTGCCTGCCCGAGGTGTGGATCACCCACCAGGAGCAGGAAGAGCGGGCGCGCACGCTGTTGCATGACCTGCAGCACGTGCCTCAGCACCGCTGGTTCTGCGTTTGCGGCGAGCTGGTGGAAGGCGGTTTCGAGCAGTGTTGGCAGTGCGGCGCCTGGATGCCGCGCTGACCCTGCGGTGCGCCGGTTCAGGGCGTAGCGCTGACCTGTAAGACCAGCGGGCGTTTGCCACCACCACCGGGTTTGCTGGCCCAGCCCCCCACGTAGAAGCGGCCGGCATTGTCGCGGGTGACCGAACCGTACAACAACACGTTGCGCAAGTCCTTCAGATCCAGGTCGAAAGCCGACGCATGGCGGGTGGCCAGGTCAAACACCACCCACTTGAACTGGCCGTCGCGCGAAGCCACGCCGGCCAGCAAGTTGCCGCCGGTGAAAGTGAACAGAGACGAGGCATAAGACTCCCCGTCCGGGTGGAACCAGCCCACCGGCATCAGCTTGGCAGCGCCCGCCGGCGCTGGCTGGATGGCGTACAGGTAGCCGGTATGGGTCGTGAAAACGATGCGGCCGTCGGCCAGATACGCCAGACCGACGATGCCGTGGTTGCCGGCCGGTTTTTCCTTGCCAAAGTAGTGCTCCATGGGCGTAGCGGCCACCACTTGCAGCCGTTCGTCATACTCGACCAGATCGGCGCGCGGACCGCCCTGCTCCGGCCCCAGCACACGCGGCACGTAAACGTGGCCGTTGCCGTCGGCCAGCAGGTTGCGCGAGATGTGGCCGGCCGGTGCGCCCACCGCCAGCTTGCGGATGGTGCCGGTTTGGCTGTCGTATTGGTACAGCATGTGCCCCCAATAGCCCAGCGCGTAGATGTACCGGCCGCCGGCCGCCACGGCGACCAGCGCCTCAGGCGCGGCCAGCAGATGCTGCCAGGCACCGCCTTGCGGATCCACCCGCCAAAGGTGGCCGCCCCAGCGCGGATTGACCCCGTTGCTGGCACTTTCCCCCTCCTCGTCCATGGAGGTGAAATACAGCTTGCCATCGTCGGCCGGCACGATTTTCGAATGGATCTTGTCCTGGCCCGCACCGGCCGTGTGCAAGCCTGCTGACTGCAACTGCTGCACCACCGCACCCTGGTCCTGCCATTGGTCCTTTGCCGGGTCATAGCGCATCAAATGCGCGCTCATACCGTCGTGGGACGCCGAGACACCCACCCAAATGGCACCGGCGTCATCCCGTCCGGTCGCGCCCCACACACTGGTGGCGTCGGCGAACGGGGGCAGTTGGAGTTCGCGCACCAGCGGAGCCTGGAAGGGATTCTTGGGTGGCGGCAGGTAGCGGCTGCCGGTGCGCAAATCCATGGTCCGCAACGGCGCGCCCCCACTGGCCGACATCGCTGGCGGCGAGCCGGTGACACCGCGGTAAAACAGGAAGCCCGCGCCCACCACCGCCGCCAATACCGCTACAACGGCCAGCATGGCGCCCACCAGCACGGCTTTACCACCGCCACGCCGGCTGGCCGGCGCCTGCCGCCCGCGCTGCCCGGGATGGTTCATGGCGATCGGTGCAAGCGCGGCGCTGACAGCAGCGCCAGGTGTTCCTCGATCAAGGGCACCAGATGCCGCGCGCCAGGCGGCATGGGTGCGGCCAGCATCGCCTTTTGCAACTGCTGCAAATCCTTGACGCTGGGGGCCACCTTGATCTGGGCCAAAGCCGCGTCCACGTTGCCGCCCTTGATCAGTGCCATGACCTTGGGCGCCCAGTCGCTGGAGCGGGGTTTGGATTTCATCGCCCCCATTGTGCCCGCATCGCCGAAGCCGCGAGAATAGCGGCAGCGAAAACAGCGGCGCCACTTCGGCCACCGCACTCACTTTGCCCTGAGGAGTCTTAGATGAAATCGCCAATCAACCGCCTGTTGCTGGCGCTGGCCATCCTGCTTGGCGTAACGCTGGCGCGGGCCGCGCCCAACAGCGCCTACAGCGAAGCGGTGGTGCCAGCCTCGGCCCAGGACGCCTGGAACGCCTTCACCACCAAGGAGGGCATGGAGTCTTGGATGGTGGCCAAGGCCGAGGTGGATTTCCGCCTGGGCGGCTTGCTGCGCACCCGCTACGCGGCCGATGGCCCAATAGGCGACGACGCCACCATCGACAACCAGCTGCTGAGCTATGACCCGCTGAAGATGTATTCCATGCGCATCGCCAAGCCACCCAAGGGTTTTCCGTTCCCGACGGCGTGGAAGCCGGTGTGGTCGGTGGTTTATTTCGAACCGCTGGGGCCCAACAGCACCAAGGTGTCCATCCACATGCTGGGTTACACCGACGACGAGGAATCACAAAAGATGCGTGAATTCTTCCTGCGCGGCAACCAGTACACGCTGGACAAGCTGGCGGCAAAGTTCAAGCCCAAATAGCCGGGTCCGACCCGCGTCACCACCTGGACCGATGGTCCTCGGTCACCCCCAGCAGCCGCGTCACCGGCCTTTCAGGTGCGTCCGGCGACGCCTTCACCCAGCCGGAAAAGTGGCCTATGGGCTGCACGTAGTGGCTGGACGCCACCAGCAGGTTCTTGGTCTCGGCGCGCAGGCCTTCGGGGACGAAGTTCAGGCTCAGCAGGCCGTCGTCGGTGGACACCCGCCACGACGCCAGCGGACGGGCCCGGTCGTATTCGAACAGTGCGGCGCCCAGCTTGATCAACCGGCCGTCCAGCCACAGCACGTTCTCATGTTCGGCAAAGTAGCCCTGCTGCAGGTTGAAGCCCAGTTCCGGGCTGTGCGCGCTGGCCCATTTCCAGGCCGTATGGCGGGCCAGCAGGCCGTTGGAGTAGTCCAGCGACGCCGTGGCACCGGCCAGGTCAAACACCCGTCCACGCGCTTGCAGGCTGCCGCTGACGCGCAATGCCGACGACTTTTGCGTGCCGTGCGCGCAGCCGCCCCGCCCTATCGGGCCTAACGCCAGCAGCATGGGCGCGGCGTCGCTGGCGTCCAGTTCGGCGTCAAGCCTGAGTTTGCGGGCCGTCACCGTCAACTGGTACCGCTTTGGCCCGGTGACGGTGAACGCCATGTGCAGACCCGGCGCGCCAAAACGTGATGCGCTGCCCTCACCCAGGCCATCGGCCACGCGGGCGCCCCAACCCGGCCAGCCGGTGCGGCTGACATTGGCCAGCAGCCGTCGCGCGCCACGGTCGAACGCGTAAGCGAACGCCGTGCTGGTCCAGCCCAGGTCCACGATGGCCACGCCGACGAAAACCTCGTCGTTGCCCACGGCCACATACTGCCAACGCTTGTGATGGAACCGGTGCCACAGCGCCGAGCGCTGGAATTCCCCCGTCATGCCGCGCCAGTCGAACACGGGCAGCAACCCGGCGTAGCAGCCGGTGGCCGGCTGACCGTCCAGCACATTGGCCGCTGGCGGCGCGCCAAGCACCTGGGTTGAATTCTCGTACACCCGCCCTCCTCATTTGCCTTGTAATTCGCGCCATGGTAGCGGATGCCTTGGCGTACGGGTACTAGTCCGCAGGGGCCCCCGCCTCAAACCAGCGCTTGATCTGCACCCGCTCTGCATCGGTGATGCCGGTGGCGTTGTTCAAGGGCATGACCTTGGTCACCACCACCTGCTGGTACAGCGCCTGCGCATGCGTCGTCACGCCAGCGGGCGTGTCCAGCCGCACGTTCTTCATCTGCACCTGTTCGCCGTGGCACATGTAGCAACGCTGGGCCAGGATGGGCTGCACGCTGGCGTAAGTCACCGGGGCGGCCTTGGCGGTGCTGACCGCTACCCCTTCACCCCTGGGCGCCAGCGCCACCACAACGACCGCCAGCAACGCCACCCCGACCAGCGCATACGGCAGCGGGTTGGGCAGCAGACCCAGCTTGTAGCGGTGCCGGGCGACGAAGAACTGGCGTATCGCCGCGCCGGCGGCCATCATGGCCAGCAGCACCAGCCAGTTGTGCGGGTGGCTGTAGGTGAAGCTGTAATGGCCGCTGAGCATGGAAAACAGCACCGGCAGCGTGAAGTAGGTGTTGTGCACGCTGCGCTGCTTGCCGCGTATGCCGTGCACCGGGTCCAGCGGCTGGCCGGCGCGCAGGGCCGCCACGTTCTTGCGCTGGCCGGGGATGATCCACGCGAACACGTTCAGGCTCATGGACGTGGCCATCATCGCCCCCACCAGCACGAAAGCGGCGCGGCCGGCAAACAACTGGCAGGCCAGCCAGGCCGCCCCGGCCACCAGCAGGGCCACCAGCGCGCCCACCACCCGGTCACGCTGGCCAAACAGGCGGCAGATGCCGTCGTACAGCAGCCAGAACACCGCCAGGAAGGCCAGCGCCGCCACCACGGCGGCCGGGCCGGACCAGTCCATGCGCGATTTGTCGATCAGGTAGGTGCTCGGGTTCCACAGGTAGCTGACCGACAGCAGCGCAAAACCGCTGAGCCAGGTGGAATAGCTCTCCCAGTAGGACCAGTGCAGGTGCTCGGGCAGCACTTTGGGGCCCAGCAGGTATTTTTGCGAGTTGTAGAAGCCGCCACCATGCACTGCCCACAGCTCGCCGCCCACGCCCTTGTCTTTCGATTCCTTGTCCTTGGGCGGCTCCAGGCTGCTGTCCAGCATGACGAAATAGAACGACGCGCCTATCCAGGCGATGGCGGTGATGACGTGCAGCCAGCGCAGCAGCAGGTTGGCCCAGTCGAGGAGGTAGCTTTCCATTTTTTATCGTGTGGTCAGGTTTTTCTCGCAACAGCCCAAGTGTAGGGACAAGCCCAGCGTCCGCAGCAGGACAGGCAGATTCCGTGCCAGTCCTTGCCCCCACGGTTGCCCACTGCGTGGAGCGGCCCGGCGGAGGTTTATTTCGCCAGCGGCAAGCTCAACAACTGCGCCGCCACCGCCACGGCAATCACCTCCGGCTGTTTGCCGGCTATGCCGGGCAGGCCTATCGGGCAGGTCACCTGCGCCAGTTCGGGCTCGCTGAAGCCGCGCGCGCGCAACCGGCTCTTGAAGGTGGCCCACTTGGTCTTGCTGCCAATCAGGCCGATGAAGGGCAGGTCGCCGTGCAGGCGCTGGCGCAGCAGGCAGGCGGCCACCACGTCCAGGTCCTCGGCGTGGCTGAAGCTCATCACCAGCACCTGCGAACCCGGCACCAGCCCAGGCACGGCCGCCTGCACCGGGTCGGAATGCTCGCACAGCACATGCGGAGGCACCTGCTGCGGAAAGATCTCGTCGCGGCTGTCCACCCACAGCACCTGCATGGGCAGGTTGCCCAGCACGTTGACCAAGGCCTTGCCCACGTGACCGCCGCCGAACAAGGCCACCGGCTGCAACGGGCGCAGCAGTCGCTGACGCAGCGCCGGCAGGTCCGCCGCATCAACCCGCTCGTAACGCAGGAACATCTCACCACCGCAGCACTGGCCCAGGCTGGGCCCCAGTGCATAGCGCAGCACCGGTTCGCCTGCGTGGCCTGCCAGCCGCCGCCGCGCCTCCCCGATGGCGGCAAACTCCACCTGGCCGCCGCCCACCGTGCCCAGCACCTCGCCATCTGCGAGCACGGCCATCCAGGCACCCACCTCACGCGGCGCGGAGCCGCCCACCTGCACCACGCTGACCAGCATGGCCGATTCGCGCGTCAGGCGCTGCAACAAAAACGCTTCCAATCTCACACGCGGATACCTTTTCTCACCAATGCTCGCAGACAGCAGCGCCGCAAGCCACCAGAATCGCCCCTGCAGAGCCGCGGCGCCGGCTCATGCGGACTGCCCCCAGCCCGCATGGGCTGGCAGCCAAGGCCGCACAAGCATTTCTTTTTTCAACCCCCAGTTTTACACTGCTTGCACATTGTGCGGGCAACAACAACCTGAGCCTGTGCTTGCCACCCGGCAGCCCGGACCCGGAGGAGACACTTGAGCCATCCAGAAGGACACCAGGCGGGTCTGCGCCCACCCGCTTCAGCGCGCCTGCGCCAGCCGTTGCACCTGGGCTGGCGCCTGGGCCTGCGCGCTGGCCTGCTGGCCGCCCTGTCGGCGTGTACCATCAACCCCAAGGCGCCGCCGGCGCCCGCCCCTGCCCCAACCGCCAACCCAACCGTCGTGCCATCCCCCGCGCCCACGCCCGCGCCGGCCACAAAGCCGGCGCCCAGCCTGTCCACCGCTGCCACGCCGCGCGCCTACCGGCTGGACGCGGCCAGCCACCTGTACCAGCGCTATGACGGCCGGATCTTCCGCGGCAAGCTGCCGCCCATGCTGTATGCCATTGGCGTGCTGCAGGTGGACGTGAATGCCCAAGGCCAGGTCACCGGCACCAGTTGGATGCGCGCACCCAGCCATGCACCGCAAGTGGTCGCCGAGATCGAGCAGATGGTGCGCCAGGCCGCGCCCTACCCGGTGCCCATACGCATGGGCAAGGTCACCTACACGGACACCTGGCTGTGGCACAAGAGCGGCAAGTTCCAGCTGGACACGCTGACCGAGGGGCAACTCTAAGCCAGAAGGCGGGGCGCCATGCGCACTCGCCGATAATGGCGAGATGTCCCAGCCGTCCGCCTCTCAGAACACCGCCACCCCGCTGACCTACGACCAGGCTGGCGTCAACTACGACCTGATCGACCCGCTGAAAGTGGCCGCGCAGCGTGCCGCCGCGCAGACCGGCGCCCACCTGGCCAGCCACGGCTTTGCCGAAGTGGCCGCCTCGCGCGGCGAGTCGGCCTATGTGGTGGACGTAGGCCCCATGTACCTGGCCAGCATTGTCGAATGCCTGGGTACCAAGACGCTGGTGGCCGACGACATGGCCAAGCTGACCGGCAACAGCTATTACGACGGCATTGCCCAGGACACCATCGCCATGGCGGTGAACGACCTCATCACCGTCGGCGCCACGCCGCTGGTGGTGCAGGCCTACTGGGCCGCCGGCGGCTCCGACTGGTTTGGCGACGCCCAGCGGGCCCAGGCCCTGGTGGCCGGCTGGAAGAAGGCTTGCGACATCTGCCAGGTGGCCTGGGGCGGTGGCGAAACGCCGGCGCTGGCCGGCATCGTGGCCGACGGCCGGGTGGATCTGGCGGCCTCGTGCACCGGCATCATCAGCCCCAAGAGCCGCCTGTCGGTGGGCGACAAACTGGCGGCGGGCGACGCCATCGTGCTGCTGGCTTCCAGCGGCATCCATGCCAACGGCCTGTCGCTGGCGCGCAAGCTGGCCGAGCGGCTGCCGCAAGGCTACCTGACGCCATTGCCGAATGACCCCAAGGGCCAGACCTACGGCGAAGCGCTGCTGGCCCCCACCACGCTGTATTCACCGGTGACCGAGGCGCTGGCCCAGGCCGGCATTCACCCGCACTACTGCGCCAACGTCACCGGCCACGGCTGGCGCAAGCTGTTGCGCCACCCCAAGGCGCTGACCTACCGCATCACCGCGCTGCCCGAAGTGCCCGCCGTGCTGGCCTTCATGCAGCGCGAATGCCAGCTGGACGATGCCGAGGCCTACGGCACGCTGAACATGGGTGCCGGCTTTGCGCTCTATCTAAAGGCCGAGGATGCCGAGCGCACGGTACAAATTGCCCAGGGCCTGGGCATACCGGCGCTGGTGGCCGGGCGGGTGGAAGACGGCCCGAAGCAGGTCGTCATCGAACCGCTGAACCTGCGCTACGGCGCCGAAGAGCTGCAGCTGCGTTGAACCCGTTGCGGCCTCACGAACCCCGATAGGTCGAATAGCTCCACGGGCTGACCACCAGCGGCACATGGTAGTGCTGGTCGGTGTGAGCGACGCCGAAATCGATGCTGACGCGGTTCAGGAAATTCGGCTCCGGCAGGCTGACACCGCAGCCGGCGAAATACGCGGCCACATCGAACACCAGCCGGTAGGTGCCCACCTTCAGGCTGGCGTTGTCGTACAACGGGCCATCGGGGTTGCGGCCGTCGGCATTCAGCACGAACTGCTTCACCAGCGTGGCCTGCTCGCCCACCGTGGTGTACAAGGCCACGGCCATGCCCGCCGCCGGTGTGCCGTGCATGGTGTCCAGTACGTGTGTGCTCAAGCCCATGGCGATCCATCCTTCCTGCTGTTGACAAGCTGCATCTGTGCCGGGTGGCATGACTGTTGCTCGTGCCCAGTTTAGCGAACCCACCACCGCCGCCACGCCGGTATCATCCTCCCATGAGCAGCTACGACAGCACAGCACCCTATCCGCGCGACCTGAAAGGCCATGGCAAGCACCCGCCGCATGCCCAATGGCCGGGCAAGGCCCGGGTGGCGGTGCAGTTCGTGCTGAACTTTGAAGAAGGCGGCGAGAACAGCGTGCTGCATGGCGACGCCGGCTCGGAGCAGTTCCTGTCCGAAATGTTCAACCCCGCCAGCTACCCGGCCCGCCACATCAGCATGGAGGGCATTTACGAGTACGGCGCGCGCGCCGGCGTGTGGCGCATCCTGCGCGAGTTCGAAAAGCGCCAACTGCCGCTGACGGTGTTCGGCGTCAGCATGGCCCTGCAGCGCTGTCCGGAGGTGACGGCCGCCTTTGTGGAGCTGGGCCACGAGATCGCCTGCCACGGCTGGCGTTGGATCCACTACCAGGGCCTGGACGAAAGCACCGAGCGCGAGCACATGCGCATCGGCATGCTGATCATCGAGCAGATGACCGGCCAGCGCCCCCTGGGCTGGTACACCGGCCGCGACAGCCCCAACACGCGCCGCCTAGTGGCCGACTACGGCGGCTTCGAGTACGACAGCGACTACTACGGCGACGACCTGCCGTTCTGGATGAAGGTGCAGCGCACCGATGGCCAGGTGGTGCCGCAGCTGATCGTGCCCTACACGCTGGACTGCAACGACATGCGCTTTGCGCTGCCGCAGGGCTATTCGCATGCAGACCCGTTCTTCCAGTACCTGAAAGACACGTTTGATGCGCTCTATGCAGAGGGTGACGAGGCGCCCAAGATGATGAGCGTGGGCATGCACTGCCGCCTGCTGGGCCGGCCCGGGCGCATCACCGCGCTGCAGCGCTTCCTGGACCACATCGCCCAGCACGACCGCGTGTGGGTCTGCAAGCGGCTGGACATCGCCCGGCACTGGCGCCAGACACACCCATTCCAGGAATGAACATGGCCGCATTGACGCTGGATTTCCTGAACACCGCGCCGCCCAACGAGGCCGCGCAGGCGCTGGACGGCCTGTACGAGCATTCGCCGTGGATCGTCGAGCAGGCGCTGGCCCAGCGCCCCTTCGTGTCGCTGGCCGCCTTCAAGCACGCCTGCGTGCAGGCGCTGGCCGCCGGCAGCCGCGACGCGAAGCTGGCGCTGATACGCGCCCACCCCGAATTGGCCGGCAAGGCGATGGTGGACAACACGCTGACCGCCGAGTCCACGCTGGAGCAAAGCAAAGCTGGCCTCACGCGCTGCACGCCGGAAGAGTTCGCCAAACTGCACGCGCTGAATGCCGACTACAACGCCAAGTTCGGCTTCCCCTTCATCCTGGCGGTGCGCGGGCCGCGCGGCACGGGCCTGGCCAAGGGCGAGATCACCGCCACGTTTGAGCGCCGCCTGCACAACCCCGAGGCGTTCGAGTTCGCCGAGTGCCTGCGCAACATCCACCGCATCGCTGAAATCCGGCTGAATGAGAAATTCGGCCATGTGCCCGAGGCCGGCAACCAGGTGTGGGACTGGCAGGAAGACCTGGCCCGCCACAGCGACCCTGGCTTTGCCGAGCAAGGCCAGCTCACCGTCACCTACCTGACGGCCGCGCACCGCGCGTGTGCCGCCGACATTGCCCAAACCATGAAGGACTGCGGCTTTGACGACGTGGCCGTGGACGCCGTAGGCAACGTGGTGGGCCGCTACCACGGCGCGACGCCAGATGCCAAGGCGCTGCTGACCGGCAGCCATTTTGATACCGTGCGCAACGCCGGCAAGTACGACGGCCGCCTGGGCATCTATGTGCCGATCGCTTCCGTGCAGGCGCTGCACCGGGCCGGCAAGCGCCTGCCATTCGCCATCGAGGTGGTGGGCTTCTCGGAAGAAGAGGGCCAGCGCTACCCGGTCACCTTCCTGGGTTCCAGCGCGCTGACAGGCGAGTTCAAGCAGGACTGGCTGGACCAGCAGGACGCCGAAGGCATCACGCTGCGCGACGCCATGCGCGATGCCGGCTTCGACTTGACGACGTTGGCTTCGTTGAAGCGCGACCCGGCGCGCTACCTCGGCTTTGTGGAGGTGCACATCGAGCAAGGGCCGGTGCTGAACGCGTTGGATATCCCGCTGGGCATCGTCACCTCCATCAACGGCAGCCTGCGCTATGCAGGTGAGTTCATAGGCACCGCCAGTCACGCCGGCACCACGCCCATGGGCCAGCGGCACGACGCCGCGCTGGCCGCCGCCGAGCTGGCGCTGTATGTGGAGCGCCGCGCCGCCCACGACGGCGACTCGGTGGGCACCATGGGCATGCTGCAGGTGCCCAACGGCTCCATCAACGTGGTGCCTGGGCGAGCACGCTTCAGCCTGGACCTGCGCGCGCCCAACGACGCGCAGCGCGACGCGTTGGCAGAGGATGTACTGGCCGAACTGAGGGCCATCTGCGACAAACGCTGTGTGCGCCACACGCTGCAGGAAACCCTGCGCGCCAGCGCCGCCCCCAGCGCGCCCGCCTGGCAGCAGCGCTGGGAGACCGCCGTGGCCTCTGTGGGCGTGCCCTTGCACCGCATGCCCAGCGGCGCCGGGCACGACGCCATGAAGCTGCACAACGTGATGCCGCAGGCCATGCTGTTCGTGCGCGGCTTGAATTCCGGCATCAGCCACAACCCGCTGGAGTCCACCACCAGCGACGACATGCAACTGGCGGTAGACACCTTCACGGCGCTGCTGAACCAGCTGTCCCAAGAACAACAACCCTGACCTCATGAGCGACTACGACAAACTGGATGCGTGGATAGACGCCCACTTCGACGAGCAGGTGCGCTTCCTGCAAGCGCTGGTGCGCGTGCCCACAGATACGCCACCGGGCAACAACGCGCCGCATGCCGAGCGCACCGCCGAACTGCTGGCAGAGATGGGCATTGCGGCGGAGAAGCATCCGGTGCCGGCCGCCGAGGTGGCCGCCTACGGCATGCAGTCCATCACCAACCTGATCGCGCGCCGAAAGTACGGCGACGGCGGCCCCACGGTGGCGTTGAACGCGCATGGCGACGTGGTGCCGCCCGGCGAAGGCTGGCAGCATGACCCGTATGGCGGCGAGATCGAAGGCGGTTGCCTGTACGGCCGCGCATCGGCGGTCAGCAAATCCGACTTCGCCACCTTCACCTTTGCCTTGCGCGCGCTGGAGTCGCTGAACGCGCCGCTGAAGGGCGGCGTCGAGCTGCACTTCACCTACGACGAGGAGTTCGGCGGCGAGCTGGGCCCCGGTTGGCTGCTGCGCCAGGGGCTGACCAAGCCCGATCTGATGATCGCCGCCGGCTTCAGCTACGAGGTGGTCACCGCCCACAACGGCTGCCTGCAGATGGAGGTGACGGTGCACGGCAAGATGGCGCACGCGGCCATCCCGCACACCGGCGTGGACGCGCTGCAGGCCACGACCAAAATCCTCAGCGCGCTGTACGCGCAAAACACGCTGTACCAGTCCGTCACCTCCCAGGTGGCGGGCATCAAGCACCCCTACCTGAATGTGGGGCGCATCGACGGCGGCACCAACACCAACGTGGTGCCCGGCAAGGTGGTGTTCAAGCTGGACCGCCGCATGATCCCCGAAGAAGACCCGGTGGCCGTGGAGGCCAGCGTGCGCCAGGTGATTGCAGACGCTGCCGCGCAATGCCCAGGCATCACGGTGGAGATACGCCGGTTGCTGCTGGCCCAGTCCATGCGGCCGTTGCCGGGCAACCGGCCTTTGGTGGATGCGATCCAGAAGCATGGCCAGGCCGTTTTCGGCGAGCCCATCCCCGCCATGGGCACGCCGCTGTACACCGACGTGCGCCTGTATGCCGCCGCCGGCATTCCCGGTGTGATCTACGGCGCCGGCCCACGCACGGTGCTGGAATCACATGCCAAGCGCAACGACGAACGGCTGGTGCTGGAAGACCTGCGCCGCGCCACCCAAGTGATCGCCCGCACGCTGCGCGACCTGCTGGGCTGATGCGCGCTGTCCAACCCGGCTTCATCTGCGTGAAGGGCCTCTGAACCATGGTGTGGCACGCCAAGCTGGCGCTGGACTACACCCAGCAAGACGGCCGTACTGTGGCGCATTTCGCGCACGACGGGCCGCTGCGCATCCTGCGCAGCCTGTACCCGCAGGGCCCTGCGATCTGCCACAACGTGCTGGTGCACCCGCCCAGCGGCCTGGTGGGTGGCGACACGCTGGACATACGCGTCACCGGCGCACAGGGCTCACATGGGTTGATCAGCACGCCAGGCGCGGCGCGCTTCTACCTGTCTGACGGGCTCCCCGCTCGCCAGCACACCGCCATCAAACTGGAGCACGGCGCGCGCCTGGAATGGCTGCCCATGGAGACCCTCCTCTACAACGGCTGCCTGGCAGAAAACCAGTTGCTGATGGACCTGGCGCCCGGCGCCGAGCTGCTGGGCTGGGACATCACCGCGCTGGGCCTGCCCCACGCCAACCAGCCTTTCACCCGCGGCCGCTTCACCCAGCACATCGCGCTGCAAGGCCGTTGGCTGGAGCGCGGCCTGCTGGACGCCACCGACAAGCGGCTGATGGACGGCGCCTGCGGCCTGGCCGGCCACCGCTGCATGGCCACGCTGTTTTTTGCCAGCGGCAGCCCACTGACCCGGGCGCGGCGCGCCCAGGCTCTGGAACTGGCACGCCAGTGCATCAACGACCATGGCGGCACAGGGGCCGAGGTCACCACGGCGGCCACCAGCCCCAATGACCAGGTGCTGGTGTTGCGCGCGCTCAGCCCGGTGGTGGAGCCGGCCATGCAGTTGCTGCGCCAGGTCTGGGCCGCGTGGCGCACCGAGTTGTGGGCCATTGCCGGCACGCCGCCGCGCATCTGGGCGCTGTAAGTGGCGATTTTGCGGGCGCTTGGTGCTACCATTTTTGATTTGCCAGCCTCGCCCAAACTTTCATGATCGACAAGGAAGAAGACTTGTTCGCCAGCATGGCGCTGGTGGTGGACGGCAACCCCATCACCCGCTCCATCCTGGTGTCGCAACTGCGTGACTTCGGCGTCAGCAGCGTGGTGCAGTGCTCGCGCCTGTTCGACGCCCGGCGCCACCTGGAAAACCGCAAGTTTGACGTCGTGCTGTGCGAACACCACTTCGAGCATGAACGCAGCACCGGCCAGGACCTGCTGGACGACCTGCGGCGCAACCAGTTGCTGCCGTTTTCCACCATCTTCATCATGATCACCGCCGAAGCCACCTATGCCAAGGTGGCGGAGGCGGCCGAGTCCGCGCTGGACGGCTACCTGCTCAAGCCCCACACCGCCAGCAACCTGGGCGAGCGGCTGCGCCAGGCACGCGCACGCAAGATATCCCTGCAGGACATCTTCGCCGCCATCGAGGCGGAAGAATTTGAGACCGCCGCCGGCCTGTGCCAACAGCGCTTCGCGTCGCGTGGCCGCTTCTGGCTGTACGCCGCGCGCGTGGGCGCCGAGCTGCTGCTGCGGCTGGGCGAATTCGAGCAGGCGCAGGCCATGTACGAGGCCGTGGTGGCCGCCAAGACGCTGCCCTGGGCCCGGCTGGGCATTGCGCGCGCGCAACTGGACTCCGGCCAGGCGGTGTCTGCCGTCGGCCTGCTGGAAAACCTGATCAGCGAGGACCCCAGCTTTGCCGACGCCTACGACGTGCTGGGCCGGGCCCAGTTCGAACTGGGTCGCTTCGACCAGGCGCTGGCCACCTACAAGATGGCCGCCGAACTGACGCCCGCCTCCGTCAGCCGCCTGCAGAACCTGGGCATGATCAGCTTCTATGCCGGTGACCGCCAACAGGCCGAGAAAGTGCTGGAACGCGCCACCACGCTGGGCCTGGGCTCCAAGCTGTTTGACTGCCAGTCGCTGGTGCTGCTGGCCTTTGCCCGACTGGAGAACGGCGACCGCAAGGGCTTGCAGCGCTGCCGCGAGGACTTCGTGCGCCTGCTGGAACGCAACCCCGACAGCACGCGCCTGCAGCGGCTGGCCGGCATCGTGGAGACGCTGTCGCTGATACAAAGTGCCCAGTTCGCCAAGGCGGTGGAGGCGGTGCGCCAGCAGACGCGGGCCATCTCCCAGCCCGATTTCGATTTTGAATCGGCCAGCAACCTGCTGGCCCTGCTGGCGCAACTGGCCCAGCACGCCATCCAGCTCGACGACGTGGAGGCCAGCGTGGACACGCTGGCCCTGCGCTTTTGCACCAGCCGCCCGCTGGCCGAGTTGCTGGCGGGCGCCTGCGCCATCCACCCCCCGTATGCCGAACGCGTGCGCAACGGCAACGCCCAGGTGCTGAAGCTGACCGAGGCCGCCGTGGCACTCAGCCTGGCCGGCGACCCGCGCGCCGCCGCCATGGACCTGCTGCAGCACGGCAAGGCCACGCTGAACACCAAGATGCTGGAAACCGCTTTCCTGGTGCTGCAGCGTTACACCGCCAAGATCAGCGATGCGGCCGATCTGATCGCCAAGGTGCAGGCGCTGCGCAACCAGTACAGCGGCCACGCCAGCCGCCCCGGCATGGCGGACACCAAGCGCCAGGCCGGTGGACTGACGTTGCGCACCGGCGTCAAACCCAAGGCCACAAAGCCGACTGCCACGCCGGGCTGATACTTTCCGGTACCATTTGGCCATAGGGTGACATAAGGGCGCGCCAGGGACGCCCCGGATACGGGTCTTGACAAAATTTCATGAGTGAACTTCGAGCGCTGCTGTTGACCGATGTGGTGGACAGCACCAAGCTGTCCGAGCGCCTGGGCGATGACGCCATGGCCGAGGTGTGGGCCAACCACGACCGCGTGGCACGTGACCTGCTGCCGACCTGGCGCGGCCGCGAGATCGACAAGACCGACGGCATGCTGCTGCTGTTTGACGAGTCCAGCGACGCCATCCACTACGCTTTGGCCTACCACCAGGCCCTGGAAAACCTGCCGGTGCCGCTGAAGGCGCGCGCGGGCCTGCACCTGGGCGCGGTCATCCTGCGCGAGAACAGCGCCGACGACGTGGCGCGTGGCGCCAAGCCGCTGGAGGTGGATGGTCTGGTCAAGCCCACGGCAGCGCGGGTGATGTCGCTGGCCCAGGGTGGGCAGACGCTGATCACCGAAGAGGCGCGCCAGGGCTTGGGCAAGACCGAGTTGAAGCTGGAGTCGCACGGGCACTGGATGATGAAGGGCGTGTCCGACCCGCTGGAGCTGTTCGAGGTCGGCGAGGAAGGCCGGCGCATGACGGCGCCGCCGGACAGCGAAAAGGTGTTCCGCGTGATCCGCAAGGGCGACTGGTGGATGCCGGTGAAGGACATCCCCAACAACCTGCCGCACCAGGCCACATCCTTTGTCGGCCGCGAGAAGGAGATCGACGACGTCAAGACCCTGCTGGGCAGCGCGCGGCTGGTCACGCTGCTGGGCATGGGAGGGCTGGGCAAGACGCGCCTGTCTCTGCAGGCGGCGACGGAGCTGATCCACAAGTTCCCCGATGGCGTCTGGTTCCTGGACCTGTCACCCATCAGCGACCCCGCCCTGGCCTTGAGCGAAGTGGCCCAGGTGCTGGGCGTGCGCGAGGAGCCAGACCGGCCGTTGATACAGACCGTGTGCGCCCACCTGAAGGACAAGCACGCGCTGCTGATCTTCGACAACTGCGAGCACCTGATCAAGCCCGCGGCGGACATGACCCACGCGGTGGCCAAGGCCGCGCCCCATGTGCGCATGGCCGCCAGCAGCCGCGAGGCCTTGCGCATCCCCGGCGAACGGGCCTACCCCATCCTGCCGCTGCCGGTGCCCAGCCCGGGCGACAGCCTGGCCACGCTGAAACAGTCCACCGCCGTCGCGCTGTTCGTGGAGCGTGCCCAGGCGCACAAGCCTTCGTTCGAGCTGGACGAAGACAACGCAGCCGACGTGGCCACACTGGTGGCCCGGCTGGAAGGCATCCCATTAGCGCTGGAGCTGGCCGCAGCGCGCGTGCGCGCGCTGTCCATTGCCGACATCAACAAGCGGCTGAGCGACCGCTACAAGCTGCTGACCGGTGGTGCCCGTGTGCACCAGGAGCGCCAGCAGACGCTGCGCGCACTGGTGGACTGGTCTTACGACATGCTGCCGGACAACGAAAAGACGCTGTTGAACCGGCTGGCGGTGTTCAAGGGCGGCTGGGACATGGAAGCGGCCGAGGCCATTTGCGGCACCGATCCGCTGGATCCCATGGACGTGCTGGACCTGATGACATTCCTGGTGGAAAAGTCGCTGGTGATGATGGATGAGAGTGGCGACGAGACGCGCTACAAGATGCTGGAGACGATTCGCGACTATGCGAGAGAAAAGTTGGAAGGCAGTGGTGAGCTCGATGCGGTGGCGGCAGCGCATTGCGATCATTTTCTGACACTTGCCAAAGAGGTCAACAAGGGATTGCGAGGCGCCAAGCAAGGCCATTGGTTGGCACGCATGGAGCACGAAAACGACAACCTACGCACTGCGATGGAACTGGCCCGCAGCGGTCAGGTGGACCCCGTCATCAGCGTGAAGTTCGCCGTGGCCATGCAGGGGTTCTGGATATTGCGCGGCTACGCCACGGAAGGCCGCAACGCGATTCGCGCATCACTGGAATTGCCGGAAGTGCTGGCTCACGAAGCGGGCCATGCACATGCCTTGTATGTCGGTGCAGCCTTGGCGCAAATTCAGGGCGACTACGCGGAAGCAAGAGATCTGCTGGAGAAATGCCTGGCACTGAGGAAACATGGCGGCAACGCAGCAGAGATCGCCATGACCTTGTCCACTTTGGCCATGGCTCGCTTTTGCCTGGGTGATGTCGAACGGGCCCGCACTGACGACGAAGAAAGCCTGCAAATGTTCCGCGGCTGCAACCACCGCATCGGCGAAGCTACTGTTTTGCTTCACCTGGGACAGATCGACCTGCACGTGGGAGATCTGGAGCAGGCGCGCGTCCATGTAGAGCAATCACTGGCGGTGGCACGCGCCATCAAGCACCCGGAAACCGAAAGCGATTGTGAGTTGGCCCTAGGTGAGCTGGATTTTGGGCTGACCCAGGTTGCGTCCTCCCGGCAACATTTGCAGAAAGCCTTGAAGATCTGCCTGGATGCCAATGATCGACGTGGCGCGGCGACCGCCTTGTTGTGGCTGGGAAGGATCGACGTGCTGGAAAACCGCCTTGATCTGGCAAGCGAACGGTTCGCCGATGCATTGAGCGCATTCAACGCCTTTGAGATGCGAGAACAAATGCTAAGTTGCCTTGACGATTACGTGGAGCTTGCGCTGGCCTCACACGAAAACCATTCAGCGGTCCGCCTGGCCGCGTCCGTGACCACCTTGCGTCAACGCTTCAACCTGAAGCGTCCGGTAAAGAGTGAGGAGCATTGGCAAAAACAAGTGTTGAAGCTCCGCGGCGAACTCACCAATGAGGTCTTTGACGCCGCTTGGCAGGATGGAGAATCCTGGGAAGTAACCGATGCCATCAAGAACGCGTTGGCCTCATATCGTGACAAAAGCGTCGTCTAAAAAAAAGGCTGCCTGGTAGGCAGCCTTACCGCTTTCGCGATGTGATTCTTAAGCGCGACGACGACGGCTTACACCAAACACGCCCGCCAATGCAGCCAGCATTAACAACATGGAGTCGGGTTCCGGCGTTTCGTAAGCTGTTTTATCTGCATAAAAGAGCTGGGTGCAACTAAACTCGCAAACAGTATTCGTCCCCTCCAGAACAGCGCCAAGAGACGAATCAAACTCGAGCCGGAAGTCCCAGTAATAAAAGTATGAGCTACTTTGCACATCACTGAATCCCGTAGTCACCCCCGCAACCTCGTTAGGCGCAGCTAAACCCGAAATTAGTACCGAGGTGATCGCATCCGAGGTCCAACTGAAGCTCAGGGTCTCCTGAAGGACGTTGGAACCGTCGTAAAAGTAAACGGTCGCCCCAAGTACCGTCCCTGCGCACGCGCCGCCCGCGTGAGGGCCCGCAGCAAGACTGAAGCACGTGTTATTGGGAATCAAGAAAGTAGCTTTGCCGTTCCACTGGTTGGGAGACAGAGGCGCCGTGAAAGGCGGATCAAAATCACCCGTGACAATCCCGGCTTGTGCTGAACCAACGGCACCCAGCAACCCCGCGATGACTACCATCGCGCCCAACACAGATTTCACAATGCGGTTGTTCATGATTTTCCTTTCAGCTGACAAATTTGTAAGTCCGCGCAACTATAAGCAAAAGTGATGCCATACGCGTCCGGACAATGTAAGTTACTGATTTAAATTGGAAAAATCCTGACCAATCGGTCTGACTTTCCAGACACCCCTGCCGATATGTAAGGAATACCGACACACAGTCCCACAGATTGCAGCAGGACAGCCTACAGGCTCAGCAGCCGCTCCGCAAAGTCCTCATTGGGCTCTATGCCCAGTCCGTCCCTGGACAGTTCCGGCTTGATGCCGTCGACGAAATACATCTCGATCTCGCCCTTGCCCTTGGCTTCCACCTTGCCGCGATATGTGCAGGCAAAGAAGTCCTTCACCTCGGCGTAGGTGGATGCCGAAATGTTCACCCGGCCCGGTTCGCCGCTGCTCTCCATGCGGCTGGCGATGTTCACCGTGTCACTCCAGATGTCATAGGCGAACTTGTGCTTGCCGATGATGCCGGCGATCACCTCGCCGGTGCTGATCCCCAAGCGGCAGTTCCAGTATTGCGAGCCGGTGATCTGCTTTTCCTTCAGCCGGCGCTGGATGAAGCGCTGCATGGCCAACCCGGCCAGCACGGCGTCCACCGGGTTGCTGCTGTTGGCGTGCGGGATGCCGCCGGCGCACATGTAGGCGTCGCCAATGGTCTTGATCTTTTCCAGCCGGAAGCCGGCCACGATCTCATCGAAGTTGGTGAAGCAGTCGTTCAGCTCCTGGATCAGCTGCTCGGGCGTCATGGTCTCGGTCAGCGCGGTGAAGCCTTTGAAGTCGGTGAACAGCACCGAGACCTTCTTGTAGGTCTTCACCTGCACCTCGCCCTTGTTGCGCAACTCTTCGGCAATCTCGTAGGGCAGGATGTTCTGCATCAGCAGCTGGTTTTTCTCGCCTTCCCGGATCAGCCGGCCGGCCAGCGATTTAAGGATGCCCAGCGTGATTTCCAGGTTGCCCAGCAGCTTGTCCTTGAACACCTGGGCCGGCAGCTTGTACAGGCTGCAGGCCTCCATGGTGGTGATGGAGGCGGTGCGCGGCTCGCCCAGCAGCAGCGCGAATTCACCAATGATGGTGGGTGCGGCCATTTCGCGTATCACCAGGTCGCCCAGGTGCACGCGAAGCTTGCCGCTCTTCAGGATGTACAGCGCATCGGGCTGGTCGCCCTGGCGTATCAGCAGGTGCTCGGGTGGCACCTGGATCTCGTCCAGGTCGCGGGCGATCTGGTCCAGCAGCGCGTGCGGCACCTGCGAGAACACCGCGATTTTTTCAAGCTCCTGGATTTTCTCGTCGTTCATTGCCCGTTATCCCCGGCACCAGAATTGGCTGGAGCCGAGAGTATCGCACCCCTGGATGGCAGTGGCACAACGGCAACCCCGCATTGAGCGGGCACGCAAGTTGCATCACAATGGGCGGCACAGCCACACCCCGCCCACCATGGAACTCACCCCCCGCGAAAAAGACAAGCTGCTGATCTTCACCGCCGCGCTGCTGGCCGAGCGCCGCCGCGCCCGCGGGCTGAAGCTGAATTACCCCGAGTCGGTGGCCCTGATCAGCGCCGCCGTGATGGAGGGCGCGCGCGACGGCAAGACCGTGGCCCAGTTGATGAGCGAGGGCCGCACGGTGCTGACCCGTGCCGACGTGATGGACGGTGTGCCCGAGATGCTGCCCGACATCCAGGTCGAGGCCAGCTTCCCCGATGGCACCAAATTGGTCACCGTCCACCAGCCCATTGCGTGAATGCGGCCAGACGCGCATCACCCCCCATCCATAACAAACCCCAGGAGCCAAGCTACGCCATGAAGCCCATCCGCCCCACCCCCCTGATCGTCGCCGCCCTGGTGCTGGCAGCCAGCACGGCTGCCTTGGCCCACCCCGGCGCAGACGCCGGCAGCCACCACGGCTTCAGCTTCCTGGATGGCCTGCTGCACCCGCTGACCGGGCCAGACCACCTGGCCGCCATGCTGGCCGTGGGCCTGTGGAGCGCGCTGGCGGCGCGCGGCCGGGCGATGTGGCTGGCGCCGCTGGCCTTCATGGCCATGCTGCTGTTGGGCGCCTTGGCGGCGCTGGCCGGCGTGAATCTGCCGGGCGTGGAGCCGGCCATTGCCGCCTCGCTGCTTGTGCTGGGCTTGCTGGTGGCCACGCGCCAGCAGTTGCCGGCTGCGGCCGGCGCGCTGCTGGCGGGCGGCTTCGCGCTGTTCCACGGCCTGGCCCATGGTGGTGAATTCGCCATCGGCGGCAACCCGGTGCCGGCGCTGGCCGGCATGCTGCTGGCCACCGGCGCGTTGCATGCGCTGGGCCTGGGCCTGGGCCTGCTGATGCGCCGGCGCAGCGTGGGGTGGCCGCGCGCAGCCGGCGCGGCCGTGGCGCTGCTGGGCGGCACGCTGCTGGCGCAGATGTTCTGAAAAAAGTACAAGAAGCCACCGCACAAGGAACCCGCCCATGATCCCCGGCGAACTGATCACCGACGGTGCCGACCACCCGCTGAACCCGGGCCGGCGCACCGTCACCCTGGTGGTGCGCAATACCGCCGACCGGCCCATCCAGGTGGGCTCGCACTACCACTTTGCCGAAACCAATGGCGCTTTGGGCTTTGACCGCGCCGCAGCGCAAGGCATGCGGCTGAACATCGCCTCCGGCACGGCGGTGCGCTTCGAGCCCGGCCAGCAGCGCACGGTGGAGCTGTGCGACTACGCCGGTGCGCGTGCCGTCTACGGCTTTCGCGGCCTGACCATGGGGCCGCTGAACGGCACCGCCTCACCCACAGCCGCCGCGCAAGGAGAAGCCTGATGGCCCACATTGGACGGCGCGCCTACGCCGAAATGTTCGGCCCCACCGTGGGCGACCGCATACGCCTGGCCGACACCGAGCTGCTGATCGAGGTGGAGGCTGACTACACCTTGCGCGCCGGTGGCTACGGCGAAGAGGTGAAATTCGGCGGCGGCAAGACCATTCGCGACGGCATGGCGCAAAGCCAGCGCACCCGCTTTCAAGGCGCAGTGGACACGGTGATGACCAACGCGCTGATATTGGACCACTGGGGCATCGTCAAGGCCGACATTGGTTTGAAGGCCGGCCGCATCGTGGCCATCGGCAAGGCCGGCAACCCAGACACGCAGCCCGGCGTGGACATCGTCATTGGCCCGGGCACCGAGGTCATCAGCTGCGAGGGCAACATCGTCACCGCCGGCGGCATTGATTCGCACATCCACTTCATCTGCCCACAGCAGATCGAAGAGGCGCTGGCCTCGGGCGTCACCACCATGCTGGGCGGCGGCACAGGCCCTGCCACCGGCACGCTGGCCACCACCTGCACACCCGGCGCCTGGCACATGGAGCGCATGCTGCAGGCGGCTGACGCCTTCCCCATGAACCTGGGCTTCCTGGGCAAGGGCAACGCTGCCCTGCCTGATGCGCTGCACGAGCAGATCAACGCCGGTGCCATGGGCCTGAAGCTGCATGAGGACTGGGGCACCACACCAGCCGCCATCAGCAACTGCCTGGACGTGGCCGATGCCACCGACACGCAGGTGGCCATCCACTCCGACACGCTGAACGAGTCCGGCTTTGTGGAAAACACCATCGCCGCCACCAAGGGCCGCGGCCTGTGCGCCTTCCACACCGAAGGGGCCGGCGGCGGCCACGCGCCGGACATCCTGCGCGTGGTGGGCGAGGCCAACTTCCTGCCCAGCTCCACCAACCCCACCATGCCCTACACGGTGAACACGCTGGATGAGCATGTGGACATGCTGATGGTGTGCCACCACCTGGACCCCTCCATCCCCGAGGACCTGGCCTTTGCCGAAAGCCGCATCCGCAAGGAGACCATCGCCGCCGAGGACATCCTGCACGACTTGGGCGCCATCAGCATGTTCAGCTCCGACTCACAGGCCATGGGCCGGGTGGGCGAGGTCATCATCCGTTGCTGGCAGACCGCGCACAAGATGAAGCTGCAGCGCGGCAAGCTGCCCGGCGACAACGAGCGCAACGACAACGCGCGCGCCAGGCGCTACATCGCCAAATACACCATCAACCCGGCCATCGCGCACGGCATCTCGCACGAGGTGGGCTCGCTGGAAGTGGGCAAGTGGGCCGACATCGTGGTCTGGAAGCCGGCCTTCTTCGGCGTCAAACCTGCGCTGATACTGAAAGGCGGCAGCATCGCCATGGCGGCCATGGGCGACCCCAATGCGTCCATCCCCACGCCACAGCCGGTGCACTACCGGCCTATGTTCGGCGCCTTTGGCGGCGCCATTGCCCGGGGGTCGCTGACCTTCGTGTCGCAAGCCGGGTTGGCCGCCGGCATCCAGGAGCGCTTTGGCCTGGCCAAGACGCTGAGCGCGGTGAAAAACATACGTGGCGTCACCAAGCGGCAGATGGTGCACAACGACTACCTGCCGAAAATGGAGATCGACGCGCAGACCTACGCCGTGCGCGCCGACGGCCAATTGCTGACTTGCGAGCCGGCAACGGTGCTGCCGATGGCGCAGCGCTACTTTCTGTTTTGAGGAACTATTCGGAACGAGGAGCCAGATGCGCGCGTATCCAGGCCGCGAATTCGGTCTCTTCCAACCCGCCCGCAGCCAATTCAAGCACAGTCAGCGTGGCTTCGGCTTGGCTCACTTGCAAACGCTGGCCGTTGATGGCCAAGAACAAACCCACGGCCAAAAAAGCAGCGCGCTTGTTGCCATCCACGAAGGGGTGGTTCTGCGCCAGCCCGTAACCATAAGCTGCGGCAAGATCCGCCACGTCAGGCTCGCCATAGGCCAGCAAATTCTGAGGGCGCGCCAGGGCAGAATCGAGCAGGCCCGCATCCCTCAAACCCGCCGCACCACCGTGCTCGGCCAGGCTCTCATCGTGCAGCAGCAGCACAGCCCTGCGATTGATCCACCTCCACGAACTCATTTGGCAAGTTGGTGGAAGGTATCGCGGTACTCTCGCATGAATTCGCGGCCTGCTTTCAATTGTTCTTCAAGATCGGGGTCGTAAGGTGTCAAGGTCACCCCATGCGCCACGTCGGTCAGAAAGACAGTGTCTCCTTTTTCCAGTTTCAGGCGGGCCAATACTTCCTTGGGCAGAATCACGCCCACTGAATTACCGATCTGCGTAAGCTTCAAAGCAGCCATGCTGTCCACCCGAGTTATAACAATTGTTATATTATCCGACTGAAGTAGTTTCAACGCAACTCACATCAATTCATATGCTGCAAGTCTCCAAACTGTTAGCCGGCGGCCATGGCCTGGCCCCTGTGCTGCTGAAACGTGCCCACACAGTGGAGCTGGACTGGGACGTGCGCCAGAAAAGCCGCTTTGACGCCGTTGATTCGGCTGGCCGCCAACTGGGCGTGTTCCTGCCGCGCGGCAATGTGGTGCGCGGCGGCGACGTGCTGGTGGGTGAAGACGGCTCGCTGATCCGCGTGCTGGCGGCACCCCAGGCGGTGCTGCGCATCACACATTGCAGCGAACACGGCACGCCGTTTGACCTGTTGCGCGCCGCCTACCACCTGGGCAACCGCCATGTGCCTATTGAACTGAAGCCCGACCACCTGAAGATAGAGCCCGACCACGTGCTGGCCGACATGCTGCGCGCCATGCACCTGATCGTGCGCGAAGTCAATGAGGCCTTCGAGCCCGAAGGCGGCGCCTACAGCGCAGGCGGGCATGGCCATGCGCATGCACACCATGACCATGGACACGATCACGATCACGATCACGGGCATGAGGCGCACGGCCACGAGCAGCACGCGCACGATCACGCCGATGACTATGGCCACGACCACGAGCACCATGGCCACTCGCACAAGCACTGACTGATGCGCTCTGCCCGCCCTGCCCAGCCGTTGCCAGCGGCAAGCCTGTTGCAGCTGATGATGCTGGCCTCGCCAGCGCTGCCGGTGGGCGGTTTCTCGTATTCCGAAGGCCTGGAAGCCTGGGTGGAAGAAAAGACCGGCTGCGCCACCGAAGCCGGCGCAGCCGACTGGCTGTCGGACCAATTGCACCTGACGCAGGCACGCGGCGACCTGGCGGTGCTGGCCAAGGCGGTGCCGGCCTGGCGCCGCGGCGACTGTGCGCATGTCGCCGAGTTGAACGACTGGGTGCTGCAGACCCGCGAGACCAACGAGCTGCGCATGCAAACCGAGCAGATGGGCCGCTCGCTGCTGGATTGGCTGCGCAACCACCCGGCCACGCCGGCCGACGTGCTGCAAGCCGCAACAGCCATGCGCGCCACTTACCCGGTGGCTTTTGCGCTGGCCACCGCCATCACCCAGGCCAGCCTGCGTGAGTGCCTGCTGGCCTATGCCTTCGGCTGGGCCGAGAACATGATGCAGGCCGCCATCAAATCCGTGCCTCTGGGGCAAAGCGCCGGCCAGCGTATCCTGGCGCGGCTGGCTGACGAGATTCCTGCTGCCGTGGACCACGCCATCGGTCTGCAAGACAGCGAACGCCAGGCCTTCTCGCCCATGCTGGCCATCCTGTCGGCGCGGCATGAGACCCAATATTCCCGGTTGTTCCGGTCCTGAACTTTTCCGTCCTTGATTGAAGTCACCACCATGAGCCTGCACCAGATCGCCAACCGCACCAAGAAACTGCCGCCGCTGCGCGTGGGCATAGGCGGCCCCGTGGGTTCGGGCAAGACCACCCTGCTGGAAATGCTGTGCAAGGGCATGCGCGACAAGTACGACCTGGTGGCCGTCACCAACGACATCTACACCAAGGAAGACCAGCGCCTGCTGACCATCAGCGGCGCGCTGCCGGCCGAACGCATCATGGGCGTGGAAACCGGCGGCTGCCCACACACCGCCATCCGCGAGGACGCCTCCATCAACCTGGAAGCCATAGACCGCATGCTGGAAGACTTTCCGAATGCCGACGTGGTATTCATCGAAAGCGGCGGCGACAACCTGGCCGCCACCTTCAGCCCCGAGCTCAGCGACCTGACCATCTACGTGATCGACGTCGCCGCCGGCGAGAAAATCCCACGCAAGGGCGGCCCCGGCATCACCAAGAGCGACCTGTTCGTCATCAACAAGACCGACCTGGCCCCCTACGTGGGCGCCAACCTGGAGGTGATGCGCAGCGACACCGTGCGCATGCGCACGCCCGCCAACGGCCAGTTGAAACCCTTTGTGATGACCAACCTGAAGACCCTCACCGGCCTGGACCAGGTGATTGCATTCATCGAGACCAAGGGGATGCTGCAGGCGGCTTGAGCGACCGCGCAAAGCTTCAGCGTAAAATAGCGCCGCCTCGCGCTGTCGAGGTAATCCCCCAGACAGGAAGCTTGGCCGAGCGGTTTAAGGCACCGGTCTTGAAAACCGGCGATGTTTTACGACATCCGTGAGTTCGAATCTCACAGCTTCCGCCAGACAAAGAAACGGCCCCTTGATGGGGCCGTTTTCTTTTCGCGTGCGACGTTATCTGCCAACGGCTCGCACGTGAATACCTCCAGTTGACTGGATTATTCGGCTGACGCGACTTGACGCGGGATGTCGCCACGCCTATAGTTTCTAAAATTAGAAACCATTGATACAGGCATGACCGCACTGACACTGCACTACCACCCGCTGTCCTCCTATTGTCAGAAAGTGCTGATTGCGCTGGATACGCTGGAACTGGCCGTTGACAAACGCCTGCTGAACCTGGGCGACCCGCACGAGCGTTCGGCCTACTTGGCCATGTGGCCCTTGGGCAAAATGCCACTGCTGGTGGACCAGGGGCGAGCGATCGCGGAAACCAGCATCATCATCGAGTACTTGCAGCAGCACCATGCGCGCCCCGGCCACGCCCTGATCCCGCAAGAGCTGGACGCGGCACTGGAGGTGCGCTTGTGGGACCGCCTGTTTGACCTCTACGTGATGACGCCCATGCAGGCCTTCACCGCCAACATCCTGCGGCCACAAGCCGACCGCGACGCCTATGGCGTGGCCAAGGCACAGGAGGGCCTGGCCTCGGCCTACGCGCTCATCGACCGACACCTCGAAGGCAGAACCTGGGCGGCCGGCAACGCCTTCAGCATGGCCGACTGCGCCGCCGCGCCGGCCCTGTTCTATGCAGTGACGTACATGCCGGTGCCGCAACAGTACCGCCATCTGACAAACTACTTCGACCGCCTGATGGACCACCCGCCCGTAGCACGTACCATTGACCACGCACGGCCCTACTTCAAGTACTACCCTGGGCGCGCTGGTTTGTCCAAGCGATTTTTGGATCCGGCGGATCAATGAGGCTGACCAGCGTCGAAGCCGAGCAGTTGGACCGCATGTTCTTTGCATTGGCTGACACGCAACGCCGCGGCATGCTGGATCTGCTGAGCCGCGGACCGGCATCGGTGTCTGAGCTGGCAGGGCCACTCGACATGGCGCTGCCTTCAGCCGTCAAGCACCTGGCCGTGCTGCAGCAAGGCGGCTTCGTCGCCTCGCGCAAGGCCGGGCGCGTGCGCACCTATCAGATCGCTCCCCAGGCCTTTGGCGCCATGGACGCCTGGCTCGCGGCGCACAAGGCGCAATTGAATGCGCAGTTTGACCGCCTGGCCGCCTACCTGGCCGAACACAAAGACAACACGCCATGACCCCTGTTTCCAGCACGCACACCGATTTCGTCATCGAGCGCAACTATGCCGCTGCACCCGAAGCGGTGTTCCGCGCCTGGGCCGATCCGGCCGCCAAACGCGCCTGGTCCGACTGCCATCCGGAACACACCACGCTCTACCAACTGGACTTTCGGCCGCTGGGGCGCGAAACGCACCAGGTGACCTATCCAGACCGACGCGTGCAGCAGGTGGAGAAATTCTTCCTCGACATAGCGCCCGCGCAGCGCATCGTGTTTGCCTACTCGCTGCAAGTGGACGGCCGGCCGTTGTCCGCATCACTGGTCACGGTCGAATTTTTTGCCAGCGGCAACGGCACGCGCATGGTGTACACCGAGCAACTCGCCTACATGAACGGCCATGAAGACCGTTCCCAGCGCCTGCACGGCACGCAGGAGGGCCTGGACCAGCTCGGCCTGTACCTGTCACAACACTGAAAGCGCTGCTGCATGCAATCCTCTGACGACCCCAACGGCTGGAACAGTTCGGCCCCCGCCTGGCTGACCGAGATGGGCGAGCACGGCGACTACGGCCGCCAGTACGTGCTGGACGCACCGATGCTGGCACGCGTGCAGGGCCGTGGCTTTCGCCGCGCATTGGATGTGGGTTGCGGCGAGGGGCGGTTTTGTCGCCTGCTGCGCGCGCAGGGCATCGCCACCGTGGGCGTCGACCCCACCGCCGCATTGCTGGCGCGCGCTCGCGAGCTGGAGCCTGAGGGCGACTATCTGCAGACCACCGCCGAGGCCATGGTGCTGGAAGCCGGCAGCTTCGACCTGGTGGTCAGTTACCTGTCGTTGATCGACATCGAGCACCTGCAACCCGCCATTGCCAACATGGTGGCCACGCTGCGCCCCGGCGGCACGCTGCTGCTGGCCAACCTGACCAGCTTCAACACCGCAGGCCTGCCGCGCAGCTGGATCACCTGGGCCGATGGCCAGCGGCGCTTCTGCATCGACCACTACCTGGAAGAGAAGGCGCACTGGTCGGTGTGGCGCGGCATGCGCATACGCAACTGGCACCGCCCGCTGAGCACCTACATGGCGGCCTTTCTGGCGCATGGGCTGGTGCTGACCCACTTCGCCGAACCCGAGCCGCAGGGCGGCGACCCGGTCAAGGCCCAACAGTACCGCCGGGTACCTTACTTCCACATCATGGAGTGGCAAAAGCCGGCTGGGTAGCCTGCATCATTGGCAGCAGTCCGGCCGGCTGGAAATAAACAGGCTTTTGTGTTTAAATGAGAATGATTCTCATTTACTATTTGAGCCATGCACACCTGTCACACCCCGGACCCGTCTTCCACCCCTTGCGGTTCCCGCCGGCGCCGCCTGTGGGACATGCCGCACCACTGCCACTGCCCGGTGGTGGGCGTGTGCCTGCCGCTGGACGGCCTGCGCCGGCTGGTGGGCAAGGCGATGGGCGGCCATGCACTGGCAGATGACTACGAGATCCACGTTGGCGCGGTGGCCGAATGCGTGCGCCGCAACCGCTTGAGCGAGCTGCTGCAAGACGAGCTGGACAGGCGCTATGCGCGCGAGCTGCTGGCCTTTCGCCCGGCCAAGAGCGCCGCTGCCGTGGCCGAACTTTGGACACAGGCGGTCGCCAGCGGCGACGTGGCCGGCGCCTTCTGGGCCGCGCTGAGCCACCCACGTTGCGACACGGCCTTGCAGGAACTGCTGTGCCGCGACCTGCACATGCTGCAGCACCAGGCCGGCGCCAGCGTGCGGGTGGACATCAGCCGCTTCAACGCCCTGCTGCTGGAGAACGGCGTGCTGACGCGCGAACTGGCCAAGGTGCAGGAGCGCAGCACCCGCCTGCTGGGCGACAAGGCGCGCGAGCTGGAGCAGGCGCATTTGCAGTTGATAGCGCTGCGCGCCGAATGCCAGGGCAAGGACGCGCAGCTCAGTGCCGTGGCGCAGGAGATGGCGCGCCTGAAGGCTGCGGTGCCGGAACTCGACGCCCAACAGCGCATGCTACAAAAATTGGAGCAATCGACGGCACGCCAGGCCGATCTGGAGCAGCACAACACCGAACTGCGCCAACGGCTTGCAGCGGCCGACAAGGAGCGTGAGACGCAGGCCGCAAGGCCCACGCCGCAAGCCGCGCAACAGCCCAGCCTGCCCGCGCACAGCGCCCCCATTCGCCTGCACCTGGGGGAGAAGACGGTGCTGTGCGTAGGCGGGCGCAGTGGCAGCCTGGCCAGCTACCGCGATGTGGTGGAGCGGGTGGGCGGCCGCTTCATGCACCACGACGGCGGGCTGGAAGACAGCGCCAACGCGCTGGACGCCAGCCTGGCCGCTGCCGACCTGGTGGTGTGCCAGGCCGGTTGCATCAGCCACAACGCCTATTGGCGGGTGAAAGACTTTTGCAAGCGCACCGGCAAGCGCTGCGTGTTTGTGGAGAATCCCAGCGCCAGTTCGCTGGCGCGCGGCCTGGCGCAAATGGCCACCTGAACCTGCCCCACGCGTAGGCGCTGGCGCAGGCCTGGCGTAGGTCGAACGCCACACTGTCACAAGTCGGTGCAAATCAGGAAGCACGCTGCAGATGGATAGCCTAAAATCCTGGTATTGCTATCAGCACGCTTGCCGTGCACCTTATGACGCCTGACAACCCCAACAAACCGCCGGACACGCGCAGCGGCAACCTGTTCCCGGACTTTGAGCAAGACTCCAAGACCCGGCCTATGGGGCTGCACGAAATGCCTGCGCCGGCGCAGTACGAATTGGCATTGAACGTGATCGCCCAGTACCACCCGCGCATCTCCGCCACCATCTCGTCCATCTGGGGCCACCAGGAATGCGGTGACTACATCGCCAACCTGATCATGAGCGGCGGCGACGGCATCGGCCGGGCCCGCGTGGGCTTCCGCCCGGCTGTGTCTTCCGCGCTGATGAGCCTGGCCACGCTGCACGACGAAAAGTTCGTCGGCGACGCGCCCAAGATGAACCCGTTCAACCTGCGCTGACCCCTTTCCCAGAAAGCCAACCGCGATCCGGTTGGCTTTTTTTCGTCGCTTTACATTTTGTATACAAAATAGATATGCGCCTGCTGCCAGCCTCCCTTCACTCTTCCCATCGTCGAATTCCTGTCCTGCTGGCCGCTGCCCTGGCCCTGTGCTGCGGCACCGCGCCAGCCCACGACATCCCCACGTCACCGCGCGCCATACCCGCCCCGAGGGACGTGGCCTACCCCGGCACGTTGAAGCTGGAGGTGGACCTGACCGACTTGGACCACCGCGTGATGCAGGTGCGCGAAACCCTGCCGGTGAAGCCGGGCCCGTTGACGCTGCTGTACCCGCGCTGGCTGGCCGGCAGCCACCAACCCGGCGGCCCCGTCAACAAGCTGGCTGGGTTGCAGATCAGTGCCAACGGCCAGCCGTTGGCATGGAAGCGCGACACACTGGACACCCATGCCTTCCAGCTGGACATACCGGCCGGTGCAAGTGTGCTGAACATCAGCTACCAGTTCCTGTCGCCGTTGACCACTGGCAACGGCCGCGTGGTGATGACGCAGGAAATCGTGGGCCTGCAATGGAACACCGTGGCCCTGTACCCGGCCGGTCATGCCGTCAGTGGCATCCAGGTGCAGGCCAACGTGCGTGTGCCCACCGGCTGGCAGACCGCCAGCGCACTGGATGTGGCGCAGCGGGACGGCGACGTGATCGCCTTCAAGCCGCTGAGCCTGGAGCGTCTGGTGGATTCGCCCATGTGGGCCGGCAAGTACACGCGCCGCATCGAGCTGGACACCACGCCCGGCAAGGCGCCGGTGTACCTGAACCTGTTTGCGGACAGCCCTGCCAGCCTGGAGGCCACGCCAGAGCAGATTGAGTGGCACAAGCAACTTGTGCGGCAGGCTGACAAGGTGTTCGCGTCGCGACACTTTGCGCGCTATGAGTTCCTGCTGGCGCTGAGCGAGAACTTCTCCGGCATTGGCCTGGAGCACTCCGAATCCAGCGAGAACGGCGTCGGCCCTGGTTACTTCACCGAATGGAAGAAGAGTACCGGCGCGCACGGCCTGTTGCCGCATGAAATGTCGCATTCGTGGAACGGCAAGTACCGCCGCCCGGCCGACCTGTACACGCCCAACTACAACGTGCCCATGCAGGGCAGCCTGCTGTGGATTTATGAAGGCCAGACGCAGTACTGGGGCTGGGTGCTGGCCGGCCGTTCCGGCTTGGTGCCGCTGGCCGATTCGCTGGACGAACTGGCCGCCACTGCCGCCGGCCTGCACGCGCGCGCCGGCCGCGCCTGGCGCAACCTGCAGGACACCACCAACGAGCCCATCATCAGCCAGCGCGCGCTGCTCGACTGGCCGGACTGGCAGCGTCGCGAGGAATACTATTTCGAAGGCCAGATGATCTGGCTGGACGCCGACAGCAAAATCCGCGAGCTGACCCAGGGCGTCAGGAGCCTGGACGACGTGGCCCGCGCCTTCTTCGGCGTGGAAGATGGACGCGTGACAACGCTGACCTACACCTTAGCCGACTACGTGAAGGCGCTGAACGCGGTGGCGCCGCACGACTGGGCAGCCTTTCTCAGCCAGCGCGTGGACGGCCACAGCAACGCCAACCTGCTGGACGGCATCACGCGCAACGGCTGGAAGCTGGTCTTCACCGACAAGCAAAGCGAATGGGCCAAAGCCCAGGAAGTGACGCGGCGCAGCACTGATTTCGCCTACTCGCTGGGCTTCAGCCTGGACCGCGATGCCAAGCTGACCAGCCTGCAATGGGGCGGCCCGGCCTTCAAGGCCGGTATGACGGCGTCCATGCAGTTGCTGGCCGTCAACGGTTTTGCCTACAAGCCTGAACTGCTGCGCGAGGCCATCGCCAAAGCCCGGGACGGCAGCGGCGTGGAACTGCTGGTGAAGTACGAGAACCGCTACCGCACGTTCAGAATCGACTACCGCGACGGTGTGCGCTACCCCAAGCTGGAGCGCGTGGCGGACAAGCCCGACGGGCTGACGCCGCTGCTGTCGGCAAAGTAACCAGGCCTAGCCCCAGAGATCGAGGGGCGGCTCCATCACCACCGCGCGCAGGATGTCGGCGCGCGAGATGAAGCCCTGCAGCTGTCCATGCTCGTCCACTACGGGTAGCCCCGGCAGCCCGGCGTCCAGAAGCCTGCGGGCCACGCGGCGTATGTCGGTGTCGGGTGCCACGGTGGGCACCGGCGCCAGCATGATGTCGCCCACCCCCTGCTGCAAGAAAGCGCGCCACACCAGCGCGCTGGCCTCGGGCGACGGCAGGCGCTCGGCCTGCAACAGGTCGGCACGCGTCAACAGGCCAACCAGCACATTGCGCTCATTGACCACCGGCGCCTGGCCCACGCCGCGCTGAGCCAGCGTCTGCCAGGCTTCGATGATGGTCATGGCCAGCGGCAGCGTCACCACTTCGCGGGTCATCAGCTCGTCCACCCGGGTCAGCCGGTGGCGCCCCTCGGGCTTTTGCACCTGCGCGTAAGCGTGCAAAGCCTCGTCGCGCACGGTCACGGGCGGCGGCTGTTGTGGCAGGCCGGTGTCGGCGGCGCTGAAGGCGATCTCCGGCACGCCCACCGTGCGCTCGGTGGGTTGCACCGGCGTGACCGAATTCACCTTCAGCTCAGCCATGAGGGGACGCGCTCCTTCGGAGGTTTACCAACCCATGGTATCGGAGCCGGCCTTGTCGAGCAAGGCGACATGCGCCGCCGGAGGGGGCAAGTCGGCTTCAGCTAGCGGGAAGAAACAGGCCCTGCAAATCGCTGAGGAAGTCGAACCCCTTGTCCGTCGGCCACACGCGCTGGAAATCGCGCGCGATCAGCCCCTTGCGCTCGGCCTCTTCCAGCGGTTTCTGGATGGCGGTAAGCGCCAGGCCGGTGCGCTCGAAGAAATCCTGCAGGGCAAAGCCCTCTTTCAGCCGCAGCGCGTTCAGCATGAACTCGAACGGCAGCTCGTCGCGGCCCACCTCGTTCTCCAGCGCCAGCGGCTGGCCGGCCAGCGCGCTGTCCATGTACAGGCGCGGCTCGCGCTTGCGCACCTGGCGCATCACGCGGTGGGCAAAGCTGAGTTTGCTGTGTGCGCCGGCGCCAATCCCCAGGTAGTCGCCAAAGCCCCAGTAGTTCAGGTTGTGGGTGCAGCGGTGGCCGCGCCGGGCGTAGGCCGACACCTCGTAGCGCTCCAGCCCGGCCTCACCGGTCAGCTCGGTGATGCGGTCCATCATCTGGTAGGCGCTGTCGTCGTCGGGCAGCGCTGGCGGGTACTTGGCGAAGTAGGTGTTGGGCTCCAGCGTCAGGTGGTAGATGGAGATGTGCGGCGGCGCGAACTGCAAGGCTGTGCGCACATCCGTCTCCAGGTCTTGCAGCGTCTGGCCCGGCAGCGCGTACATGATGTCCAGGTTGAAGGTGTCAAAGGCATGGGCCGCTTCCTCTACCGCCGCCAGCGCCTGCGCGCGGTCGTGCACGCGGCCCAGTGCCAACAGGTGCGCGTCGTTGAAGCTTTGCACACCCACCGACAGGCGAGTGACACCGGCCGCGCGGAAGGCCTTGAAACGGTCCCGCTCGAAGGTGCCGGGGTTGGCCTCCAGCGTGATCTCGCAGCGCGCCTCCAGCCGCAGGCGCGAGCGCAGGTCGCTGATCAGCCGGTCGATGGACTCGGGTGAAAACAGGCTGGGTGTGCCGCCACCGATGAACACGCTGTGGATGGTGCGCCCCCACACCAGTGGCAACGCGGCCTCCAGGTCGGCCATCAGTGCGTCCAGGTAGCGCGCCTCGGGCAGGGCACCACGGTCCGCCATCTCGTGCGAGTTGAAGTCGCAGTACGGACACTTCTTCAGGCACCAGGGCAGGTGCACGTACAGCGACAGAGGTGGCAGCGATGACAGTTGCAGGGCGCCGGGCCGCAGGTAGTGCTGGATGTCCTGGATCACCGGCGCCGCGCCAGTAGCCGGCTCGCTGTGCAGCGGAATCACAACCAGCGCTCCCGCATCAACTCAACCATCTGGCGGGCGGCGCGACCGCGGTGGCTGTTGGCGTTTTTCACCTCCACCGGCAACTGGGCGAAGGTCTTGCCAAATTCAGGGATGAACATCACCGGGTCGAAACCGAAGCCGTTGCTGCCCAGCGGCTCGCGGCTGATCTCGCCGCTGACGCGGCCCACCGCGATCAGCGGCTCGGGGTCCAGCTCGCTGCGCACCGCCACCAGCGTGCTGACCATGGCGGCGCGGCGGTTGTCCAGCGCCGCCATCTGCTCCAGCAGCGCCACCACATTGTTGTCGTCACTCTTGGGGTAGCCGAACTGGGTGGCGTAGTAGGCGGTCTGCACACCGGGCAGGCCGCCAAAGGCGTCCACACAGATGCCGGCATCGTCGGCCAGTGCCGGCAGGCCACTCAATTTGGCCGCGTGGCGCGCCTTGGTCAGCGCGTTTTCCACAAAGGTGTGAAAGGGCTCAGGCGCCTCGGGGATGCCCAGCTCCCCCTGGCGCACCAGTTCCAGGCCCAGCGGCGCCAGCATGGCCTGCAGCTCCAGCAGCTTGCCGGGGTTGTTGGAGGCCAGCACGATCTTCTTCACGGCACGCACCCTGGTCTCAAGCTTCTTTCAGCGCCCGGGCCTGTGCCTGCACCAACTCGCCAATGCCCTTCTCGGCCAGCGCCAACAGCTTGTCCATCTCGGCCCTGGTGAAGGCCACGCCTTCGGCGGTGCCCTGCACTTCCACATAGTGGCCGGCACCGGTCATCACCACGTTCATGTCGGTGTCGCAGGCCGAGTCTTCGGTGTATTCCAGGTCCAGCAGCGGCGTGCCCTGCACGATGCCCACCGAGATGGCAGCCACCGGCCCGAGGATGGGCGTGGCGGTCAGCTTAGCCGAAGCCAGCAAGCCGTTGACCGCGTCTTGCGCTGCGACAAAGGCACCGGTGATGGCGGCGGTGCGGGTGCCGCCATCGGCCTGCAGCACGTCGCAATCCAGGTGAATGGTGCGCTCGCCCAGCTTGGCCAGGTCAAACACGCTGCGCAGCGAACGGCCTATCAGGCGCTGGATCTCCTGCGTGCGCCCGCTTTGCTTGCCGCGCGCGGCCTCGCGGTCGCTGCGGGTGTGGGTGGCGCGCGGCAGCATGCCGTATTCGGCGGTGACCCAGCCCTCGCCGCTGCCGCGCTTGTGCGGCGGCACTTTCTCCTCCACCGACGCGGTGCACAGCACCTTGGTGTTGCCAAAGGCGATCAGCACCGAGCCTTCGGCGTGCATGGTGTAGCGGCGCGTGATGGTTACCGGCCGCAACTGGTCAGCGGCACGGCCGCCGCTTCGGACAAATTCACTCATGTCAAACCTTAAGAAATTGGAGGAAAAGCCGGCGCTGGCGCGCCGGCACCGTTGTCAGGAACGTTTTGCGGCGGAACGGCGTATGGCTTCGTTGATCTCGGCAATCGAGCGCTCGATGGCGTCGTCGTCCAGGTCGCCCTCGTTGGGGTCCAGCCAGCCGGCCTGCACGGTAGAGGCAAACACGCCGTCGCTGATGGTGTCGGTGGAGATGCTGGCGCGGGTGGTTTCGAAGCCGTCGGGCGTTTCCCACTCCAGCGCGATCACGGTGACGTTGTCGCTGGTGCGCCCGCCCTTGACCAACGCCTGCTCCACGATCTCGGGCACGCCATCGGCCACCGGGCGGCTGCCCAGCTCGTGGGTGATGACGTCATCGGGCAGGTTGCTCCACAGCCCGTCCGAGCACAGCATCAGCTTGTCACCCTGCTGCAACGGCGTGGTTTCTGAAATGTCGAACACCGGCTTGGTGGGCGAGCCCAGGCAGGTGAACAGGATGTTGCGGTTGGCGCGTATGGCAGGGTGCGCCATGGCGGCGGCGGTCATGTGCTTTTGCTCCATGTAGGAGTGGTCGCGCGTGCGCGTCAGCATCTCGGTGCCGCGAATCAGGTACAGGCGCGAATCGCCGCAGTGCGCCCAGGTGGCGGCGCCGTCCTGCACCAGCGCGGCCACCACGGTGGTGCGCGGCGTGTCCATCATGCCCTTGTCGATGGCATAGCGCAGGATCTGGCGGTGCGCCGCCAGCACGGCAGCCGTCAGGAAGGCCGGCACGTCAACGATGCCCAGCTTGGCTTCCTTCTGGTAGAACGCCGACATGGTCTGCAGGGCCACCTGCGCGGCGACTTCACCCTCGGGGTGGCCGCCCATGCCGTCGGCCAGCAGCAGGATGCACGAATCGCGCGTGTAGCAGTAGCCCATGCGGTCTTCGTTCTTCTCGCGCCCGCCCCTGCGGCTGACCTGGAACACCGAGAACTTCATTTCGGCTTGGCCCCGATGTTGGTCACCACCCCTTTGACGTTCTTCTTGGTGTCGGTGACCATGGTGTCAAACTGCATGCGCACCTTCTCGCCGACCGACAGCTTGGTGTAGCGGCGTTCGCCCTCGCGGCTGAGCTCCTTTTGCAGCGCAAACACCGACTGCGGGCGCGACAGCGGGTCCAGCGCCATGCACCACTCCACCACTTCAATCAGGTTGTCCGAATAAATGCCGCGCAGGCGCGACAGGGCGATGGCGATGCGGTCTTTCTCCAGCCGCTGCGGCGCCTCGTTGGGCGGGTAGCCCTGCATGCAGGCGTACATGCAGGCACCGATGGCGTAGATGTCGGTCCACGGGCCCATGGAGGAGTCGCGCCGGTACATTTCGGGCGCGGCAAAGCCAGGGGTGTACATGGGGCGGATGAAATTGCCCTCTTTGCTCAGCACCTCGCGAGCGGCGCCGAAGTCGATCAGCACCGACTTGTTGTCGTCGGTGATGAAGATGTTGGCCGGCTTGATGTCCAGGTGCAGCATCTTGTGCTGGTGCACGATGCGCAGGCCGCGCAGGATCTCGTCGAACAAAGAGCGTATGGTGGACTCGCGGAACACCTTGGCCTGCTTCAGGTCGCGCGCGGTGATGATGAAGTCCTGCAGGGCGGCGCCCTCCAGGTAGTTCATCACCATGTAGACGGTCTCGTTCTCGCGGAAGAAGTTCATCACGCTGACCACCGAGGGGTGGGAGATCTGCGCCAGCGAGCGCCCTTCTTCAAAGAAGCTCTTCAGCCCCAGCCGGTACAGCGACAGCTTCTCGGACGGCACCTGCGGCAGCAGCTCGCCGGGCGCGCGCGTGGCCAGTGAAGACGGCAGGTATTCCTTCACCGCCACCTGCTGGCCTTCCGAATCCAGCGCCAGGTAAACCACGCCGAAACCGCCGGCAGCCACCTTGCGGACGATGCGGTAGCCGCCGATGACGGTGTCCGGCGGCAGGGGAGCGGGTTTGACCTTCGACATATTTTGGAATGTGCCTGCGGCTGAGGGGGGTGAACCGGGTTATTCTTGGGACGTTTTTTGCAACCCAAAGTCTCCATGCCAGTTTACAGCATGACCGGCTACGCCAGTGCCCAGCACAGCACGGCCGATGCCGCCCCCGAAGCCGACACACGCGGCGCGCCGCCCAGCCAGCTGGGCCTGGAAATCCGCTCTGTCAACAGCCGCTTCCTGGACCTGGCCTTTCGCCTGCCCGAAGAGCTGCGCCAGCACGAGCCCGCGCTGCGCGAACTGCTGATCGCCAAGCTCAAGCGCGGCAAGGTGGAGGTGCGCGCCACCATCGAGACCGCCAACGCCCACGCCGTGCCCGAGCCGTCCACCCGGCTGCTGCAGCGACTCAACACGCTGCAAGACAGCGTCAGGGCCTGGATGCCGGCAGCCACCCCCTTGAGCGTGGCCGACGTGCTGCGCCTGTCCAGTGCCGAGCAGACCACGAACCGTGACTGGAGCCAACCCGTGGCCGCGCTGGCCGAACAGGCGCTGGCGCAATTGCTGAAGGCGCGCGAGCGCGAAGGTGCCCGCCTGGTCACCATGCTGCTGGAGCGCACCGCTCAGCTGCGCGCGCTGGCCGGGCAAGCCGTGCCGCTGGTGCCCAAGCTGGTGGAGCAACAGCGCAATCGCTTCGTGGAGCGCTGGAAAGAGGCCATGGCGCTGGGCGAAGGCGCGGCCACCCCCGAATCAGCCCAGGACCGTGCGCTGACCGAGGCCACTGCCTTTGCCATCCGGATCGATGTGGCCGAGGAGATCACCCGGCTGGACTCGCACCTGGAAGAAATCGAGCGGCTGCTGAAAAAAGGCGGCGAAGTGGGCAAACGGCTGGACTTTTTGATACAGGAGTTACACCGCGAAGCCAACACGCTGGGCTCCAAGTCCGCCGCGCTGGAGCTGACGCACATTTCGGTGGACATGAAGGTGCTGATCGAGCAGATGCGGGAGCAGGTGCAGAATCTAGAATAGCGGCTACGCCAGCCACCCCCAGCCCCGTTTATGGACTACCCCGGAAACCTGTTCGTCGTCGCAGCCCCCAGCGGGGCCGGCAAATCCAGCCTGGTCAAGGCGTTGTTGGAGCTGGACTCGCATGTGCAGCCCTCGGTGTCGCACACCACGCGCGCGCCGCGCGGCCAGGAAAAGGACGGGCGGGAGTATTTCTTCGTCTCCAACGCCGAATTCGACGCCATGGTCGCCGCCGACGGCTTTGTCGAGTGGGCCCATGTGCACGGCAACCGCTACGGCACCTCGCGCAAGGCCATTCAGGAGCGCGTCGCCCAAGGGGGTGACGTGGTGCTGGAAATCGACTTCCAGGGCGCGGTGCAGATCAAGAACGTGTTCGCCAACGCCATCACCATCTTCATCCTGCCGCCCAGTTGGGAAGAGCTGCGCGGCCGGCTGCAGCGCCGCGGCGAGGACTCGCCCGAGGTGATTGAATTGCGCCTGAAAAACGCCGCCGAGGAGATGGCGCAGATCGACAAATTCGATTTCGTTATAATCAACGAGTTATTTGACCGCGCGTTGTTCGACTTGAAAGCTATCGCTCACGCCCAGCGGTTGAAGTTATCGGCACAGCGCCGCGCGCGTGCCGATGTGTTCAAGGCACTGAACATCGTCTGACCCACTGCCTCTGACACCGCCCGTTCGTTCGATTTTTCCTTCCGGAGCACTCCTGACCATGGCCCGCATCACCGTTGAAGACTGCCTGCAACACATCCCCAACCGCTTCCAGCTGGTGCTGGCGGCCACCTACCGTGCCCGCATGCTGAGCCAGGGCCACACGGCCAAGATCGAGAGCAAGAACAAGCCCGGCGTGACCGCGCTGCGTGAAATCGCCGCCGGCAAGGTGGGCATCGAAATGCTGAAGAAAGTGCCGCTGTAAGCCAGTTTCATTGGTTTTCACCGGTTTTCTGACTCAAAAGCACCCTGCGGGGTGCTTTTTTGTTGGTGGCCCGCGCCGAAGGCGCTCTGGACAGCGCCAAAGGCGCCCTAGGAGAATTACCCGGCCCTTTCCGCAAGAAAAGCCCACCGAGCTATATTCCAGGGGTGAGCACCACGCTGAACCCCGCCCCCACCCGCAAGGCCCAGCCCACGCACGGCCAGACCATGGGTGCGCCCAGCCCGGCGGCGGCCAATGCGGCAGCCGCCAGCTTTGCCGCGCTGACGGCCAGGCTGGACTACCTGTCGCCCAGCGACCTGGAGCAGGTGCGCCAGGCCTACAAGTTCGCCGACGAGGCGCACCTGGGCCAGTTGCGCAACAGCGGCGAGCCCTACATCACCCACCCCATCGCCGTGGCCGCCCAGTGCGCCGAATGGAAGCTGGACGCCCAGGCGCTGATGGCCGCGCTGCTGCACGACGCCATCGAAGACTGCGGCGTCACCAAGCCCGAGCTGATAGAGCGCTTCGGCTCCTCGGTGGCCGAGCTGGTGGACGGCCTGACCAAGCTGGACAAGCTGCAGTTCACCACGCGCGAGGAGAACCAGGCCGAGTCCTTCCGCAAGATGCTGCTGGCGATGGCGCGCGACGTGCGCGTCATCCTGGTCAAGCTGGCCGACCGTTCGCACAACATGCGCACGCTGTCGGACGCGCCCAAGGACAAGTGGGCACGCATCTCCAGCGAAACGCTGGAAATCTACGCCCCCATCGCCCACCGGCTGGGCCTGAACCAGACCTACCGCGAGCTGCAGGACCTGGCCTTTGCCCACCTGTCGCCGTGGCGCTACAGCATCCTGACCAAGGCGGTGGGCAAGGCGCGCAGCCGCCGCCGCGACCTGATCCAGAAGGTGCAGCGCGAGGTGGAAGCGGCCTTTGCCGACACCAAGGTGCCCGTGCGCCTGTACGGGCGCGAGAAGTCGCTGTATTCGATCTACCGCAAGATGCGCGACAAACACCTGAGCTTTGCCCAGGTGCTGGACATCTACGGCTTTCGCGTGCTGGTGCCCCAGGTGCTGGACTGCTACACCGCCCTGGGCGTGCTGCACCAGCTGTACAACCCGCTGCCGGGCAAGTTCAAGGACCACATCGCCATTCCCAAGCTCAACGGCTACCAGTCGCTGCACACCACGCTGGTGGGGCCATCGGGGGTGAACGTCGAATTCCAGACCCGCACCGAGGCGATGCACGTGGTGGCAGAGAGCGGCGTGGCCGCGCACTGGCTGTACAAGGCCAAGGACCCCTCCGGCGCCACCTCCGACCGGCTGGGCACCAAGTGGCTGCAGTCGCTGCTGGACATCCAGAACGAAACCCGCGACGCCACCGAGTTCTGGGACCACGTGAAGGTGGACCTGTTCCCCGACGCCGTCTACGTGTTCACGCCCAAGAGCCAGATCATGGCCATGCCGCGCGGCGCCACGGTGGTGGACTTTGCCTATGCCATCCACAGCAGCGTGGGCGACCGCACCACCGCCGCGCGCATCAATGGCGAGCAGGTGCCGCTGCGCAGCGAGCTGAAGAACGGCGACGTGGTGGAGGTCATCACCTCGCCCGAATCCACCCCCAACCCCGGCTGGCTGAGCTTTGTGCGCACCGGGCGGGCGCGCTCCAAGATACGCCACCACCTGAAGACGATGGCGCAGACCGAGTCTGAAAACCTGGGCGAGCGCCTGCTGCTGCAGGCGCTGCGCGCCGAGGGCATAGACCGGCTGCCCAGCAGCGGCGACGAGGTCGGGCGCGAACTGTGGGAGCGGCTGCTGCGCTTCACCGGCAACAAGGGCCGTGGCGAGCTGCTGGTGGACATTGGGTTGGGCAAGCGCATTGCCGGCATCGTGGCCAAGCGGCTGGTGTCGCTGCTGGCCGAGGCCGGCGAGAAGCCCGACGCCCTGCTGCTGACGCGCGAGCGCTTCACCAGCCCGGACGCCACGCTGTCGCAAGGGGCGGTGACGCTGGACGGCAGCGAAAACGCCTCGGTGCAGTTCGCCCAGTGCTGCCGCGCGGTGCCGGGCGACGCCATCGTGGGCTACCTGGGCCGTGGCGAAGGCCTGATGGTGCACATTGCCGATTGCCCGGTGGCCAAGAAGCTGCTGCACAAGGACGCCGAGCGCTTCATCGCCGTGGATTGGTCGGACGAGCCGGTGCGCCTGTTCGAGACCGGTGTGCTGGTGACGGTGAACAACGGCAAGGGCGTGCTGGCCCGCGTGGCCGCCGCGCTGGCCTCGGCCGAGGCCGACATCATCCACATCGACATGGGCAACGAAGAAGCCCAGGAAGCCACGGACCTGCGCTTCGTCATCGCCGTGCGCGACAAGGCGCATCTGGATACCGCGCTGAAGAACCTGAAACGCACGCCTTCTGTATTGCGGGCGCGGCGCACTCGGGTCGCTTCCAGCTAGTCCCTCCACCAACTCTACTGGCCTGATTCGCTGGCTACCGACGCCGCTGGTGCGCGTGACTCCGCGAATGTCCCCCGGGCCTRCGGCCCTCCTCCTTGATTTCGCTACGTCACGCGCCCCAGCGACATCGGGTCAATTGGCACGCGCACGCTTGAATGCAGAACACCCGCACACCAACCCGCAGGATCAGGTCGTCATGGCACTCTGCGCAGCGGCATCTAGGAGGAGGCCCGAAGGGCCGGGGGACAGCCGCGGAGCGGAGTGCCGTGGCGGCCTGATCCTTGCAAACTAGGCATCGTGGTTCAGGAAGCTAGGGTGATGGATAAGCCACGCGCAGCACCTCGATCTCCTCGACTTTCACTGGCGTCACCAGGTTCAGCACATCCCCTTCGCGGGCCTTCAACAGCGTGCGGGCGATGGGCGACACCCAGCTGACCTGGCCCTGGGCGCTGTCGGCCTCGTCTATGCCCAGGATGGTCACGGTGGTCTCGCGACCGTCGTTGTCGGCATAGGTCACGGTGGCGCCGAAGAACACCTGGTCGTTGCCGTGGTGCAGGCTGGGGTCGGTCACCTCGGCGATTTCCAGGCGCTTGGTCAGGAAGCGGATGCGGCGGTCGATCTCGCGCAGGCGCTTTTTGCCGTAGATGTAGTCGCCGTTTTCCGAGCGGTCGCCATTGCTGGCTGCCCAGTGCACGATCTCCACCACCTTGGGCCGCTCCACGTCCATCAGCTCCATCAGCTCGGCGCGCAGCCGCGCGTAGCCCTGGGGCGTGATGTAGTTCTTGCCGTTGGCCGGCAGCGCGGGCAGTTGGGGGCCGTCGTCGTCGTCCGGCGCGTCTGTCTCTTTGGTGAAAGCTTTGTTCATGGTGTCCCGTTCCCACCATTATGATGAAACCACCATGAACGACTGGACTTCGCAAGACTTCGGCCTGATCGCAGACCTGATTCGCCAGCACGCGGCCCGTGCGCCGCAGCGCCGCGCGCTGATGGAAGCTGTGCCGCAGGGCCACCCGCCCGAGCTCAGCTATGGCGAGCTGGATGTGCAGATGGACCGGGTGGCCTGCGCGCTGCAGCGCGACGGGCTGCAGCCGGGCGACGCCATTGCCATCTGCGCTGGCATGGGCATTGCCTACGCCGCCGTGTTCCTGGGCGCGCTGCGTACCGGCGTGGTGGTGGCGCCGCTGGCGCCCGGTTCCACACCCGACAGCTTGCGCCGCATGATGAAAGACGCCGAGGCGCGGCTGTTGTTCACCGACGCCGCCAGCGTGGCACCGCTGGGGCCGGCGCAAGACGGCGAACCAGCACGCATCGCATTGGACGGCAGTGGCTGCGGCATGGCGCTGCAAGACTGGCTGGCACCCGCCGGCCGGCAACCGCAACCAGTGGTGCTGCAGCCCTCGGCGCCGTTCAACATCATCTATTCCTCCGGCACCACCGGCGAGCCCAAGGGCATCGTGCAGCCGCACGGCATGCGCTGGAGCCATGTGCGCCGGGGCGCCAACTACAACTACAGCCCGGACACTGTCACGCTGCTGTCCACGCCGCTGTATTCCAACACCACGCTGGTGGTGTTCTTCCCCACGCTGAGCTTTGGCGGCAGCGTGCTGCTGATGCCCAAATTCAACGCCACCGCTTACCTGCAACTGGCGCAACAACACCGCGTGACGCACACCATGCTGGTGCCGGTGCAGTACCAGCGGCTGATGGCAGTGCCCAACTTTGACGATTTCGATCTCTCCAGCTACCAGGCCAAGTTCTCCACCAGCGCGCCTTTCGGCGCGGCGCTGAAAGCCGACGTGCTGAAGCGCTGGCCGGGCGGCCTGGTGGAGTTTTACGGCATGACCGAGGGCGGTGGCACCTGCATCCTGGAGGCGCACAACTTTCCCGACAAGCTGCACACCGTGGGCCAGCCGGCCGAAGGGCATGACATACGCCTGATCGACGACCAGGGACACGAAGTGCCAGCCGGCGAGGCCGGTGAGGTGGTGGGCCACTCGCCCGGCATGATGAACGGCTACCACCGCCAGCCGCAGAAGACGCGCGAGGCCGAGTGGTTTGACCCCACGGGCAAGCGTTTCATACGCACCGGCGACATCGGCCGTTTTGACGCCGACGGCTTCCTGACGCTGTTTGACCGCAAGAAGGACATGATCATCTCCGGCGGCTTCAACATCTACCCCAGCGACCTGGAAGCGCTGCTGCGCCAGCGCACCGAGTTGCTGGAGGCGGCGGTGGTGGGCGTCCCATCCACCCAATGGGGCGAGACACCGGTAGCCTACGTGGTGCTGCAGCCCGGCCACCGGGTGGACGGCGCCGAGCTGCTGCAATGGGTCAATGCGCAGGTTGGCAAGACGCAGCGCCTGGCCCGGCTGCTGCTGGTGGATGAGTTGCCGCGCAGCCCGATTGGCAAGGTGTTGAAGCGCGAACTGCGCGACCAATTCGTTCAAGACGTCGGCGTGCTGGACTGAACACGCAGGCAGCTTTTCTCCCCCCATTCAACAGGAGACCCCCATGGACCGAAAAGTCTGCGTCACCACCGGTTCCTCATCCGGCATAGGCGCGGCCACCGCCCGGCTGTATGCCAGGAACGGCTGGAATGTGGTCGTCAACTACTCGCGCGACCCGGCACCGGCCCAGGTTGTGGCGGACGAATGCCGTGCGCTGGGCGCGGATGTGCTGCTCAGCAAGGCCGACATCGCCAGCAACGACGACTGCCTGCGCCTGGCCGCCGAAGTGCAGGCGCGCTGGGGCCGCGCCGACGTGCTGGTCAACAACGCCGGCACCACCAAGTTCGTCGGCCTGAAGGATCTGGATGGCCTTACGGCTGAGGACTTTCACAAGATCTACGGCGTCAATGTAGTGGGCACCTACCAGATGACACGGGCGTTCGTGCCACTGTTGAAAAAGCACCCTGGCAGCGCGGTGGTCAACATCTCGTCGATAGCAGGCTCCATGGGTATGGGCTCGTCGCTGGCCTACATGGCGTCCAAGGGCGCCTTGAACGCGCTGACCGCAGGTCTGGCGCGCGCGCTGGGCCCGGAGGTGCGCGTCAACGCCATCGCTCCCGGCCTGGTGGAAACACCCTGGCTGCAGCAAGGCCTGGGCGCGGAACGTTACGCCGCTTCCCGCCAAGCCTACACCGGCCGGGCCGCGCTGGAAGACGTGATGCAGCCCGAAGACATTGCCGAAACCGCTTGGTACCTGGGTGCCAGCGCCCACAAGACCACGGGCGAGGTGCTGCTGGTGGACGCTGGCCTGCGCCTGACAAAGGGCTGAGCAAGGGCTGACCAAGGCATGGCCACCCACGGCCAGGCGACGAAATACGGGCTGGGTGTGACAATTTGCACACCCGCCCGCGCGCGGTGGCAGTATATTGGCGCTGGCCTTGCTGTCACGAGGCTGCTCCATCACACCGGGCGCCCTGAGCCCCGCTTGCAACGGAAAAGACCATGCCTGTAACCACCCTGACCGGCACACCCGGCGACGACGTTCTCTACCCCACCACCAATCCCACCGGCGACAACCTGATAGACGGCCTGGGCGGCAACGACTATCTGTACGGCCTGCTGGGCAACGACACGCTGCTGGGCGGCGCCGGCGACGACATCCTGTATGACGCCGGCGGCAATGATTCCATGGACGGCGGCGCCGGCAACGACACGCTTTATGGCTACGCGGGCAATGACACGCTGGACGGCGGCACCGGCAATGACACCGCCTTCTACATCAACCCGCGCTCCGACTACACCATCACCTACAACAGCGCCACCAACACCTTCACCTTGGTGGACAAGACCGGGCAACGCGATGGCACCGACCTGGTGAGCAACGTGGAGCAGTTCCTGTTCATTGATGGCTACTTCACCGCCGACCAGTTGAAAGGCGGCACTGCGCCCGACACCACACCGCCCACCGTGCTGTACTTCGTGCCGGGCGACGGCCTGGTCGGCGTGCCGGTGGACACCACCATCGCCATCCTGTTCAGCGAATCGGTGAAGCTGGGCAGCGGCACCATCACGCTGAAAGACGCCACGGGCAAGGTCGTCGAGACCTTCAGCACCGCCAACAACAGCCACCTGGTGGTGGCCGGCAGCACGCTGGTGATACAGCCCAGCGCCACCCTAGGCTACAGCAGCAGCTACACGGTGGAAGTGACACCCGGCGCGGTAACCGACCTGTCGGGCAACGCCTTCACCGGCAACCCGCAATACCACTTCACCACCGTGGGCGCCAACGGCGGCCCGGTGCAACAGGGCACGGACAGTGACGACACGCTGACCGCCGGCCCCGGCAACGACACGCTGATCGGCGGCGCCGGCAACGACAAGCTGATCGGCAGTGCCGGCGACAACGTGCTGGACGGCGGCACCGGCAACGACAACCTGGACGCCGGCGCGGGTGACGACACGCTGATTGGCGGCGCTGGCAACGACACCATGGCGGGTGGCGCTGGCGGCGACATCTATTACGTGGAGGATGCTGGCGACCTGGTGATAGAAACAAATTCCAACGCCTCGCAGCTGGCCGACCCGCGCGGCGACCTGGGCCGCTCGGTGGACAAGGTGATCGCCAGCATCAACTACACGCTGGGCAACTTCGTCGAAAACCTGTCCATCGCCACCGCCGCCGGCAACCTTTCAGGCACCGGCAACGACCTGAACAATGTGCTGAGCGGCAACGACGGCAACAACATGCTCAAGGGCCTGGGTGGCAACGACACGCTGGACGGCGGCGCAGGCTTCGACACCGCGCAGTACAGCGGCAAGTTCAGCGACTACAAGCTCAGCGCCAATGTCAGCGGCGCGGCGCCGGTGTACACCCTGGCGGACCAACGCGCAGCGGGCAGCGGGGGCGAGGGCAGCGACAGCCTGACCAATGTGGAGCGCCTGCTGTTCTCCAACCAGGGCGTGGCCTTCGACCTCGCCGCCACGCAGGCCGCCGGCAAGACGGTGCTGGTGATGGCCGCCACGCTGGGCAGTTTTTTCCCGCGCCAGAAGGACTGGGCCGGCACCTTCCTGAAGTATTTCGACAGCGGCGCCTCGGCGCTGGACGGCACCACGCTGCTGTTTGCCACCGGCATCATGCAGGCCATCGCCGGCGGCAGCGACAACGCGGCCATCGTCAAGCTGGTCTACACCAATGTCTATGGCAACGCGCCCGACGCCGCCACATTGGCCAGCCTGCTGGCGCCGCTGAATGCTGGCAGCATCACCCAGGCACAGTGGATGGCCAACATGGCCTTGTCAACAGCCAATCAGACGCACGTGGGGCTTACGGGCTTGGTGCAGAGCGGGCTGGAATACCTGGTCTAACCTCTTGGATGGTGCTGCGCATGCAGCGCCTTCAGCCGCTCGCGCGCCACGTGGGTGTAGATGGTGGTGGTGGATATGTCCGCATGGCCCAGCAGCATCTGCACCGCGCGCAGGTCGGCGCCGTGGTTCAGCAGATGGGTGGCGAAGGCGTGGCGCAGCGTGTGGGGGGACAGGGGCACCGTGATGCCGGCCTGCTGCGCGTATTTCTTCACGATCATCCAGAACATCACCCGCGTCATCGCGCTGCCCGCATTCTTGCCACGATAGGTGATGAACAGGTCGTCGGTTTGCTTCGGGCCTAGCAACTCGGGCCGCGCCTCGGCCAGGTACTGGCGCAGCCAGACACTGGCCACTTCGCCAAAGGGGATCAGCCGCTCTTTGCCGCCCTTGCCGAACACCCGCAGCACATGCTCGCTCATGCTGACGTTGAACACCTTCAGCGTCACCAGCTCGCTGACGCGCAGGCCGCTGGCGTACATCAGCTCCAGCATCGCGTGGTCGCGCAGGCCCAAGGGGGTGGCCACGTCGGGCGCGGCCAGCAACGCCTCCACCTGGGCCTCGCTCAGCGTCTTGGGCACGCGCAGCGCCTGCTTGGCGGCCTGCAGTTTCAAGGTCGGGTCGGCACCCACCATGCCCTCGCGCAGCGCCCAGCGGAAATAGCGCTTCAGCACGGTCAGCCGCCGGTTGGCCGTGGTGGCCCGGGTAGCGGCGTGGCGAGCGGCGAAATAGCCGTTGATGTCGGCCTCGGCCGTGTCAAGCAGCGCGCGCCCCTGCTGGCCCAGCCACTGCACATACAGCGTCAGGTCACGCCGGTAGGCCGCCAGCGTGTTCCTGGACAGGCCCTCTTCCAGCCACAGCGCGTCGATGAATTCATCGATGCGCCGGGCTGACTCCTGGTCCATCACTCCAGCTTCAGCTTGGCGGTGTCCACCACTTTCTTGTAGACCTGGTACTCGGCCTTGATCTGCTCGGCGAACTGCTCGGGCGTGTTGGCGACGATGATGGAGCCGGTGTCCTCGATGCGCTTGCGCACCGCAGGGTCTTCCAGCGCCTTGCGCACGCCGGCGTTGACCTTGTCCACCACTTCCTTGGGCAGGCCCTTGGGGCCATAGATGCCGTAGAAGGCCATGCGGTTCACAGCTTCCAGCCCCACTTCCTTGAACGTGGGCACGTTGGGTAGTTGCGCCAGGCGCTGCGGCGCGGCCACCACGATGGGCACCAGCCGGCCGGCTTGCACAAAAGGCATGGCCGAGGGCATGTTGTCAAAGATCATGGGCACTTGGCCGGCCACGGTGTCGTTCAGCGCCGGGCCGGCGCCGCGGTAGGGAATGTGGGTGATGAACACACCGGCCAGGTTCTTGTACAGCTCCATCTGCAGGTGGCCAATGCCGCCGGTGCCCGATGTGGCGTAAGAGTATTTGCCGGGGCTCTTCTTCACCTCGGCCAGGAATGCCTTGTAATCCTTGGCCGGGAAGCTGGGATGCACCGCGATGATGTTGGGCGTGGCGGCGATGTTGATGATGGGCGTGAAATCCGTCAGCGGGTTGTACGGAATCTTGGGGTTGATGGCCGGGTTGGCCGCCGTGGTAGACACGGTGGCCATGCCCAGCGAGTAACCGTCGGGCACAGCGTGCGCCGTTTCCGAGGCGCCCACCACGCCGCCGCCGCCGGCCTTGTTCTCCACCACCACGGTCTGACCCAGGGCCTTGCCCAGGCCCTCGGCGATGACACGGGCCACGATGTCGGTGGTGCCGCCGGCCGCGAACGGCACTTGCAGCTTGATGACTTTGTTCGGGTAGCTCTGCGCCTGTGCCGAGCAAGCCGCAGCCAACAGACTCAGTGCAAAGAGGGTACGCAATCGCATGGTGTGAATGCTCCTGAAAGTGGGGAAATGGAGGGGGCCAACGCCCGGCACGGGCATGCTGCCGTGCACCAATGGTAGCGCGTTGCCACGCCGGCCAACCTGCGGATACTACCCAAGGGCAAACCCGCAAGCTGCAGCGCCGCCACCGTGCCGGCCAGGCCGCTCGCTGGTATTCTCAGATGGTGAACTACGCCCAACTGCTGTTCCCCGATTTTTCGCTGATCCTGTGCGGCTACCTGGTGTGCCGCTTCACCGCGTTGAACCGCACGGTGTGGGCGCAGGTGGAGGCGCTGGTGTACTACTTCCTGTTCCCGGTGCTGCTGTTCCATTCCATCGTCAGGAACCCGCTGGACCTGGGTGCCGCCTCGCAGCTGATAGGCGCCGCCTGGGCCATGGGCCTGGGCGCCATCGCCATGGCCTACGCCATTCCCTTCCTGCCCGGGCTGCGCCACGTGGACCGGCGCCAGCATGCCGCCAGCGCCCAGGTGGCGTTCCGCTTCAACTCCTTCATCGGCCTGGCGCTGGCCGACCGGCTGGCCGGGGCGGCCGGGCTGCAGCTGTTCGCGGTGTTGGTGGGGGTGTGCGTGCCGCTGTTCAATGTCGCCTCGGTCTGGCCGATGGCGCGCCATGCCAACCGCGGCTTCGTCGGGGAACTGGTGCGCAACCCGCTGATCATCGCCACCGGCTCCGGCCTGGTGTGCGCGCTGGCGGAGGTGCGCGTGCCGGTGTGGCTGGACCCCACGCTGTCGCGCATAGGCGCGGCCTCCATCGCGCTGGGGCTGATGGCCGCCGGCGCTGGTCTGCAGATCGGCACGCTGGCCAGCGCCAAGCGGCTGATGGTGGCGGTGCTGTCCATACGCCACTTCCTGACGCCGCTGTGGGCCTGGTGCCTGTGCCGGCTGTTCGAGCTCACGCCCACGCAGGCCACCGTGCTGCTGGCCTTTTCAGCCTTGCCCACGGCGTCCAGTTGCTACGTGCTGGCCGCCCGCATGGGCTATGAGGGCAGCTATGTGGCCGGGCTGGTGACGCTGTCCACGCTGTTGGGGGTGGTCAGCCTGCCGTTTGCGCTGGGTGTGTTGCGCTGAGTTTGATCCCACCACGCCGGCATTTGGTCCCTTTCGGGTGCTGGCCCCGGGCGGCACGCGGGCGCCGGCGCCCCGGGCGGCGCTGGCTGCGCCACAATGCGCGCGATGGGGCCGCCGGCCCCGTGACACCGGCCCCTGAAAGGACCCCTGCATGCCAGCCCGCCGACGCTTCCTTGCCGCCCTCGCCGCCGCCCCCATGGCCACCGTGCAGACCGCCCAGGCGGCCGCTTCCGTGCAGGAGCTGCAACAACAGGTGGCCGACACCGAGCGCGCCTTCGCCAAGACCATGGCCGACCGCGACCATGCGGCCTTCATGTCCTTCCTGTCCGAAGAGGCCGTGTTCCTCAACGGGCCCAAACCCCTGCGCGGCAAGCAGCAGGTGGGTGAGTTCTGGAAGCGCTTTTACGACAAGGCCAAGCCGCCACCGTTCTCCTGGGAACCCAGGGAGGTGGAGGTGCTGGATTCCGGCACGCTGGCACTGAGCACCGGCCCGGCCTACAACCCGCAGGGCAAGGTCGTCAACACCTTCACCTCGACCTGGCGGCTGGAGGCACCCGGCACCTGGCGCATCATCTTTGACAAGGGCGACCCGGTGTGCGATTGCGCTGACAAGAAGTCATGAGAGTTTGCGGGGCAGACCACCGCGAAGCGGTGCTCTGTCCTCAACATTTTGTAGCTGTTCAGTTGGGGCCGCTGCCTCAGGGCGCCGCCAGCGCCCACTGGAAGTGCTCGCGCAGCAGCGCGCTGCTGGCAGCGTCGTCCAGCCGCGCCGCCAGCGCAGCGCGCAGCGCAGCCTTGGCCGGCGCATCCAGCGCGTCCGACCGCAGCGCATTGCCCAGCGCCACCGCCACATTGCGCAGCCAACGCTCGTGGCCGATGCGGCGTATGGCGCTGCCCTCGGTCAGGCGCAGAAAGTCCGCCTCGCTCCAGCTGAACAGCTGCACCAGCTGCTGGCCGCTCAAGCCCGCGCGCTCGTCAAAGTCCGCCAAGGCATTGCGCTGGGCGAACTTGTTCCAGGGGCAGGCCAGCTGGCAGTCGTCGCAGCCGTAGATGCGGTTGCCCATCAGCGGCCGCAGTTCTTCGGGAATGGCACCCGCATGCTCTATCGTCTGGTAGGAAATGCAGCGCCTGGCATCCAGCCGGTAGGGCGCCACGATGGCCGCCGAGGGACAGGCGGTGATGCAGGCCTGGCAGCTCCCGCAGTGGTCGCTGACCGGCTCGGTGGGCGCCAGCGCCAGATCCAGGTAGATCTCGCCCAGGAAGAACATGGAACCGGCCTCGCGGTTCAGCACCAGCGTGTGCTTGCCGCGCCAGCCCTGGCCGCTGCGCGCGGCCAGCTCCACCTCCAGCACCGGTGCCGAATCGGTGAACACCCGGTGACCGAACGGCCCCAGGTGCGCAGCCAACCGGTCGCTGAGCTTTTGCAGGCGCTGGCGCAGCACCTTGTGGTAATCCCGCCCGCGGGCGTACAGCGAAATGATGCCCTCGCCGGGCCGCTGCAGGCGCGAGAACTCTACCGTCTGCCAATCTGTAGTCGTGGCCGCGCCCAGGTAGTCCATGCGCGCGGTCAGCACGCTGACGGTGCCCGGCACCAGCTCGGCCGGCCGCGCCCGCTTCAGCCCGTGCGCCTGCATGTAGGCCATGTCACCGTGAAAACCCTGGGCCAGCCAGGCCAGCAGGCCCGGTTCGGCAGCGGACAGGTCCACGCCGCTGATGCCCAGTTGCGAAAAACCCAACTCGCGCGCCCATTGCGCAGCCATGGCTGGCAACGCGGACAGGTCTTGGGCGGGCGAGGCTTCGTTCACCCGCGCATTGTATGAATGTGGGTGCCACGCAAGCGCCGCTTGGCAACACTTGGTCAACCAGCTGGGCAGGCCTGGCGTTATGGACCTGCCTTCCTCTGGCACGGCAGGTCCGGCCGTGTCAAAATACGCCCTGAAAACCACCTTGACGCCGACCCGGTGACGAACCTGAAAAAGCTCCCGCTACCGCTGGCCTTGCCGCTGTTTCGCCGCCACCGCGCGGAGCGCCTGCTGTGACCAGCGGGCCGCAAACACCTCCCACCACCAGAAACCTGCTCTGGTCCAGTGAACTGGACACCCACCGGTTCGCGCAGGCGCTGGCCGGGCAGGCCGCACTGGACCATGCCTACATCGAGCTGCAAGGCGACCTGGGCGCCGGCAAGACCACGCTGGTGCGCCACCTGCTGCAGACACTGGGTGTGCAGGGGCGCATCAAGAGCCCCACCTATGCGGTGGTGGAGCCCTATGAGGTGCCCTGGCCGCAAGGCGGCGCAGGGGTGCAGTTGCCGATCTGGCATTTCGACTTCTACCGCTTCAGCGACCCACGCGAGTGGGAAGACGCCGGCTTTCGCGACATCTTCGCCAGCCCCGGCCTGAAGCTGGCCGAATGGCCGCAAAAGGCCGCCAGCTTCCTGCCGCAGGCCGACCTGGTGGTGCGCCTGGTGGCACGGGACGATGAGCAACGCGAGGTCACCCTGCTGGCGCAGACCGCCACCGGCCAGGCCCTGTTGCAGGGGGCAAGCCCATGAAGCGCCGCCACCTGCTGCAGGCCGGCACGCTGGTGCTGCTGCTGCAGCGCGCGCAGATCGCCCGTGGCGCCACCATCGTGGCGGTGCGGGTGTGGCCGGCGCCGGACTACTCGCGCGTGACCATCGAGTCCGACGCCGAGTTGAAAACCCGCCAGGTGTTCGTGGCCAGCCCGCCCCGGCTGGCGGTGGACATCGAGGGCATCGACCTGAGCCCAGCTTTGAAGGAACTGGTGGCCAAGGTGCGCGCCGACGACCCCAACATCGCCGGCGTGCGGGTGGGCCAGTTCGCGCCCGGTGTGGTGCGGCTGGTGCTGGACCTGAAGCAGCCCGCCGCGCCGCAGGTCTTCACGCTGGCGCCGGTGGCGCCTTACCAATACCGGCTGGTGTTGGACCTGTACCCCACCCAGGCCATAGACCCGCTGGAAACGCTGATCAGTGAGCGCCTGAAAGAGAAACCGCCAATGGCCCTGGCGCCCCCAGTGACTGCGGTGGCTGCGGCACCAACGCCCGCCATCGGCACGGCCGGCGACCCGCTGGGCGACTTGATTTCACAACACGCCCGCAAGGGCAACGCCGGCACGTCGGTCACAGGGCCTGCTGCGCCAGCCTCCATCGCGGTGGCCGTGGCTGCCAAAGGCACGCCCCCGACCACCATCGGCGCGCCCGGCCTGCTGCTGAACCGGGGCGCGGACGGCGGCGGCCCGCCACCCAGCCGCACCGACCGGCTGATCGTCATCGCGCTGGATCCCGGCCACGGCGGCGAGGACCCCGGCGCCATCGGCCCCGGCGGCACCAAGGAGAAGGACGTGGTGCTGCGCCTGGCGCACCGGCTGCGCGAGCACATCAACGCCACCACCGTCAACACGGCCGGCGGCACGCTGGCCATGCGCGCCTACATGACGCGCGACGAAGATTTCTTCGTGCCGCTGCAGACCCGGGTGCAGAAGGCGCGCCGGGTGCAGGCCGACCTGTTCATCAGCCTGCATGCCGACGCCTTCTTCACGCCGCGCCCGCAGGGGGCCAGCGTGTTCGCGCTCAGCCAGGGCGGCGCCTCCAGCAGCGCGGCGCGCTGGATGGCAGCCAAGGAAAACAAGGCCGACCTGATTGGCGGCCTCAACGTCAAGGCCAAGGACCTGCAGGTGCAGCACGCACTGCTGGAGATGAGCACCACCGCACAGATCAACGACAGCCTGAAGCTGGGTGGCGCCATGCTGGGCGAGATCAGCCGCGTGGGCAAGCTGCACAAGGGCAAGGTGGAGCAAGCCGGCTTTGCGGTGCTGAAAGCGCCTGACATCCCCAGCGTGCTGGTGGAGGCCGCCTTCATCAGCAACCCTGAGGAAGAAACCAAGCTCAACAGCGAGGTCTACCAGGAGCAGTTGGCGCAGGCGCTGATGCGGGGCATAGACGCCTATTTCGGCAAGAACCCCCCGTTGGCGCGGGTCCGCACTGCTTGAAGTGGCCCCCACGCTCGCTCACTCCGTGTAGCTCGCTGCCCCCCGAGGGGGCCGCAAGTCACCTTGAGGCGGCCCGGCGGTGACTCAGGCCTTCTTGGCCGAGCGGCTGGCCTTCCAGCTGCCGTAGAGAACGATCAACCCAGGGATCAGGATCATCGCCCAGATGATCTTGTCCAGGTGCGTCTTGACGAAGGGGATGTTGCCGAAGAAGTAGCCCGCCGTGATGACGCCAAACACCCACAGGGCGCCGCCGGTGATGTCGAAGAAGGTGAATTTGCTGCGCGTCATCTGCGCCACGCCGGCCACGAAGGGGGCGAAGGTGCGCAAGAAGGGCATGAAACGCGCCAGCACGATGGTGATGCCGCCATAGCGCTCATAGAACTCATGCGCCTGGTCAAAGGCGCGTTTGTTGAAAAAGCGCGAATCCTCCCACTGGAACACCTTGGGGCCAAAGAACCGCCCCACCGTGTAGTTGGACTGGTTGCCCAGCACCGCAGCGGCGAACAGCAGCCCGACCGACAACGGATAGCTCATCAGCCCCACGCCGCACATGGCGCCGACCACGAACAGCAGCGAATCGCCCGGCAAAAAGGGCATCACCACCAGGCCGGTTTCGACAAAGATGATGAGAAACAGCAGCGCGTACACCCAGGGGCCGTAGTTGCGCACGAACATCTCCAGGTGCTTGTCCACATGGAGGATGAAGTCGATCAGGTAGCTGATTAGTTCCATGGCTGGGGATTATCACCGGGCAGGGTGTCGTTTCCGGGGCAAGTCCTAGAATGGACGGGTGAATGCCGTTTTGTCCCCCTCCCCATCCCCCGATACCGCCCCGCGCCGCCCGATACGCGAACTGCCCGACGAGCTGATCAGCCAGATCGCCGCCGGTGAAGTGGTGGAGCGCCCGGCCTCGGTGGTGCGCGAGCTGGTGGACAACGCGCTGGACGCCGGTGCGCGCAGTGTCACGCTGCGCCTGCTGGCTGGCGGCGTGCGGCTGATCGCTGTGGAAGACGACGGCCAGGGCATTCCGCGCGAAGAGCTGCCCATGGCGCTGCGCCGCCACGCCACCAGCAAGATCAGCAACCTGCAGGAACTCGAAGCCGTGGGCACCATGGGCTTTCGTGGCGAGGCATTGGCCGCCATCAACGCCATTGCCGACTGTGCCATCGCCTCGCGCGCTGCCGGCCAGGCCCAGGCCTGGCTGCTGGAAGGCCGCACCGGCGAGCTGCGCCCGGTGGCCCGTGCCACCGGCACCACGGTGGAGGTGAAGGAGCTGTTTTTCAGCACGCCGGCACGGCGCAAGTTCTTGAAGACCGATGCCACCGAGCTGGCCCATTGCGTGGAGGCGGTGCGCCGCCACGCGCTGGCGCGGCCGGATGTCAGCTTTGCCATCTGGCACGAGGGCAAGCTGCTGGAGCAGTGGCGCGCCTGCGGCGCCAGTGCGCAAGATCCCCAGGCGCTGGCCCAGCGCCTGCAGGACGTGCTGGGCGACGACTTCAGCACGCAGTCGGTGTTGGTCGAGTTTCAGGCCGGTGGCCCGGCGGCGGCTGCGGGCAGCGCGCTGGCCCAACTCGGCCACGGCCCGCAGGTGCGGGTGTGGGGCCGCGCCGGCATTCCGGACGCGGCGCGCTCGCGCGCCGACCAGCAGTTCTGCTATGTCAACGGCCGTTTCGTGCGCGACAAGGTGCTGACGCACGCGGCGCGCAGCGCGTATGAGGACGTGCTGCACGGCCATCGCCAGCCGGTGTATGCGCTGTACATCGAAATGGATCCGGCGCGGGTGGACGTCAACGTGCACCCGACCAAGATCGAGGTACGTTTTCGCGACAGCCGCGAGGTGCACCAGGCCGTGCGTCACGCGCTGGAAGCCGCACTGGCCGCGCCGCGCGCCGGCAGCAGCGCGGTGGTGGGCGCCGACGGCTTGATGCGTTATGCCGAGCACACGCCCGCGCCGCCGCTGATTGCCGCCGAGGCCGGCGCACCCGCGCTGTTCCCTTCGGCAACACCGTCGCGCTGGACGCAATCGGGCATCCCCTTCAGCCGCGACAGTGCAGGCACCGGCAGTGCGGACCGCAGCATGGCGACGCTGCAAGCCCTGTGGCAGCCCCAGCGCGAGGCCACCTCGTCCGGCCCGACACTGACCCCGCAGCAAGACAACGCGGCGGCGGCCGACGCCGGTAGCTGGCCGCTGGGCCGCGCCATCGCGCAATTGCAAGGCGTGTACATCCTGGCAGAGAACGCCCAGGGCCTGGTGATCGTGGACATGCACGCGGCGCACGAGCGCATCGTCTACGAGCGTCTGAAGACGCAGATGGAGGCCATCGGCAGTGGCCCGGGCCTGTCCAGCCAGCCGCTGCTGATCCCCGCCACCTTTGCCGCCACGCCGCAGGAAGTGGCCACGACTGAGGCCAGCGCCACCACGCTGGCGCTGCTGGGCCTGGAGATCACGCCGTTCTCACCCAAGACATTGGCCGTGCGCGCGGTACCCACCTCACTGGCCCAGGGGGACGCGGTGGAGCTGGCCCGCAGCGTGCTGGCCGAACTGGCCCAGCACGACGCCAGCACGGTGGTGCAGCGCGCCCAGAACGAACTGCTGGCCACCATGGCCTGCCACGGCGCCGTGCGCGCCAACCGCCGGCTGACACTGGAAGAAATGAACGCACTGTTGCGCCAGATGGAAGAAACCGAGCGTTCTGACCAATGCAACCATGGGCGGCCGACGTGGCGCCAGGTGACGCTGAAGGATCTGGACGCTTTGTTCCTGCGCGGACGCTGACCAAAGCTTTTAGCTGCCGACGCCGCTGGTGCGCGTAGCTACGCGGATGTCCCCCGGCCTGCGGCCTCCTCCTTGATTCCGCTCCGCCACGCGCCCCAGCGACATCGGGTCAATGGGTAGCGTGACGCTGGAATACCAACGTTGGCATGCCACCCAGGTTCGCAAGATCAGGTCGTCATGGCGTTCAGCGCAGCGGCATCAAGGAGGAGGGCCGCAGGCCCGGGGGACAGCCGCGGAGCTGAGCGCCGTGGCGGCCTGATCCCCAAGCCAAACTTCGTGACTCTGCATCACCGTTGCCGCCATGCACAGCCACGTGCAGCAACGAAAAATCACCCCAGCTTGAACACCGCCACAGCCTGCACCAGTTCACTGGCCTGGCTGTTCAGGCTGCCAGCAGCGGCCGCCATCTGTTCCACCAACGCGGCGTTCTGCTGCGTGGTCTGGTCCATGTGCGCCACCGCCTCACCCACCTGAAACACGCCAGACGCCTGCTCGGCGCTGGAGGCGTTGATCTCACCCATGATGTCGGTCACCCGACGTATCGAGGCCACGACCTCCGTCATGGTGGTGCCAGCCTGGTCCACCAAGGCAGTGCCCTGCTCCACCCGCTCTACGCTGGTGCTGATCAGGCTCTTGATCTCTTTCGCGGCTTCGGCGCTGCGGCCGGCCAGGGACCGCACCTCACTGGCCACCACGGCAAAGCCCCGCCCTTGCTCGCCGGCACGCGCAGCTTCCACCGCGGCGTTCAATGCCAGGATGTTGGTCTGGAAGGCAATGCCGTCGATGACGCCAATGATGTCCGAAATCTTGCGCGAGGCCTCGTTGATGCCCTTCATGGTCTGCACCACCTGGCCCACCACTTCGCCGCCCTGCACCGCCACGTTAGACGCATTCGTCGCCAGCTGGTTGGCCTGGCGCGCGCTGTCGGCGTTCTGGTTCACCGTGCTGCCCAGCTCTTCCATGCTGGCAGCGGTTTCTTCAAGGGCGCTGGCCTGGCTTTCGGTGCGGTTGCTCAAGTCCTGGCTGCCGGCGGCGATCTCGCCGGTGGCGGTGGAAATGCCGTTGGCCGAGTTGCGCACGCCGCGCACCAGTTGCTGCAGCGAGCCCTGCATCTGCCGCAGCATGCCCATCAGACTGCTGCCGTTGCCGCCATCATCAATGCGCGAGGTCAGGTCGCCCTGGGCGATGCGCGACAAGGTTTGCCGTGCCTCGGCCAAATCGCCGCCCAGCTCGCGGCGCAGCGTGGCCTGCAGCAGCACGTTCAGCGCCACCGCCACCAGCACCGCCAGCACCGCCAGCCCAAGGGCCAGTCGCACTGCCCAGTCAGCCTTGGCGTTGACGCGCTGGTGTGCTTCTTCCGAAGTCTTGGCCGCGGACTCGCGCTGTTGCAGCAACTCGCCGCGCAACGCACGCCAGGCCGGGGTTTCCTCCGCGTTGAGCACACGCGTGGCTTCGGCGTTGTTGTCGGCCTTGATCAGGCCCAGCACCTTCTCCTGCGACTTGGCGTGGGTGGCGCGCAGCGGCGTCAGCTTGTCCAATGCCGCCTCGTAGGGCGTGCCCTTGGCGGCCTGGCGCGTCTGCGCCAGCACCTTGTCGTAGGCGGCCTGCGCGGCCGTCAGGTTCTCAAAGGCCTTGGGGTTGGACTTGTCCAGCACCACGTTGCGCAGTGCCTGGCCCATTTGCAGGCCCTGGGCATACAGCTCGGACAGGCCGCGGTCCAGCGCCTGTTCGGTGGCAATGTACTTGCCGAATTCCTGCTGCGTGTTCATCAGCGAGCCTATGCTGCTGAACAGGCCGACGATGGCCAGCACCACCGGCAACGCCGAACACATCACGATACGCGTACTGAATTTCATTGACCCGTCCTCCACTGCCAAGCCATGCCATACCGGCACGGGCATTATGCGTGAAACGAGTCAAATATCAGTCAATACTTCTGAAAGAAAGTGCGCGCCGCCGACATGCAAAACGGCGCCACACCGGCGTGGTAGTTGTTGGCCACGTCGATGTCCGGGTCGTGGCCCGACAGCTGGGCGTCGGCAATGATGGCGTTCTTCACCACTGCAAAGCCCAGCTTTTCGGCGCGGTAGGGGTCGCTCAGGCCGCTGATGCGCGAATCCACGTCCACCACCGTCAGCATGCCGGCGGGCAGGCCAGCCCACAGCTGAGCCATCACCAGGGTGTTGACGGTGTAGGAGACGGTGGAGTCCTCATTGCCGCCGCACAGCAGCACCGGGTTGGTGGGCGTCCAACCACGTAGGTCGTTCAGCTTGGCGTCCGCGCGCAGCGGGTGCTGGGGCGCCCCGGCAGGCTGCAAGGCATTCGTGTTGGACGTGGCGCCATCGGGGTTGGCCGCGGCATCCTGCACATAGGCCAGGCGGTAGCTGTTGGTGAACAGGTTGGCGCTGCCAAAGCCCAGCGCAAACACCTTGTCGCGCGCGGTGCCCTTGGGGGGAGTGGACGCATTCAGCAGCGCCTGCAGGCTGGCGTTGCCGGGTACCTGGGGCGGTGTGCTGCTGAACAATGCGTTGGACGGCAGCTTGCCGGCACTGGCCAAGCCGGCGGCATTTGCCCCCGGCAGCAGGGTTTCAATGCCGCTGGCATAGCGCGACTCAAACAGGTCGGTGGGCGTGGTGTAGATGTTCTTGTAGACCTTCTGGTAGGCCACGCCGATCAGCGGGCCGAACAGCGTGGCGCCAATGCCCACGCGGCCCAGGAAGGGCTCGTCGGTCTGCGCCGCCAGCGCATAGGGACCCGACATCGGTGCGCTGGCCGTCACCACCGTGCCCAGCTGCTGCATGGCGCGGTGCGTGGCCATGGCCACGTGGCCACCCTGCGAATAACCGGTGATGAACAGCTTGGCGCTGGCCGTGGCTGGCGTGGCCAAGGCCGGCAGCGCCTTTTTCGCGGCGGTCAGCGCGTCGATCATGTCTTTGGACTGCTGGTCAGCCACCAGGAAAGGGTGGTAACCCAGCGTGGACACGTCGTAGCCCACGTAATTCGGTGCCACCACGATGAAGCCCTGCGCCGCATAGAAGGCGGCCAGCATCAGCGCCTCGCCATAGGCGTCGTTGCTGGTGGTGGCCATGCTGGCCAGGTTGTAGGTTTTGGCCGGGTTGGTGCCGTGCGCATACAGCACGACGGCGCGCGCACCGGTGCAGCGGGAATCGGTGCCGGTGGGCACCATCACCGCGGCGGAGCCATTGGTCTGCTCAGAGAGGCCGCCCACCGTGGTGTATTGGATGGCGGCAACGTCCACGCCGCACACCGGGTCGCCGGTCATCAGCAGCAGCGCCTGGTCACGCACGCTGCTGCCGTTGAGCCTGTCTTTCAGCGTGGCGGCGGTGAACTGCATGGTGCGGGCACTGGACAACAGCGTGCCACGCGCCCAAGGCGGCTCGGTCGGCGTGTTGCCGCCGCCCTTGTCCCCGCCGCCACCGCAGGCAGCCAGCAGCAGGGCCGTGGCCAGGCCGGCGGTCAGGTTCTTGGTGGGTACGAAACGGGGATTGGGCTTCATGGTGTGAGACTAGGGAGATCGGATGATGACCCGAATTCAACGCAGCGGTGCCCCGAAAAGCCTACCCGTTACAAACTGTTGCCGCCAGTTCATAGGAGCGCAACCTGGCGGCGTGGTCGAACATCTGGCACGTGACCATCAGCTCATCGGCGCCGGTGCGCTGCACAAAGGCCCGCATGGCCTCGCGCACGGCGTCGGGCCCGCCCACGGCTGAGCAGGAAAGAACCTGCTCCAGCATCGTCTTCAATGGGCCGTCCAGCCGCTCGCGGTAGCCCGCCACCGGCGGCGGCAGTTTGCTGGGCCGACCACTGCGCAGGTTGACAAAGGCCTGTTGCATGGAGGTGGCGCGGAACTGCGCCTCCTCGTCGGTGTCGGCGGCAAACACGTTGAAGCCCAGCATCACATACGGCTTGGCCAGCTGCTTGGAGGGTCGGAAACTGTCGCGGTAGATGTCCATGGCCTGCATCATCATGGTCGGCGCGAAATGCGAGGCAAAGGCGAACGGCAGCCCCATGGCCGCCGCCAATTGGGCGCCAAACAGGCTGGAGCCCAGTATCCAGATGGGAACGTCCAGGCCCAGCCCCGGCACGGCGCGCACGGCCTGCGGCGGTTGGCCGGAGAAATAGCCCATCAGCTCCACCACGTCCTGTGGAAACTCGTCGGCGTCCGACGCCAGCGTGCGCCGCAGCGCGCGCGCCGTCACCGGGTCGGAACCAGGGGCGCGGCCCAAGCCCAGATCGATGCGGCCGGGGAACAAGGAGGCCAGCGTGCCAAACTGCTCGGCAATCACCAGCGGCGCGTGGTTGGGCAGCATGATGCCGCCCGCACCCACCCTGATCGTGGAGGTGGCAGCCGCCACATGGCCAATCAACACTGCGGTGGCGGCACTGGCGACGCCGGGCATGCCATGGTGTTCGGCCAGCCAGTAACGCTGGTAGCCCCAGGCTTCAGCACGCTGGGCCAGGTCACGGGTGTTGCGGAAAGATTGGGCAGCATCGCTGCCCTCCAGGATGGGGGACAGATCCAGCACAGACAAAGCAACCATGGCGCGGATTGTGGGCCAAACCCCGCCGTGCCATGGTGACGCTGCTGCATAACCCCTGGCTCTGGCGGCCATCTGCTACGCTCACCCCATGTCCGATGCCTCCCCTCAACCGCTGGCCGCGCCGGCTGCCGCCGCAGCGCATGCGGCACCAGCCGTCACCGCCATGCAGCCGGGCCTGATCGTGCTGCTGCTGGCGCTGGCCATGGGTTTGCAGCCGGTCACCACCGACCTGTACCTGCCAGCGCTGCCGGCACTGACGGCCGGCTTTGGCGCCAGCATGGCACAGGCCCAACTGACCTTGGCCGCGTTGCTGCTGGCCTTTGGCTGCTCGCAACTGGTGTGGGGCCCGCTGTCGGACCGCTTCGGCCGCCGGCCGGTGCTGCTGCTGGGTTTAAGCTGCTATGTGGTGGCTGCCGTGGGCTGCGTGCTGGCCCCCAGCATGGACATGCTGATCGTCTGGCGCACCCTGCAAGGCGCCGCCTTGGGCGCCAGCGTGATGTGCGCGCGCGCCATCGTGCGCGACCTGTACACGCCGGCCCAGGGCGCACGCGTGATGTCGCGCGCGCTGACCGGTCTGGGCATCATTGCCTGTCTGAGCCCGCCGTTAGGCGGCCTGGTGTCAGACCTGGGCAACTGGCGCGCCGCCATGGCCATGCTGGGCATCTTTGGCGCCGTCACGCTGGGCCTGGTGGCGCTGCGCTTTGAGGAAACGCTGGCGCGCAAGAACCCGCAAGCACTGCAGCCCGCCGTGCTGGTGGGCAACTGGGCGCACATCGTGCGCAACCCTGCCTTCTGGAGCTATGCGTTGCTGGCCAGCGCGTCGTACGGCGGGCTGTTCACCTTCCTGGCTTCGTCGTCCTTCGTGTTCATCAACGTGCTGGGTCTGTCCAAGACGGTGTACGGCCTGCTGATGTTCTCCATGGCCTTTGCCTATGTGCTGGGCACCATCCTGTGCCGGCGCCTGCTGACGCGCTTCGGCCTGCGCCGCACCGTGGCGCTGGCGGCGGTGCTGTCGCTCAGTGGCGGGCTGCTGGTAGGCGGCCTGGCCTGGGCCGGCTGGCACAACGGCTGGGCCATCATGCTGCCGTTCTACCTGTTCATGCTGGGCCATGGTATCCACCAGCCCTGCGGCCAGAGCGGCGCGGTGATGCCCTTTCCGCAATCGGCTGGCGCCGCCTCGGCGCTCAGCGGCTTCCTGATGATGACAGTGGCCTTCCTGATGGGCGGCTGGCTGGGCCGGCACATGGACGGCAGCGTGCTGCCGCTGACCATGGGCGTGTGCTTCTGGAGCGTGGTGGTCAGCGCGGTGGCTTGGTTGGGCGTGCAACGCTATGGCGAACCCGCGCACTGAACCGCTGGCCTGCATCGCACTGGCCGGCCCCACCGCATCCGGCAAGACGGCGGCGGCGCTGGCCATTGCCCAGCGCCATGCGGTGGAGATCATCAGCGTGGACTCGGCGCTGGTCTACCGTGGCATGGACATCGGCACCGCCAAGCCCAGTGCCGCTGAACTGGCACAGGTGCCACACCACCTGATCGACATCCGCGACCCGCTGCAAGCCTACAGCGCCGCCGAGTTCGCGCGTGACGCCACCACGCTGATGGCCGACATCCGCGCGCGCGGCAAGCTGCCGCTGCTGGTCGGCGGCACCATGCTGTACCTCAAGGCGCTGATGCACGGCATGGACGACATGCCCGCCGCCGACCCCGCCGTGCGCGCAGGCATCGAGGCGCAAGCACTTGCGCTTGGCTGGCCCGCGCTGCACGCCGAGCTGGCACGGGTGGACACTGTGACGGCGGCGCGCCTGCACCCGACCGACTCGCAGCGCATCAGCCGTGCGCTGGAGGTGTTCCGCATCTCGGGCCAACCGCTGTCGGGCTTCCACACCGGTGGCACGGCCAAGCCGCTGGCCGACATGCCGCTGATTTCGTTGGAACCTCAGGAACGCGCCTGGCTGCATGCGCGCATCGCCCAGCGCTTTGACGCCATGCTGCAGATGGGTCTGCTGGACGAGGTGCGGCGCTTGCGCGCACGCGGCGACCTGCATGCCGACCTGCCTTCCATGCGTTGCGTGGGTTACCGCCAGGCCTGGGAGGCGCTGGATGGCAGCATGCCCATGAGCGAACTGCGCGAGCGCGGCATCTACGCCACCCGCCAATTGGCCAAGCGCCAGATCACCTGGCTGCGCAGCATGCCGCAGCGCCAAGTGGTGGCTTGCGACGCGCCGGATGCGCTGCAACAGGTGCTGACCCAAGTGGATGCGCTGGTGCAAGCATCGCAAGGAGCCCACGCATGAGCTTGCAGGTGCGCGATTTAGCCAAGCGCTACGGCGACACCACGGTGTTCGCCAACGTCACGCTGACCGTGGCGCCAGGCGAGTTCGTCGCCATCGTGGGCGAATCGGGCGTGGGCAAGTCCACGCTGCTGAACTGCATGGCCGCGCTGGACACCTGGGACCAGGGCACGGTGCACCTGGACGGCATTGACCTGGGCGAACTGGACGAGGTGGCGCGCGCCATGCTGCGGCGGCAGAAGCTGGGCTTCGTGTTCCAGGCCTTCCATGTGCTGCCGCACCTGGATGTGGCGCAGAACGTGGCCCTGCCGCTGATGCTGCTGGACCGCCCGCTGCGCGGCGACGATGGCCGCACGCGCAGGCCTGGCCGCCAATGGGCGCGCAGCGAGCGCGTGGCGCAGATGCTGGCCGCCGTGGGGCTGGAGGGCCTGGGCGAGCGCCTGCCCGGGCAACTGAGCGGCGGCCAGTTGCAGCGCGTGGCCATCGCCCGCGCGCTGGTGCACCAGCCCAACCTGCTGCTGGCCGACGAGCCCACCGGCAACCTGGACCCACGCACCGCCAAGCTGGTGATGGACGCGCTGATTGCCCAGACCCGCGAACACGGCGCCACGCTGGTGCTGGTGACCCATTCCGAGGCCGCCGCCGCGCGCGCCGACCGCGTGCTGCATCTGAGCGCACAAGGCGTGCGCTGACCCGCCTGCCCCAGCACATGCCCCCATGCGCGCCCTGCTGCTGACCTTTTCCTGGCAGGAACTGCGCCAGCACCCCTGGCGCAGTGGTGCCGCCGTGTTGGCGGTGATGCTGGGTGTGGCGCTGGCCTTCGCGGTGCAACTGATCAATGCCTCGGCGCTGAGCGAATTCGCCAGCGCGGCTCACGGCGTCAGCGGTGAACCGGACCTGGAACTGCGCTCCAGCCTGGGCACGCTGGACGAACAACTGTTCCCCTGGCTGGAAAGCCAGGAACAGGTGGCGCTGGCCAGCCCGGTGCTGGAGCTCAACACGCTGGCGCGGCGACAGGTGACCAGCACAGCACCCGACACGACGATCAGCACCGCCAACAGCGCCCTGCCCGTGCGCGTGCTGGGCGTGGACGCGCTCAAGGTGGCCGCCGTGGCGCCGGCCTTGCTGCCCCGGTTGGCGCAGCAGCCCGCGGGCGGCCTACCCAGCCCTGGCCAGTTGTTCGCACCCGACAGCGTGTTCCTGAACGCCGCCGCGCACCAGGCGCTGGGGGTGGATGCCGGTGGAGGCCCAGGTGCCGGGACCATTGCATTGCAAGTGAACGGCCAATGGCGTGAGCTGCGGTTCGCCGGCACGGTGGCCGCACCAGGTGCGGCGCTGCTGGTGATGGACATCGGCGCGGCGCAGGACCTGTTTGGCAAGCTGGGCACGCTGTCGCGCGTCGCGCTGCGGCTGAAAACCGGCGTCTCCACGCACGAAGCGCTGGCGCAGTTGCAGGCCTCGCCGCAATGGCCGACCCACTGGCTGGCCACGCGACCGGGTGACACCGATACCCGCCTGGGCAACCTGTCGCGCGCCTACCGCGTCAACCTCACCGTGCTGGCGCTGGTGGCGCTGTTCACCGGCTCCTTCCTGGTGTTTTCGGTGATCTCGCTCAGTGTCGCCAAGCGCGCGCAGCAGTTCGCGCTGCTGGGGGTGCTGGGCCTGTCGGGCAACGAGCGCCTGCGCCTGGTGCTGATCGAGTCCGCCGTGCTGGGCGCCGTAGGCAGCGTGCTGGGTCTGGGGCTGGGCACGCTGCTGGCGGCTGTGGCCTTGCAGCAGTTGGGCGGCGACCTGGGCGGTGGCTACTTCAGCGGCGCCGCGCCAGCGCTGCAATGGAGCAGCCAGGCCGCCGTGCTGTACGGCCTGCTGGGCGTGCAGGCGGCACTGTTTGGCGGCTGGTGGCCAGCCCAACAGGCACAGACGCTGCCGCCAGCGCAAACCTTGAAAGGCGTGGGCCTGGCACAGGCCGGCGAAGGCGATGCGCGCTTGGGCCTGCTGCTGGTGGCTGCCGCCGCCGTGCTGTCGCAACTGCCGCCAGTGGGCGGCCTGCCGCTGGCGGCCTACCTGTCGGTGGGCTTGCTGCTGCTGGGCGGCATTGCGCTGCTGCCCTGGGGCGTAGCCGGCGTGCTGCAGCGCCTGGCCGCGCCGGCCGGCCGTCATGTGCTGGCCATGCTGGCGCTGGAGCGGGCGCGGCGCGTGCGCCACAGCGCCGCAGTGGCCATCAGCGGTGTGGTGGCCGCGCTCAGCCTGGCGGTGGCGCTGACGGTGATGGTGGCGAGTTTTCGCGACTCGGTGGTGCACTGGCTGGACAGCGTGCTGCCGGCCGACCTGTACGTGCGCACGCAGCCCGCCGGTGGCCTGGATCGGCCCGCGCTGCCGCCGGAACTGGTGCAGGCCATCGGCGGCATCTCTGGCGTGCAGCGCATCAGCGCCCAGCAAAGCCGCGCACTGTTGCTGAGCCCCACACAACCGGCCGTGTGGCTGCTGAGCCGGCCCGAGCCGGCCACCACGCTGCCGCTGCGGGCACCCGCATTGCCAGCGCCGGCGGGCAAGACCGCCATCTACGTCAGCGAACCCATGCTGGACCTGTATGGCGCCCGCGTTGGCAGCGACTTCGCCCCGCTGGCCCCGCCCATGCAGGCATTGGCGCAGCGCGCGGGCGAGGCACCGCCGGTGTTCTTCGTCGCTGGCGTCTGGCGCGACTATGCCCGCCAGTTTGGCGCCATTGCGCTGGCGCAGCCTGACTACCACGCGCTCACTGGCGACCCCAGCAACAACGAGCTGGCCATTTGGCTGGCCGAGGGTGCTAGCGCTTCAGCCGTGCAGCAGGCGATACGCGCGCTGGCGGCGCAGTCGCCCTTGCCCGGTGGCGAACTGGAGCTGGCCAGCACCGCCCAGTTGCGCGCGGTGTCGCTGCGCATCTTCGACCGCAGCTTTGCCGTCACCTACTGGCTGCAGGCCGTGGCCATCGGCATTGGCCTGTTCGGCGTCGCGGCCAGCTTCAGCGCCCAGGTGCTGGCGCGGCGCAAGGAATTCGGCCTGCTGGCCCATCTGGGGCTGACCCGCGCACAGGTGCTGACCGTGGTGGCAGGCGAAGGCGCCGCCTGGACCGCAATGGGCGCGTTGGCCGGCCTGGGCCTGGGCTTGATGGTGTCGCTGGTGCTGGTGAAGGTGGTCAACCCGCAGAGCTTCCACTGGAGCATGGACCTGGTGCTGCCCTGGGCGCGGCTGGCGGCGCTGTGCGCGGCGGTGGTGGTGGCGGGCACGCTGACCGCCTGGTTGGCGGGCCGTGCGGCGGCGGGGCGCGATGCGGTGTTGGCGGTGAAAGAGGACTGGTAGGCCTGCCCTCAATCGCCCAGCGACTTCAGGAACTGCTTCAGCTCCGCCGTCTGCGGATTGCCAAACAGCTGCTCCGGCGGCCCCATCTCATGCACACGGCCCTGGTGCATGAAAATCAGGCGGTCGCTGACCTTGCGGGCAAAGTTCATCTCGTGCGTGACCATCAGCAGCGTCATGCCTTCCACCGCCAGGCTTTCCACCACGCGCAGCACCTCGCCCACCAGTTCCGGGTCCAGCGCGGAAGTGATCTCGTCGCACAGCAGCACCTGGGGCTCCATCGCCAATGCACGGGCGATGGCCACGCGCTGCTGCTGGCCGCCGGAGAGCTGGTCCGGCCAGGCGTCAAACTTCTCGGCCAGGCCCACGCGCGCCAGCAGCTTGCGCGCCTGCTCCTCACCTTCGGCCGCAGCCCGTTGCTTCACCAGCTTGGGTGCCAGCATGACGTTTTTGCCCACCGTCAGGTGCGGAAACAGGTTGAAGCTTTGGAAGATCATGCCCACGTGCTGGCGCAACTCGCGCATGGCTTCGGGTTTGTCGTGCAGCAGCGGCTTGCCGTCCACCGTCAGCGTGCCAGCCTGGAAGGTCTCCAGCCCATTGATGCAACGCAGCAGCGTGCTCTTGCCCGAGCCGCTCTTGCCGATGATGGCGATCACCTCCCCGGCGCGCACCTGCAGGTCGATGCCCTTGAGCACCTCGTTGGCGCCGAAGCTCTTGCGCAGTTGCGCGATCTCCACGATGTGGCGCGCGCGCGGTTCAGCCATGGGCTGCATGCTGCCTCCTCTCCAGGGTCTTGGCGAAATAGCTGATGGGGTAGCACAGCACGAAGTACAGCGCGGCCACGCAGGCGTACACCGTGAAAGGTGCGAAGGTGGCGTTGGTGATCATGGTGCCGGCCTTGGTCAGCTCGATGAAGCCAATCACCGAGGCCAGCGCCGTGCCCTTGATCACCTGCACCAGGAAGCCCACGGTGGGCGGGATGGCGATTTTCAAAGCCTGCGGCAGCACCACGTAACGCAGCTGCTCGCCAAAACTCATCGCCAGGCTCTGCGCCGCCTCCCACTGGCCTTTGGGAATGGCAGCGACGCAGCCGCGCCAGATCTCGGTCAGGTAGGCACTGGTGTACAGCGTCAACGCCACCGACGCCGCCACCCAGGCCGAGGTGTTGATGCCGAACAGCGCAATGCCGAAGTACGCCAGGAACAACTGCATCAGCAACGGCGTGCCCTGGAACACCTGCACGTAGCCGCCCAGCACCGTTTGCACCACGCGCCCACCGGCCAGCCGCGCCACCAGCAGCAGTGCACCGACGATGCCGCCGCCAACGAAGGCGATCAAGGACAGCGCCACCGTCCAGCGCAGCGCCAGCAACAGGTTGCGAAAGATGTCCCAGAGTGAGAAGTCGACCATCGCCTGCGTCCTTGTGGCTATCTGCCGAAGATGAAACGCGGGCCGGCCCAGTTCAGCAACCGGCGCACGCCGACAGCCAGCAGCAGGTACATGCCGGTGACGATGATGAAGGCCTCGAAGGCGCGGAAATTGCGGCTTTGAATCAGGTTGGCCGCATGGCTGAGTTCGGGCGTGGAGATCTGCCCGCACACCGCCGAGCCCAGCATCACGATGATGATCTGGCTGACCAGCGACGGCCACACCTTGCGCAGCGCCGGCGGCAGCACCACGCGAATGAACACCTGGGCACGCGTCAGCGCCAGGCTGAGCGCGGCCTCCACCTGGCCCTTGGGCGTGGCCTCAATGCCGGCGCGGATGATCTCGGTGGCGTAAGCCCCCAGGTTGACCACCATGGCAATGATGGATGCCGCCTCGGGCGACAGGCGCACCCCGGCCGCCGGCAGGCCGAAGAAGACGAAGAACAGCTGCACGATGAAGGGCGTGTTGCGCACCAGTTCCACATACAACCCCACCACCCATTTCAGCCAGGCCGGGCCACTGGCGCGCGCCCAGGCGCAGGCCACACCCACCACCACGCCAATGACGGTGGCCACCGCCGTCAGCCCCAAGGTCCACACCAGCCCGGCCAGCAGCAGCGGCCACTGGGCCAGCACGGCCAGGAAGTCCAGTTGGATGCGCATGGGCGAGGTGAGCGCTCAGTCAGCAGTGCGTGTGGCGTGATGCGTCAGTTTCACTGCGGCAGGTCACCCGCCGGGCGTCCCAGCCAGCGCAGCGCCAGCTTGTCCAGTTCGCCGCTCTTCTTGGCGTCCAGGATGATGTCGTTGACCTTCAGACGCAGCTTGTCTTCACCCTTGGCCACGCCGATGAAGTTGGGGCTGTCTTTCAGCAGCAGCTTGTACTCGGTGCCCAGTTGCGGGTTGCGCGCCATCATGTTGCCGGCCACCGAAGCGCCCGTGGCGATCAGTTGCGTCTGGCCGGCGAGGAAGGCTGCCACGGTGGCGTTGTTGTCCTCAAAGCGCTTGATGTCCACGCCAGATGGCACCAGCTTGGTCAGCTCCTGGTCTTCCATGGCACCGCGCGTCACCGCCACGCTTTTTCCCGCCAGGTCGCCAAAACCCTTGATGGGCAGGCTCTTGGCGGCAAACACCGCCTGGAAAAATGGCGAGTAGGCAAACGTGAAGTCGATCACCTTTTCGCGCTCCGCATTCTTGCCCAGCGTGGAGATCACCAGGTCGGCCTTGCGCGTTTGCAGATAAGGGATGCGGTTGGCGCTGCTCACCGGGGCCAGCTCCACCGCCACGCCCAGCTTGGCGGCGATCAACTCGGCCATGGCGATGTCCAGGCCCTGCGGCTTCAGGTCGGTGCCGACAAAGCCGTAGGGCGGGTAGTCGGTGGGGATGGCGATGGTGATCTTCTTGGCCTTCAGGATGTCGTCCAGCGCGTTCTGCGCCTGGGCCGGAATGGTGACTGCCGCCAGCGCGGCCAATGACAACAGCCAACCTGGCAAACGCTTGGAAATTCGCATGACCTGTCTCCTGACAAATGGAAAATGATTGAGGCGCTTGAGCATGGCCACCAAGCCGGCAAAGCGCCTGTGGCAGGTAGACGCAAAAGGCATGCCGCCTGCTATGCACCAAAATGGTTCGCCCGCACAAGCAGCGCCGTGAGGGCGCCAAAACCGGGCCCGCCGCGCCGAGGGCTAAACCCCAACCCGGCCGTGTTTGGCCACCAGCCTGACCACGGTGTTCCAGACCCGTGTGCTGGCCGGGCAGCCCAGTTGGCGCTCCAGGTAGGCGTTCGGGCTGCCGGGCGTCTTGCTCAGCTTGCGCGCCACGCTGAACACGTCGCTGCCCACGACCTGCAGCAGTTCCACGTCCTGGCGGTTGGAGACACGCGGCACCTGCTCGGGCACTTGCACACCGTCACCCAGGAAACTGACGCAGCAGGCGTAGACGCTGTCGACGTCAATACCCGCAAACGGTTGGCTCTCGACATGTCGGGCCAATTCGTCCAGGGTGCGCAGGAAGGCCGGCTCCTTCAGGCCGCACACATGGGTCAAGCGCTGGTGCGCGTCACGCAGCAGCCGCCGCGCACGGGCGCGACCCCCTGGGGCTTCGAACACCAGGGTGCCATTGGTCAGGAAAGAGGTCGCGGTGGCGGCACCGGCCTGCAGGAAGGCATCCTCCAGCTGCGCCCGGCTGGGGCAATGGGGACGGCCCAGGTTGACATTGCGAAAGAAGACGGCGTATTTCATGCCACCAGATGCCCGTCACCGGGCATGTCAGAAGGTGGTTTCGCGATCCAGGTGCACGCGGGCCGGCAGAAAGATGGAAAAGATTGCGCCGCCATCGGACATATTGTCCGCCACGATGCGCCCGCCATGGGCATCCATGATCTTGCGGGAGATGGCAAGGCCCAAGCCTGTGCCGCCTGAGCCATCTTTGGTGATGCTGGATTGCACGAAGGCATCGAAGATTTTTTCCGTCTCTGCAATGGGAATGCCCACACCATGGTCGCGCACGCTGATGCACACCTGCCTGTGGCTAACCAACAGGCGGCCCCGCACCTCGATGACGCCCCCATCAGGTGAGAATCTCACTGCATTGGCAACGACATTGCGCACCACTTGGCCAAAGCGCACCGGATCCACTTTGGCAACCAGGGCGCCCGGACCCAGATCGATCTCCAGACGCAATTGCCGTCCGGCCAACTGAGGGCGAAACTCCTGCAGTACTGCCTGCACCAGCGCACGCACATCGGCACGTTCCAGGCTGATGGCGCCCACCGCGCTCTCGATCTTTGACACGTCCAGCAGATCGTTGACCAGCGCCAGCATGCGCTGACCAGCGGCGTGGATGTCGTTGAACATGCCCAATAGCCTGGGTTGGTCCTGCCCGCGCGCCATGCCCAACTCCGAAAAGCCCAGGATGGACTGCAATGGCGTGCGCAGTTCGTGGCTGATGTTGGCAATGAATTCAGACTTGGCGCGCGAGGATTCTTCGGCCGCATCACGCGCCTCGCGGGTGGCCCGCTCAGCCTCGCGGAATTCACTGACGTCCATCATGGTGCTGAGCAGGCTGGGCGGGTTCTCCTCGTCACCAGCCACCAACACCTTGGTCACCACCACATCGCGCACCGAACCATCACGGTGCCGGACCGCCGCTTCGTAGCGCAGGCTGCCGCCGTCGCGCCACAGTTGGGCATCGCGCTGCGCATGCAGGGCAGCGTCGGCTGCCGACATGAAGTGCTCGCCGCGTCGGCCCACCACGTCCTCGCGCTTGCGGCCCATGAACTCTTCCCAGGCGCGATTCATCGTCAGGTAGTGTCCTTCACGGTCCATCGTTGCCACAGGCTGTGGGCTGATTTCCTGCAGCAAGGCGACAAAGCGCAACTGCCGCTGCAGTCCGTGCTGGGCGGCAATGCGCCCTGTCACATCCACTGCGCTGCCGGCAAAGCCGGTGATGCCTTCGCCATTGCGCAACGGCACCACGGCAATGTCAAAGCGATGCAATTGCCCCTGGGCTGACAACATCGCGGCGGTGGTGGTGCGCACACCCTGGCCACTGTCCAGGCTGAACAAGGCAGCCACGGCGGCACGGTCAACGGGCTCCACCATATCCTGCAATGCGTGGCCCTGCGCCTGCTGCGCACCCTCGCCACGCAAAGCAGCCCAGCGGTCATTCACATAGCTGATGCGGCCCTGGCTGTCGGTGCGAAAGAGCAACTCCTGCACGCTCTTGACGAGGACGCGCAACTCCTGCTCGCGGCGCGCCACATCCATACGGGCTTCGTCTAGCTCCTGCTCCGCAGCCTCACGTGAGCGGAAGCTGCGGTGCGCCATCCACGTCACCCCCACCAGGAACAGGACCACCAAACCGGCGGCCAACACGAACCAGCGCACGGCTTCCCACCAGGTGGCCACGCTGTCTTCATAAGGCTGCTCCACCAGCACGAGCACAGGGCGGTCCTTGGCCAATCGGAAGGCCACCACCTGAACGGCCGGCGCCACACCCTGCCCCACATAGCTCGCATGCTCAACACGCGGCAGGTAGCGGGAAAAAACCGGGTGCGCAGCCAGCGACGCACCTGGCGCCAGGGAATTCGGTCCGCTGCTGGCCAGCACCTGTCCCTGGTAGTCCGTCATGTAGGCGGCACTGTGCGGATCGTTCACCGTCAGTACCTGGAAGCTGGAGAACGAATCGGGATTCAGCAAGGCCACCAGGTACAGCAGCTTGCCATTTGGAGCGCCGATTCCGCGGATGATGGGGATGAAACCCACGCCCGCCATCGGCTTGCCGGTGGCGGGAGCAGCCAGGGACTGCAGGCTACGCCCCGGTGTGAACCCCCCCAGCGCCTCCTGCCCCGTACCCGGCAGGCGGCCCAGACGCGACGGATCAAGCACGGTGCCGGTGTTGGTCGGCAGGGAGCTGGCCACGATGCGCCCGTCGGCATCCAACAGGTCTATTTCACGGACAAACGGCAAGGCAACCAGGGCCTGCGTCATCAGTGTCTCGGTTCGCGGGCTGGCATAGTCCGATTCCGTGTACACCAGCTGACCAGACAAATACGCCAGCAGCACCGATGCGGCGCCCACGCTGCGCGACGCATGGTCGGCGAGCACCCGGGCCTGCAGTTCGCCCTGGTTGCGATCGGCATCCAGGGTCAAACGGTATTCATGCCAGGCCAGCAAGGCCACAACAGCCAGCACCGCCACAGACAACAGGCCACCGACCACAGCAGCGGCCCGGGACAGGCTGTGCGAACGCGCGCGCTTGAGCACCGTGTGCGGCATCACCAAAGCCCTGGCCTCAGTCCGACACGACGATGGGCAGCAGGCCGTGGCGCTGGGCGGCCTGTCGCAGGCGACCATCACGCTTGATGCGTGCCACGAACTCATCCAGCTGTGCCAGCCAAGCCTCATCGCCAGGCTTGATGGCATAGCCATAGGGCAGCACGTGGAATGGCGAGGGCGGCGCGATCAGGGTGGCCCAGTCGGCATTGCTCAGCAGACGGCGGCTGTACGGGTAATCCGTCATGAAGACATCGATGCGACCGGCCTCCAGTTCGGCCTCGCGGGTGATCGGCGGCTTGATCACAACCATCTGCGCCTGCTTCAACGCGGCTTTCATCACCGGTTCCATGAAGGTGCCAGCCTGCACACCCACCAACACGCCGGGCTTGTCGATATCGGCCCACTGGCGGACCGCCCGGTTGCTCTTGGTGCTGACCGCGTAAATGTCGCTTTGCATATAAGGCCGCGTGAAGCGCAGTTGTTGCGCGCGCGCCGGCAGGATGCCCACCGCGAACATCGCAACATCACAACGGTCACCCTTGAGGTCATCCACCAAAGTGACGAACGAGGAATCCACGTGCTCCAGCTTGAGCTTCAGCTCGCGTGCCAGCTCGACCGACAGGTCAATGTCCACACCCTCCAACTGCCGGGTGTGGGGGTTGCGATGGGTGACGCCATAGTAGTCAGGCCAGATGCATACGCGCAAAACACCTGAGGATTTGACCCGTTCGGCGACCGCGCCGGCCGACGCCGGCCCAGCGAACGACAGGGCAGCAATGGCTGCGAGCACGGCCGCCTGAAATCCAAGGCGCAAATTGAAACTCATCGAGAAATCTTTCTGTGAGGGGGCAGATCGCCGTCAACCACCGCGGGCCAGATCGGCAAAGCTGGGACGGGTGTGGGTCACATGTTGGCGAAGCGCGATCAGTTCGGAGGCGTTGCGCAAGAAGGTGTCCACGACCAACGGGTCAAAGGCATGGCCGCGCTGCTCCGTCATCATGCTCAGCGCCACCTCGTCGGCAAAAGCAGGGCGGTAGCAGCGGTCCATGGTCAGTGCATCGAAGTAATCGGCCACCGCCACAATGCGGCCCGACAACGGAATGTCCTCACCCTTGAGTTTGTTCGGGTAGCCCTTGCCGTCCCAACGCTCATGGTGGGACAGCGCCACCTCGGCGGCCAATTGGAACAGCGGAATGCGCGAGCGCCCGAGTATGTCGGCGCCCATCTGGGCATGCTGATCCATGATCTGACGCTCGTCAGGCGTGAAGCCACCCGGCTTTTTCAGCACGTTGTCGGGTATGCCGATCTTGCCGATGTCATGCATGGGCGCGGCCTTGCGCAGCATCTGCGCCGCCTGGCGGTTCTGACCCAGAAGCAGCGCCAGCGCCTCGCTCAGATAGCCGATGCGGATGATGTGCACGCCGGTGTCGTCATCCTTCAGGTCTGCGGCCAGCGACAGGCGGAACAAGGCCTCATGGTGGGCGTGTGCCACCTCCTCCAGGGCCTCATTGCGTTCCCGGTACATGCGACCGAAGTCGTCAATCATGCACTCCATCTGCCGACTGGCGGCCTCGGAGAAGCTGTTGCTGCCCGGTTCGCCCAGCGGTGCGGCGGCAGTGGCCAGAAAATCACTCATGTCGCCTCCAGCTGCCGGTTGACCTGTTCGATCAACTGCAAGGGACTGAACGGCTTGACCATGTAGGCATCGGCACCGGCGTTCATGCCGGCCTCCAGGTCCTCGCTGCGCCCTCGCGCAGACAGCAGGATCACCCGTGGCCTGGGTGCGCCGCTCTTCAGGATGCGGCACAAGTCCAGCCCATTGAGCTTGCCCGGCATCATCACATCAAGCAAAACCAATTGCGGCGACAGCAGAAGTGCCATGTCCAAACCTTCGTCGCCATTCTTGGCCTCGAATACCTGGCACGACTCCAGCTCCAAGGTCATACGTATCAGCCGGCGAATGTCACCGTGGTCTTCAATGATCAAAATCTTCTTCACAAACGCTCCACGGACAACATCGATCCAATTTCATGTATCATATATATCAATTTAATCAATTACAAGCTTTTTTTGAAAAGTTGATGAATTTAGTAAGATTGACGCATGAATTTGAAGCGACACCCCCATGCCTGAAACGACCGACCTGAGCACATTGGAGGCCGCCCGGTTGCTGGGGTTGGCCGTGAGATCGGTTCAACTGATGGTGGACAGGGGTGAATTGCAGGCCTGGAAAACGCCTGGAGGGCATCGCCGCATCACCCGGGAGTCGGTGCTGCGATGGCGTGATGGGGAGCGCAGCGATGCACAGGCGGCTCAGGTGACGCGACCAGGCGTGCTGGGTGTGGCCCCTGCACATCCCGTCGTGTCAAGCGACATCCCGTTGGTGGCATCCGTGGGGCCTGCGCGGGTGCTGTTGATCGAGGACTCGGTGCATTTTCAAAACCTGGTCAGCCTGCTGGTGCGCCAGCAGTTCCCGCAAGTGGTGCTGGAGATCGCCAGCGATGCCATCGCCGGTCTGGCCACGGCAGGGCGCTTTCAGCCCGACGTGCTGATCGTGGACATCCTGCTGCCCGGCATAGACGGCGCCACGCTGATCACGAGCCTGCGCACTCACCCACAGTTTGAACACCTGCAGCTGATCGTCATCACCTCACTGGATGAAGACCAGCGCAAGCCCTACAGCTTTGCGCTACAAGGCGTACCGGTCATCCACAAGCCATCCCTGGTGGCACAACTGCCGGGCCTGCTGAACCAGTGCCTGCAAGCCAGCCCACGGCTGGCAACGGTCTCCCCGGCATGAACAGACCCCGGGTGTTGCTGGTGGAGGACGATGCCTCCCTGCGGCGCTTCGTGGGTATGGCGCTGGAAGAGCAACCGCTGCAACTGCTGCAGGCTGACACCGTGGCGGTCGCGCTGCAACTGCTGGCTGCCGAACCCGTGCATTTGATCATCACGGACTTGATGATGCCAGGCGAATCCGGGCTGGATCTGTTGCGCCATCTGCAGCGGCAACCGTTGCTGCGCGCCGGCGCACACGTGGTGGTGATGAGCGCCGGCCTCACCGCCGAGATGCGCGAGCAGTTGCGCCCGTTCGACGTCTGGCGCCAGTTGCAAAAGCCAGTGTCGCTCACCGACCTGCGGGCTTGTGTGCGCGACGCGTTGGCAGCCGTCGGGATGACCATGAGCACGCCAGCAGTCCCGGACGCCTCACGCCTGTCCACATCGCAGCTGGAGGCTGTCCGGCTGTACTTCGGCAGCGACAATGCTTTGTTCACCACCTATCTGGCCGCTTGTCGAGCACAGTTCCCACACGATGTGACGGCGGCAGACGCAGCGCTGATCGCGGGAGACGCGGCGACCTTGCGGCGCATCGCCCATAGCTTGAAAGCCGTATTGCAGTCCATCGGCTGCCCTGGGATGAGCGCACAGGCCCGGGACCTGGAACAGGCCTGCGCCACGACCGGGCTGGCACCGCCGGCTGGCGATTTGTGGCAGGCCCTGAGATCGGCGCTGCTGCACGAAGCGTCCGTTTGATGCGTATTCGGTGGGTTAACTCTAGAATTGATAAAAATGGCGTTACAGTGACACTCCGCACGTCCTTACCGGCCACAACCGGCGCCTTCACACCGCTGCGCAGGCGGCTGTTGCAGGCGGCGGCAGGATCCGCAGTTACCGTGCTCGGCAGCCCGGCTGCGGCAGTGCAAGCTGGCCGCGCACTGCAGTTTCCGCAGGACATGGGCGCCCACCCGGACAGTCAGACCGAGTGGTGGTACCTGACCGGCCACGCGCGCGGCGACGGCCGGGACTGGGGCTTTCAGATCACCTTCTTCCGCTCGCGGGTGGCGGCCACACAGGCACTGAAGTCGCGCTTTGCCGCCAAGCACCTGGTGTTCGCGCACGCGGCGCTGACGGATGTGCAGGGCAAGCGGTTCTGGCATGACCAGCGCATCGCCCGCTCGGCCGGCCTGGCCGGCTTTGACGGTGCGCTGGCCGAGGAAGGCGACACCCGGGTGCGCCTGGGCGATTGGTCGCTGACGCGCGACGGCGGCGACGGCCGGCGCACGCCGCGCTACCTGGCCAAGCTGGGCACCGCGCAATTCGCGCTGGACCTGCAATTGACGGCGCAACAGGCGCCGCTGCTGCAAGGCCAGCAAGGCTGGTCGCGCAAGGGGCCTGGCCCCGAGCACGTCAGCGGCTACTACAGCGAACCGCAGCTGGCCGTCAGCGGCAAGGCCAACTGCCAAGGCCGCGACATCGCGCTGTCGACCGGCAGCGCCTGGCTGGACCATGAATGGAGCGACACGCTGATGCCACCCGGCGCCGTGGGCTGGGACTGGCTGGGCATGAACCTGTTCGACGGCAGCGCGCTGACCGCCTTTCGCCTGCGCGACGCCAAGGGCAACCCGGTGTGGGACGGCGGTTCGTTCCGCGGCCCCATGAAGGCCGCCGGCCAGAGCAACTACATCTTCTCGCGCGGCGAGACCGACTTCAAGCCCCAGCGCCACTGGACCAGCCCGCACAGCGGCGCGAAATACCCGGTGGAGTGGCTGGTGCGCACGCCGGCCGACTTCTACACCGTGCGCGCGCTGGTGGACGACCAGGAGCTGGACAGCCGCAGCTCCACCGGCGCCATCTATTGGGAAGGCCTGAGCGACCTGCTGGACAGCCAGGGCCGGCCCGTGGGCCGTGGCTACCTGGAAATGACCGGCTACGCCAAGCCGCTGACGCTGTGAGCCTTGAGCCTCGCGCCGCTCGCACGACATAACTCGACATAGGCCGGCTTGCAGACTGGCCACATCACCCCCATATCGCCATCCATGAGCTCCAGTTCCGAACGCGCCAAGGCCGCCTCCCCCCAATCTCTCAGCGGCCTGTTGCCCTTCCTGCGGCCCTACCACGGTCGCATCTTCCTCGCCGGGCTGTTCCTGCTGCTGGCGGCCGCCGCCACGCTGGTGTTTCCGCTGGCGCTGCGCGGGTTGATCGACGGTGGCCTGGCCACGCCCGACAAAGGCGCCCAGGTGATGGCCATGCGCGAGCATTTCGGCTTCCTGTTCGCGGTGGCGGTGGCGCTGGGGGTGTTTTCCGCCGCACGCTTCTACACCGTCAGCTGGCTGGGCGAACGCGTCACCACCGACATCCGCAATGCACTGTATGCCCATGTGCTGAAGCAAAGCCCTGAGTTCTTCGAGACCACGCAGACCGGTGAGGTGCTGTCTCGCCTCACCGTGGACACCACGCTGGTGCAGACCGTGGTGGGCTCCTCGCTGTCCATGGGGCTGCGCAACCTGGTGATGGGCGTGGGCGCCTTGGGCATCCTGGTGTGGACCAATCCCTATGTGATGTTTCAGGTGCTGGGCGGGCTGGTGCTGATCGTGTTGCCCAGCATCTGGTTTGGCCGCCGCGTGCGCAAGCTCTCAAGGGCCAGCCAGGACCGCGTGGCCGACTCCAGCGCCATCGCCGCCGAGGTGCTCAACGCCATCCCCGTGGTGCAGAGCTACACCGCCGAAGGCCGCGAGGCGGCGCGCTTCGAGGCCTCCACCCGCAACGCCTTCGCCACCGCCATGCGCCGTGCCACCACCCGCTCGGCGCTGATCTCCTTCATCATGATCGCCACCAGCGCGGCGCTGCTGTGGGGCCTGTACCAGGGCACGCAAGCGGTGATGGCCGGGCGCATCACCGCCGGCCACCTGGGGCAGACGGTGATCTACGTCATCATCCTGTCCGGTGCCTTCGCAGTGCTGGGCGAGGTGTATGGCGACCTGCTGCGCGCCGCCGGCGCCACCGAGCGGCTGATGGAGCTGCTGGGCAGCCAGTCGCCCATCACCTCGCCCGCCCGGCCGGTGGCGCCGCCGCCGCTGCAAGGCGGCAGCTCGGTGCGGTTTGAACGCATCCGCTTCAACTACCCGTCGCGTCCCAACCAGGCGGCGCTGAGCGACTTCTCACTGGCCGTTCAGCCTGGTCAGACGGTGGCCATCGTCGGCCCCAGCGGGGCGGGCAAGAGCACCGTGTTCCAGTTGCTGCTGCGCTTTTACGACCCGCAAGCCGGCGACATCGTGCTGGACGGCGTGGCCACGCGCGACATGGCCTTGCACGACCTGCGTCAGCGCGTGGGCATCGTGCCGCAGGACGCGGTGATCTTCTCCAGCAGCGCGCTGGAGAACATCCGCTACGGCAAGCCCGAGGCCACGGACGACGAGGTCAAGGCCGCCGCGCAGGCGGCCTTCGCGCACGACTTCATCACCGCCCTGCCTGAGAGTTACGACACTTTCCTGGGCGAGCGCGGCGTGCGCCTGTCGGGCGGCCAGCGCCAGCGCATCGCCATCGCCCGCGCCATGTTGAAGAACCCGCCGCTGCTGCTGCTGGACGAAGCCACCAGCGCGCTGGACGCCGAGAGCGAGCGCATGGTGCAGGCGGCGCTGGAGTCGGCCATGCGCGGGCGCACCACGCTGGTCATCGCGCACCGGCTGGCCACGGTGCAGAAGGCCGACCACATCGTGGTGCTGGACCACGGCCGGCTGGTGGAACAGGGCACGCATGCGCAACTGGTGGCCCAGGGCGGCGTGTACGCCGGACTGGCGGCGCTGCAATTCAACATCTGAGTTTGTGGCGTCGCCCTTACCTGGCAATGCAGCGGGCTGAGGGCTGCGCATTTGCAAAGGCCGATGGCCTTCCTTGAAGCCCGCAATCGAAGAGAGTAGACTGCAAAAGCAGCCTATTTCTGGAGATTGCCATGGACGTCAAATCCGCCACCTACAGCGCCCCTACGCCGCCCCCCAAGGCCAAACAGGTGCAGGAACCCACGCCCGAGCAAAAAAAGGCGCAGGCCAAGCAGGAACAACCGCAGCAGGCTGAACAACGCCCGAACAAGCCTGTGGTGAACACCCAGGGCCAGACCACGGGCCGCCTGGTCAACACCACCGCCTGAAGGGCGGCCGCAGAAGAAGGCAGGTCACGCATGGCCGCCGTCTCATCCGCCACCGGCGCCACCACACCCGGCGTCAACCTGAGCGCGCTGCAGTCCAAGCTGCAGCAGGCGCGGCAAGAGGCCGCGCGCGCCGAGGACAACCTGGCCAGCCTGCAGGACCAGACCGAAGAGGCCCAGCGCCAGGCCGAGACGTCGCAGCGCAATGTGGCATCGCTGCAAGGCCAATCGCAGCAAGTGCAAACCCAGGCCAGCGTGGACAACGTCAACCAAGTGTCCACAGAGGTCAAGAGCCTGTTGGCCAAGTCACCTTCACCGGCCATAGGCGCCTATGTGAAGCTGGCCGACGATGCGGCACGCCAAGGCTTCAAATTGCAAAGCGGGCCGACGGCGCAGCTGTTCGTCAATACCCAAGGGCAAAACACCGGGCGCATCGTCAGCGTGACGGCCTGAATGTGACCCCCACGGTCGCGCACTTCGTGTAGCTCCCTGGACAGGCCCTGGCCAGAGGCCAAGGCTCTTCAGCCCGTCCAAGCCTGCGCAGGCAGGCTCGGAGCCGCGGGCTTCAGCCCCTCGGGGCCGCGTTTTGCCTTGGGGCGGCCCGGCGGCAAAACATCTTCAGTCGAAGTTATAAAATTTTTGCATAGTTTTGCAAAAACTCGGCCTTGGACAAAGCACCGGGCCAGGCCTACAGTGCGGCGCTTGACTGTTCCCATAAGGATTTGTTGATGACGACCCCCAACGGACTACCGTCCGCTGCCCTTTCCCCGAATTCCCCGGCCGGCGCCTCGCTGACCTCCTCCCACATCCCCTCCTACCTGCAAGCCGACCAGCTCGGCCCCTGGGGCGACTACCTGCAGCAGGTGGACCGCGTCACGCCCTATCTGGGCCACCTGGCGCGCTGGGTGGAGACGCTGAAGCGCCCCAAGCGCATCCTGGTGGTGGACGTGCCCATCAACATGGACAACGGCACCGTGGCCCATTTCGAGGGCTACCGCGTGCAGCACAACACCTCGCGCGGCCCCGGCAAGGGCGGCGTGCGCTTCCACCAGGACGTGACGCTGTCCGAGGTGATGGCGCTGTCGGCCTGGATGTCGGTGAAGAACGCCGCCGTCAACGTGCCCTATGGCGGCGCCAAGGGCGGCATACGCGTGGACCCGAAAAAGCTGTCCATGGGCGAGCTGGAGCGCATGACGCGCCGCTACACCAGCGAAATCGGCATCATCATCGGCCCGACCAAGGATATCCCGGCGCCCGACGTCAACACCAATGGCCAGATCATGGCCTGGATGATGGACACCTACTCCATGAACGAGGGCGCCACCTCCACCGGCGTGGTGACCGGCAAGCCGGTGGACCTGGGCGGCTCGCTGGGCCGCCAGGACGCCACCGGGCGCGGCGTTTTCACCGTCGGCGTGGAAGCCGCCAAGCACATTGGCATGGACATCAGCAAGGCACGCATTGCGGTGCAGGGCTTTGGCAACGTGGGCGGCGTGGCCGGCCGCTTGTTCGCCGAGGCCGGCGCCAAGGTGGTGGCGGTGCAGGACCACGGCGGCACGCTGTACAACGGCGCCGGCTTGGACGTGCCGGCGTTGCTGGCCCACGTGGCGCAGTACGGCAGCGTGGCCGGCTTTGAGAAAGCCGAAGTGCTGGCGAACGACAAGTTCTGGGACGTGGACTGCGACATCCTGATCCCGGCGGCGCTGGAGCGCCAGATTACCGAGGCCAATGCCGGGCGCATCAAGGCGAAGATGATCATCGAAGGCGCCAACGGCCCGACCACGCCGGCGGCGGATGACATCCTGCAGGAGCGCAATGTGCTGGTGTTGCCCGACGTGATTGCCAACGCCGGCGGCGTGACGGTCAGCTACTTCGAGTGGGTGCAGGACTTTTCCAGCTTCTTCTGGAGCGAGGACGAGATCAACGCCCGCCTGGTGCGCATCATGAAGGAGGCCTTTGCGGCCGTCTGGCAAGTGGCGCAACAGCACAAGGTCAGCTTGCGCACCGCCACCTTCATCGTGGCCTGCACGCGCATTCTGCATGCGCGCGAGATGCGCGGCCTGTATCCTTGAAACCTTGCGGGACAGACCAACGCGTAGCGTTGCTCTGTCCTCAACACTTTGTCGGATGTCCGGCTGTCCTTGCGGGACAGACCACCGCGAAGCGGTGCTCTGTCTTCAGCACTTCAGCTACCTGGCGCCGTCCAACCCGGCGCGCACGGTGCTGTCGGCAAAGCCCAATTCGTCGCTCTGACGGGCGGCGCCAAACAGCGCCTCATGCAGGCTGGCCAAGTTCATCAGCGCATCGATCACGCGCGGGTTGAAGCCCACGCGGGTGCGCCCGGTACCGTCGCAGCCCTCCAGCATCAGCCGGTTCAAGTAGCCCAGGCACTCGGGGAAGCCCCAGACCGCCCGCACGGCTACGGCAATGCGGGGGTGCTGGGCGTCCAGCAGGGCCAGGGCATCGTTCCTGCGCTGTTCGGGGCTCTTTTCCTCCAGCCCCATGGGTCGGGTGGCGTCCCCGGCTTCCTCCAGCGCAGCGGGCCGCGTGGACGCGTTGCCGCGCGACACGGCGGCATCCATATCGGCCATGGCACTGTTCCACATACCCCAGGCGGTTTCCGGGTCGGACAGGGTGACTTCCACGCCGCCCATGCTCTCGGATGAGCGGCTGAGGTCGGCTTGGCGCGGTTGCGCGTGGGTGGGAAAAGCGGCGCCCATGATGTGGTCCTTGCGAGGCGGATGGTCCGGTGGCTGTTGATGTGGGGTTGGACACCCCAGCGTAGCGCCAAGTTCCACCGCCAGCTGCAGCCGCCAACGTCGTCCGCACCACATCTGCACGCAATTTGCGGCAAATTCCGTGAAATTTGACCGCTTCTGGCGAGTTATTGAAGCTGGCGCTTGAAAGCCTCGGGCAACGGCAGCGGCATCACCTCAATGCCCTCTTCCATCAACGCCTCGGTCTGCTCGGGTGTGGCCTGGCCGCGTATGCCACGCTGCTCGGTCTCGCCATAGTGCATCTTGCGCGCCTCTTCGGCAAAGGCGTCGCCCACGTCGTCGGTGTTGGCCACCACGCGCTTGGCCATGGCCAGCCAGGCCGCCTGCAAGGCCATCTCGGGCGAGGCAGGTGCCACGACAGCCTGCTTGCTGCCCTGCGTCGCCTGGGCAGGGTCACGGTGGTGGCCCAGGCTCAGGCGCGGCGCGCTCAGCAGCTTGGTGATGGCGCGGCTGGCGCACACCGGGCATTCCACCAGGTCACGCGCCAGCTGGTCGGTGAAATCCTGCTCGGACGCAAACCAGCCCTCAAAGCGGTGGCGTTGGTCACATTGCAGGTCCAGAACTTTCATGGTCCGATCGATTATCCGCAACTTGGATGGCCGGCGTCGCGTCAGGCCTAAATTGCCAGATCCAGGGCCTGCCAACAGGCTCTAATCCCGGTGCTTCAGCAGGTAGCGGTACGCAAAGCCGGGAAAGGCGAAGGTGATGAACAAGGCGCCGGTGATGGCGTAGAACTCCCACCCCTGCGGTGCCATCTGCCCGGCCCGATGCTCAAGCAGCCACCCCAGGCCAATGGCCACCCAGTAGAAAACCATCAACTCGACCAGGCGGGTGGCCAGGTTCTTGGGGCTCTTCAACGGGATCAGCACCAGCAAACGCTGGCTGACAAACGGCAGGTTGGCCGCGACCAGCGCAACCAGCAGCACCAGCCAGACGGACGCGGTTTGCGGAGACACGCGGAAACGAAACTATGAGAGCCTGATGAACGCTGGCACAGCGCCCATCAGGTGCTCATCATCTTGGCCACGGCATTGGCGCACAACGTCACCAGGCCACCGGGGAACAGGCCCAGGATCAGCACCAGCGCGCCATTGACGGCCAGCACGGCACGCACGTCCATGCCGGCAGACACGGTGGTGGCGGTGATGGGTGCGTCAAAGTACATGACCTTGACCACGCGCAGGTAGTAGAAGGCGCCTATCAGCGACATCATGACGGCGAACACCGCCAGCACGATGTGCGCCGTGTGCCCCGAGTTCAGCAGCGCCTGCAGCACCGACAGCTTGGCATAGAAGCCCACCATGGGCGGGATGCCGGCCAGCGAAAACAGGCAGATGGCCATGACGCCGGCGTACAGCGGACTGCGCTGGTTCAGGCCGGCGAAGTCAGCGATCTCCTCGCTCTCGAAACCCTCGCGCGCCAGCAGCAGGATGACGCCGAAGCTGGCCAGCGTGGTCAGCACATAGGACACGACGTAAAACATGGCCGAGCCGTAGGCGTCGCCGCCGGACATGGCCTTGCCGTCGATGACGCCGGACATCAGCCCCAGCAGCACGAAGCCCATCTGCGCGATGGTGGAGAAGGCCAGCATGCGCTTAAGGTTGGTCTGGGCGATGGCCGCCAGGTTGCCGATCAGCAGCGAGGCAATGGACAGCACGGCCAGCATCTGCTGCCAGTCGATGGCCAACGGGATCATGCCCTCGACCAGCAGGCGTATGCAGATGGCGAATGCCGCCAGCTTGGGTGCGCCGCCAATCATCAGCGTGACGGCCGTGGGCGCGCCCTGGTAGACGTCGGGAATCCACATGTGGAACGGCGCCACACCCAGCTTGAAGGCCAGGCCAGCCACCACGAACACCAGGCCGAAGATCAGCACCTGGTGGTTGACCTGGCCAGAGGCGATGACCTTGGCGCAGGCGTTGATGTCCAGCGTGCCGGTGGCGCCATACAGCATGGACAGGCCATACAGCAGGAAGCCCGAGGCCATGGCGCCCAGCACGAAGTACTTCATGGCCGCCTCGGTGGCGGTGGCGTTGTCGCGCCGCAGCGCCACCAGCGCATAGCTGGACAGCGTCAGCAGCTCCAGGCCCAGGTAGATGACCAGGAAGTTGTTGCCCGAGATCATCGTGAAGATGCCCAGCAGCGCGAACATGCTCAAGCTGAACAGCTCACCGCCGCGCAACATGTCGCGCTCGCTGGCATAGGGCCGGCCGTAGACCAGCGTGACCATCACCGCGATGGTGGCGAAGCACTTCAGCCAGTTGCCCATCTGGTCGCTGACCACCATGTGGCCAAAGCCATAGACCGTTTCGCCGCCACTGGCGTACACCGCCTGCACCCAGGCCACGCCGATCAGAGTTGCCATGGTCAACGCGTACGTCAGCGTGCGCTTCTTGGTGGTCACGCCCAGGTCGACCAGCAAGATCACGCAGGCCATGACCAGCAGCACCAGCTCAGGGTAAACCGAGATCCAACTGAGTTTGTCTATCATCTTTTTCTCGCAATGCTCAGTTCAGTTTGGAGACCTTCACATGCGCCAGCAGCTCGGCCACCGAGCTGTCCATCACATCGGTGAATGGCTTGGGATAAATGCCCATGTACAGAACGGCGGCGGCCAGCAGGCTCATGACCAGGAATTCGCGCGCATTGATGTCCTTCAGCGCACGCACGTCGTCGTTGGCCACCGGGCCCAGGTAGACGCGCTTGAACATCCACAGCGTGTAGGCGGCGCCGAAGATCAGCGCGGTGGCGGCCGCCAGCCCGGTCCAGAAGTTGTACTTGACCGCGCCCAGGATCACCATCCACTCGCCGACGAAGCCGGCGGTGCCCGGCAGGCCGCAATTGGCCATGGAAAAGAACAGCGCGAAGGCGGCGAACTTGGGCATGGTGTTCACCACGCCGCCATAGGCAGAGATTTCACGCGAATGCACGCGGTCGTACAGCACGCCTATGCCCAGGAACATGGCGCCGGAGACGAAGCCGTGCGCAATCATCTGCACCAGGCCGCCGGACATGCCGAGGTCGTTGAAGATGAAGAAGCCTAAAGTGACGAAGCCCATGTGCGCCACCGACGAGTAGGCCACCAGCTTCTTCATGTCCTGCTGCACCATGGCCACCAGGCCGACGTAGATCACCGCGATCAGCGACAGGCCGATGATCAGCCCCGCCCATTCGTGCGCCGCATCCGGCGCAATGGGCAACGAGAAACGCAGGAAACCGTAGGCGCCCAGCTTCAGCATGATGGCGGCCAGCACGGCCGAGCCACCGGTGGGCGCTTCCACGTGCACGTCGGGCAGCCAGGTGTGCACCGGCCACATCGGCACCTTGACGGCAAAGGCGGCGAAGAAAGCGAAGAAGATCAGCGTCTGCGCGGTGCTGGACAGCGGCAGCTTGTACCAGACCTGCAGGTCAAAGCTGGAGCCAGACGCCACGTACAGGTAGATCAGCGCGATCAGCAGCAGCAGCGAGCCCAGCAGTGTGTACAGGAAGAACTTGAAGGCCGCGTAGATCTTGTTCGGGCCGCCCCAGATGCCGATGATCAGGTACATCGGGATCAACGTGGCTTCGAAAAAGACATAGAACAGCAGGCCGTCCAGCGCGCTGAAGACGCCGATCATCAGGCCGCTGAGAATCAGGAAGGCGCCCATGTACTGGTTGACGCGCGAGGTGATGACTTCCCAGCCGGCAATCACCACCACCAGGTTGATGAAGGCGGTGAGTATCACGAACCACAGCGAGATGCCGTCCACGCCCAGGTGGTAGTTGGCATGGAAGCGCTCGATCCAGGCGCCGTTCTCGACGAACTGCATGGCGGCGGTGCCCAGCTTGAAGCCGTCGTACAGCGGCAGCGTGACCAGGAAACTGGCCAGCGCGCCGATCAGCGCGACCCAGCGCACCACATGCGCCTGGTCATCCCGACCGAGCGCCAGCAAGATGACGCCAAACGCGATCGGCATCCAGATGGCGAGGCTCAACAATCCCATTTGCGGCTTCCTTTGTTGTTATTTGATGTTGATGAGGGCCATGAATTGGTCGTGCCAGACGAACCAGGTCAGCAGCACGAACACGCCCACGATCATTGCAAACGCATAGTGGTACAGGTAACCGGTCTGCGCCCAGCGCACCACGCTGGAGACCCAGCCCACCACTTTCCAGGAGCCGTTGACCACCGCACCGTCGATGATGGCCTGGTCGCCGCCCTTCCACAGGCCCACGCCCAAGGCGCGGGCGCCACGCGCCAGCACGTTCTCGTTGAACCAGTCCAGGTAATACTTGTTGTCCAGCAGCGTGAAGATGGGCTGCGCCGCGCGCTTGATGGCGGCCGGCAACGCCGGGTTGACCATGTACATGTAATACGCCGTTGCCACGCCGGCCAGCGCCAGCCAGAACGGCGCGCTGGTCAGCGCATGCAACGCCATCTGCGCCGGGCCGTGGAAGGCCTTGGCCAGCTCTTCCATGGCCTGGTGTTTCTCATGGTCGATGACGATGGCGCCCTTGAAGAACTCGCCGAACAGCATGGGCTGAATGGTCATGAAACCGATCACCACCGACGGGATGGCCAGCAGGATCAGCGGCACCGTCACCACCCAGGGCGACTCGTGCGGCTCATGGCCGTGGCCATGGTCGTCGTGGCCGTGGGCATGGTCGTCGTGGGCATCATGGTGCGCATCCGGGTTCTGGTCGTAGCGCTCCTTGCCGTGGAACACCAGGAAGTACATGCGGAACGAGTAGAACGCGGTGACGAACACGCCAGCCAGCACGGCGAAGTGCGCGAAGCCGGCGCCGGGCAGGTGGCTCTCATGCACCGCCTCGATGATGCTGTCCTTGGAGTAGAAACCGGCAAACAGCGGCGTGCCGATCAAAGCGAGGGAGCCCAGCAGCGAGGTGATCCAGGTGATGGGCATGTACTTGCGTACGTTGCCCATCCAGCGGATGTCCTGGTTGTGGTGCATGCCCATGATGACCGAGCCGGCACCCAGGAACAGCAGCGCCTTGAAGAAGGCGTGCGTCATCAGGTGGAACACCGCCACCGAGTAGGCCGAGGCGCCCAGCGCCACCGTCATGTAACCCAGCTGCGACAGCGTGGAATAGGCCACCACGCGCTTGATGTCGTTCTGGATGATGCCCAGGAAGCCCATGAACAGCGCGGTGATGGCGCCGATGACCAGCACGAAATTCAATGCCGTGTCGCTCAACTCGAACAGCGGTGACATGCGCGCCACCATGAAGATGCCGGCCGTCACCATGGTGGCGGCGTGGATCAGCGCCGAGATCGGCGTGGGGCCTTCCATGGAGTCGGGCAGCCACACGTGCAGCGGGAACTGGGCCGACTTGCCCATGGCGCCGATGAACAGGCAGATGCAGATGACGGTGATCAGCGCCCAGTCGGTGTGCGGCAGCACGCCGATCTTGACCAGCTCACCGGCCTTGCCGAACAGCTCGGTGTAATTCAGCGTGCCGGCGAAGGCGACGATCAGGCCGATGCCGAGGATGAAGCCGAAATCGCCCACGCGGTTGACCAGGAAGGCCTTCATGTTGGCGAAGATGGCCGTGGGCTTGTTGAACCAGAAGCCGATCAGCAGGTAGGACACCAGGCCCACCGCCTCCCAGCCGAAGAACAACTGCAGCAGGTTGTTGCTCATCACCAGCATCAGCATGGAGAAGGTGAACAGCGAGATGTAGGCGAAGAAGCGGTTGTAGCCGTCGTCCTCTTCCATGTAGCCAATGGTGTAGATGTGCACCATCAGCGAGACGAAGGTCACCACGCACATCATCATGGCGGTCAGGCCGTCAACCAGGAAGCCCACCTCCATCTTCAGGCCGCCCACCGACATCCAGGTGTACAGCGTTTCGTTGAAGTGCGCGCCCTCGCCGGCCACGCTCTTGAGCGTCATGGCCGAGATGATGAAGGACACCAGCACGCCCAGGATGGTCAGGGTGTGCGACAGGCGCCGGCCTATGACGTTGCCGCCGAAGGCGGTGCCGAAGATGCCGGCGATGGCGGCGCCGACCAGTGGCGCCAGCGGCACGGCCAGCAGGGTGGATGCGGAAAGGGTCTGGCTCATGTTGTTGTTAACCCTTGAGCGTGTTGAGTTCGTCCACGTTGATGCTGGACTTGTTGCGGAACAGCAGCACCAGGATGGCCAGGCCAATGGCCGACTCGGCGGCCGCCACCGTCAGGATGAAGAACACGAAAACCTGGCCGTGCATGTCGTTCAGGTAGTACGAGAAGGCGACGAAGTTCATGTTGACCGCCAGCAGCATCAGCTCGATGGCCATCAGCAGCACGATCAGGTTCTTGCGGTTCAGGAAGATGCCGATGACGGACAGCGCGAACAGCACCGCGCCCAGCGAAAGAAAGTGTCCCAGGGTCAGCGTCATGCTTTTTTCTCCGGAGCGGCGGCAATGGGCGTGGTGGGCGCGGCCACAGGCGGCTCCACCGGCGCGGGCACCGGGGCCGGCGCGGCCTGCGTGGCGGCCAGCTTCACCACCTGCAGGCGGTCGCCGGACTTGACGCGGATCTGCGCTTCGGCGCCGATGTGCTTGGTCAGCTTGCGGTCACGCAGCGTCAGCGCGATGGCGGCGATGATGGCCACCAGCAGGATGACGGCGGCAATCTCCAGCGGGTAGGTGTACTGGGTGTACAGCAGCTTACCCAGCTCACGGGTGTTGGAAAACTCGGGGCCGGCAGCGGCCTGAATGGCGCCAGCCACGGTCGGCTTGGGTTCGTTCAGGCGGAAACCGCCCATCAGCACGGTGGCCATTTCGAGTGCCACCAGCGCGCCCAGCGTGGCGGCCAGCGGGAAATGCTTCCAGAAGCCTTGGCGCAGGCTGTCCACGTTGATGTCCAGCATCATCACCACGAACAGGAACAGCACCATCACCGCGCCCACGTACACCAGCGACAGCGTGATGGCCAGGAATTCAGCCTTCAGCAGCATCCACACCATGGAGGCCTGGAAGAAGGCCAGCACCAGGAACAGCACGGCGTGCACCGGGTTGCGCGCCGTGATGACGCGAAACGCGGCGAACAGCAGCACCAGCGAAAAAAGGTAAAAGAAACCGGTCTTGACATCCATGTTGTCGGCTCGTCTTTCTAGGTCTTGTCGTCCAACGGATCAGCGGTACTTGGCATCGGCCGCCTTGTTGGCGGTGATCTCGGCCTCGTAGCGGTCGCCCACGGCCAGCAACATGTCCTTGGTGAAGTACAGGTCGCCACGCTTTTCGCCGTGGTATTCGAAGATGTGGGTCTCCACGATCGAATCCACCGGGCAGCTCTCTTCGCAAAAGCCGCAGAAGATGCATTTTGTGAGGTCGATGTCGTAGCGGGTGGTGCGGCGGCTGCCGTCGTCGCGCACCTCGGACTCGATGGTGATGGCCATCGCCGGGCACACCGCCTCGCACAGCTTGCAGGCGATGCAACGCTCTTCGCCATTCTCATAGCGGCGCAGCGCATGCAGGCCGCGGAAACGCGGCGACAGCGGCGTCTTTTCCTCGGGGAACTGCACAGTGACCTTGCGCTTGAAGGCGTAGCGGCCGGTCAGGGCCAGGCCCTTGAACAGCTCCACCAGCATGAAGCTGCTGAGGAAATCCTTCAAGGAGAAGGGCGCGGGCGCGACAGAAGTGTGGGTGGACATGGCTTGCTCCATTACTTCCAGATATTGAACGGGGTCTGCATCCAGGCGCCCACCACCACCAGCCACACCAGCGTGACCGGAATGAAGATCTTCCAGCCCAGACGCATGATCTGGTCATAACGGAAGCGCGGGAAGGTGGCACGCACCCACAGGAACATGGTGACGACCGCCAGCGTCTTGATGCCCAGCCAGATCCAGCCGGGGATGAAGCTCAGGAAGGCCACCGGCGACAACCAGCCGCCCAGGAACATGATGGCGCACATCACCGACACCAGCCACATGTTGGCGTATTCGGCCAGGAAGAACATGGCGAACGACATGCCGGAGTACTCGACCATATGGCCAGCCACGATTTCGGATTCGCCCTCGACGACGTCGAACGGGTGGCGGTTGGTCTCGGCCAGGCCGGAGATGAAATAGACGAAGAAGATCGGCAGCAGCGGCAGCCAGTTCCACGACAGGAAGCCCACGCCCTGCTCGGCGAACATGCCCTTGCCCTGGCCCAGCACGATCTCGGTGATGTTCATGCTGCCGGCCACCATCAGCACCACCACCAGACAGAAGCCCATGGCGATTTCATAGCTGACCATCTGTGCCGAAGCGCGCAGCGCGCCCAGGAAGGCGTATTTGGAATTGGAGGCCCAGCCGGCGATGATGACGCCATAGACCTCCAGCGAGGTGATGGCCATCAGGAACAGCAGGCCGGCATTGACATTGGCCAGTGCCACGTCGGGGCCGAAAGGCACCACGGCCCAGGCGGCGAGTGCCGGCATGATGGTCATGATGGGGCCGAGGAAGAACAGGCCCTTGCTGGCCGCCGAAGGCGTGATGATTTCCTTGGACAACAGCTTCAGTGCGTCGGCAATGGGCTGCAGCAGGCCAAAGGGACCAACGCGATTCGGCCCCAGGCGCACCTGCATCCAGCCGATCACCTTGCGCTCCCACAGCGTCAGGTAGGCCACGGCGCCCATCAGCGGCAGCACGATGACCATGATCTTGATCAGCGTCCACAGCACCGGCCAGCCCATGCTGGTCCACCAGGGGGCGCCAATCAGGCCCTGGCCGAATCCGTAAATACCGTCAATCATGCCGCCACCTCCAGGGTGCCGGCCGCTTTGCGGGCATCGGCGGTGAGTTGCAGAGACGTGGAACGGCGCACCAGGCCGTCCAGCGCGTAGATGGAAGCCGACACCGGCACACCGGCGGTGCCGGCGACGTCGATGGCGGCGCTGCCCGCATTGCTCAGCTTGTCGGCCGGCACGAAGGCGGCATCACTGGCCATGTCGGCGCGGACCTGCTTGAGCACGTCTTGCGACGACTCCTGGTCGAAACCAGCCAAGCCCAGCAGGTTGCCCAGCACGCGCAGCACTTTCCAGGCCGGGCGGGTTTCGCCCAGCGGCTTGACGACCGCGTGGAAACTTTGCAGGCGGCCTTCGGCGTTGACAAAGGTACCGGAGGTTTCGCTGAACGGCGCGATGGGCAGCAGCACGTCGGCAAAGGCCATGTTGGCCTTGAATGGGCTCAGCGACACCACCATGTCGCAAGCGTCCAGCGCGGCGGCGGCAGCCTGGCCGGCGGCGCTGTCGAATTCGGGTTCGTTGTTCAGCAGCAGCGCGGCTTTCAGGCCCCCTGCAGCCAGCATCTGCCCGGCGTTCAAACCGCCGGCACCCGGCACGGCGTTGACCCATTGCGCGCCCACGGTGTTGGCGGCTTCGGTCAGGTAACCCACGCTGGCGCCGGTTTGCGCGCCAATCCAGTTGGCCAACGCCAACAGGCTGTCGGCCTGGGCATGGTGCGCGGCGCCATTGCCCAGCAGCACGGCCTTGCGTTCGCCGCCTTGCAGCGACTTGGCAATGGCCCGGGCGGCATCGGTGGCGGTGCCGGCGGCCGGCGCGGCCACACCCTTGTCGGCGGCGATGGCTGCGGCCACATCGGCCAGCGCCTGTGCCCAGCCGCCGGCGTCCGCCAGCAGCGTGTAGGCCACGGGCAGCGCCCAGTTGCCGGTCTGCTCGGCGGCGGAATTGACGGCGCTGACCTTGCAGCCCTTGCGCGCGGCCTGGCGTATGCGCTGCGCGAACAGCGGGTGGTCCTTGCGCAGGTTGGAACCCACCACCAGCACGCGCTGCAATTGCGTCAGCGAGGCGATAGAGGTGCCCAGCCAGCGCACGCCCTCCATCTTGCCGAATTGCGCATTGCGCAGGCGGTAGTCGATGTTCTCGCTGCCCAGGCCGCGCACCAGGGCGCCGGCCAGTTGCAACTCTTCCAGCGTGCTGTGCGGGCTGACCAGCGCGCCAATGGCAGCGGCGCCGTGGTTGGTCTTGATCTGCTTCAGACCGTTGGCCACGTATTCCAGCGCGGTCTGCCAGTCCACGGTGGCCCACTGGCCACCCTGCTTGATCATCGGGGCGGTCAGGCGCTCATCGCTGTTCAGGGCCTCGTACGAGAAGCGGTCGCGGTCGGCGATCCAGCACTCGTTGACGTCTTCGTTCTCCAGCGGCACCACGCGCAGGACCTTGTTGTTCTTCACCTGCACCACCAGGTTGGCGCCGGTGGAATCGTGCGGGCTGACCGACTTGCGGCGCGACAGCTCCCAGGTGCGGGCACTGTAGCGGAAGGGCTTGCTGGTCAGCGCGCCCACCGGGCAGATGTCGATCATGTTGCCCGACAGCTCGGAATCCACCGACTCGCCCAGGAAGGTTTCGATCTCGGAATGCTCGCCGCGCTGCGTCATGCCCAGCTCCATCACGCCGGCCACTTCCTGGCCGAAGCGCACGCAACGGGTGCAGTGGATGCAGCGGCTCATCTCTTCCATGGAGATCAGCGGGCCAACGTCCTTGTGGAATACCACGCGCTTCTCTTCCTCGTAGCGCGAGGAAGAGCTGCCGTAGCCGACCGCCAGATCTTGCAACTGGCACTCGCCACCCTGGTCGCAAATGGGGCAGTCCAGCGGGTGGTTGATCAGCAGGAATTCCATCACCGACTTCTGCGCCTTCAGCGCCTTGTCGCTCTTGGTGCGCACGATCATGCCCTGCGTCACCGGGGTGGCGCAGGCGGGCATGGGCTTGGGCATCTTTTCCACGTCCACCAGGCACATGCGGCAGTTGGCCGCGATGCTGAGCTTCTTGTGGTAGCAGAAGTGCGGGATGTAGGTGCCGGCCTTGTCGGCGGCATGCATGATCATGCTGCCTTCGACGATGTCGACCTTCTTGCCGTCGAGTTCGATTTCAACCATGGTGCGTGTGGCTCTTCAAGCGGACACAGTGACCGGGCAGGTCTTGTGCTCGATGTGGTGTTCAAATTCGTGGCGGAAGTGCTTGATCATCGCGCGCACCGGCATCGCCGCCGCGTCGCCCAAGGCGCAGATGGTGCGGCCCATGATGTTCTCGGACACGTTGTCCAGCAGGTCGATATCGGCGCGTTTGCCCTCGCCGTTGTCGATGCGGTCCACCATGCGCGACAGCCAGCCCGTGCCTTCGCGGCAGGGCGTGCACTGGCCGCAGGACTCGTGCATGTAGAAGTAGCTCAGGCGTTTCAGCGCCTCGACCATGCAGCGCGTGTCGTCCATCACGATGACGGCGCCCGAGCCCAGCATGGAGCCGGCCTTGGCGATGGAGTCGTAGTCCATGGTGCACTGCATCATGATGTCGGCCGGCAGCACCGGGGCCGACGAGCCGCCGGGGATGACGGCCTTCAGCGTGCGCCCCTTGCGCACACCGCCGGCCAGCTCCAGCAGCTTGGCAAACGGCGTGCCCATGGGGATTTCGTAGTTGCCCGGGCGCTCGACGTCGCCGCTGACCGAGTAGATCTTGGTGCCGCCGTTGTTGGGCTTGCCGCAGGCCAGGTAGGCCTGGCCACCGTTGCGGATGATCCAGGGCACCGCCGCGAAGGTCTCGGTGTTGTTGATGGTGGTGGGCTTGCCATAAACGCCAAAGCTGGCCGGGAACGGCGGCTTGAAGCGCGGCTGGCCCTTCTTGCCTTCCAGCGACTCCAGCAACGCGGTTTCTTCGCCGCAGATGTAGGCGCCGAAGCCGTGGGCGGCGTGCAGCTGAAACGTGAAGCCACTGCCCAAAATCTGGTTACCCAGGTAGCCGGCGGCACGCGCTTCTTCCAGCGCTTCCTCGAAACGGTCGTAGGCGTTGAAGATCTCGCCGTGGATGTAGTTGTAACCCACCGAAATGCCCATCGCATAGGCGGCAATGATCATGCCCTCGATGACGATGTGCGGGTTGTACATCAGGATGTCGCGGTCCTTGCAGGTGCCGGGCTCGCCCTCATCGGAGTTGCACACCAGGTACTTCTGCCCCGGGAACTGGCGCGGCATGAAGCTCCACTTCAGGCCGGTGGGAAAGCCGGCGCCGCCCCGCCCGCGCAGCGCGGACTCCTTGACGGTGGCGATCACCTGGTCCTGCGTCATGCCGATGGCGCCCGTTTCCGGGTGCGGGGCAGCGCCGTCCTTGCCCAGGATCTTGCGCAGCGCCTGGTAGCCACCGCGCGCCTCGTAGTCCTTCAGGCGCCAATTGGTGCCATCCAGGCCGGCGTAGATCTGCGGCTCGATGTGGCGGCCATGGAAGCAGGTCTGCACCCCGGTGGCCTGGAACTGCGCCAGGATCTTGTCCGCTGACGTCATCATTTGCCCTCCGAGGCGGCAGCGCGCAAGCCGTCGACCAGTTGGTCCAGCTTGTCGTTGCTCATGAAGCTGCACATGGTGCGGTCGTTGACCAGCATCACCGGCGAATCGGCGCAGGCGCCCAGGCACTCGCTTTGCTGCAGTGTGAACAGGCCGTCGGCAGTGGTTTCGCCCATGTGGATGCCCAGCTTGTGTTCCAGGTGCGCCAGTGCCTTGGCGCCGTCACGCAGCTGGCACGGCAGGTTGGTGCACACGTTCAACTTGTACTTGCCACAGGGCTTGGTGTTGTACATGTTGTAGAAGGTGGAAACCTCGCGCACGGCGATGGGCGGCATGCCCAGGTAGTCGGCGACGTCGCGCTCGGCGTCGGCGCTGATGTAGCCCTGCTCCTGCTGCACGATGGCCAGGCAGGCCATCACGGCGGACTGCGCCTGCTCGGGCGGGTACTTCGCCGTTTCCTTGGCGAAGCGCGCTTTGGTAGCTTCAGAGATCATCGGTCAATCTCTCCAAACACGATATCCATGGTGCCAATGATGGCCACCGCGTCGGCCAGCATGTGGCCGCGTGCCATTTCGTCCATGCCGGACAGGTGCACGAAACCCGGCGGGCGAATCTTCAGGCGGTAGGGCTTGTTGGCGCCATCGCTGACGATGTAGATGCCGAACTCGCCCTTGGGGTGTTCCACCGCGGCATAGGCCTCGCCCTCGGGCACACGGAAGCCTTCAGTGAACAGCTTGAAGTGGTGGATCAGCTCTTCCATGTTGGTCTTCATGGATTCGCGGCTGGGCGGGGCCACCTTGTGGTTGTCGGTGATGACCGGGCCGGGGTTGACGCGCAACCAGTCCACACACTGCTTGATGATGCGGTTGGATTGCTTCATCTCCTCCATGCGCACCAAGTAGCGGTCGTAGCAATCGCCGGTCTTGCCCAGGGGGACGTCGAAATCCATCTTGTCGTAGACGTCGTAGGGCTGCTGCTTGCGCAGGTCCCAGGCGATGCCGGAGCCGCGCAGCATGGGGCCGGTGAAGCCCAGGTTCATGGCCCGCTCAGGCGTCACCACGCCAATGCCAACGGTGCGCTGCTTCCAGATGCGGTTGTCGGTCAGCAGCGCGTGGTATTCGCCCAGGTAGGTGGGGAAGCGCTGGGTGAAGTCGTCGATGAAATCCAGCAGTGAACCCTGGCGGTTGGTGTTCATGTGCGCCAGCGCGGCGGCATTGCGGATCTTGTTGGCCTTGTACTGCGGCATGCTGTCGGGCAGGTCGCGGTAGACGCCACCGGGGCGGAAGTAGGCGGCGTGCATGCGCGCGCCGCTGACCGCCTCGTACATGTCGAACAGGTCCTCGCGCTCGCGGAAGGCATACAACAGCATGGTCATGGCGCCGCAGTCCAGCCCGTGCGCGCCGACCCACATCAGGTGGTTCAGCAAGCGGGTGATCTCGGCGAACATCACGCGGATGTACTGCGCGCGTATCGGCACCTCCAGGCCCAGCATCTTCTCGATGGCCAGGCAGTAGGCGTGCTCGTTGCACATCATGGACACATAGTCCAGCCGGTCCATGTAGGGCAGCGACTGGATGTAGGTCTTGCTCTCGGCCAGCTTTTCGGTGGCGCGGTGCAACAGGCCGATGTGCGGGTCGGCGCGCTGGATCACCTCGCCGTCCAGCTCCAGCACCAGGCGCAGCACGCCGTGCGCAGCCGGGTGCTGGGGACCGAAGTTCAGCGTGTAGTTCTTGATTTCTGCCATGGGGTTTTGCTTCGAACGGAGCCTGGGCTCAGTGCAGGCCTCCGTAGTTGTCCTCACGGATGATGCGGGGCGTGATCTCGCGCGGCTCGATGCTGACCGGCTGGTACACCACGCGCTGCTGCTCGGCGTCGTAGCGCATTTCCACATGCCCGGAGGTGGGGAAATCCTTGCGGAACGGGTGGCCGATGAAGCCGTAGTCGGTCAGGATGCGGCGCAAGTCCTGGTGGCCTTCGAAGACGATGCCATAGAGATCGAACGCCTCGCGCTCGAACCAGTTGGCCGAACTCCAGATGTCGGTGACCGAGGGCACCACCGGCAGCTCGTCCTCGGGCGCGAACACCTTCAGGCGCACGCGCTGGTTCAGCGTCACCGACAGCAGGTGGCTGACGGCGCAAAAACGCGGGCCTTCATAGGTGCCTTCGCGGAAATCGGAGTAGTCCACGCCGCACAAGTCCACCAGCAGTTCGAACTTGCAGGTGGGCGCGTCGCGCAGGGTCTGCGCAGCCGCCAGGTAGTCGGCAGCGGCCACCACCACGGTGACCTCGCCCCATTTGAGGCTGACGCTCTTGGCCTTGTCGCCCAGGGCGGTGGCGATGGTGTCCTTAAGTTGCTCGGGATTGACGGCGTAAGTGGTCATGGTCGGCCGTTCCTCAAGCGCGCGCGATGGTCTGCGTGCGGCGAATCTTCTGCTGCAGCTGGATGATGCCGTAGACCAGCGCTTCGGCAGTGGGTGGGCAGCCGGGCACGTAGACGTCCACCGGCACAATGCGGTCGCAGCCGCGCACCACCGAGTAGCTGTAGTGGTAGTAGCCGCCACCGTTGGCGCAGGAGCCCATGGAGAGCACCCAGCGCGGCTCGCTCATCTGGTCGTAGACCTTGCGCAGCGCCGGCGCCATCTTGTTGCACAGCGTGCCGGCGACGATCATCAGATCGGACTGGCGCGGGCTGGGCCGGTACACCAGGCCAAAGCGGTCGGTGTCGTAGCGCGAGGTGGCCGAGTGCATCATCTCCACCGCGCAGCAAGCCAGGCCGAAGGCCATGGGCCACAGCGAGCCGGTCTTGGCCCAGTTCATCACCGAATCGTACGAGGTGGTGATGAAACCCTCTTTCAGAACGCCTTCAATCATGTCTTTGCTCCGTCATTCCCAATCCAGGGCGCCTTTTTTCCACTCGTAGATAAAGCCCACGACCAGAATGCCCAGGAAGACCATCACCGACCAGAAACCCAGCGGCCCGATGTCCTTGATGGACACGGCCCAGGGAAACAGGAAGGCGATTTCGAGGTCGAACAGAATGAACAGGATGGCCACCAGGTAGTAGCGCACATCGAATTTCATGCGCGCGTCCTCGAAAGCCTCGAAGCCGCACTCGTAGGGGGAATTCTTGGCCTCGTCGGGCCGGTTGGGGCCGAGGATATAACCCAGCACCTGGGGCGCGATGCCCACGGCGATGCCCACCAGGATGAACAACAAAACGGGGAGGTATTGATCGAGGTTCATCGTCAGTTCTGATGGGTATCCAACCCGCACAGCTTACGCCATGCGGCCATTTGTTGTTCTGGTGCCGTCGGCGAGACTCGAACTCGCACAGCTTTCGCCACTACCCCCTCAAGATAGCGTGTCTACCAATTTCACCACGACGGCGGTTCTCAAGTGCCCGGATGGCATGAGGTGCCTTGCGGCGTGTGGCTCTCCGGACAGACTTAGAGTTTACCCTGAATTCATGCTCCGCCTCAGAGGAGACAGGGCATTTTCAGGGCGGCTTTACGCGCTCTTGAGCCCGCGCAACGCCGCCAATTCCCCCTGATCCACTCGGGCATGGGCCCGGCGCATCACTTGGACGGAATCTGGCCGGCGGCAGAAGCGGCAGGGGCCGGTGCGGCGGGTGTGGGCAGCGTAGCGGCAGGTGCCGATGCGGCCGGCGCGCTGGCGGCGGAACGCTCCAGCACGCTGTTGGAATTGGTGGCCGGACCAGTGCCAGCGCGCAGGTTGCCGAAATAGGCCAGCGCCAGCGTGCACGCAAAGAAGATGCTGGCCAGGATGGCCGTGGTGCGCGACAGGAAGTTGGCACTGCCGCTGGCGCCGAACAGGCTGCCCGACGAGCCGCTGCCAAAGGCCGCGCCCATGTCGGCGCCCTTGCCATGCTGCACCAGGATCAGGCCAATCATGCCCACGGCCGTCAACATCTGAACAGCCAGCACAATGGTCAACACGATATTCATCAAATACTCCTCAAACTCGCGATATGCCGTTGCACGCCTCAGGCGGCCGCGGCGATGATGGTCAAAAAGTCAGCGGCCTTCAGCGAAGCGCCACCTATCAGCCCGCCGTCAATGTCGGGCTGGGCCAGCAACTGGGCCGCGTTGGCGGCATTCATGCTGCCGCCATACAGGATGTGGATACGCTTGTCGTTGGTGCTGGCGGCATGCAGCTGGGCGCGCAACACCGCGTGCACCTGCTGCGCCTGCTCGGGGCTGGCGGTCTTGCCGGTGCCTATGGCCCAGACGGGCTCATACGCCACCACGATCTCGCTGATGCAATGCCCGTTGACGTGGATCACCGCTGCCAATTGGCGCTTGACCACCTCTTCGGTCTGGCCCGCTTCACGCTCGGCCAGTGTTTCGCCCACGCAGACGATGGGGGTGATGCCGCTGGCCAGCGCCTGCTGCGCCTTCGCAGCAACCACCGCATCGCTCTCGCCATGGTACTGGCGGCGCTCGGAATGGCCCACGATGGCGTAACGCACGCCGAAATCCTTCAGCATGGTGGCCGACACCTCGCCGGTGTAGGCACCGCCGGCCTGGGCCGACACGTCCTGCGAACCCAGCGCGATGGGGCTGCCCTGCAGTAGGCCCTGCAACTGCGCCAGATAGGGCGCGGGCACGCACAGCGCCACTTCGCAGGGTTGGGCCGGCAAGCCGGCCTTCATGGCCTCCACCAGCGCCTGGTTGGCGGCCAGGCTGCCGTTCATCTTCCAGTTGCCGGCAATCAGCTTGCGCTTATCACTCATGCTTGCCCCCAGGTCAACACGATCTTGCCAATGTGCTGGTTGGACTCCATCAGCACATGCGCCGGTGCGGCGCCGCCACCCGTGGGCTGGCCGGCATCCACGGCGGCGAATTCCTTGAAGATCACAGGCTTCACGCTGCCGGCTTCCAGCAGCGGCCAGACATGCTGGCGCAACGCCTGGGCGATGGCGCCTTTGAACGCCACCGGCCGCGGCCGCAGCGTGGAACCGGTGATGGTCAGCCGGCGGCGCAGCACCAGCCCGGCATTCACCTGGGCCTGGACACCGCCTTGCACCGCAATGATGACCAGCCGGCCGTCCTCGGCCAGGCAGTCCACTTCCTTGGCCACGTAATCGCCGGCCACCATGTCCAGGATCACGTCTACGCCCTTGCCACCGGTGATGCGCTTGGCCTCCTCGGCGAAATTCTGGGTCTTGTAGTTGATCGCATGGTCGGCGCCCAGCTTCAGACAGGCGGCGCACTTGTCGTCGCTGCCGGCGGTGGCGATCACGGTCGCCCCCCTGGCCTTGGCCAGCTGGATGGCGGTGACGCCTATGCCGCTGGTACCGCCCTGCACCAGCAGGGTTTCACCGGCCTGCAGGCGGCCACGGTCGAACACATTGCTCCACACGGTGAAGAAGGTCTCGGGCAGCGAGGCCGCCTCGACGTCGCTCAAACCCTTTGGCACTGGCAGGCACTGGGCCACCGGGGCTGTGCACAATTCGGCATAGCCACCACCAGCCACCAGCGCGCAGACGCGGTCGCCGACCTTGAAGCCAGCCGCGGCCATCGCGGCGGCGTCGCCCGCCACCACCGTCCCGGCCACTTCCAGGCCGGGAATGTCGGAGGCGCCGGGCGGCACCGGGTAAAAGCCGGCGCGCTGCAGCACGTCGGGCCGGTTGACGCCGCTTGCCGCCACGCGAATCAGCAGCTCGCCCGCCCCCGGCTGGGGGTCGGGTCGCTGGCCCAGACGCAGCACGTCGGGGCCACCATGGCCGTTGATTTCTATCGCGCGCACGCTGTGGCTCAGCCGTTGTTGTCGGCGTGTGCCGGACGGTCCAGCAAGGCCTTCATGGACAGCTTGACGCGGCCCTTCTCGTCCGTCTCCAGCACCTTGACCTTGATGATCTGGCCTTCGGTCAGGTAGTCGCTGACCTTTTCCACGCGCTCGTGGGCGATCTGGCTGATGTGCAGCAGGCCGTCCTTGCCGGGCAGCAGGTTGACCAGCGCGCCGAAGTCCAGGATCTTGGTGATCGGGCCTTCGTAGACCTTGCCGATTTCCACTTCAGCAGTGATCTGCTCGATGCGGCGCTTGGCTTCTTCGGCCTTGGCCGGATCGGTGGAGGCGATGGTGATGGTGCCGTCTTCCTCGATGTTGATCTGCGTGCCGGTTTCTTCGGTCAGCGCGCGGATCACCGAGCCGCCCTTGCCGATGACGTCGCGGATCTTCTCGGGGTTGATCTTCATGCTGAACAGGCGCGGCGCGAAGTTGGACACTTCGGTCTTGGCCTCGCTCATGGCTTCCTGCATCTTGCCCAGGATGTGCATGCGCGCTTCCTTGGCTTGAGCCAATGCGACCTGCATGATCTCGCGCGTGATGCCCTGGATCTTGATGTCCATCTGCAGCGCGGTGATGCCGTTGGTGGTGCCGGCCACCTTGAAGTCCATGTCGCCCAGGTGATCTTCGTCACCCAGGATGTCGGTCAGCACGGCGAAGCGGTTGTCTTCCTTGATCAGGCCCATGGCGATGCCGGCTACGTGTGCCTTCATGGGCACGCCGGCGTCCATCAGCGACAGGCAGCCGCCGCAGACCGATGCCATCGACGAGGAGCCGTTGGACTCGGTGATCTCGCTGACCACGCGCATGGTGTAGGGGAACTCTTCCTTGGTCGGCAGCACCGCCACCAGGGCGCGCTTGGCCAGGCGGCCGTGGCCGATTTCGCGCCGCTTGGGCGTGCCCACGCGGCCGGTTTCGCCGGTGGCGAAGGGAGGCATGTTGTAGTGCAGCATGAAGCGGTCTTCATACTCGCCGGCCAGTGCGTCGATGCGTTGCGCGTCGCGCTCAGTGCCCAGCGTGGTCACCACCAGCGCCTGGGTTTCGCCACGCGTGAACAGCGCCGAGCCGTGGGTGCGCGGCAGCACGCTGTTGCGGATTTCGATGGCACGCACGGTGCGGGTGTCGCGGCCGTCAATGCGGGGTTCGCCGGCCAGGATCTGGCTGCGCACGATCTTGGCTTCGATGTCGAACAGCAGGCCTTCCACGGCCACGCTGTCGAATGCAGCGCCTTCAGCCTTCAGCGCGGCCATCACGTCGGCATAAGCAGCGCGGCAGGCTTGCGTGCGGGCTTGCTTGTTGCGGATCTGGTAGGCAGCCACCAGCTTGTCGCGGGCCAGGTCGTTGATCTTGGCGATCAGCGGCTCGTCCTTGGCCGGGGCCTTCCAGTCCCACACCGGCTTGCCGGCTTCACGCACCAGTTCGTGGATGGCGTTGATGGCGATGTTGCCTTGCTCATGGCCGAACACCACGGCGCCCAGCATGATTTCTTCGGACAGTTGCTTGGCTTCGGATTCCACCATCAGCACGGCGGCTTCGGTGCCTGCCACCACCAGGTCCAGCACCGAGTCCTTGCGGGCAGTCTGGCCGGGGTTCAGCACGTATTCACCATTGATGTAGCCCACCCGCGCGGCGCCAATCGGGCCGGCAAACGGCACGCCGCTGACCGACAGCGCGGCGCTGACGGCGATCATGGCGGCAATGTCGGCGTCCACCTCGGGGTTCAGCGACAGCGTGTGGATCACCACATGCACTTCGTTGAAGAAGCCTTCGGGGAACAGCGGACGGATCGGGCGGTCGATCAGGCGGCTGGTCAGCGTCTCGAACTCGCTGGGGCGACCTTCGCGCTTGAAGAAGCTGCCGGGGATCTTGCCGGCGGCATAGGTCTTTTCCAGGTAGTCAACGGTCAGCGGGAAAAAGTCCTGGCCGGCCTTGCCTTCGGTCTTGGCGACCACGGTGGCCAGCACCACGGTGCCTTCGATGTCCAGCAGCACAGCGCCGGTGGACTGGCGAGCGATTTCGCCGGTTTCCATGACGACCTTGTGCTGGCCCCATTGGAAGGTCTTGGTGACTTTGTTGAAAATGCTCATTGTTATCTCCAGGTGTGGGAAGCTTGCATTGGGGGGTTTGGCCCACCCCACCTCAGGCCCGGAGACAACATCACAGAACACGATGCCATTCCAGAGGGATTCGCCCGGCCTGTTGGCCACCGAACCACGTTGGAATGACACAGCTTCGCTCTGTTTTTGCCGGCTCCGAAGTAAAAAACGCCCGAGTCAGCGTGCTAACTCAGGCGTTCCTCGTTCAATCAGGCGCTTACTTGCGCAGGCCCAGCTTGGCGATCAACGCGGTGTAACGGTCCGCGTCCTTGCCCTTCAGGTAGTCCAGCAGCTTGCGGCGGCGGCTCACCATGCGCAGCAGGCCACGACGACCGTGGTGGTCCTTGGCGTGGGTCTTGAAATGGGGGGTCAGCTCGTTGATGCGGGCGGTCAGCAGTGCCACTTGCACTTCGGGGCTGCCCGTGTCACCGGCTTGGCGTGCGTTGTCTTTGACGACAGCGGCTTTGATGCTGGAAGCGATCATTCTTCAGTTTCCTGTAAGTCGGGTACGCGGCCATTCAACACGATGGCGCGTTGAATTGGTGAGCGTCCCAGGTTGGTACAACTTGCGATGCGGGCTGGAACTGCCCACAACGTGCGCTCATGCAATCACTGTGGAATGCAAAGCCTTGGAATTATAACCCGAATTCATGAGGCCGCCAACCGGCCAGTCAATTGGGGCCGGCAGCGGCTACGGCCGGGCACTGGCCAGCCAACCTCGCAGCCGATCAACCCCTTGGCCCAGGCGCGCGGCGTCCTTGGAGGCAAAGCACCAGCGCAGCCAGGCCGCGCTGGCGGCCGCCGGGTCGGGGTCGAAGGCGGCGCCAGGCGCCAGGCCCAGGCCGGCCTCCAGCACCAGCCGCTTGGCGGTGGCCAGTGAATCGTCGAAGCCGGCCAACCGGAAGAAGGCATACATGCCGCCATTGGCTGGTGCCACATCCACGCCGGGCACGGCCTGCAGCAGCGGCACCAGGGTGTCGCGGCAGGATTTCAGGTGTGCCACCACGCGCGGCGTCACCTCGGCGGTGCGCGTCACCGCCGCCACCCCGGCGCGCTGGGTGAACACGCTGGCGCACGAGGTGTTGAACTCGATCAGCTTGCCCATGTGGTGCGTCATGCTGGCGGGCATCACCAGCCAGCCCAGGCGCCAGCCGGTCATCAGGAAGCTCTTGGAAAAGCTGTGCACCACCACCAGCCGCTCGTCCGGCGCGGCCACGTCCAGGAAGCTGGGCGCGCAGCCGTTGGGGCTGGCGCCGTAATACAGGCGCTCGTACACCTCATCGGCCAGCACCCAGGTGCCGGTGCGCCGGCAATGCGCCAGGATGGCCTGCTGCTCATCCCGGCTCAGCGTCCAGCCGGTGGGGTTGTTGGGTGAATTGACCACCAGCACCTTGGTGGCCGGGGTGATGGCGGCCAGCAGCGCGTCCATGTCCAGCGCCCAGGCGCCGGCCTTGGGTTTCAGCGGCACACAGGTCACCTGCGCGCCCATGATCAGCGGCTGCGAGGTCAGGTTGGGCCACACCGGCGTCACCGCCACCACGCGGTCGCCGGCATCCACCAACGCCTGCATGGCCAGCATCAGCGCATTGACGCCGCCAGCGGTGACGGCGATGCGCTCCATGCCCACGCCACCGTGCAAGCCACTGGTGTAGCTGGCAATGGCCTGGCGCAGTTCGGGCAGGCCCAGGTTGTGCGCGTAGAAAGTTTCGCCGCGCTGCAAGGAATCCATGGCCGCCTGGCGTATGAACTCGGGCGTGACCTCGTCGCTCTCGCCAAACCAGAACGGCAACACATCGTCGCGGCCCAGGCCGGCGTTGGCGACTTCACGGATCTTCGACTCTTCCAGGTTCTGGATGGCAATGCGCATGGCGGAAACAGTGCGGTGAAAAAGAGGTGCAGGCAGTGTATAGCCCCTGGCGCAGGCGCACCAAAAGCCGTCACAATGCCCTCACATGCAAACCATCAAGAAGGCCCTGCGCTACCTGGTCTTGAGCGTGCTGGTCCTGGTCCTGCTGTTCGAGGAGTGGGGGTGGGAGCCATTGCAGGCGCTGCTGGGCCGCCTGGCGCGGCTGCCACTGTGGGCCAAGCTGGAAGGCTGGCTGGCGCGTTTGCCACCATGGGCCGCCTTGCTGGCCTTCGGCATCCCGTTCGTGGCGCTGCTGCCGTTCAAGGTGCTGGCCTTGTTCCTGTTTGCCCACGGCCACGTCACGCTGGGCCTGATCGTGGCACTGTCGGCCAAGCTGGCGGGCACAGCCCTGCTGGCGCGCTTGTTCCATCTGCTCCAACCGGCGTTGATGCAATTGCCCTGGTTTGCCCGCTGGTACCCGCGCTGGAAGGCCTGGAAGGACGATCTGCTGCGCAAGGTGCGGGCCTCGCCGCCGTGGCTGGCCGTGTTGCGGGCCAAGGCCTCGGTGCGCGCCTGGTGGGCCAGCGTGCGGCTGTTCAGGTAAGCCGAAGCACCGAGCGGCCGAAAGCTCGGTAAGATGCGCCAACTCTTGCATTTGCATGCCGTTGCTCCAATCCACGCGACCCTTTTCGCTGCGCGTCACGGTGATCCTGGCCGTACTGCTGGGCTTATTCGTGCCCGCCTGGTTCTCCTACCAGATCGAGACCGCGCAGGTGGAAGAGCGCATGAACCGCGAGCTGCTCAGCGACGTCAACCGCTACGCCGACCTGCTGGCTGCCGGCGCGCGCGACCCCATCTGGCAGGTGCAGCCCAAGCTGATCGAGCCCATGGTGGACGCGGTGATGAGCGACCCGCGCATGCTGCGCGTGACGCTGCGCAACCTGCCCTCGGGCAAGATTTTCTTCGAGCGCATTGCCCAGCACCAGACGGCCAACGCCGACATCGTGCAATCCGAACGCGAGGTGCGGGTGGGCTCCGAAGTGGTGGGCGGCCTGACGCTGACCATCAGCAAGGCGGCGCTGGCCATCAGCAGCCACAGCGCGCGTGCCGACTTCCTGCTGCGCACCAGCCTGTCCACGGTGGTGACGCTGCTGCTGATCGTCTTCACGCTGCAATGGCGCATGACAGCGCCCATCGACAAGCTGGTGAACCAGTCCGAGGCCATCGCCGCCGGGCGCCTGGACCAGCCGCTGGTGTGGGAGCGCACGGATGAGTTGGGCCGCCTGGGCCAGAGCCTGGACAAGACGCGCGAGGCGCTGAAGTCCCTGATCGGCGAGCTGAAGGTGGAGATCGAGGTGCGCCGGCGCGCCGAGGCCACGCTGGAGCTGCACAACGAGCGGCTGGAGGCCAGCGTGGCCGAGCGCACCGCCGAGCTGAGCAACGCGCTCAACGACCTGAAGCAGGCCCAGCAGGAGCTGGTCAACAGCGAGAAGCTGGCCTCGCTGGGCCGCATGGTGGCCGGCATCGCGCACGAGCTCAACACCCCCATAGGCAACGCGCTGACCATAGGCACGGCGCTGAAAGAGCAGTTGAAAACGCTGCGCGCAGCGGCCGACTCCAACCAGGTGCGCAAGTCCTTCCTGATGGACTACGCCACCACCAGCCAGGACGGTTTCGAGATCATGGAGCGCTCGTTGTTCCGTGCCGCCGAGCTGATCAAGAACTTCAAGCAGGTGGCGGCCGACCAGATCTCCGAGCAGCGCCGCCCGTTCGACCTGGCGCAGACGCTCACTGAGATCATCTCCACGCTGCAGCCGCGCTTCAAGAGCGGCGGCGTGCGGCTGCAACTGGTGGCCGCCCCCGGCATAGCCATGGACAGCTACCCCGGCATGCTGGGGCAGGTGGTGTCCAACCTGGTGGTCAACGCCCAGATCCACGCCTTTGAGGGCCTCAGTGAGGGCCTGGTCAGCGTGGAAGCCAGCGATGGCGACGGCGTGGTGCATCTGGTGGTGCGCGACAATGGCAACGGCATTCCGGTGGAACACCGCGGCAAGGTGTTTGACCCCTTCTTCACCACCCGCATGGGCCGAGGCGGCACCGGGCTGGGACTGAACATCGTGCACAACCTGGTCACCAAGCGCCTGGGCGGCAGCGTGCAACTGGATGAAGAGCAACCGCATGGCGCGCGTTTCACCGTGACGCTGCCCAAGCAGGCCCAAATCGCCCGGCGGCGCGCCAAGAAGGCGGCCTGAACGGCGTGGGCCCGACACCGGCATGGACCTGAGACGGCTCAAGCACCTGGTGGCCCTGGCCGATGAGCGCCACTTCGGCCGCGCGGCCAGCCGCGTGCACCTGAGCCAGCCGGCCTTCAGCCGCAGCATCCAGGCCGCCGAGGCCGAACTGGGCCTGCAGCTGTTCGACCGCGGCATGCCCGAGGTCACCTGCACCTCGGCCGGGCAGTTCGTCATCGAGCGGGCGCGCAAGCTGCTGTTCGACAGCCGTTGCCTGGAGCGCGACGTGGACCTGTACCGCGAGCGGTTGATGGGTGACCTGGCCTTCGGCGTCGGGCCGTTCCCGGCGGTGGCGCTGGTGCCGCGGCTGATCACCGAGCTGCGCACCCGCTACCCCGGCATCAACAGCCGGGTAGAGGTCAACAACTGGCGCTATCTGCTGGAGCACCTGCGCGCCGAAGAGCTGGATTTTTTTGTTGCCGATGTGCGCAATGTGCCACCGGCGCATGACCTGAGCATCGAGCACATCGGCCACCAGAGCGCCGGTTTCTACGTCCGCCGCGGCCACCCGGTGCTGGCGCTGACAAGAGGCCTGCTGCCGGCCGACTTGCTGCCCTACGGCCTGGCCAGCGTGCGCCTGCCGCCGGAGGTGACGCGGGTGCTGACCGGCATGTTCGGGCTGGACGATGGCCAGCGCCTGCCCATCGCGGTGGAGTGTGACGACCTGCACCTGCTCAAGCGCGTGGCGCTGACCACCGACACGGTGATGGCCGCCGTCACCGACGTGGTGGTGAATGAGGTCGCCAGCGGCGACATGCTGCTGCTGGAGGTGGTGGGCATGCCGCAGCAGTACTCGGAGCTGGGCGTGGTGTCGCTGAAAGGGCGCAGCTACTCACCCACGGCCGAATTCGCGGTGGACTTCTTGCGCCGGCAGATGGCCGCTGTGCCCGGCGCAAAGCCGGTAGCTGCAACGCGCCGCAAGAAGCCCGCCAGACCATGAAAAGGGGCGGTTGAGAACCGCCCCTGTTTGTGCATGACTCACCGGCAGGTTGCCCGCCGGTGGTGTGGCCGGCTCCCTTAGAAAGCAGCCCAGTCGTCAGTGCCGGTGCGGGCCACTGGCTGCACCACGTTGGCGGAAGCCAGCGGTACGGCGACCTTGTCGGTCGCGGGCAGGCGGCGCACATTGGTGGCCCGGTTGGGGCTGCGGCGCTCCACCGTGGGCTTGCTGGCAGCAGCCACCGGCGCGGTCGGGGTCACCGGTGCTTCAGCACGGGCTGGCCGGGCGGCGACGGCGGCCGGCTGGTCCTCGCAGCGGAACACGGCCACAGCCTGCACCAACTGCTCGGCCTGGGTGCTCAAGCTGGTGGCTGCAGCGGCGCTCTCTTCCACCAACGCGGCGTTTTGCTGCGTCGCCTGGTCCATCTGGCTGACGGCGGCACCCACCTGCGACACGGCCTGGCTTTGCGCGTCGCTGGCTGCACTGATCTCACCCATGATGTCCGACACGCGCTTGACCGAGGCCACCAGCTCCTGCATGGTGCTGCCGGCCTGGTCCACCAGCGTGCTGCCCTGCTCCACCCGCTGCACGCTGGCGGTGATCAGGCCCTTGATCTCCTTGGCGGCCTGGGCACTGCGCTGCGCCAGGTTGCGCACCTCGGCAGCCACCACGGCAAAGCCGCGCCCCTGGTCACCGGCCCGCGCCGCTTCCACGGCGGCGTTCAAGGCCAGGATGTTGGTCTGGAAGGCAATACCATCAATGACACTGATGATCTCGGAAATCTGCTGCGAGCTGTCGGTGATGCCTTTCATGGTCTGCACCACCTGGCCCACCACATCACCGCCCTTGACGGCGACCTGCGAGGCCACGATGGCCAGCTGACCTGCCTGCTGCGCATGACCGGCGTTGGTGCGTACGGTGCTGCCCAGTTCCTCCATCGACGCGGCGGTCTGCTGCAGGGCAGAAGCTTGCTGCTCGGTGCGCTGGCTCAGGTCGTTGTTGCCTTGTGCAATCTCGCGGCTGGCCACCGACACGCTGTCGGCATTGCGGCGCACGGCGCTCACGGTGTCCACCAGGCTTTGCTGCATGCGTTGCAGGCTGCCCAGCAGGCGGCCGGTCTCGTCCGTGGAATTCACCACAATGGCTGCGCCGAGCTCGCCATCGGCGATGCGGTCAGCGGCCACCACCGCACGAGCCAGCGGACGGGTGATGGAACGGGTGATCAGCCAGCCAGCCAACAAGGCAGCGGCCACGGCGGCCAGGCACAGCCCACCCATCAGGTTGCGCTGGCCCTCGTAGTCGGCGGCGGCGGCAGCTTCCAGATCGCGGGTGCGCACGGCGGTGAACTGGGCATAGTCGTTGGTGGCCTTGACGAGCGCCGCCAGCAGCGGCCGGCAGTCCGTGTTCATGCGCGCGATGGCCTGCTCGCGCTGCTGCTTCAGTGCCAGGTCCACAATGGCCAGCGCCACCGGGCCATAGGCCTGCTCCACCTTGTCGATCTCGGCCACCAGCTTGCGGCCCTGTTCGGACACGCCCACGCCATTGGCCATCATCTTGTTCAACTGGGCCAGGCTGTCCTGCACGTCCTGGTGGGCACGCACCACGGCGGCCTTCTCCACCGCGAGGTCGGCATCCTTGGTCACCAGCACCAGGTTGCGGGCGGCAATGGCACGGTCGTCCACCGCGGCGCGCAGGTGGGCCACCATAGCGGCGCGGGCGTTCAGGCCACCGGTGTAGTTGGTAAAGCGGGCATTGGCATCGGACAGGGCCGTCAGCGCCAGCGCCGACACCCCCACCACCACCAGCGACAGGCCGACAAACGCCAGGCTAAGCCGGGAACGAATGCTCACATTGCGCAAATTCATGGTCATCCCCTTATTCAACAGACAGTTTGGACAGTGGCTTGCCGGCAGGCAGCAGGGCCTCGAAATTCACCAGCACCAGGGTGCGCGCCAGCTCACCCTGGCAGGTGCTGGCCAGGCCCTGGAACAAGCGCACGTCGGCGCTGTCATTCAGCGCCGGCATGGGTTGAATATCTTCGCCAGCCAGCGTCACCACATCGGACACCGAATCCACCACCAGCCCCACCGTGCCGGCGGCCAGGTTCAGCAACACCGTGACCGTCTGGCTGTCATAACTGGCGGGCAGACCCAGCCGCAAGCGCAAGTCCAGAATGGGAACGATGGCGCCGCGCAGGTTTTGCACGCCCAGCACGAAGTCGGCAGCGCCCAACATGCGGGTGGGCTGCTCGAAGTGGCGGATTTCCTGCACGTCCAGGATGTCGGCGGCGTATTCCTGTCCCCTCAGGCGAAAGGCCAGGTATTCGCCGGCGCCATCCGCTCCGGGGTCGGCCAGCATGCCGGCCGGGCCAGGTAACTGGCTGATTGTTTCGACGGTTTGTAGTTGCATGCCCAGCTCCCTGAAAGTTGAACCAATGGCCCGGCTGTTCGCCGGAGTTTGACGGCGCGAGGACCCTTGCCGCCATGGTTTGAATGGTAGGGAGTGCACTCCAAAGAGTGTGATGAGAGCGTGAACTAAGTCACACGCGGACGCGGCTGGGTTCAGCCTGCAGCCCGGGCAATTTGAAGCCACTGCAAGAGTGAAACATGGGTCGCGCGGACCTGGCTGCGGGCCTGCTTGTCAGATCCCGATCAAAGCTGGCGTCACAATCCGGCCACAATCCCGGCCGTCCTATCGGCCGTCAAACGGGCTGGCGAGGGCGCTATGAAGTTCTTCAACTGCTGTTCGAACGTGGCGTCGCTCACAGCAGCGTGCTCCAACGGTGTTAGAAACCGCGCACCGGCAAGTGCGCATCGCGTTGCAACCAGTTGCGCGGCGAGTACTGCGTGCGCGCATCCGTCACATGCAGCGTGTAGGCATGGCGTGATACCGCTGACCGGTTAGGCGCGCTGTAGTGCGGCAACAGGCCGTGGAACACCACCAACGCGCCGGCACGCACCTCCAGCGGCACGGCAGTGCGGTTGTCGGGCCAGGGCGTGGCGTCGAGCTTTTCCATCGCGGCGCCGTCACCAGCCTTGACGAAACGCTCGCGCAGCGGGCCACGGTGGCCGCCCGGCTCGGCCCATAGGCAGCCGTTGTCGCGCGTGGCGTCTTCCAACGCGAACCAGAAGGTGGTGACGCTGATGGGCGTGGTGTCGAAGAAGGTGGCGTCCTGGTGCCAGTTGACTTCACCGCCTATGCCCGGCTGCTTGAAGATGTACATGGACTGCCAGATTTGCGGCTGTGCCAGCCCCAGGTCGGCCGCCAGTGCGGCCAGCTTGTCGCCGCGCGAGAACTGCGCGAACACCGGGTCCAGGTCGTGCATGGCGTGGCCTATCTTGTTGATGGACAACGCCTTGGCCTGCTTCAGCTGACCTCGCTCATCGAACGCCTCTTCCTCGAAAAAACAGCGCACCTTGTCGGCGGACTCCATGAAGTAGGTGTCCACCTTGCGCGCCTGCTCCTGGGTGGTGAAGATGCTGATGCTCTCACGAGGATCGAAGGCATCGACGATGGCCATGGCCTGCTGACGCAGCGCGGCCACTTCATCGGCAGACTTGAAATCGGGCAGCACCAGGTAGCCGTCTTGCTGGAATTGCTGTTGTTGCTGGGGGGTGAGCATGGGCGTGAGCGAGCAGTGGGTTCATTGGCGCGCGGTGCGCACGTTGGCGGGCAGCGCCACCGGGTGGCTGGTGCGGTAGGGGTTGATGTCCAACCCGCCGCGGCGGGTGTAGCGGGCATAGACGGCGAGCTTGGCGGGCTGGCAGCGGTTCCAGATGTCCATGAAGATGCGCTCCACGCACTGCTCATGGAACTCGTTGTGGTTGCGAAAACTCACCAGGTATTGCAGCAGGCCCTCCTGGTCGATCTGCGCTCCACTGTAGGCGATCTGCACGCTGCCCCAGTCGGGTTGGCCGGTCACCAGGCAATTGCTCTTCAGCAGGTTGCTGGTCAGCACTTCGGTGACCGGCTGATCGCCAACGGCGGCACGCAACAGCTCGGGCGCGGGCGTGTAATGGGTGCACTCAATGTCCAGCCGGTCCAGGCTCAGACCATCGAGCTCGTGCACGGCACTTTTGTCGAACTCTTCGGGCAGCAGCAGCTTCACACCGACGCCCGCCGGCGCCGGCGCACCGCGCCACACCGCCTCGGAGATGTCGGCGCGCAGCCTGTCGCGCACCGCCTGGGCGTCGGCAAACGTGCTGTTGTTGAAGCTGTTCAGGTACAGCTTGAAGGACTTGCTCTCGACAATGTTCAGGCTCTCGCAGGGCACCACAAACTGGGCCAGCGCCACCTGCGGCTTGCCGCGCGGGTTCAGCCAGCTGAGCTCAAACGCCGTCCACAGGTCGGCACCGAAGAACGGCACGGCGCTGCCCAAGCCGATCTCGGCGCGCTTGGGCGCGCGCGGAATGGGAAACAGCAGGCTGGCGTCGTAACGGTCCACATAGGCCGAAACCTTGCCCAGCTGGGATTGTTCGGCCGTGTTCATGTTGCGCCCGCTCGCGTCAGCCCCATGTGCGCCAGCATGGGCACCAGCAGCCGCTGCACCACGCCGGGCGGCAGGTCGTGCCCCATGCCCTCAATGCCGATCAAGGCGGCACCGGGGATGCGCCGCGCCGTGTCTTCGCCGCAGGCAAAGGGCACCAGCGGGTCGGCGCGGCCATGCAGCACCAGCGTGCGGCAGCGCAGTGTCGCCAGCTCGGCAGCGCGGCGCGTGTCGGCGGCGATGGCCACCATCTGGCGCAGCGTGCCCACCGGGTGGAAGCTGCGCTGCACGCCGACCAGGATGCGTTCGCGCATCTCGTCCTCGCTCAGGGGGAAGCCGGGGCTGCCGATCACCTTGAACAACTTCACGTAATGGGCCAGGATGTCCTGCGCACTGGTGCTGGCCGGGCGGCCCATCAGCGCTGCCAGCACCTCCGGGCGTGCCTGCGGCAGGCCGCGCGCGCCGCTGGAACTCATGATGCTGGTCAGGCTGAGCACGCGCTCAGGGGCGGCCAGCGCCACGCGCTGGGCAATCATGCCGCCCATGCTGACGCCCACGATGTGCGCCTTGTCCACGCCCAAGGCATCCAGCGCGCCCAGGGCGTCCAGTGCCATGTCGTGCAGTGTGTAGGGCGCGCGCAGCGGCAGGCCCAGCTTGTGCTTCAGCAGTTGCCACAACAGCTTGGGCTTGCCCAGGTGGTCGAAATGCTGGGACAGGCCGATGTCGCGGTTGTCATGGCGCACCACGCGGTAGCCGGCATCCACCAGCGCCTGCACCAGGGACTGCGGCCAGGCGATCAGCTGCATGCCCAGGCCCATGATCAACAGCACCACCGGGCGCTGCTCGCCAGGCGCGCCGGGGCCGGTGTCTTCCACCTCGATGTCTATGCCATTGGCGCGGACCTTCATAGTCAGTTTCCGTTCATTTAAAGACCCGCTCGCGCAGCCATTTGGTGGCGATCCACTTCTCGCCCTGCAGCACCGGTGCGCCGCCGTGCAGCGTCAGCGTGGAGGGGTGCGGCCGCGCATAGCTGAAGAACACGCCGTGGCCGCGCTTGGGCGCCACTTCCAGCTTGATGTCGGGGAAGGTGGTGCCGCCGCCGCGCTCGGGCTCGGCCAGGTACATGATCAGCGTGGCCACACGCTGGCCGCCACGCTGCACGATCTTGGGCGTGCCGGGCTCGTTGGGGTCGAAATAGTCGTAATGCGGCTTGTACTCGGCACCCGGCTTGTAGTGCAGGATCTGCAGGCCCTCGCCATGCTCCACCGGCCAGTTCAGCAGCTTGGCGATGCGCGCCTCCACCCGCTTGACCACCTCGTTCTCGCCGCGCTCGAAGAACATGCCCATGCTGGTGCGGTCCACATGGACCTCTTCGCCGCCGGTCTGCGTGGCCACCGTCATGGAGCGCACCATGCGCGGCTTGGCGGCGGCGATCAGCGCATCGCACTCCTCGTCGCTGAGCAGGTTGCCAAACACCACCACGTGCGGCTCGGCCACGCTGCTGACCACGTGCACCCGGCGGTCGCCGGCATCCGCGTACAGCGCCGACGGTTCCATGGCCGGCTGCGGCACCGGCACCTGCGGCGGCAGCTTGGCCATCAGCTGCTGCTCGTCCACATACTCCTGCATGGTCTTTTCCATCGCGGCGATGGCCACGTCTTGCTGCCAGCCGGAGGCCAGCATGGCCTTGAGCACCACGTCGGGGTGCTGGCCAGCCTGGGCCTGGGCGATGATCCAGGCCCTCAGCTCGGAGGTCACCACCTGGTGCAGCATGGGTTTGTTCTGGCTCACGGTCTTGCCCCTCAAAGCTTGCGCCGAAACACCAACTGGTCTGGCTGGGACACCGCAGGCGCGAAGGCAAAGCCTTCGGCGGTGAAATTCTCCAGCGACTTGGGCGTCATCGCGCGTTGTTGAACCGCATAGCGTGCCATCAGGCCGCGGGCCCGTTTGGCGTTGAAGCTGATGACCTTGTAGCTGCCACCATGAAAGTCCTCAAAGCGGCACTCCACCACCCGGGCTTTCAAGGCCTTGCGCTGCACCGCGCCGAAGTATTCGGTCGAAGCCAGGTTCACCAGCACCGGCGAGGCGTCCGCCTTCAGGCGCTGGTTCAGGTAGTCGGTCAGCATCGGGTTCCAGTAGCCGTACAGATCCTTGGCCTTGGTCGTCGCCACGCGCACGCCCATCTCCAGCCGGTAAGGCTGTATCCAGTCCAGCGGCCGCAACACGCCGTACAGGCCGCTCAGGATGCACAGGTGTTGCTGCGCCCAATCCAGGTCTTCTGCACCCAGACTGCGCGCCTGCAGGCCGCCGTAGACATCACCGTCAAAGGCCAGCACCGCCTGGCGCGAGTTCTTCGCGGTGAAGCGGCTGGACCAGGCCTTGTAGCGCTTCACATTCAGATCCGCCAGTGACTCGCTCAGTTCCATCATCTGGGCCACCTGCGCGGAGGTCTTCTGGCGCATGACGCCAATCAGCTCGGCCGACTGCCGAGCGAAGAGCGGCCGGGTGTGCGGCAACTCGGCCGGCACCGGGGTGTCATAGTCCAGCGCTTTGGCCGGGGAAATCAGGAACAGCATGCAAGGTCAGACGGGCTTCTCGTAGAAGCCTTGATTATCCAGAAACTGCGGGGCCAGCCCTGCGGCGCTACCGGAAATCCCCGGCCAGAGAGGCCAGCGTGTCGTCCCGGATGCTCACATGGGCCGGGTAGTGGGTGTGGTCACAGCCCAGCGTCACCGCTGCGCCGGCCTCGATGGCGGCGCGCATGGGTGGCGAGAACTCGAAGCGCAGGAAGTGCACCGCGGATGTTTTCTCGTCGTTCTCGCGCGCCAGGTCCTCGTCGGCGATGGCATAGACCCTGGCGTGCCCCTCTACCTCGACAAACATGCGGTCCTCCACCCCGATCAGCCGGGCCAGCTCGCGCTTGCGCTGGTTGACGTCGGGGTACTCGATCATCATGGTGGCTTTCCAGTTGCTGCCATCGGGCACCAGCGGCGCATAGGCGTCGATCTCCTGCTGTATGCCTTCTTCCTCGAAGATCTTCTCGATGCGCAGCATCTCCTGGATCTGGTAGCGCATGGTGTTTTCGCTCTCGAACTGCACATGCACGTGCTCGCCCAAGGCCACACTGCGCAGCTTGCGGTGCGCAATGATCTCGGCCTTGTGTTCCTTGCGGTACTTGCTGTAGGCCTCCAGCGTCATCAGGCTGTCGCGGGTAATCATCTTGGGGTCAGAGTCCAATTTCCGGTGTTATTTCAGTCCATACGCTTCGCGCACCAGCGTCAGCGGATGCTTTTGCGGCGGATTGCCCAGCGCGTTGACTTCAAAGCCCTGGGCGATGTGGTGGCCGCCCAGCGGACAATCACTGCTGATCACGTCCGGCAGGCCACCGTCCTTGTGGTTGGCCATGGCCTTGAACAAGGGTTTGCCAATCTTCATGGCTTGCTGGTGTGTGGCCTTCTTCACGCCGAAGGTGCCGGCATGGCCCGAGCAGCGCTCGTGCGTGTGCACGCTGGTGCCGGGCACCATCTTCAGCATCTCCTCGGTCTTCTTGCCAATGTTCTGCACCCGGCCGTGGCAGGGAATCTGGTAGCTGACCTTGCCCAGCGGCTGCGAAAACTCCACCTTCAACAGACCATCGCGCTTGCGCGCCATCAGGTACTCGAACGGGTCCCACATGGCTTCCTTGACCAACTGCACATCAGCGTCCTGCGGGTACATCAGCGGCAGTTCCTGCTTGAACATCAGCGCGCAGCTGGGCACGGCGGCCAGGATGGCGTAACCCTCTTTCGCGTAGCGCGCCAACACGGGCACGTTGGTCTGCTTATGGCTGTCCACCGCATCCAGGTCGCCCAGCTCCAGCTTGGGCATGCCGCAGCAGCTTTCCTTGTCCACCAACACATAGGGGATGGCGTTGTGGTCCAGGATCTTCAGCAGGTCCTGCCCTATGCCCGGCTCGTTGTAGTTGACATAGCAGGTGGCGTAGATGGCCACTTTGCCGGGGGTCTTCTCGCCGTCCTTCACCGGGTGCGGCGCCGATTTCGCCGCGCCCGAACGAAACTTGCGCGTGGCCAGCGCCGGCAACCAGGCATTGCGGTCCACACCCAGCAAACTTTCCATCGCCGCACGGGCCGGCTTGGTCTTGTTCACCGCATTGGCCACCTGCACCACGACGGGAATGCCGGCGAACTGGCCGTGCACATCGGTAGAGGCCAAAAACCGCTCGCCGGCCTTGACCTCGCCCTTCTTGAACTTGATGGCCTTGGCACGCAGCATGGTGTGCGGAAAGTCCAGGTTCCACGGATGCGGCGGCACATAGGGGCACTTGGTCATGTAGCACAGGTCGCACAGGTAGCACTGGTCCACCACCTTCCAGTAGTCCTGCTTGGCGACACCGTCCACCTCCATCGTCTTGCTCTCGTCCACCAGGTCGAACAGCGTGGGGAAGGAGCCGCACAGGCTGACGCAACGCCGGCAGCCGTGGCAGATGTCGAAGATGCGCTCCAGCTCCTTGAAGGTGGCTTCTTCGTTGTAGTAGTCAGCGCCCTTCCAGTCTATGGGGTGGCGTGTGGGGGCGTCCAGATTACCTTCGCGTACAGACATGGCTGGTTCTTTCTGGCGGGTGTCTGAAGGGGAAACAAGGCCGGAGAAACTCAAGGCTTCGCATTGGGCACTGCCGGTCTGGCAATGCCCAACACGCAGCGTTGATGACGCTGTGGCGCGCCGCGACGCGCCAGGTGAGCGGTCAGTCCACCAGCTCGGCCAGCGCCTTGGCGTAGCGGTTGGCGTGCGAACGCTCGGCCTTGGCCAGGGTTTCGAACCAGTCGGCGATCTCGTCGTGGCCTTCTTCGCGCGCGGTCTTGGCCATGCCAGGGTACATGTCGGTGTACTCGTGCGTCTCGCCCGCCACCGCCGCCTTCAGGTTGTCGCGGGTGGGGCCGATGGGCAGGCCGGTGGCCGGGTCACCGCACTGCTCCAGCCATTCCAGGTGGCCATGGGCATGGCCGGTCTCGCCTTCGGCGGTGGAACGGAACAGGGCCGCGACGTCGTTCTGGCCTTCAATGTCGGCCTTGTTCGCGAAGTACAGGTAGCGGCGGTTGGCCTGAGACTCGCCCGCGAAGGCGGCTTTCAGGTTTTCTTCCGTCTTCGAGCCTTTGAGTGCAGCCATGGAAATCTCCTTGGAGTGAAAGCGTGGATGGGAACGGACACATGCCTTGGGCCATGCCAAAGACAGGAACAGCCTAGTCCTGAAACCGGCCAACGTCTAATTGGCTGCTTCAATGCAACGCATTGTCTTTAACTATCGACTTATATAAGTCAATGCTTATCATTAATCCATATTCCCTGATCCCCGTCAAGCCCGAAAGAACTTCCGTGGCAAGCACGGCGCCGGCAGAGGTACAGTTGACGCCACGGCTGCAAAAAAGCCGACCTCACAAAGAGACTCAGACCATGACCACCCCCTCCTCCATCGCCAATGCGCTGCCGGCGCCGCCGCCCATACAGCAGTTGCACCACTACGCCTACCGCGCCCGCGACGCCGAGGAGACCCGGCACTTCTACGAAGACATCCTGGGGCTGCCGCTGTACCACATCATCCAGAGCGACCATGTGCCCAGCACCGGCGAGTACTGCCCCTATACGCACTTCTTCTTCCGCCTGCAGGACGGCTCCTTCATCGCCTTCTTTGACCTGGGTGACGATCAGGCCGCCGAGCCGTCACCCAACACGCCGCTGTGGGTCAACCACGTTGCCTTTCGCGTCAATTCCATCGCCGAGCTGGACAGCATGAAGGCGCGGCTGCAGGCGCACGGCATCGAGGTGCTGGGCGTGACCGACCACCACGTCTTCAAGAGCATCTATTTTTTCGACCCCAACGGCATACGGCTGGAGCTGTCAGCCCAGGTCGCCGATGAGTTCGAGATGCTGGAGGAAAGCAAGGTGGCCCACAGCCGCCTGAAGGAATGGAATGCGCGCAAGGAGCAATGGCGAGCGGACCGCGCCGCCGGCAAGGCCACGGCACCGCTGAAGCCGCAGCAGAACGACCGCCCCGAGGTGACAGCCGCCAAGCAGGCGCACTGAGGGCCGGTACAGATGGCACAGGCCACCACCGGCGAGCGGGACTACAGGGACGCCGCCTACACCAACGGCTACGAGTTCGCGCAGGGCAGCGCCTATGAGCTGCCGCGCTACCCCTTCGTGGCGCCCGAGGTGCTGCGCAACGGGCAGGTGCAGCGCGCGCCCATCGTCATCGTCGGCGCCGGCATCAGCGGGCTGACGCTGGCCTGCGCGCTGGCCAAGCTCGGCGTGCCAGCGGTGCTGCTGGACGAAGACGACACCGTGGGCGTGCGCGGAGCGGCTTCGCGCGGCATCTGCTACACGCAAAAGTCGCTGGAGATCTTCCACCGCCTGGGGTTGTATGAGCGCATCGCCGCGCGCGGCGTGCAATGGAGCGTGGGCCGCACCTTCGCCGGCAACGACGAGGTGTACGCGTTCGACCTGCGCCAGCAGGACGCGTTTGGCCTGTCCAGCCAGCCGCCCTTCATCAACATCCAGCAGTTCTACATCGAGGGCTTCCTGGTGGAGCGCATTGCCGAGCTGGGCCAGATCGACCTGCGCTGGAAATCGCGCGTGGTGGGCTTCAGCCAGCACGACGGTTACGCCACACTGGAGGTGGACACACCGGCCGGCCGCTACACGCTGCAGGCCGACCACGTGGTGGATGCCACCGGCTCGGCCAGCCCCTTCCACGCCTGGTGCGGTGTGGAAAAGACCACCCGGCTGGGCGACGACCGCTGGTGCATTGCCGACGTGCGCTTTGACGAGCACCCGCCGTTGGAACGGCACACCTGGATAGAGGCCCCCTTCAACGACAACCGCGCGGTCTGGCAGCACCTGATGGCCGATGACGTCTGGCGCATCGACTACCAGATGGCCGCCAACAGCGACCCCAAGGAAGTCAGCCGCGAAGACGTGGTGCGCGAGCGTCTGCACCGCCAGTTTGGCCCCGACGCGCGCTTTGACATCGTGTGGGTGGGGCCCTATGCCTACCGCAGCCAGCTGCTGCACCAGTTGCGCCATGGCAGTGTGTTCTTCATGGGCGATGCGGCCAAGATCGTCAGCCCCTTTGGCGCCCGTGGCGGTAACAGCGGCATTGCCGACGCCGACAACCTGGCCTGGAAGCTGGCCGCCGTGCACAAGGGCCTGGCGCCGCCCACGCTGCTGGACAGCTACCACCAGGAGCGCGTTCAAGCTGCCCGCGAGAACGTCAAAGTGACCAGCCGCACCACGCGCTTCCTGCGGCCGGCCGCTGGCGTGGAAACGCTGTTTCGCGACGCCACCATCGGCCTGGCGCGGCAATACCCGTTCGCCCGCCAGCTGGTCAACACCGGCCGCATGGCCACCGCCAACAGCTACCACCGCTCCGCCGTGTGCGAGCCCGAAGGCGGTGTGTCGGTGCAAAACACCGCGCTGGCCTGGGCCGACGGCACACCCGGCACGCTGAACGACTTGCTGGCCTGGGCCGGCGGGCATCTGTTGCTGTTGGTGTTCGGCGAAGTGAGCGCCAACGAGATGCAACGGCTGCGCCTGCTGACCGCGCACGCGCCCTTGCGTTGCGTGCAGGTGGTGGCGCCGGGCACGCCAGCACTGGCGCGCGAGCAGGTACTAGACCCCGACGACAAGCTCAAACGTGCTGCCCACGTGTTCGGCCTGCGCTGGGCCCTGCTGCGCCCCGACAGCTACCTGGCCGCAGTCGGCGAAGACGTGGATGCCGCGCTGGTGCACGCCGCCGAGCGGGCGCTCGCGTTGTGATGGCACTTTGAGGAAGATGGCAAAGCAGCCACAATGCGCAGCATGAAAACCAGCCTGAACTTCCAGGATTCCGACAGCTTTTATGAACAGCTGCTGGACGCCCACACCGGCCTGAGCCGCGAACAATCCGAGTTGTTGAATGCACGGCTGATCCTGCTGTTGGCCAACCAGGTGGGCGATGCCGGTGTGTTGAAGCAATGTGTGGACGCCGCCGCCAAATTGCCGCCGGCAGCAGCAGACAGCACCACTGCCGCCTGAGCCCGGCCATGGCCCCAAGCAGCCCCGCCGCCACCGAAGGCATCCAGTACCCGCGCGAGGGGGGTGCCGCCCACAGCACCACGCGCACCGCCAAGGCCATCTTCGGCGCCGCGCTGGAAGCCGGCAGCACACCCGAGCTGGAAGCCGCCCAGCAGGCGCTGGCGGCTGAGGGCAATTGGCGGCGCGGCTACCCGCAGCATCTGCGCGCGCTCAGCGCCGCCGGTGCGGCCAATGCGGCGTTCGCCGTCGCCAGCGCCCAGGCGGGGCTGGACGAGGCCTGGCGCCAGTTGCATTTCGTGCGCGGCAAGCAGCCACTGGAGTTGGCCGCTGCCATGGCGACGCCGCAGCGCCGCCTGGCCACCCATGAGCACAAGGGCCGCGGCCCGGCCAAGGTACAGCCCTGGGCTTTACCCTACCGCGGCCAACTGCTGCAAGGCAATGCACTGCGCGATGTGATCGCCCGCTGGCAGGAGCAGGGCGTGGTGGAGCCCGGACATGCCCAGGCGCTGCTGCGCGTGCTGGACAACCCGCAGTGGCTGGATTTGTCAGACCGCCACCTGGTGCTGCTGGGCGCCGGCTCCGAAGCCGGCCCCCTGGCCTGGCTGGCCAAATGGCGCGCCAACCTGGTGGCGGTGGACCTGCCCAACACCGCGGCGTGGAAGAAGATCACCACGCTGGTGGACCAGGGCAACGCCCGGCTGCTGGCCCCCATACCGCACGGCAAGTCAGCCGGCAAGCCGGCCGACTGGCAGGAACATGCCGGCGCCAACCTATTGACCGATACACCCGACATCGCCGCCTGGCTGGCCGGCATTGCGCCCACGCTGGACATTGCCGCGCTGGCCTACCTGGACGGCGAGCGCCATGTGCGCGTGGTACTGGCCATGGACGCCATTGCCCAGACCGTCAGCGCCGCCAAGGGCGACACCGGCCGCATGTTCATGGCCACGCCCACCGACATCTTCGTCGTGCCCGAAAGCATCGCCAACGCCGTGATGCTGCGCTATGCACAGCGCAGCACCTTGCGCCAGACCGCGCTGTCGCCGGTGCGCGCCTTGAGCGCCGGGCGCTGGCTGCGCCCGCACATCACCGAGCTGATCACCGGCGACCAGGGCCGCCGCTATGGCCTGGTGGACGCGCTCGTGGTGGAGCAAGGTCCCAACTACGCGCTGGCCAAGCGGCTGCAGCAATGGCGCGCGCTGGTGGCGCGGGCACAGGGGCAACGCGTCAGCTTTAATGTGGCACCATCCACCACCACCACGTCCGTCACCAAGAACGCGGCGCTGAAGGCCGGCTTTGACGGCGCGCACCGCTTTGGCATTGAGGTGTTCGCGCCCGAAACCACCAACGCGTTGATGGCCGCCATGTGGGTGCACGACCTGCGCTACGCCGGCAGCGTGGCCAACCCGGCCACCCCGCTGGCGCACCCGCTGGAGCAGTTCAGCGCCGCCGCCAACCATGGTGGTCTGTGGCGCATGGGCTACCTGCCGCGCTCGGCGCTGCCGCTGGCGGCGATGATGGGGTTTCTGGCGCCGGGCAAAGGGACAAAGCACACGGCCTGAACAAGCGGCGGCGCAGCTGTTTCCATATACAGCTCCATTGCGTCACCGACGTCAGTGGAACGACAGGCTTACGCAGGGCGGCGGGATGCGCCCCACAGGGACGCCAAACGCGGGACCATCCGCGTGGCTAAGGCATGGCTTTGGTCAAAGGCGAATTGCCCGCCGGCGCATCACTGGCTTCCATCGCCGCGCTGAACGCCAGGGCGCTGTCCACCGTGTTGCCGCTGCAAGCAGTGATGCCCAGGGCCATGAACAGGCCCATGGCCAGCGAGAAAACTGCGAAGCGCTTCATACGACGTCCTTTTCCTTTTCGTGAGTTCACGGTTGCAAGCATCGGCGATGCGGGGCCGGTGCTGTCACCACTTGTGTCCAGGTGTTTCAACCAATGAGTTCGGAGACATCTGGAAGCAATTGAAGGTGACTTGCAACCAACACTTCGCTTCACCGTGGGACTGAATGTAGGCTTGGTCAACGCTGCCGTCTGCGCGTATAAGTCGCGTTCCTCTGTAGGACAAATCCGTACCGGCCAGGTTCACCGGTGGTCGTCGAATAAAATGGAAGCTTCCCGGCCCGATAAACCGCTTCCGGCCTCGCTTGAGAAGGCTGGCGGCATGCCCGTCAGTTGCCCATAAAGGCCCTGACCGACCCCTCGCTAGAGACCATGACCGACCCACTGCAACAACCCGGCCTGAACAGCCTGTCCAAGTCGTTTGAACCCGCCGCCCTGGAAGCCCACTGGGGCCCGGTATGGGAGCAGCGCGGCTATGGCGCGGCGGGCCACCGGGGCACGCATGCGGCCAAGGCCGATCAGCCTTCGTTCGCGATCCAGCTGCCGCCGCCCAATGTGACCGGCACGCTGCACATGGGCCACGCGTTCAACCAGACCATCATGGACTCGCTGACGCGCTACCACCGCATGCTGGGCCACAACACGGTGTGGGTACCGGGCACCGACCACGCCGGCATCGCCACCCAGATCGTGGTGGAACGCCAGTTGCAGGACCAGAAGCTGAGCCGCTACGACCTTGGCCGACCCAACTTCGTCAGCAAGGTGTGGGAGTGGAAGAAGCAGTCCGGCGACACCATCACACAACAGATGCGCCGCATGGGCGCCAGCGTGGACTGGGAGCGCGAGTACTTCACCATGGACGACAAGCTGTCCGCCACGGTGACGGCTACCTTCGTGCAGCTGTACGAGCAAGGCCTGATCTACCGTGGCAAGCGCCTGGTCAACTGGGACCCGGTGCTGAAAAGCGCCGTCTCCGACCTGGAGGTGGAAAGCGAAGAGCGCGACGGCCACATGTGGCACATCCTGTACCCGTTCAGCGACGGCCCGCAGAAGGCCGCTGACGGCAGCGAGATGCGCGGCATGCACATCGCCACCACCCGGCCCGAAACCATGCTGGCCGACGGCGCGCTGGCCGTACACCCGGAAGACGACCGTTACAAGCACCTGATCGGCAAGATGGTGGACCTGCCGCTGTGCGACCGGCAGATTCCCATCATCGCCGACGACTTCGTGGACCGCGAATTCGGCAGCGGCTGCGTCAAGATCACCGGCGCGCACGATTTCAACGACTACGCCTGCGCACAACGGCACAACCTGCCGATGATCACCATCTTCACGCTGGACGCGAAGATCAACGACAACGGCCCGGTGGCCTACCGTGGCATGGACCGCTACGTCGCCCGCAAGGCGGTGTTGGCCGACCTGGAGGCTCAGGGCTTCCTGGAAAAAGCCGTGCCACACAAGCACATGGTGCCGGTGTGCGCCCGCACCGGCCAGGTGGTGGAGCCGATGTTGACCGACCAATGGTTCGTCGCCACCACCAAGGTCAGCCCGCAAGACCCCACGGGCAAATCCATCGCGCAGAAAGCGGTGGATGCGGTGGCCAGCGGCGACGTGAAGTTCGTGCCCGAGAACTGGGTCAACACCTACAACCAGTGGATGAACAACATCCAGGACTGGTGCATCAGCCGCCAGCTGTGGTGGGGCCACCAGATCCCGGCCTGGTACGACGAGGACGGCAAGGTCTACGTGGCCGAGAGCGAGGCGCAGGCGCAGGCCAAGGCGCCCGGCAAGACGCTGACGCGCGACGAGGACGTGCTGGACACCTGGTACTCGTCTGCCCTGGTGCCCTTCTCCACGCTCGGCTGGAAAGCCGGTGAGAAGCCGACGGAAGACATGGACCTGTACCTGCCGTCCAGCGTGCTGGTGACGGGCTACGAGATCATCTTCTTCTGGGTGGCGCGGATGATCATGATGACAACGCACTTCACCGGGCGCGTGCCGTTCAAGACCGTGTACATCCACGGCATGGTGCGCGACAGCGAAGGCAAGAAGATGAGCAAGTCCGAGGGCAACGTGCTGGACCCGGTGGACCTGATGGACGGCGTGGACATCGAAACGCTGGTGAAAAAATCCACCGTGGGCCTGCGCAAGCCCGAGACCGCACCCAAGGTGGCAGCGCGCGTGCGCAAGGAATTCCCCACCGGCATGCCGGCCTACGGTGCCGATGCATTGCGCTTCACCATGGCCAGCTACGCCAGCCTGGGCCGCAACATCAACTTCGACACCAAGCGCTGCGAGGGCTACCGCAATTTCTGCAACAAGCTGTGGAACGCCACCCGCTTTGTGCTGATGAATTGCGAAGGCAACGACTGCGGCCTGAAAGAGCACACCAAGGATGAATGCCAGCCAGGCGGGCCGTTCCATGGTTACATGCGCTTCAGCGCGGCCGACCGCTGGATCTCATCGCTGCTGCAAAAGACCGAGGCCGAGGTGGCCCAGGGCTTCGCTGACTTCCGCCTGGACAATGTGGCCAACACCATCTACCAGTTCGTGTGGGACGAGTTCTGCGACTGGTACCTGGAAATCGCCAAGGTGCAGATCCAGACCGGCGACGATGCCGCGCAACGCGCCACCCGCCGCACGCTGATCCGCACGCTGGAAGCCATCCTGCGGCTGGCCCACCCGCTGATTCCCTTCATCACCGAGGATTTGTGGCAGACGGTAGCCCCCGTCGCGGGTCTGGGTGGCCCGGATACTTCCATCAGCGTGGCCAAGTACCCGGTCAGCCAGCCAGAGAAGATCGACGAAAGCGCCATTGCCAAGATCAACAAGTTGAAGCAGTTGGTGGATGCTTGCCGCAACCTGCGGGGTGAGATGAAGGTTTCGCCGGCCATCAAGCTGCCGCTGTATGCAGTCGCGGCCAGCGCGGCCGAAGGGCAGTTTCTGAAAGACTCCGGCGCGGTGCTGCAAGCGCTTGCCAAGCTCAGCGAGGTCAAGGTGTTTGACGAGGAGGCAGCCTGGGCGGCTGCCGCTGAGACAGCCCCGGTCGCCGTGGTCGGCGAGACGCGCTTGTGCTTGTACGTTGAGGTCGACAAGGCCGCCGAAAAAGCCCGAGTAACCAAAGAGATTGCGCGCATCGAAGGTGAGATAGCCAAGTGCAAGGCCAAGTTGTCAAATGAAGCTTTCGTGGCCAAGGCGCCTCCGGCCGTGCTTGACCAGGAGCGCAAGAGGCTGGCGGATTTTGAAGCCACACTGGCGAAGCTTAAAGAGCAGTTGAACCGCCTGGGCTGAGCACTCTCGCCCAAAGCAAAAGGGCTACGGCATGCCGTAGCCCTTTTTTGCTTGACCGCTGCCTGAGCGGAAAGGCAGCTTAGCGCCGGCGCATCACGTGCACGAACTCGTTGCCAATGGTCTGCTGGTCCACCAGTTCGTTGCCGGTCTGCTTGGCAAACGCCTGGAAATCGCGCACCGAGCCGGCGTCGGTGGCCACCACCTTCAGCGTCTGGCCGCTTTGCATGGCCGCCAGCGCCTTCTTGGCCTTCAGGATGGGCAACGGGCAGTTCAGGCCGCGGGTGTCGATTTCTTGGTCGATGTTCATGGTGTTTCCTCGGTTGCCGGATTCTAAGGCCGCCGCCATCAACGTGTTGAAGACAGAGCTCCGCTTCGCTACGGTCTGTCCCGCAAGGTATCAGGCTCGCTTGGGGAATTCCACGAATTGCGGCGTGTACCCGCGCGACTTCAGCCAGTCGGCCAGCGCATAGCCCGTGCCGGCGGGCCAGCACTTGACGGTCTCGGGCGTGTAGAGCCGGTAATCGGCCAGCTCGGGCGACAGGCTGACCTCGCCGCTGCACACCGCGTGGTAGGCGATGATGATCTGGTTCATGCGCTGGAAGTCGTAGACGCCGATCAGGTCCAGCGCATCTGTGCGCAGGCTGGTCTCCTCAAGAATCTCACGCGCTATGCCCTCTTGCGGCGTCTCACCGGCCTCCATGAAGCCGGTGATCAGCGCGTACATCTTGCCCGGCCAGGCGGCGTTGCGCGCCAGCAGTATCTGGCCCTGGTATTCGATCACCGCCGCCAGCACCGGCGTGGGGTTGTTCCAGTGCGTGTAGCCGCAGGCCACGCAGCGCAGGCGCTCCTTCTCGCCGCCGTCCTCCAGCCGGGCGATGAACTCCAGCGGGTTGGCGCAGTTGGGGCAGAACTTGAATTCGTGTGTCATGTCCACTCCTGGTGGCCTCAGGCGGGGAACACGCCGGTGGACAGGTAGCGGTCGCCGCGGTCGCAGACCACGAAGACGATGGTCGCGTTCTCCACCGTCTTGGCCAGTTGCAGCGCCACCCAGCAAGCGCCGGCGGCCGAGATGCCGCCGAAGATGCCCTCTTCGCGCGCCAGGCGGCGGCAAGTCTCCTCGGCATCGGCCTGGCTGACCAGCACCAGGTCATCCACCCGGCTCGCGTCGTAAATCTTGGGCAGGTATTCCTGCGGCCACTTGCGAATGCCGGGGATGCGCGAGCCCTCGCTGGGCTGGGCGCCGATGATGCGCACGTCCGGGTTCTTCTCTTTCAAGAACTTCGACACCCCGGTGATGGTGCCGGTGGTGCCCATGGCGCTGACAAAGTGGGTCACGCGCCCGCCGGTGTCGGCCCAGATCTCGGGGCCGGTGGTCTCGTAGTGGATGCGCGGGTTATCCGCGTTGGCGAACTGGTCCAGCACCCGGCCCTTGCCGTCCTTTTGCATCTGCTCGGCCAGGTCGCGCGCGTACTCCATGCCGCCGCTCTTGGGCGTCAGGATCAGCTCAGCGCCAAAGGCCTTCATGGTCTGGGCGCGCTCCACCGACAGGTCTTCCGGCATGATCAACACCATGCGGTAGCCCTTGATGGCCGCCGCCATGGCCAGCGCGATGCCGGTATTGCCCGACGTGGCCTCGATCAGCGTGTCGCCCGGCTTGATGTCGCCACGCTCCTGCGCGCGCTTGATCATGGACACGGCCGGCCTGTCCTTCACCGAGCCGGCCGGGTTGTTGCCCTCCAGCTTGCCCAGGATCACGTTGCCGCGCGCGGCGTTGTCCTGCGCGGCGATGCGCTGCAAGGCCACCAGCGGGGTTTTTCCAATGACGTCTTCAATGCTCTGGTATTTCATGGCTGCTGTGATCTGTGCGATAATTTTCGTCTTTCGCGCTCCGTGCGCGAACGATGCCCGGGTGATGAAATTGGTAGACGTAGGGGACTCAAAATCCCCCGCCGCAAGGCGTGCCGGTTCGAGTCCGGCCCCGGGCACCACCTCTTTTGCCGCTACGCCTTGCGTAGCCTGTCCGTTTCCCATTTCGCACGCTTTCCGCAAAAAGACTGTACCACCTGGGCCGTCCCGGCGACCCCGTCGGGTCTTTGCCAGGCCGAGCGGCTCCAGCAGTCGTTCGTCGTCATTGAAATGGGATGCCCGCTTTGTCGATCACGCCCTTCCACTTCGCAACCTCGGCCTTCACATGTGCCGCCATTTGATCGGGCGAGCTGGCCCGCGCCACCATGCCCATGGCATGCAGCGTCTGTTGCACGTCGGGCATGCCCATCACCGCCTTGATGTCGGTGGCCAGCCGTGACACGATGGCCGGCGGCGTCTTGCCGGGCACGCTGATGCCATTCCACGAGCTGGCATCAAAGCCCGGGACGGCGCCTTCGGCCAAGGTCGGCACATCGGGCAAGCCCGCAAACCGGTGTGCTGAGGTCAACGCCAAAGCCTTGATCTCCTGGCCGGCGATTTGACCCAGCACCGGCGGCAGGATCTCCAGCGCCACTTGCACCTGCCCAGAGCGCAAGGCCAGGACCACATCGGCGGTGGACTTGTAGGGCACGACGACAGCGCTGATGCCGGCCATGGCCTTGAACAACTCCGCCGCCAGGTGCTGCGTGCTGCCCGGCTGGATGGTGGCGATGTTCAACTGGCCCGGATTGGCCTTGGCATAGGCCAGCACCTGCGCCGCGGACTGCAAGCCTGACTGGCTGCCGGTCAGCAGCACGAGGTCAAACGAGGCCAGTGTCGAGACGTGGATGAAGTCGCCCATCAAGTCATACGGTACTGCCTTGAACAGCACCGAGCTCAGGGCCGTGCCACTGGTGGTCATCACCAGGGTGTAACCATCGGCCGGTGCCCTGGCCACCGTGGCCATCGCGACCAGGGGGCCGGGCCGGTTGTCCACGATCACCGGTTGGCCCATGCGCTCGCCCAGTTGCTTCGCCACCAGGCGCGCCACGATGTCGCCGGCGCCACCCGGCGCATACGGAACCAACAACCGGATCGGCTTCACCGGGTAGGCCGGGGTGGCTGCGAATGCGCCGGGGCCGGCCAGGCCAGTCAAGGCCGAAACCAGACCCATGAAATGTCTTCTGCGCACGTTACCCCTTGTCGACAGGATGGACTGAAAGCATAAGCCAACACGACGTCAAGGATTGGCAAGCAGATTCATCAAGGCACGGGCAAAGAAAAAGGGCCCGCAGATGGACATCTGCAGGCCCTTGGTGTTGAACCACAACTCAGGCGCGGCTACCCGCGCTGCAGTCGGCCTCAGCGCCGTGTCGGGTCGTTGGGCCGGCGGTCCACCGCGTTGGGCACACCGTCACCGTCACGGTCGCCGCGGGCCCAGCGGCCACGCTCCAGGTACCAGCGGCCATCACGCTGCGCCCACGTCGGTTCGGCGTAGTGGTAGCCGCGCCGCACACGCTCCCAATGGCCCGGCCGCCAGACGTGACGGCGGCCTTTCAAGTCCCAGTAACCCGGTGCCCACACATAGCCGCGCCGCGGCGCTGGCACCACTTCGTGGCGCGGCGGCGGCGGCGCAACATCGAAATACACACCCACCTGGGCACTGGCGCTGGTGGGCAAGGTGACGGCCCCCAGGGCTGCGATGGCCATGGCGGCGGCCAACAGGGACGGACGGAGCAGTGAGAGAGCGCGCATGAAAGACCCCTTGTAAATTGGAGCGTGCGGAGCAGATTTCAGCAAATCCACCTCGATCACGCTGCACAGGTTAGGGCCACCGTTCACGCGGCGTCTGTGCGCCAGCGCACGCGTTGCCGCGCCTGGGTGGCGCAAGAGTTCAGCTGAACGCGTGCGCTGCCCTGGAAGCCGGCGCCCCACTGCGGCCAACCGGCCGCAACTCCACCGACCGGTACACCGGCCAGGCGTCCGGGTTGCAGGCCAGGGCCTGCTCGGCGGTGAGCTTGTCGCGGGTCTGCCAGGTGTCCTTGCCTGTCAACCGCGACGGCATGTTCCAGATGTAGTGCGGTACGAGTTCCATGGGTGCCAAGCTTAGGTCCGGTCGCACCGAAAACTGTCACAGGACTGTGACCCGCGCGGCAGCTCAGGCGCAGTCCCGTTCTTTTCAGTTCCTTTCAGTTTTCTTGCGCAGGTAACAGGGCGTAAACCCCTGGGCGCGACTGTCATCGGCGCCCTAACATGGGGCGTTAAACCCTGGTCACACTCAGGAAGCCGTCATGACGTCTTGGAACCCGCGCGCCTCCCGTCCCGTCCGCCTGCTGCGCCAGGCCCTGTTGCTGCCCGTGCTGGCACTGTGCATGGCGGCGCTGCCCGCCCACGCCCAGGACGACCCGCCCGACCGCGTGGCACGCCTGAGCCTGGCCACCGGCATGGTCAGCTTCTCCCCCGCCGGCGATGACGAGTGGACCAACGCCGACGTCAACCGCCCGCTGACCCAGGGCGACAAGCTGTGGACCGACAACGCCGCCCGCGCCGAACTGGACACCGGCAGCGCCGCGCTGCGGGTGGACGGCCAGACCAGCCTGAACATCCTGAACCTGGGCGAACGCGTGGCCCAGTTCCAGCTGGCCCAGGGCACCGTGAACCTGGCGGTGCGTGAGTTGCTGCAAGGCGAGCTGGTTGAAATCGACACACCCAACCTGGCCGTTACGCTGCGCCAGGCCGGCAGCTACCGCATCAGCGTGGACGCCAGCGGCGCCACCTCGGTGGCGGTGCGCAGCGGCGAAGCCGAAGTCACCGGCGAGGGCGGTGCCTACCTGGTCAAACCCGGCCAGTCCTACCGCTTTGTCGGCAACAACCTGAGCAATTACCTGCTGTCAGCGCTGCCGGCAGAGACCGATTTCGACCGCTGGTCCAACGAGCGCGAGCGCGCGCTGACGCGCTCGGCTTCGGCGCGCTACGTGTCACCGGTGGTGATCGGCTACCAGGAGCTGGACGCCTATGGCAGCTGGCGCCAGGACCCCGAGTACGGCAATGTGTGGACCCCCACCCGCGTGGCGGTGGATTGGGCGCCCTACCACGACGGCCGCTGGGTCTGGGTGCGGCCGTGGGGCTGGACCTGGGTGGACAACGCACCCTGGGGCTTCGCACCCTCGCATTACGGCCGTTGGGTCTCCTTGCGTGGCCATTGGTGCTGGGTGCCGGGGCCGCGCCATGTGCGGCCGGTGTACGCACCGGCGCTGGTGGCCTTCATTGGCGGCTCAGGGCTGCGTGTGGGCGTAGGCGGCCCGGGCGTGGCCTGGTTCCCGCTGGGGCCGCGTGATGTGTACCGGCCGCCCTACCACAGCAGCCGGGGTTACTTCACCCGTGTCAACACCAGCAACACGCACATCAACGTGACGCAGATCAGCAACCATTACGACCACCCCAATCCCGCCAACACGGTGTATGTGAACCGGCGCGTGCCGGGTGCCGTGGCGGCGTTGCCGGCCACGGCTTTCGGCCAGGCGCACGGGCCCACGCGCGGCATCATGCGCGTGTCGCCAGAAGTGGCGGCCCAGGGCCAGGTGGGGGCGCCCCCGCCGGTGGCGCCACCCCGTGGTGCCGGGCCAGGGCAAGGTGGCGGGCACCGGCCGCAGCCCCCCGAATCCGTGCGCGAGCGCCCGGTGGTGACACGCACCCCACCGCCCGCCATGGCATGGCCGGGCGCCGCCCACCGGCCTGCGCCCAACGCACCTGCCACCGCAGCGCCCACCACCGGCCCGGCACCAGGCCCGGCAACAGCGGCGCCCCTCGTCGGACCGGTCGGCCCCGTCGCGCCCGCTGCTACCGGCCCGGGGCCAGCGCCGCGGCAACCGACTGCGGTCCTCCAGGGCAACCCGGCCAGTCCCGCTCCCAGTGCCGACAACGACCGCTCGCGGCGCGGCCGGCCCGACGAGCGTGAGCGCGCGCCGCAAAACCAGGTGGCACCTCAGCCGCAGCCACAACCCCCTGTGGTCGGCCCGATGGCACCGCCGCCCACGCAGGCCCAACCACAGCCCCAGCCTGCCCGGCCGCGCGCAGACATGCCGATCAACCGGCCCCTGGAAGCTGCGCCACCTGCTGTGCGCCCTGTGGAGCCATCACCGCCCCCGGTCGAACGCCGTGGCATGGACCGTGAACGGCGCAACCAGACAGACACACCCCAACGCGAAGCGCCTGCCCGTGAGGCCCCGCAGCAGCGCCAACCGGAGGCCCAGCGGGCGCCTGAACCGCAGCCGCAACCCCGCGCCCGGGTGACGCCGCCCGAGGCACCCACCCGCAGTGCCCAGCCGGCCCCTGCGCAGCCCGCGCCGCAACAGGCAGCCCCTCAGCGGCCGGCGGTACAAGCGCCGGCACCGGCGCCCGCGCCGGCACGCACCGAGCCCAGCCCGCGCCCGAATCCCGGCGCCGAGCGCAAGATCGAGGAAGAACGCCGCCGCGCGCAGGACGACAAGAACAGGAGCTGAGCCGCCGCGAGCCGACGCGTTGACTAAAACAAGGTCAGCAGGATCAGCACCATGCCCACCGCACCGACCGTCCAGACGGCGGTGCGCAGGTAGATGATGCCGGCGTAGTAGACCGGGATGTAGATCAACCGCGACCAGAAAAACAATGTGGCGCCCAGCAGCACCTGCCCCGCATCGCCGCCTTTGAGTTGCGCCGCCAGCAGCAGCCCCGCGAACAGCACAAAGTTCTCCAGCGTATTGGCCGCGCAGCGCTGGGCGCGGCCGGCCAGCGGCGTGGCGGGCGGCAGGTTGTCGCGGTTGCCAAAGGCCAGCAGCAGGCCTTGTGGCGTCCACGCCTGGACCCGAACCAGGCTGGCCGCCATCAGGCTGAGCCAGGTCAGCACGGTGGTGGCGGCGAGCATGGCGAAGGGCGAGTTCATGGTGTGCGCTCCGAAGTGACGGTTTGGGTGGCCGCAGTCTAGGCGGTGCCATCTCCGCACGCCAGCGTTTCCTGTGCCGCAGCGCAGCAGCGTTGGTCCGACACCGGGTATAAATCAGGCATGAGCCAAGCCACTGCCCTGCCCGACCAATTCATCGCCAAACTGCCCCAGCGCGACATGCAGGTGGACACCTGGCCCGACCAGCCGGTGCTGGTGGCTTTGGAAATGGGCGGGGTCGATTGGCCCAGCTCCTGCCGCAACGGCAACTGCCGCACCTGCATCGCCCAATTGGCCAGCGGCCAGGTGCGCTATGAGATCGAATGGCCGGGCCTGAGCGCGGAGGAAAAGCAGGAGGGCTACATCCTGCCCTGCGTGGCCTATCCCTGCTCAGACCTGGAAGTGATCGGCTAGCTTTCTTCCCTCGGCGGGCGCGGGATCTGCTTGAAGCGCACCTTGCGGTCCAGCGCAATCGCGTCCTTCTTCACCTGGCGCAGCGCGTCCTGCGCCTGGCCGGCAGCCAGCCACTGGGCGTATTCGTCCGGCGTCTCAAGCGTCAGGCGGCCCAGCTTGGCGGTGCGGAAATCGGCAATCAACACCTCGGCGGCCTTGTGCAGGTCCACCGACGCGCCGCTGCGCAAGGCGCCGCGCTTGCGGCCAATGTCGGCCAACAACTGTTCGCTTTTTTGGCCTTCCACCGCCTTGAGCTTGTAGCGCTCCTGCAGCAGTGCGGCGTAGTGGCGCGCCAGGTACTCCACCAGCTCCAGCGCCACCTCCTGGTCATCGTAGGCATTGCGACCCACGGCGCCGCTGGCGGCCAGGTTGTAGCCACTTTGCGGCACGATGATGCGCGGCCACAGCATGCCTGGCGTGTCATACAGGTAGAAGTCGTCGGCCAGCGTGATGCGCTGCTCCAGCTTGGTGATGCCGGCCTCGTCGCCGGTCTTGGCGGCGCGCCGGCCGGTCAGCGTGTTGATCAGCGTGGACTTGCCGACGTTGGGGATGCCGCAGATCAGCACCCGCATGGGTTTGGCCATGCCACCCCGCTTGGGTGCCAACTGCTGGCAGCCGGCGATCAGCGCCTTGGCCGGCGCAGTCGCACCAGCATCCAGCGCGATGGCGCGGGTGTCCGCCAGCGCGTTGTAGTGGGCCAGCCACAGCTCCGTGCGCGCGGCATCGGCCAGATCCTGCTTGTTCAGCACCTTCAGCGACGGGCGGCCGCTGGTCAGCTCGGCCAGCAGCGGGTTGGCGCTGGAGCCGGGCAGGCGGGCGTCCAGCAGCTCGATCACCACGTCGATGTCCTTGACGCGCTCGGTGATGGCCTTCTTGGTCGCATGCATGTGACCGGGAAACCATTGGATGGCCATGGGGTGGAAGTCTTTCTCTTGTCTTTTTTCGCAACAACAACCGCCTGAGCTTAGCAGGCCGGTGTTCGCGCGCTGACACCGGCCCCGCCGTTCATCACCCGATGCCGTGGGATGGTCACTCGACCCACCCGCAGGTCACTGCGCACCGCTAACGTGGCGGCACCGGCATCGAACAACAGACAACCCGCTGATGCCGGCCGTGTACCCAGTTCAGTCAACGTCATTGGAGTAAGACATCATGCGCACATCCTATTGGGCCATTCTGACAGCCGCCGCCTTGAGCGGCTTTTCCAGCGCCCAAGCGGCTCCGCAGAGCGCCGACGCTGGTATCACGCAGGTGGAAGTGAGAGGGAAAACCGAGTACAAGCTGGCGCCCCACGAGTTTGACAACTACGTGGGCACCTACCGCTTTGACTCGGGCGATGTGATGAAGGTGTGGCAACGCGGCACACGCTACTACAGCCAGTTGAACAAGCAGGCGGCCCACCAGTTGCAGGCCACGGCGGCCGGGCGCTTCAATGCAGCACCGGGCGCCACGCTGGAGTTCAGCGAGGACGGCAACCAGGTGGCGGTGCGCCAGTTCGACAAGCTGATGGTCGCCATGCGCTGAACCGCGCCGGGGTCGGCCACGCCCTCTGAGCGGAAGGCGTGGCCCGGCCCCGGCCGTGGTCAGGTTGCTGTTACACCCTGCACAAGCGGGGTGAGGAGAAGTCGCAGGCCAGGGTTACACTGCTGCCGACACAGGAGGAGGCGCCCACAGGGTGCCCCTGCGGTCTGGCCCTTTGCGACGATCTCCACGACGATGATAGATCCGCTGTCGAACACGCTGCCGCCCCCACCGCGCATGTCCATGCCGGCGCTGGTGAGCACCGGCGTGTTCCACATCGCACTGCTGTGGGCCATCCTGCAGGCCGTGCCGGCGGTGCACACCGCGCGCCAGGTGGTCTACCAATTCCTGGCGCCCATCACCCGCATTCCGGACAAGCCGCCGGGCGCGCCGGTAACCACGCCCGCCACCACGCCACCGCTGCGCGAACCGGCGCCGGTGACGCCAGTGCTGCCCACGCGGGCGATCGACGTGGTGCAAAAGCCCGCACCCATCCAGCCCCCCGAGCCCAAGCCCGAACCCCAACCGCTGCCACCGCCGCCGGTGATCGTGCAGGAAACCCGCCCGCCGAAGGTGGAGCCGCCCAAGCCGGTGCCCTTGCCACCGCCGCCCGAGCCGGTGCCGCCGCCTGAGCCGCCAGCCCCGCCCGCACCCTCGCCCACACCCGCGCCAGTGCCCGTGCCGGCACCACCGCCGCCGCCCGTGCCAGCCCCGCCAGCACCCGCGCCGGTGCCTGCTCCCCCTGCACCCGCCCCCGCGCCTGTGCCGGCCCCACCGGCTCCCGTTCCTGCACCGCCAGCACCCGCACCGGTACCTGCGCCTCCAGCACCCGTGCCCGCCCCGCCGGCACCCGCCCCTGTGCCGGCACCGCCCGCCCCGGCACCGGTTCCCGCACCACCGGCACCTGCACCGGCCCCGGCCCCCCCTGCGCCCGCCCCGGCTGCGCCGGCACCGGTCCCGGCAGCCGCGCCTTCGCCGGCCACCGCGGTGGCACCCACGCCGGC